>NZ_JBIVXV010000033.1:0-35786 GCF_044769385.1 Streptomyces sp. NPDC090445 | reverse complement strand
CCCCTGCGTCCAGTGCTGGCGCCAGGTTTCAGTTAGTTTCATGACAGAAAGTCTTGTTTCGCGTGCATGCGGGATCAAGCACCCGAATGGGCGGATCTCAAATCCGCCATCCCGGTGGGGACGGTTGAAGACCCGCGGCCGACCCGCGGGGCGGTTTTGCGGTTCCGGCAAGTTTTGTGGGCTGTTCCGGCACGCGGTCCGAGCATGGGCGGCACCTGATCTGCTCCCGGACCGGAAGGCGGACCACCCGTGACCACGGCAAACCCGGCTGCTCCTGATGCCCGTACCGCACCTCCTGCCCCACCCGAATTGAGTGTGCGGCGGCGGTGGACGGTGTTGGCCGTCTGTGCGCTGAGCATGTTCCTCGTCGGCCTCGACACCACCATCGTCAACGTCGGCCTGCCCGTGATCGGGCGCGGGCTCGGCGCGGACACCCGGAGCCTGGAGTGGGTCGTGGACGCCTACACGGTAGTCCTGGCCGGCCTCCTCATCGCGTCCGGTGCGCTCGCCGACCGGTTCGGGCGGCGCCGGGTGTTCCGGTGCGGGCTGGTCGTCTTCGGCGTGGCCTCGGTGGCCTGCGCGCTCGCCCCCTCGCTCGGCTTCCTGGTCGCGGCGCGGGCGTTGCAGGGCGTCGGGGCGTCGATGCTGAGCCCGGTGGCCCTGGCGATCGTGGTCAACGCGATGCCCGATCCGAGGGAGCGGGCGCGGGCGATCGGCGTGTGGGCGTCGGTGTTCGGGCTGAGCATGGCGGCGGGCCCGGTGACCGGCGGGGCGCTGGTCGCGGCGTTCGGCTGGCGGTCGGTGTTCTGGATCAACGTGCCGGTGATCGCCGCCGCGCTCGTGCTGGTCGCCGTGTTCGTACCGGAGTCGCGCGGGCAGCGGGCCCGGCGGATCGACCTGCTCGGGCAGCTGCTGCTCACCCTGGCGCTGGGCGTGTCGGTCGGGCTCCTGATCGAGGGTCCCCGGATCGGCTGGACCTCGGCACCGGCCCTCGCCGGGTACGCCGTGGCCGCGGCGGCGACGGCGGCCTTCGTACGGGTCGAGCTGCGGCGGGAGGAGCCGCTGATGGACCTCGGGCTGTTCCGGCGGCCGGCTTTCACCGCGGCCGTGCTGGGGGCAGTGGCCGTGTTCGTCGCGCTGAACGTGACGCTGCTGCTCACCACCCTGTACCTGCAGCACGCCCGCGGCTGGACCCCGCTCGCGGCCGGCTGCGCGACGCTGCCCATGGCGGTGGGGGCGACCCTGTGCGCGCCGTGGTCCGGCAGCATGGTGGGGCGGGTGGGGCCGCGGCGTCCGCTGGTGCTGGCGGGTGCGTTCACCGCGGTGGGCGGGCTGTGCCTGGTGAACCTGGGTCAGGACACGAGTGTGCTGCTGCTCCTGGCCGCCTACCTGCTGATCGGGATCGGATTCGGCTTCGCCAACGCGCCGCTCACCGACACCGCGGTCGGCGGGCTGCCGAAGTCCCGTGCCGGGGTCGCCGGGGCCGTGACCTCCACCGCGCGGCAGGTCGGCTCGGCGGTCGGCATCGCCCTCGCGGGGGGCCTGGTCGCGGGCGCCGGTCCGGGCGGGCTCGCGGCGGCGTCGCGTCCGGGGTGGGGGCTGGTGGCGGGCTGCGGGGTGTTGCTCCTGGTCGTGGCGCGGGCCTCCCGGGGGACGGCGGCTGGGGCGGGGCCTGAGGCTGTGGCTGGGGCGGGGCGTTCCTGACGTGGACCCCGGGTGTTCCTGAACTTTGTGCAGGACGGGTTTCGTTGCCTATCGTGAGCCCCATGGCGCGCGAAACCCTGACCAAGGACCAGATCATCCGGACCGCGATCGAGCTGCTCGACGAGGAGGGGCTGGAAGGCCTCAACATGCGCAGCCTCGGCAAACGGCTCGGCGCCGCGGCGACGGCGGTCTACTGGCACGTCAAGAACAAGGACGACCTGGTGCTGCTCGTCGGCGACCAGGTGTGGGACGAGATCGAGCTGCCCGACCTGGACGCGGTCGACTGGCGTACGGCGGCGACCCGCATGGCCCTCAGCCTGCACGCGATGCTCACCCGGCACCCGTGGCTCGTGCAGGCCTTCGGCTACCACCTCTTCTACGGGCCCCGGAAGGCCCGCCACGACGACCACACCCTCGCCGTGTTCGAGGCGGCCGGGTTCAGCGGGCCGGCGGCCGACCGGGCCGCGGCGAGCGTGTTCACGTACGTACTCGGGAACGCGCTGGGCGCCTCCGCCACCGCCTCCCTCAGCCGGAAGATCAGCCGCGACGGCGGCGACCCGGAGGAGGTCCTCCAGGAGACGATGGCCAAGGCGATCGAGGCCGCGAGCGGGCTGCCGCGGCTGCAGAGCCGCTTCGACACCCAGGCCGCGGAGTACAACGAGGCCCCCGAGGACACGTTCGCCTTCGGCCTGGAGGCCCTGCTGCGCGGCCTGGAGACCGGCATCGGTTAGGTGATGCCCGTAACGCCTGTAGCGCCCGTAACGCCTGTAGCGCCCGTAACGCCTGTGGCGCCCGTAACGCCTGTGGCGCCCGTAACGCCTGTGGCGCCCGTGACGCCTGTGGCGAAGCGCAGTTCCGGGCGCTCCCAGGTCACCTTCGGCGGTGCGGGAGGAACCGTCCCCACCGGCTCGGCGCCGAGGCGCCGGTAGAACTGCTCGGCCGGAGGGTGCGACACGACGCGGACGTGGGCCAGGCCCGCCTGCCGGGCCTGGCCGATCATGTGCTCCACCAGGAGCCGGCCGACCCCCGTCCCCTGCGCCTCGTCCGACACGAACGCCAGGTCCAGTTCGGCCGGTTCCAGCACCAGGGCGTAGAAGCCGAGGACCCGGCCGGTCGCGTCGACCGCCGCGAAGACCCGGTGCCGGTCGATGTACTCGGCGGTGACCCGGTAGTCGGTGATGATCGCGGCGTACTGCCCCCGGTACGCGCCGGACCCCTGCACCAGCGCGGTGAGAACCTCGGCGTCGTGCGCCGTGGCACGCCTGATCGTGATGGACTGCATAGGCCGAAGTATAGGGGTGAAGGACTGATTGGGTCATTACCCGGCAGGCTCCGCCCCGCTCCCCCGCCCCCCGCTACAACGGCAGCGTCAGGGCCACCGCGTTGTACGGGATCTCCGGGGCCGGCGGTTGCGGGAAGCGGGAGTTGGGCAGGTAGAGGCGGTTGCCGTGGACGGCGGCCGCGCAGGGGGTCTCGAAGCGCGGGTCGGTGACCGTCCGGACCAGGCGGGCGTTGTGCCCCGTCGGGTCGAGGCGGAGGACGGCGAGGTCGGACATGCCGGGCGCGTAGAGGGTGCGGCCGCGCACCAGGATGCCGTTGGTGGTCGGCAGCGTGACCCCGCCCAGGTCGACCCGGCGGGCGGCACCGGTGGCCGGATCCACCCGGAACAGGCTGCCGCCGTGGGCGTGGATGTTGACCACGAGCAGTGCGGAGCCGTCCGGGGTGGCCGCGATGCCGGTGGCGGTGAGCCCGTCCGACGGGCCCTGCGCCCACTCCCCGCCCAGGCGCAGGGTCACCACGGCGTCGCGCGCCGGGAGTTCGCCGCGCGGGCCGAGCGGCAGCCCGAAGAGCTGCCCGCTGAAGGAGTCCGTGAACCAGGCCGCGCCCGGGGTGAGGACGACGTGGTCGACGAAGGTGTCGGCGTTGCCGACCTCGTACGTTTGGATGACCTGCCCGGTGATCCCGTCGATGACGGTGATCAGACGGCCCCAGCCGCCGGCGACGAACACGCGCTGCCGGTCGTCCACCTGCAGGCCGACCGCGTAGTGGCCCTCGCCCAGCCCCTGGTTGATCACCTTGCCCTCGCCGGTGAGCAGCGACGCCCGGTAAACCGCCCCGCCGAGCAGCGACCCGAAGTACGCGTACGGGGCGGGCCCGATGCCGATGCCGGCCGGGTGGAAGCCGTTCGGCAGATGGATCACATCCGGCCATACGGCCCGGCGCCCGCGCCCGGCGGCGGACGCCGGGCCGCTGCCGACCGTGCCGAGCAGTGCGGTGCCGCCGATGGCCGCGCCTATGCCGAGAAACCGCCGTCGTGCCATGGCCGTGCGGTGCATCCCGTCCCCCTGTTGGTGTGTCTCGTACGTGCGCCTGATGGTCGGGGCAGTCTCCGGAGTCCCGCCGGAGGACCGCTCGAATCCCGCCGGAGAGCGGCTGGGGCCGCGTTGACAAGATCCCGGGGGCGGTCGTACTAATGGGATCTGTGGCGCGTGGCGCCGGCCAAAGAGAACTGGGCCGGCCGGCGACCGGGCGACCACCTGACATCGGGGACCGTCCCATGCGATCTCTCATCACAGGCACTGCCTGATCCCGGCGCCTTCGCGCCGCTTCCCCGCCGTGCGCGGGTTCCGTACCGCCGCCCGCCCGGGTCTGCCGGGCCGCCGCGTACGTGCCCGTTTCCGTTCCTGCTTCCGTTCGCGTTCGCGTCACGCGTCATCCGTCACGCGTCATGCATCACGTGTCGCAGGCGTCCTCCTGCTCGCCCATCGCGCCTTCCCCCTTTCACACCACCGCCCCGCCCACCACCGAGGGAGACGAACCCGCATGTCCTTCAACCAGTCCGTCATCGACGAGTTCCGCGCCAACCAGGGAAAGGTCGGCGGCTACTTCGAGGGCAGCGACCTGCTGCTGCTCACCACGACGGGCGCCAAATCCGGTGCCGAGCGCACCGTTCCGCTCGGCTACGTGCGCCACGGCGACCAGCTGCTGGTGATCGGCTCCAACATGGGCGGGCCCAAGCACCCCGACTGGTACCACAACGTGCTCGCGAACCCCCTGGTCCAGGTGGAGGTCGGCACCGAGCACTTCGAGGCGGTCGCCGTGCCGGCCGAGGGCGAGCGCCGGAACAGCCTGTTCGAGCACGTGGTGGGCGCGGAGCCGGGATACGGCGAGTACCAGCAGAACACGACGCGGATCCTGCCCGTGGTGGTGCTGGAGAAGAACGACCCGGCTCCGGGTGAGGGGCCGGCCGAGGTGCGCAGCCTGGCGGACAAGCTCGTCGAGGTGCACGTGTGGCTGCGCGGGCAGTTGCGGCACGTCACGGCCGAGGTGGACGCGTACTTCGACTCGCTGCCCGCCCACGGGGGCGAGGGCGACCGGCCGGCGCCGGGGCTGGGGCTGCAGATCCGCCAGCACTGCCTGGCGTTCTGCCAGACGCTGGAGATCCACCACGTCGGCGAGGACGCCCACATGTTCCCCGCGATGGAGGCCGCGAACCCGCACCTGAAGGACGTCTTCGCGCGGCTGCGGACCGAGCACGTCACGGTCTCGCGGCTGCAGAAGGAGCTCAGCGGGCTGCTCGCCGACATCGCCGGCGCGGACCCGGAGCAGTTCCGCAAGGAGCTGGCGCGGATGTCGCAGGAGCTGAACGCCCACCTCGACTACGAGGAGGAGTCGCTGCTGCCGCTGCTCTCCGAGATCCCCTTTCCGCCCGGCCCGCCGGCGGCCGCCTGACGGCCCGGCCGGGCATCGGAAGGTGGAGACGGGCACGCCAGGGGAGGGGCTTGCGTGCCCGTGGGGTGAGGGGCACGGAGAGGTGGAGCGATGTCGCGGCAGGCCTGGCGCCGGGTGGGGGCGGGGTGGCTGGCCCTGGTGTTGGCGAGCGCAGCGCTCACGCTGTACCTGGAGGACGCGGACGGTCCGCCGTCGGGTCCGGCCACGTGGGAACGCGTTTCCCCTCCGGATGAAACCCCTCGTCCCTGCCCCGGCCCGACGGGAGAGTCCCCGGACGGTCTGCGCGACTGCACCTCCTGGGAGCGCCGCTGAACACCGCACGGCCCCGCCGGCCGCACGGCGGAGGCCGCGGTGCCGGACGCGGCCGCGGCGACCCCCGCCGGACCGTCCGTCGTGCCGTCGGCGACGGCCGACGGAGCAGCGCTACGAGGCCCCGCCGCCGCTGCCCGTGTCCAGGGCTCGGGCTGCGTACGCGGCGGCGTTCGGTCCGAACTGCAGCACGATGTGCCCGGCGGCCGAGTGCACGTCCCGCCACAGTCTCTGCAGCGGCGAGTCCTCGCTGTGCCCGGCCGTCCCGGAGGCCCGGAACAGCCGGTCCACGGCCGCGACCAGCAGGTCGGCCACCAGCGCGCAGTCCCGCTGGGCGCGGGCGGTCTCCAGCGCGGTGATCTCCCGGCCGGAGTCGGCCACCGCCGCGATGCGCTCCAGCAGCAGGCGGGCGGCATCGATCTCGCCCGCGGACCGGGCCAGCGTCTCCTCGTAGAAGGAGCGGCCGGGCCCGGGCTGCCCCGGCCGTTCGTCCCGTATCCGGTCGGCTGCGTACGCCGACCAGTGCGCGAGCGCGCCCTGCGCGGCGCCGAGCATCGGCAGGCAGAAGAACAGCCCGTTCACGGCGGCGAGCGGCACGCCCTGGCCGGGACCGGTGCCGGCGGGGGCCCGGCCGGCCGTCAGGTCGTCCGCGGGGAAGGTCAGTTCCTCGGGCACGTAGACGTCGTCGACGCTCAGGGTGTGGCTGCCGGTGGCCCGCATCCCGATGTCGGACCAGGTCCGCTCGATGCGGAAGGCGGAACGGGGCACCGCGAACAGCCGCCGCTCGGCCGGGCCGTCCGGGCGCTTGGCCAGGCCGAGCAGCAGGGCCCGGTCCGCGTGCTCGACGACGCTGACGTACGGCCAGGTTCCGGTCAGCCGCCAGCCGCTGTCCTTCGGCAGGGCCCGGCCCTTGGGCGAGACGGAGCCGACGACCAGGGTGTCCGGGCCGTCCTGCCAGATCTCCTTGCGGCCCTGCTCGGGCAGGAACCCGGCCATCCGGGACAGGCTGAGGGCGATGGAGGCGGACCAGGCGGTGGCAGGGCAGGCGGCGCCGATCTCGGCGACCGCGCCGACGATCTCGGTGAAGCCGCCCTCGGAGCCGCCGTGCGCGGCCGGGACGAAGTGGCGGGCGAAGCCCGCGTCGCGCAGCGCCCGCACGACGTCCGGGTCAAGGGAGCGGGCGGCTTCGGCTGCCTCGGCGCGCTGCGCTGCGAGAGCGGTCACGGCGTCGAGCGCCGCGCGGGCCGGTCCGGGTGCTGACGGGGTCTGCTGGGGCATCGGTCGGCTCTCCTCACGGTGTGTGCGGGCGGCAAGGGTCGGCCGTACCGATCGGACGGCAGTACAGCGGGGCTACAACTCCGCTACAGGGGTGCTAGAGCCGCCTTCCGGCCACCGGACGGGCCACTGGGACGGGCCACTGGGACGGGCCACTGGGACGGGCTGCCCGGGTGAGTGGGACATCTCACAGCTGCATTTGACAAACTTTCCGCGCCCGCCTACGGCCCGGTTATCGGATCCGGTCCGCCGCGCTTGTGCGGGCGGCCTGAGCACCGTACTCACGCGCGGTATCACAACCTCGGCCGATCGCGTGAATCGGCCCGTCGCACGGCGTTCGCACATGCTAGTCCTGCCGTTGAACTTTGCTTGATCTTGGGTTGTGGGAGTCGTAACCTCCGATAGGCATCCGGCCGACTGGCCATCAGTGGGCCGATCTGCTCTCTTCATCGGGGGTTTATATCGTGTCAACGGGTTCCTACCGACCGCCTGAGTCCCTTCCGTTCGCTGATATCAGCGTGCTCGGGCCGTTGGCCGTCGAATTCAACGGCCAGTCCATCGTGCCCACCGCGGGGAAGCCGCGGCAGCTGCTCGCCCTGCTCGCCCTCCGCTGCGGCAGGGTCGTCCAGGTACCGACCCTGATGGAGGAGGTGTGGGGCGAGGACATCCCTCGCAGCGGGATGACCACCCTCCAGACCTACGTCCTCCACCTGCGGAGACTGATCGTGGAAACGCTTCCGGAAGGAACCGGGAGCACCCCCAAGGACCTGCTGGCCACCCGCTTCAACGGATACCAGCTCACGGTCAAGCCGAAATCCTTCGACCTCGTCGAATTCGAGTCACTCGCCAGCTCCGGCGATAACGCGCTGGAACGCGGCGACGCGGCCGGCGCATCGAAATACCTGCACCAGGCGCTGGCATTGTGGCGCGGCCCGGCATTGATGGACGTACCCGTCGGCCGCATTCTCTCCATGGAACTGATGGGCTTGAACGAAGCCCGTATGCGAGTTCTGGAACAACGCATTCTCGCGGACCTTTGGCTCGGCAAGAGCGCCGCTCTCATTCCGGAACTGCGCAAACTCGTCGAGGAGCACCCGCTGCACGAGAAGCTGGCCGCATGCCTCATGATCGCCTACCAGCGCTCGGGAGCGGGCTGGCGCGCCCTTGAGGTCTTCCGCGGGCTCCGGCAGGCGCTGATCAGGGAGCTGGGCGTGGAGCCGTCCGGCCGGCTGCAGAGCCTCCACCGGGAGCTGCTGTCGAACACCGCCAACCTGTCGCTGCGCGACTACGTGCTGACATGAGCGGTGTGCTGAGCGAGGTCGCGGACGGGGTGTTCGCCTACGTCCAGCCCGACGGCAGCTGGTGCGTGAACAACGCGGGAATCGTCGTCTCGGACGGCCAGGCCGTACTCGTCGACACGGCGGCCACCGAGGCCCGGGCCCGCCGGCTGCGCGCGGCGGCACTGGCCGACGGCCGGCCGGTCCCGTACGCGGTGGTCAACACGCACTCGCACGGGGACCACACCTTCGGCAACTTCGTGTTCCCCGAGGCGGTGGTGTACGCGCACCACGAGACGCGGCGCGAGATGGCCGCGGCGGGCCTGCACCTGACCGGGCTGTGGCCGGAGGTCGAGTGGGGCGACATCGAGCTGGTGCTGCCCCACGCCACCTACCGGGACGAACTGACCCTGCACGTGGGCGGGCTGACGGCCCGGCTCCTCCATCTCGGGGTCGCGCACAGCACCAACGACACCGCCGTGTGGGTGCCCGAGCGGCGGGTGCTGTTCACCGGGGACGTGGTCATGTCCGGGGTGACGCCGTTCCTGCCGATGGGATCGGTGGCCGGATCGCTGCGGGCCGTCGAGCGGATGCGGGCGCTGGACCCGGCCGTCGTCGTGGCGGGGCACGGCGCGGTCGGCGGGACCGAGGTGCTCGACGCCACGGAGGCGTACCTGCGCTGGGTGCAGGAGCTGGCCCGGGACGGGGCGGCCGCCGGGCTCACCCCGTGGGAGGTGGCCCGGGAGGCGGACCTCGGCCCGTTCGCCGGGCTGCTGGATCCGGAGCGGATCGTCCCCAACCTGCACCGCGCCTTCGCCGAGGAGGCGGACCGGGCCCACGGCGAGGCACTGGACATGCGGGCCGTGATCGCGGAGATGGACACCCTCTTCCGGGAGATGACCGCCTACCGCGGGGCGCCCCTCGCCTGCCACGCCTGACACCCGAACCGCACCGCCTCCAGCGGCTTTCGAGGGCCACCCCGCACGGCCCTCTAGCCGCTCTTGAGGGCCGCCTCGCAGGATCGCGCTCCCGGGCGGCCGGGCCCACCCCGTGTGGGTCCGGCCGCCCGGGTCAGCCGTACGTACCCGAGCCCCGAGCCCCCCTGGAGTTCCCGATGACGTCCGCCGGCAGCACCTTCGCCGACCTCTACGCCGCGGTCGGGCAGCACTACGCCCGCCAGGTCCAGTTCCTCGACAGCGGGAAGTTCGAGGAGTACGCCGCGACCTTCACCGAGGACGGCGAGTTCCAGCACACTCCGGGGATGCCCCCGGCCCGCACCCCGGCCGGGATCGTCGCCGAACTGCACGCCTTCCACGAGCGGTTCGCCGACGACCCGGTGCAGCGGCGGCACTGGTTCAACATGATCGACCTCAGCCCGCGCGAGGACGGCTCCTTCGACGCCGTCTTCTACGCACTGGTCCTGACCGTCCGGCCGGGCGTCAAGGAGCCGGTCGTCGGCCCCAGCTGCCTGGTCCGCGACGTACTGGCGATCGAGGACGGCGTGGTGCGCAACCGCTCCCGCCGCGTCGAGCACGACCAGCACATGCCGTGCTGAGCCGCCGCCCCGCACCGCGACCGTGACGCCCCCCGAAGGGAGCACCCCCGCCATGCCCCACAGCCGCAAGCTCGTCGCCCTGGTCACCGGTTCGTCGTCCGGGATCGGCGCGGCCATCGCCCGCAGACTCTCCGCCGAGGAAATGACGGTGGTCGTCAACGCGGCGCGCAGCGCCGACGCGGGCCGCCGGCTCGCCGAGTCGCTGCCCGACGCCCGGTTCGTACAGGCCGACATCTCCGACGCCGGCCAGGTACGGCAGCTGCTGGACGAGGTCGCCGAGGAGTTCGGCGTACTCGACCTGCTCGTCAACAACGCCGGCGTGACCCGCGCCATCCCCCACACCGACCTCGACGCGGCCACCGCGGAGGTGTGGCAGGACATCCTCGGCGTCAACGTGGTCGGCACCTGGCAGACGTCCGCCGCCGCCATGCCGCTGCTCCGCGCGTCGGGAGCCGGCCACATCGTCAACATCTCCTCCGTCGCCGGGGTCAGGCCGGCCGGCAGCTCCATCCCGTACGCCGTCAGCAAGGCCGCCGTCAACCACATGACCCGGCTGCTGGCCGGCGCCGTCGGCCCCGGCGTCCGCGTCAACGCCATCGCGCCCGGCCTCGTCGACACCCCGTGGACGGAGACGTTCACCGAGATCCGCGAGCGCGTGCGGCAGGCCGTGCCGCTGCGCCGCACCGGCACCCCGGAAGACATCGCCGAACTCGTGGTGGGCCTGCACCGGTCCGCCTACACCACCGGCGAGGTCGTCCTCGCCGACGGCGGCGCACACCTGCTGATCTGACCTGAACGGATCCGTATCCCCATCCGCACGCACCGGTACCGAAGGAGGAGACAGATGAGGAGGAGACAGTTGAGGAGGCGACAGATGAGGGCGACGACACCGTGAAACTCGGCGTGAACCTGAGCTACCAGGGCGCCGCGGAACTCGCCGTCGCGGCCGAGCGGCTGGGCTACGACGTGGCACTCGCGCCCGAGGGCTACCGCTCGGACGCCGCCAGCGTGCTCGGCCTGGTGGCCGGGCGGACCGAGCGGATCGCCCTGGGGTCCGCCGTGATGCAGATACCCGCCCGCAGCCCGGCACTGGCCGCCCTGACCGCCGCGACCCTGCAGTCGCTGTCCGGCGGCCGGTTCCGGCTGGGGCTCGGGGTGTCCAACCCCGACGTGTCCGAGGGCTGGTACGGAGTTCCCTTCGCGGAGCCGCTGGGCCGGACCCGGGAGTACGTGGAGATCGTCCGGCAGGCGCTGACGGGCGAGCCGGTGCGCTACGAGGGCCGGCACTACCGGCTCCCCTCCTCCGGCTCCGGCGCGGCCCCGCTGCATGTGATCACCGAGCCGGCCGGGGCTCCCGTACCCGTCTACCTGGGCGCGGTCGGGCCGCGGAACCTCGCCCTGGCGGGCGAGATCGCCGACGGCTGGATCGGCGTGTTCGCCGCCCCCGACCAGGTCGCCGAGTCCGTGGCGCACATCGCGGCGGGCCGCGAACGGGCCGGACGGCCGCTGGCCGGCTTCGACGTGATGCCGTGCCTGGCCACCGCGATCGGCGAGGACACCGACGCCTGCGTGGACCTCCTGCGGGCCCATTACGCGTACCTGATGGGCATCGGCGCGCCGGAGCGGAACTTCTACATCGCGCTCGCCACCCGCATGGGCTTCGGTGCCGAGGCCGCCGAGGTGGGGAGGCTGGCCGCCGAGGGGGACCGGGCGGGGGCGGCCCGGGCGGTGCCGGCCGGGTTCGTGGACCGCACCGCGCTGGTCGGGCCGGTGGACCGGGTCGCCGAGCGGATGCGCGGGTACGCGAAGGCGGGCGTCACCACGCTCAGCGTCATGATCTCCGCGGTGGCCGTCGGGCTCGACGAGCGCATCGCGATCCTGGAGCGGGCGATGGCCGCGCTGGACCTGTCGGGCGTACGCGACGCCTGACGCGGCGTACGGAAACCGGCACGGGCATACGGAAGCGGGCGGGACTCCCGGTGGAGGAGTCCCGCCCGCTTCCGTGCGCGCGCGTTCCGTGCGTGCCGTCAGACGGCCATCGCCGCAGCGATCCGGTCGATCACCGCGGCCGGGGTCGGCTGCCCGGCCATCTCGCGCCGGACCTCGTCCGCCGCGTGCCGGAAGGACGCGTCCGCGAGCAGCCGGCCGGCGGCCTCCGCGATCCCGGCGGCGTCGAGCTCCTGCGGCGCCACGGCCAGACCCACGCCGCGGTCCACCACGCGGCGGGCGCACAGCTCGTTGTCCGCGCCGCTGGGGACCACCAGCTGCGGCACCCCGTAGTGCAGGGCGGTCGCGGTGGTGCCCGATCCGCCGTGGTGGACCACGAGGTCGCAGTCCCGCAGGATCCCGGAGAGCGGGACGAAGCCGGCCGGGATCAGGTTGCCGGGCAGCGGGCCGAGGGCGCTCAGGTCGGTCTCGTCGTCGGCGAGGACCACCTCCGCGTCCAGCCCGGCGAGGGCCTCCACCAGCAGCCGCAGCGCCTCGGCGCCGCCCGGCAGCAGGGGCGCGACCGTGCCCAGCGTGAGGCAGATCCGGGGCCTGCCCGGCGCGCGCAGCGCCCAGTCCGGGAGCACCCCGCCCCCGTTGTACGGCACGTAGCGCATCGGCAGCCAGGGGACGCCGTCGCGCGGATCGGGCTCCTCGTGCTCCAGGCCGCCGAGGCTGGGGGCGCGCGGGTCCACCCGGCCGAGGAGGACGGGCTCCCGGTCGCCGAGGCCCAGTTCCTCGCGCAGCCGGAGCACCACCGGGTTGTCGTCCGGGACGATGCCCATGCGGTGGTTGTGCCGCGCGGTCTCGCGTATGTCCGGGTCGCGCATCGACCAGGACACCCGGTTGCCGACCTCCAGGGCGGGCACGCCCAGGGCCAGCGCGGCCAGTCGGCCCGCCTGGTGGTCGGAGCAGTGGACGACGAGGTCCGCGCCGAAGTCCCGGCCGGCGTCGATCGTGCCCCGGGTCATGGCCAGGGTGAACAGGTCGAACGGCCGCATGGCGCGGGCGAGTTCCCAGTACCCCTCGGGGACCCCGTCATCCGTGCCTGCTCCGGGGCCGGCCCCGGGACCGGGACCGGGGTCGGCCCCGGGGGCCGGATCGGTGCCGGGAGCCGGGTCGCTCCCCGGGACCGGTTCGGGCGGGCCGCCCACCAGGTCCTCGCCGATGTCCCGTCCGGGGAACACGTCGACGACCGGCGCGCCCGCCCAGGCCGCCACCTTCGCCATGTGGGCGGTGGTGGCGACGAGTACTTCATGGCCCGCCGCCCGCGCCGCCCAGACGAGCGGAACGAGCGGCAGCATCAGCCCGTATCCCGGCGCTGCCGGGAACAGGATCCGCATCTGCGACTCCTTTTTTCGACGGGGAACGGCCCCGTTCACTGAATTCGGTCGGCGCTGCGGAAAACCGCCTCCACGAGTCGGCGGATTCGGCCGTCCATACTGCCCATGACCGAGGACCCCATATTGGGTACGTATCCGAATGCGAGCTCGCGCTCGGGATCGGCGAAAGTGAAGACGCCGTTCGCGCCGCTCAGCCCGAAGGAATTCTTCAGTCCGGCGTCGGCCGGGAACACCGCACTGTCCGCCAGCTGCACGCCCAGGCCCCAGGTGAGCGGCGTCAGCATGACCTTGCAGGGGCCGTCGGAGTGCGGGCGGGCCAGTTCGGCGGTGCGCTCGGGGCCGATCAGCCGGATGCCGTCCACCTCGCCGACCAGGGCGGCGAACAGCCGGGCCAGGGCGTGCGCACTGGCCAGCCCGCCGTACGAGGGGTCCTCGACGGCCGGGTCGGCCGGGTCCTGGGACATGCTGCCGATGGTCGCCCGGTAGGTGAGGGTGCTGGGCTCGCGCAGCTCCTCGACCTCGCCCGGGTCGGCGCCGGCCATGAGGGCCTCGGCCTTGGACTCCAGCATGGTGGCGAGGTGCGCGCCGGAGCCGCCGGGCAGGCCGATGTGGGCGTCCAGGCCGAGCGGCCCGGCGAGGTGGCGGGCGAAGTAGCGGCCGGCGGGCAGCCCGGTGCGGCGCCTGATCAGCTCGCTCAGCAGGTGCCCGTAGGTGGTGGCGTGGTAGCCGTGCGCGGTGCCGGGCTCCCACTCGGGCCGGGCCGCCGCGAGCGCCTCGGCCACCGGCGTGTGGGCGCGCAGCGCCGCGAGCGTCAGCGGGGCGTGGTCGAGGCAGACCACCCCGGAACGGTGGGAGAGGATCATGCGCGGGGTGATGCCGGCCTTGCCGTGCGCGGCGAACTCGGGCCACACCTCGGCGACGGGCTCGTCCAGGTCCAGGCCGTCCCGCTCCGCGAGGTGCAGGAAAGCCGCCGTGACCAGCGCCTTCGTCGGCGAGGCGAGGACGCCCAGGGTCTCGGCCCGCCAGGGGTCCGTACGGTCGGGGTCGGCCCAGCCGCCCCACAGGTCCACCACGGGCCGCCCGCGGTGGTAGACGCACACGGCCGCGCCGACCTCCTCGCCGGCGGCGAAGTTCTCCTCGAAGGCGCGGGCGACCTCGGCGAACGCGCTCTCGACGAACGCGCCCTCGGCCAGCGTGTGTTCGGCGAGCACGCCCTCGGCGGACGCGCTCTCGGAGAGCGTCTGTTCGGCGAACGCGCCCTTGGAGAGCACGGCCCCGGCCGTCCCGGCCGTCCCTGCCCGGTGAAATTGCTGCACTGTCATCCGTCCTTCGCGTGCGGGGAGAGCGGCCGCCCCGGCCAGGCCGCCGGCTTCGACCTGTGATGATCCGGCCACTGCTCGGGCCCGGCTCGAATACGGGTCGCTTTCCGCTCGCGCCTGAAATACGGCGCCCGCGGCGGGGTGACTGTGCCGGAAATTGTCTGGCAGTATCGTCGCCATGCGATTCCGCACAAAGGATGTTCTCCTCAGAAAGTCATGTTCCCCATGCCGGAACGGGAGGGGCCTTTCTGTACGGGAGGTGGCAGCTTGTTCTCCGACATAGCCGAATTCCACGAGTGGTACGCGCGGCGCTGCCGTGCCCACGGGTACCGGGTGGACCGGGTCCCCCTCGAAGCGCTCGACGGCTGGCGCACGGACCCGGACACCGGCAACATCGTCCACCGCACCGGGCGGTTCTTCACCGTCGAGGGCCTGGACATCAGGAACTCCGGCCGGGAGGTGGACTCCTGGCAGCAGCCGATCATCGTCCAGCCCGAACAGGGCGTCCTCGGCATCCTGGTCAAGGAGTTCGCCGGCGTCCTGCACTTCCTGCTCCAGGTCAAGATGGAGCCGGGCAACGTCAACGGCCTGCAGCTGTCCCCGACGGTGCAGGCCACCCGCAGCAACTTCACCGGTGCGCACGGCGGCAGGTCCGTGCCCTACCTGGAGTACTTCACCGCCCCGCGCTCCGGCCGGATCCTGTCCGACGTACTCCAGTCGGAGCAGGCGTCCTGGTTCCTGGCCAAGCGCAACCGCAACATGATCGTCCAGGTGGACGGGGACGTGGACGTCCCGCTGCTGGACGACTTCTGCTGGCTGGACTTCGAGCAGATCGCCCGGCTGCTGCACGAACCCAACCTGGTCAACATGGACACCCGCACGGTGCTGGCCGGCGCCGCCTCGTGGCGGGACCGCAGCGCCGACCTCGTCGCGGACACCTTCCGCGGTGCGCTGGCCCGCTCCTGGGAGTCCGCAGGCATCGCCCTGCACGACACCACCCACCTGCTCAGCTGGTTCACCGAGGCCAAGAACCGCTGCACCCTGGCCCGGCAGCAGATCCCGCTGACCAAGGTCGACGGCTGGGGCCTGCGCGACGGCGCCCTCGTCCACGACCAGGACCAGCACTTCGCCGTCATCGGGGTGTCCGTCGAGGCCGACAGCCGCGAGGTCGCGCGCTGGCAGCAGCCCATGTTCGAGCCACGCAGCCAGGGCATCATCGCGTTCCTGGTCCGCCGCATCGGCGGCGTACTGCACGCGCTGGTGCAGGCCCGGGTCGAGACGGGCGCCTTCGACGCCGTGGAGATGGCGCCCACCGTGCAGTGCCAGCCCGACAACTACCGCGGGCTGCCCGAGGACCGCAGGCCGGCGTTCCTGTCCGAGGTGCTCGAAGCGCCGCCGGAGCGGATCCGCTTCGACCGCGTGCACTCCGAGGAGGGTGGCCGCTTCTACCACGCGCAGAACCGCTACCTGCTCGTCGAGGTCGAGGACGGCTTCCCGCTGGAGGTCCCCGACGACTACGCCTGGGTCACCCTGCGCCAGCTCACCGACTTCGTCAGATACGGCAACCACCTGAACGTCGAGGCCAGAAGCCTGCTGACGTTCGCGGGCTTCCACAAGGAGGACGACGAGTGACCACCCACGTCTGGGACTACCTACCCGAGTACGCGGCGGAACGGGAGGACATCCTCGACGCCGTGCAGCAGGTCTTCTCCAGCGGCAGGCTGGTGCTGGGCGAGAGCGTGCGCGGCTTCGAGGACGAGTTCGCCGCCTACCACGGCCTCGCGCACTGCGTCGGCGTCGACAACGGCACCAACGCGGTGAAACTCGCCCTGGAATCCCTCGGCATCGGCCGCGGCGACGAGGTCATCACCGTCTCCAACACCGCCGCCCCCACCGTCGTCGCCATCGACGGGGCCGGCGCCGTCCCCGTGTTCGTGGACGTCCGCGCCGAGGACCACCTCATGGACACCGACCAGGTCGAAGCCGCGATCACCCCGCGGACGAAGGCACTCCTGCCCGTCCACCTCTACGGCCAGTGCGTCGACATGGAGCCGCTGCAGCGCCTCGCCCGCAAGCACGGGCTGGCCATCGTCGAGGACTGCGCGCAGGCCCACGGCGCCCGCCGCAACGGCCGGCTCGCCGGCACGACGAGCGACGCCGCCGCCTTCTCCTTCTACCCCACCAAGGTCCTCGGCGCGTACGGCGACGGCGGCGCCGTCCTGACCGCCTCCGCCGACACCTACCGCACCCTGCGCCGACTCCGCTACTACGGCATGGAGGAGGTCTACCACGTCGAGCAGACCCCCGGGCACAACAGCCGCCTCGACGAGGTCCAGGCCGAGATCCTCCGCCGCAAACTGACCCGGCTCGACGCCTACATCGCCGACCGCCGACGGATCGCCCGCCGCTACGCCGAGGGACTCGCGGACCTGTGCGGGCCGGACGGGCTGACCCTGCCGGCCGTCACCCCCGGCAACGAGCACGTCTACTACGTGTACGTCGTCCGCCACCCGCGCCGCGACGAGATCATCCGGGTGCTGAAGGAACGCCACGACATCGCGCTGAACATCAGCTATCCGTGGCCGGTCCACACCATGCGCGGCTTCGCCCACCTCGGCGTGCCGGCGGGCTCCCTGCCCGTCACCGAGAAGCTGGCCGGGGAGATCTTCTCGCTGCCCATGTACCCGTCACTGCCGGAGCCCCTCCAGGACAAGGTCATCGACGCGCTCCGCGACGTCCTCACGACCACGACCCGCGCGCTCTAGCCGCCCCACCGAAGGAGGTCCATCCACCATGCCTGGCACCATCGCGGACATCGCCGCGGACACCACTGTGGACACCGCCGCGGACACCGCCGCGGACACCGCCACCCTCATCTACCGCCGCGCCGACGTCTACCACGACTTCTACCGCGGCCGCGGCAAGGACTACCGGGCCGAGGCGGCCGCCGTCCGCGATCTCGTCGCACAGCGCGGCGCGGCCGGGTCGCCGGCCTCATCGTCTTCCGGGTCGCTGCTGGACGTCGCCTGCGGCACCGGCGCGCACCTGGCCGAGCTCACCGGCTCCTTCACCGACGCCGTCGGCGTCGACCTGTCCGCCGAGATGCTCGCCGTCGCCGCCCGGAACAGCCCCGGCACCCCGCTGGTCCAGGGCGACATGCGCGACTTCCGGCTCGGCCGCACCTTCTCCGCCGTCACCTGCATGTTCAGCTCGGTCGGCTACCTCGCCACCACCGACGACCTGGACGCGGCCGTACGCAACCTGGCCGACCACCTCGCACCCGGTGGCGTGCTCGTCGTCGAACCCTGGTGGTTCCCGCACAACTTCCTGCCCGGCTGGGTGGGCGCCGACGTGGTCAGGGCCGACGGGCGGACCATCGCCCGCGTCTCCCACACCGTCCGCGAGGGCCGCTGCAGCCGCATGGAGGTGCACTACACCGTCGCCGCCCCCGAGACGGGCGTCGAGCACTTCACCGACACGCATGTGATGACCCTGTTCGAGCAGGCCGAGTACGAGGCGGCGTTCCGCCGGGCGGGGCTGGAGCCCGAGTACGTCCGGCACGAGCTGTTCGGCCCCGGCCTGTTCGTCGCCGCCCGCCCCGGCGGTGCCGCGTGAAAGTCCGCGAACTGGGCGTCGACGGCGCGTACGCCTTCGAGCCGGAGGTCTTCCACGACGAGCGCGGCTCGTTCCGCTCCCCACACCAGGAGGCCCCGTTCGGCGAGGCGCTCGGCCGGCCGCTGTTCCCGGTCGCCCAGGTCAGCACGAGCGTCTCCCGCCGCGGAGTCGTGCGCGGGGTGCACTTCACGGCCACCCCGGGGTCCATGGCCAAGTACGTGGTGTGCGCGGGCGGGCGGGCGCTCGACGTCGTCGTCGACGTCCGGATCGGCTCGCCCACGTACGGGCGGAGCGAGCAGGTGGAACTGGACCCGGAGGCGGGCACCGCCCTGTACCTGCCGCCGGGCGTGGGGCACCTGTTCGCCGCGCTGGAGGACGACACCGTGATGGTCTACCTGCTGTCCGCGGCCTACCGGGCCGACCGGGAGCGCGCCGTGCACCCGCTCGACCCGGAGCTCGGCCTGGAGCTCGGCCCGGACCTGCCGTCAGGAGTCGAGTGGGTGCTGTCCGAGCGCGACCGGTCGGCGCCGACGCTGGCCGCCGCCCGCGAGGGCGGGCTGCTGCCGCAGTACGCCGACTGCGGGGCGGGCTGGGCGGCCGGGGGCGGGGGCGGACGATGAGTGCGCCGCAGCAGGTCGTCGTCCTGGGGGCGTCCGGGTTCATCGGCTCCGCCGTGGTCCGGACGCTGGCCGACACCCCCGGCGTCCGGGTGCGGGCCGTGTCCCGGCGGCCGGTTCGGCTGCCGGACCGGCTCGCGGGGCGCGTGGAGGTGGTCGCCGCCGACCTGACCGAACCGGGCGCCCTGGCCCGGGCGGTGGCCGGCGCCGACGCGGTGCTGCCGTTCACCGCGCGGATCCGCGGGGCGTCCGGGTGGCGGCTGTCCGAGGACGACACGGAGGCGGAGCGGGTCAACGTGGGCCTGATCCGGGACCTGGTCGCCGTACTCGCCGACCGGCCGTCCGACTCCGACTCCGACTCCACGCGTCGCCCGCCCGTGGTCGTCTTCCCGGGCAGCAACACCCAGGTGGGCCGGGTCGCCGTCGAGCGCATCGACGGATCGGAGCCGGACCGCCCCGAGGGCGTCTACGACCGCCAGAAGCACGCCGCGGAGTCGCTGCTGAAGGAGGCCGCCGAGGCGGGTCTGGCCCGGGCGGTCAGCCTCCGGCTGCCGCCCGTGTACGGGCCGCCGGCCCCGACCGCCGAGGACCGCGGCGTGGTGTCCACCATGATCCGGCGGGCGCTGGCCGGGGAGCCGCTCACGATGTGGCACGACGGCACGGTCCGCCGTGATCTGCTGTACGTGGATGACGCCGCCCGGGCGTTCGCAGCGGCCCTGGCACACGCCGACGCCCTCAACGGCCGGCACTACCTCATCGGCACTGGGCGGGCGCAGCCGCTGGGCGAGGTGTTCCGGGCGGTGGCGCGGGCCGTCTCCCGGTCCACGGGGGCCGACCCGGTGCCGGTGGTGTCCGTGGCCCCGCCACCGCACGCGGACGCAACCGACTTCCGCAGTCTTGAGGTGGACCCGTCGGCGTTCGCAACCACCACCGGCTGGCAAGCCCGCACCCCGCTGGACGAGGCCCTGGAGCGAACCGTGGCCGCGGTCGCGGCGGGGGGTGGGGCGGGCGGGTAGGGCGGGGCCCACGGGGCAGAGTCACGCTCGAGGAGCGCTGACGGCTGGCGCCTGCATGCCGGTCCGGGTCCAGCCGGGGGACCCCGAGTACGGACACCCCGCTCGGACGGCCGCCGAGGTGGTTGGTCTCGGCGTTCAGGAACCAGGCCGGGGGCCGGTCAGGCGAACGGCACCGGTCCGAGATCGCCGGCGATGACGGTCCGGACGATCGGCGGGCGGCCGTACAGGGCCAGGATCTCGTTGGAGAGGTCCACCGGCTGCCCGTGGTCGCGCACGCCCACGCCGTGCGTGGTGATGCCGGCGGCCGCCAGGCCGCGCGGAACGGCTCCCGCGTCCAGCAGGATCCGCCATTCCTCCGGCCCGAGTTCGAGGTACTCCAGCCCGGTGAGCCCGCCGATCTGTCGGGGGTCGGCAAGGGTGCCCGGGTAGGCCGTGAGGGTGCGCAGGCGCGGAAGCCCGGTCACGGGGGCGAGGTCGACCGGCGGTTCGTCCCACACCCCGACGCAGAGCACCTCCAGCCCCGGGTGCGCGGCGGCCTCGATGCTTCTCAGGTGCGCCACGTTGACGTGGGCCACGGCCGGCCGCTCGTCCCGGCTGCGGGAGGTACGGGTGCGACGTGGCTTCTGTCTGTGCACCAGGTCGGTGAGCGAATCGGCGATCAGCCCGGCGCCGATGTACGACTCGTGCCCCAGCAGCACGATCTGTCCGACGTGGCCGGCGGGCCCCGGGGTCAGGTCGACCGCGAGCCGGTCGCCGCCGCCGTTGTCGCCGAACACGATCCAGCCGGGCGAGCCGACGAGGCCCTGGACCGCGGCGTCGGGCGGGGTGACGACCGCCTCGCAGGCCGCAAACCTCCAAGGGGCCGGCCGGGACGCCGCGTCGGCGATGTACAGGTCGTCCAGTGCGAAGAGTTCGCAGCCGACGGTTTCGTCCGCCACGTCCCGCGCCCCGGTGTCCTCGTCCTGCCGGTCGGCGCCCGTCCAGTCGTCCCACCGGCCCGGCACGACGCGGTAGAGGGCCTTCAACTCGTCGGGGAGCGTCACGCCGAGTCGCGCCTCGGCGGCGGCGATCTCCTCGTCGCCGGCCCCGATGGCGCCGGGAAGCCGTTCGCGCAGCAGTTGTTCCAGCGCCACCGGATCCGCCGACGGGGCGGGAGGCGCGTCCGGAGCCGGATCGGGCAGCCGCCGCCAGGGCTCGGGCACGGCGCCCTCGGCCAGCAGCAGCGTTCCGCCGCCCGCCGGACCTGACTCGACGGCGGGGCTGGGTCCCATCACCCTCAGCCGCACCTGCCCGGAAGGGGTGATCCGGGCGGAGAACGTGACGGACTCGACGCCGGCCGCCGCGAGGGCGCCGCGCACGCGTTCGACGGCCTCGCGCTCCGCAGCCGAAGTCCGCCCGCGCGGACGGACCGCGGACGACGCCCTCCAGCCGTCTCTGCCTATGGCTCCGGCCAGGTGCACGACCCCGTCCTCACCGCCCGGCTCGGCCCCGTCCGCCCACCCGCGCAGCAGCGGCGCCCACGTCGCGAAGGCGTTCAGGGGCAGGAGGGAGGGGGCATGCGTCGGATCGGTCATGCGTCGACCCTAGAACGTCCCTCGGACACCGCGTCCGGGGCGCCCGAATCGCGTCCCCCGCCGCCCACCAGGGCGCTACCGCGCCATGCCGCCCTCCCCCGCCAGCGCCTCCAGCTCGGCCACCACCCGGGCCGGGCCCGGCTGGGCGGCGATCTCCGCCGCGACGTCGGCGGCCCCGGCCCGGTACTCCGGGTCGGCCAGGAGTTCGGCGGCGGCCGCCGCGATCGCGGCGGTGGACTGGTCGCCCTCCGGCAGGACCAGGCCCGCCCGCCGGTCCGCGATCCGCCGGCACGGCGGGAGCATCTTCGGGATCGTGGGTACGAGCAGCTGCGGGACTCCCGCGTGCAGGGCGGTCATCGCGGTCTGGCCGCCGCCGTGGTGCACGATCAGGTCGCAGGTGGCCAGCAGGCTGTCCAGCGCGAACCAGCCCGCCCGCACTCCCGGCACCGCCTGCGTCAGC
This sequence comes from Streptomyces sp. NPDC090445, assembly GCF_044769385.1. Taxonomy (NCBI): domain Bacteria; kingdom Bacillati; phylum Actinomycetota; class Actinomycetes; order Kitasatosporales; family Streptomycetaceae; genus Streptomyces; species Streptomyces sp. NPDC090445. The sequence continues at coordinate 14,004 of NZ_JBIVXV010000033.1, read as the reverse complement.
TCCGCCGCGACCTCCTGCGGGGCGGCGACCACCAGCTCCCCGTCCAGGCCTTCGACGGTCCGGGCGAGCTCCGTCAGCTCGGCCACCTCGTCCTGCCCGGCGACCCGGCTGCCCGCGGTGACGCATACCCGGGGGCGTCCCGCGGGGCGCAGCATCCACGGCTCCAGCGGCCGCCGGAGGTTGTACGGGACGAACCGCATCGACTGCCGCGGGCCCGGTGCGAGCTCCGGGGCGCGCAGGCCGGGCGGGCAGATGTCGACCCAGAGCCGGGGTACGGGCAGTGCGTGCAGGCCGACGGCGGCGAGCTCGGCCGCGAGTTCGGTCGCGGCCCCGGCGTCCATTTCCGGCGGTTCGCCGAGGTCCCAGGTGTGCCGTACCCACGGCACGCCCAGCTCATGGGCGATCAGCGGGGCCGCGTAGCACAGGGATCCCCCGACGACGAGGTCCGGCCCCCAGTCGGCGGCGAGGGCGCGCAGCACGGGCAGGGTGGCGGCGGCGAGCCTGCCGAAGCCCTCGCCGTTGAAGCGGATCCGCTCCTGCGGGTCCGCGGGGATGCCGAGCGGCCGCCCGGCCCGGTCCTCGAACATGAACCGGCGCATGGTTCCGTCGGTGACGGGCACGGCGGGCAGCCCGGTGCCGGTGACGTACGGGGTCATGTCCTCGGGGGAGGCGACGAGCACGCGGTGGCCGGCGAGACGGGCCGCCGACGCGAGCGGGGCCAGCGCGAAGACCGTCGCCGGACTCCCGCCGGTGATGAAAAGGATCCTCATCGCACGGACACTGCAGCACCGCACTCAAGAACGGCTGGACCGCGTCAGGCACCCCCGCCGCCCTGAACACGTCGAACGCCCTGCCCTGAGCACGTGTCGAGCGCCCTGCCCTGAGCGCGCGTCGAGCCGCTCTTGAGCAGACGTCGACCGCCCCGGCTTACCAAAGTGCGCAGCCGGGGTCCACCACCCCGGCCCAACCCTGTCACCTATCACCTATCACCTTTCACCTGTCGCCTCTTCGATAAGGAAACCGATCCGATGTCCCGTCGCGTGGTGATAACCGGTATGGGGGTGCGCGCACCAGGAGGAAGCGGCACGGAGGCGTTCTGGTCCCTGCTGGCCGCGGGCCGTACCGCGACCCGCCGGATCAGCTTCTTCGATCCGACGCCCTTCCGCTCCCAGATCGCCGGCGAGTGCGATTTCGATGCGGCGGCCGAAGGCCTCACCCCCCGGGAGATCCGCCGGATGGACCGGGCGGCCCAGTTCGCGGTGGTCTGTGCCCGGGACGCGGTCTCGGACAGCCGCCTCGACTTCGGCGCGCTCGATCCGTCCCGGGTGGGTGTGAGCCTGGGCAGTGCCGTCGCCGCCGCCACCAGCCTGGAGAACGAGTACCTGGTGCTGTCCGACGCAGGACGCCGGTGGGAGGTCGATCCCGGCTACCTGTCCCCGCACATGTACGACTACCTGACCCCGGGTGCCCTGCCCGCCGAGGTGGCGTGGACGGTGGGTGCCGAGGGCCCGGTGGCCCTGGTGTCCAACGGCTGCACCTCGGGCCTGGACGCCGTCGGCAACGCCGTCGAGCTGATCGCCGACGGCACCGCGGACGTGATGCTCGCCGGGGCGACGGACACCCCGATCACCCCGGTCGTGGTGGCCAGCTTCGACGCCATCAGGGCGACGTCCGACCGGAACGACACGCCCGCACAGGCCTCGCGGCCGTTTGACGCGACCCGCAACGGGTTCGTGCTGGCGGAGGGTGCGGCGGTGTTCGTGCTGGAGGAGCTGGACCGGGCGCGGGCCCGCGGTGCAACCATCTACGCCGAGGTCGGCGGGTACGCGACGCGCTGCAACGCGTACCACATGACCGGGCTGAAGGCCGACGGCCGGGAGATGGCCGAGGCCATCCGTGCCGCGCTGGACCAGGCGCGGATGAACGCGGACGCGATCGACTACGTCAACGCGCACGGTTCGGGCACCGTGCAGAACGACCGGCACGAGACGGCCGCGTTCAAGCGGGCTCTGGGCGAGCACGCGTACCGGACCCCGGTGAGCTCGATCAAGTCCATGGTGGGCCACTCGCTGGGTGCGATCGGCTCCGTGGAGATCGCCGCGTGCGCGCTGGCCATGAAGCACAACGTGGTGCCGCCGACCGCCAATCTGCACCGGGCCGACCCCGAGTGCGACCTCGACTACGTGCCGCTGACCGCCCGCGAACAGCGGGTGGACACCGTGCTGACCGTGGGCAGCGGATTCGGCGGCTTCCAGAGCGCGATGCTGCTGCGGCGGCCGGAAGGAGCGTCGTCATGACAAACACGAACACGAACACACACACGCACACCACCGCTGTGTTCACGGGGCTGGGGATCGTGGCCCCCAACGGCCTGGGGACGGAGGAGTTCTGGTCCGCGACGCTGGAGGGCCGCAGCGGCATCAAGGACATCAGGGGCTTCGACACGGCCGGCTACCCGGCCCGGCGGGCCGGTGAGATCCAGGACTTCGACCCGGCGGAGCACCTGTCGAAGCGGCTGCTGCCGCAGACCGACCGGTCCACCCGGTTCGCGCTGACCGCCGCGGACATGGCGCTGGCCGACGGCGGTGTGGACCCGTCCGCGCTCGTCGACTACGACATGGGCGTGGTGACCGCGAACGCGTGCGGCGGTTTCGAGTTCACCCACCGCGAGTTCGCGAAGCTGTGGTCGCAGGGGCCGCAGTTCGTCAGCGTGTACGAGTCGTTCGCCTGGTTCTACGCGGTCAACACGGGCCAGATCTCCATCCGGCACAAGCTGCGCGGGCCGGGCAAGGCGCTCGTCGCCGAGCAGGCCGGCGGCCTGGACGCGCTCGGCCACGCCCGCCGCTCCCTGCGCCGCGGGGACGCGAAGCTGGTCGTCACGGGCGGCGCGGACTCGGCGCTGGACCCGTGGGGCTGGGCCTCGCGGTGGTCGTCGGGCCGAGTGACCGCCGGGGAGTACCGGCCGTTCGACCGGGCGGCGAGCGGGCACGTGCCCGGCGAGGGGGCCGCGATGCTGGTCCTGGAGGACGCCGGGGCGGCCCGCCTGCGCGGCGCGCCGAAGGTGTACGGCGAGCTCGCCGGCCAGGCGTCGACCTTCGACCCGCCGCCGGGCTCGCCTCGGCCGCCCGCCCTGCGCAGTGCCGTCGAATCGGCGCTGGCCCGGGCCGGGGTGGCGCCGTCCGACGTCGACGTGGTCTTCGCCGACTCGGCCGGGCTGCCGGGGCCGGACCGGCAGGAGGCCGAGGTGCTGCGCAGCGTGTTCGGTGAGCGCGGCGTCCCGGTGACGGCGCCGAAGGCGCTGACCGGGCGGCTGCTGTCCGCCGGCGGGCCCCTGGACGTGGCCGCCGCGCTGCTGTCCCTCCGCGACGGGGTGATCCCCCCGACCGCGGGCACCTCCGACATGCCGCAGGAGTACGGCATCGACCTGGTCACGGGCTCGCCGCGGGAGGCCAGGATCTCCACCGCCCTCGTGCTCGCGCGCGGCAGGTCGGGTTTCAACTCGGCCGCCGTCGTGCGGACGTACCACCACTGAGACAGGAAGAGGAAACACGCATGAACGACACCCAGACCACCCAGACCCGTGAGACCCGTGAGACCCGTGAGATCCTCATGACCCTCGACGACCTCCGCCGGATCCTGTCCGAGTCGGCCGGAAGCGACGAGGGGCAGCTGGACGGGGACATTCTCGACACCGGGTTCGCGGAGCTCGGCTACGACTCGCTGGCCCTGATCGAGACCGTGTCCGTCGTCCAGCGCGACTACGGGGTGGAGATCCCGGACAAGCTCGCCACCCCGCGGGAGCTGCTGGACGCGGTCAACGGCCTCCTCGTCGCGGTGGGCTGACGGATGGGTCGGCACCACACCCGGCACACCCTGGTGTCCTCCGCGCCGCCGGAGGCGCTGTACGACCTGGCCGCCGACGTCGGCCGCTGGCCGGCCGTGTTCGCCCCGAGTGTCGCCGCGGAGTACCTGGAGCGCGGTGAGCGCACGGAGCGGTTCCGGCTGTGGGCGTCGGTGGGCGGGGAGGTGAAGACCTGGGTCTCGCGGCGCGAGCGGGACCGGGCGGGCCTCCGGATCCGGTTCGACCAGGAGCAGAGCGCGCCGCCGATCGCCTCGATGGGCGGCGAGTGGATCTTCGAGCCGCGGCCGGGCGGCGGGACGGAGATCATGCTGCTGCACGACTTCACCGCCGTCGGCGACGACCCGGAGACGGTCGCCTGGATCAACGCCGCGCTGGACCGCAACAGCCCGGTGGAGCTGGCCGCGCTGGCCCGGATCGCCGAGCTCGCGACCGGGCTCGACACCGACCCCGGCGACCTGGTGTTCTCCTTCAGCGACACCGTCACCCTGCCCGGCCGCACCGCGCAGGAGGCGTACGCGTTCGTGCACCGGGCGGACCTGTGGCCCGAGCGGCTGCCGCACGTGCGCCGCGTGGAGCTGAGCGAGGATGCGGCCGGGGTGCAGGAGATGGAGATGGACACCGTCACCGCGGACGGCTCGGCGCACACCACCCGCTCGGTGCGGGTGTGCGTACCGGGCGAGCGGATCGCGTACAAGCAGCTGGTCCCGCCCCGGCTGCTGCTCGGCCACAGCGGCCGCTGGGAGTTCGCGGACACGGGGGCGGGGGCGCAGGTCACCGCCGAGCACACGGTGGCCGTGAACCCGGCGGCGGTGCGGGAGGAGCTCGGTGCGGACACCTCCCTGGCCGACGCGCGCCGGCACCTGCGCGACGTACTCGGCCGCAACAGCCGGGCGACGCTGGAGCTGGCGGGGCGGCACACGGGCTGACTGACAACCCCGATGCACGACAGAAGTCGGCCTCCGGGACCCGGACCGGGTCCCGGAGGCCGACTTCGTGGTGCGCTCGAACAGGAGCTGCTCAGCAGTCGCTCAGGAAGGCACCGCGGAAGGCTCTCAGGAAGACACTCAGGAAGGCACTGAGAAAGGCGCTGAGGAAGGCATTCAGGCGGAACGGCGCCAGTAGACGCTGTAGTCGTCGATGGCCTCGATCTCGTCCGTGATGCCGTGCCGCTCCCGGAACTCGTCCACGGCCTTGCGGCAGGCCGGGATGAAGTAGTCGTCGATGACGACGTATCCGCCGGCGGACAGCTTCGGGTAGAGGTTGTCCAGGGCGTCGAGGGTGGACTCGTACAGGTCGCCGTCGAGCCGGAGGACGGCCAGCCGCTCGACGGGGGCGGTGGGCAGGGTGTCCTTGAACCAGCCCGGCAGGAAGCGGACCTGGTCGTCGAGGAGCCCGTACCGCTCGAAGTTCTCGCGCACGGTGTCGGCGGTGACGCCGAGGACGTGGTTGGACTGGTGCAGGGCCATCTCCCGGTCCATGGGATGGCCGTCGTCGCCGGTGTCGGGGATGCCCTCGAAGGAGTCGGCGAGCCAGACGTTCCGGTCGGTGATCCCGTGCGCCTTGAGGTAGCCGCGGGCGAAGATGCAAACGCCGCCGCGCCACACGCCCGTTTCGATGAAGTCGCCCGGTACGCCGTCGGCGACCACCCGGTCGAGGAGGTCGCGGACGTTGCGGACGCGCTTCAGCCCGACCATCGTGTGGGCGACGCTGGGCCAGTCCATGCCCGTCTCGCGGTTCTCGGGGCGGAAGGCCTGCTCGGGGAACCACTCGTTGGGGATGGGGGCGTCCTCGTAGATCAGGTTGGTGACGACCTTCTCGAGGAGGTCGAGGTACAGCTCTGCGGTGTTCTCCATGCGGATGCGGAGTCCTTTCGGATGCGAGTCGGGAAGAGCGAGCAGTACGTGTGTCAGTAGTTGCCGAGGCCACCGCAGACGTTGAGGGCCTGCGCGGTGACGGAGGCGGCGCCCGGACCCACGAGGTAGTCGACCATCGCGCCGACCTCCTCGGGCATCACGTAGCGGCCGATCGGCACGCGGGCGCTGACGCGGGCGTGGGCCTCGTCGACGGTGACGTCCCACAGGCCTGCGTACGTCGCGCGGACGCGCTCGGCCATCGGGGTCTCGACGAAGCCCGGGCAGACGGCGTTGACCGTGACGCCGGTCTTGGCCAGTTCCAGGCCGAGGGACTTGGTGAAGCCGACCACGCCGTGCTTGGAGGCCGAGTAGGGGGCGCCGTGCAGGACGCCCTGCTTGCCGCCGGTGGAGGCGATGTTGATGATGCGGCCCCAGCCCTGCTCCAGCATGCCGCCGTGGTTGAGGACGTCCTTCGTCATCAGGAAGACGCTGTTCAGGTTGGTGTTGATCACGTCGAGCCAGAGCTCGTCGGGCACCTCCCGGGTGACCCCGCCGCCGGAGCGGCCGGCGTTGTTGACGAGGATGCCGACGGGCCCGAAGCGCTCGGTCGCGGCGTGCACGAAGGCCGTGATGTCCTCGCGGGAGGTCACGTCCAGGCTCCGGCCGTCCACCTCCAGGCCCTCGGCGCGCAGCGCCTTGACGGTGTCGGCCACCCGGCCGGCGGTGCGGGCGCCGAGGAAGACGCGGTGGCCCGCCCGGGCCAGCCGGCCGGCGATCTCCAGGCCGATCCCGCTGGTGGCTCCGGTGACAAGTGCAGTACGTACGGCGTCGGCCGCCATGTTTCCTCCGGGTGGTCGAGGATCGACTCTGACTCAAGCGGCGCCAAAGTCGCAGGAGGCACTAGAACCGCCCTCCAAGCCCTCTAAAAAACCGCTAGAGCGACCGGAGCTATTGGACAGACGACGACCGGTGCAGGGCCTCGACGAGCCGGTGCGCGCGGTCGTTCATGCGGCCGATGGTGCGCGAGCCGGCGTTCTGTACGTACGCGAAGGCGAGCTCGCGGTCCGGGTCGGCGAAGACGAACGTGCCGTTGGCGCCGTCGAAGCCGAACGCGCGCGGGCCGAGCCCGGCGGAGGCGGGGAAGACGGGGCTGTCGGGCAGCATGAAACCGAGCCCCCAGGTGCTGGGCAGCAACACCACCCGGCAGGTACCACGGGAGTACGGCCGGGCGACCTCGGCGGTGATCTGCGGCCCGACCACCCGGAAGCCGTCCACCTCCCCCACCAGGGCGGCGAACAGCCGGGCGAGGGCGTGCGCACTGGCCAGCCCGCCGTACGAGGGGTCCTCGACCTCCGGGTCGAGGGCGTCGTACAGGCGCATACTGCCGATCATCGCCCGGTGCGTCAGCGAGCCGGGGTCGCCGAGCGCCCGGAGCATGGCCAGCTCAGTCCCGGGGTCGGCGCCGTCCATGAGCGCCTCGGCCTTGGACTCCATCATGGTGGCGAGGTGCGCGGCTCGGTGGTCCTGGGGCAGCCCGATGAACGCATTCAGCCCCAACGGCCCGGCAAGATGCCGGGCGAAGTACCGGCCGGCGGTCAGCCCGGTGCGGCGCCTGATCAGCTCGCTCAGCAGATGCCCGTAGGTGGTGGCGTGGTACCCGTGCGCGGTGCCGGGCTCCCACTCGGGCCGCGCCGCGGCCAGCGCCCGCGCAACGGGGGCGTGCTCTCTCAGCCCCTCGGGCGTGATCGGCGCATGATCCAGACAAACGACCCCGGACCGCTGCGCCAGGACCATGCGGGGGGTGATGGAGCCCTTCCCGTGCTCACCGAACTCAGGCCACACCACACCCACCGGCTCGTCAAGGTCCAGCCCCTCCCGCTCCACGAGGTGCAGGAAGGCGGCGGTGACCAGCGCCTTGGTCGGCGAAGCCAGCACGGCAAGGGTGTCCCGCCGCCAGGGATCCGTCCGCTCGGGACCGGCCCAGCCGCCCCACAGATCCACCACGGCCCGCCCCCGGTGGTACACGCAGACGGCCGCCCCCAACTCCTCCCCGTCGGCGAAGTTCTCCGCGAACACCCGCCCGACCTCGCCGAACCCGTTCTCGACCGTCCCTGCCTGGGGATACTGCTGCACCGTCGTCCATCCTTCGCGCGGGAGTGACCGCGGCCGTCCTGCCGGCCGACACGGGCCCATCTATACGAGCCCCACTCGCACCCCACTCAAGCCAACCTCCAGCGCCCCGGCCGCCGGCCGCGGCGCGGCCGCCTTCGGGGACGTGACGGATGGTGTGGGCGACGTGCCGGTAGACGGCCTCACTTCAGACTCATGGCGCCCAGGCTTCGGGGGGTTCCGTTCCCGTTCCCGATCCGCCGTCAGGCTCGGAGCGGTACAAGCTGACGGACGCACAGCGCACGAAGCTTCGCTGCGCCGTTCCGTCCGAGAGGAGGAACAGCCGGCTCGGCATGCCGCTGGCGCTGAAATCCGTGGTGGCGTCCCATTCTTCGGTGATGGACAGTTCGCTCCCGCTCATAGCCGGATACAGCTTCATCTCCAGGACACCGCTGAACTCGACTTCCAGTGCGCCGAATCCCGGCAGGCCGTCCCAGCTGCGCAGCACCACACGCTGGCCTTCATGGCCGTAGGACCGGATATAGAAGGTCCGTCGGAAGGTCAACGGCCGGATGTCGTCGCCCTCGACCGGTGTCCTGATCCGGTATTGCCGCCGCGCCTGCCTGTGCACATCGGAGGAGCCGAGCACGATGTCCCCGGCCCTGACGATGAACCGTGGTCCGACCGTCGCTTCGAGCTGTTCGACACCTGGCCACCGAGACCGAGCCCGACCCACGCCGTCGCACACCGCGCCTGCGCTAGCCTCGCGCTTTCACGAAGGCCGTTGTCCGGCGGGTGGTCACGCAAGCGAAAAGTGCCTCTGACCAGCAAGAATGAGGATTGTCTAGGCCCTTGTTCCTGCCACCGTCGGAGGCACTTCTCAGGTGAAGAAGCGTATCGGGTCCTACCCGCGTGTCCGCGTTGAGGGCGGTGGCCACGGAGCGGTGTCCCAGGCCGGGGCCGTGCTGCTGATCGAGACAGTTCGCAAGGCCGGGCTGGACCGGGCGATATCGGCTGCGCTGGCGCCGTGGCGCCGTTCACGAGCGGTGCACGATCCGGGGAAGATCCTGCTGGACGTCGCCTTGGCGGTCGCGCTGGGCGGGGACTGCCTCGCGGATGTCGGGATGCTGCGGGCCGAGCCGGCCGTGTTCGGGCCGGTGGCTTCCGACCCGACGGTCTCCCGCCTCATCGACACCCTCGCCGCTGCCGGACCGAAGGCCCTCTCGGCGATAAGGGCCGCGCGGGCCGAAGCCCGCGAGCACGTCTGGAGCCTGGCCGAGAACGCGGCCCCGGACGCCGCCGGGCAGGTGATCGTGGATCTGGACGGAGTGCTGGTGCTGGCCCACTCCGAGAAGCAGGACGCCACCGCGACGTGGAAGAAGACCTTCGGACACCATCCTCTGATGGGGTTCGTTGATCACGGAAGTGGTGGGAGCGGAGAACCGGTGGCTGGCCTGCTCAGGCCGGGCAACGCGGGCAGCAACACCGCCGCTGACCACATCGAAGCCGCCCGGCTCGCCTTGGCCCAGCTGCCGAAGAAGTACCGGCGCGGACGCCAGACGCTGATCCGTACCGACTCCGGAGGCGGCACCCACGAGTTCGTCGCGTGGCTCGCCCAGCGCGGCCGGTGGCTGTCGTACTCGGTCGGCATGACCATCACCGACGCCATCCACCAGGCCGTCCTCAGGGTCCCGCCCGCCGCGTGGACGGCGGCCGTCGAGCCGGACGGCGAGATCCGCGACGGCGCCTGGGTCGCCGAACTCGACGGCGACTGCCTCAAGGGCTGGCCGCAGGGGATGCGGCTGATCGTCCGCAAGGAACGGCCCCACCCCGGCGCCCAGTTGCGCATCACCGACGCAGACGGACTACGGATCACCTGCTTCGCCACCAACACCACCGGCATCCCGATCGCGGCACTGGAGCTGCGGCACCGCCAGCGAGCACGCGCCGAGGACCGTATCCGTGCCGCACGGGCAACCGGCCTGCGCAACCTGCCCCTGCACGACACCGCGCAGAACAAGATCTGGCTGGAGATCGTCCAGATCGCCCTCGACCTGCTGGCCTGGATGCCCATGCTCGCCCTGAACAGCGAAACCCGCAGGTGGGAGCCCCGCCGTCTGAGGCTCCGCCTCTTCTCCACCGCCGCTCAGATCGTCACCACCGCCCGCCGCCGGCACCTCAGGTTTGCCCGCCACTGGCCCTGGACCGACGTGATCACTGACGCCCTGGCACGGCTCGAAGCTCTCCCGAACCCAGGCTGACCAGCCCGTTCCCGTCCCTGCGAGCAGCACCCCCCGACCGGAGCCGTGGAACCCGGCGCCCACCCGACGCGACAGCCGGGCCATCAGCCTGGCCGCCACCAGCCCGAACAACCGAAACGGCCTGCCGAAGAAACCGACGGACCGTCACGAAAGATCGAGGCTAGATCCAGGTCGAAGGCCAGACACAACCGAATCATCATGTCCTGCGACTTGGCTGCAGAACTCTTGTCCCCGATCTCGGTACTGAGCCAGCGCAAAGTTCGGCGGACGGATCCGTCACAACGCTCTGCGTAGTCGCGTAGCTGCCGGACTCCTTCCTGCTCCGCTCGCCTGTACTCGGCCATCCGTTCCTCAAGGCTTCGCCCGCGTCGCACCACAGGCCCCCTCCGCCCTCGCCTTCGATTCCGTTCACCGCCCCCACTCCGTCGGGCGATCGAAACGGTACACACGCACCGAGTGACAGACCACAAAGTCCCACCGCCCCCGTCCGAGAGGAGCAGCCGCTTGAACGGTTGGGCCGGCTGCGAAGGAACGAACGCGTCCATCTCGGCGACCACATCGACGCCAGCAGCATCAAGGTCGACGAATGAATCCGTTATGAACAGTTCCTGATAGTCCGGGGAGACCCGCATTCCCTGCACGTGCTGGAACTCGATGTCGAGAAGGCCGCTCGAATCCGAGGTCTCGCCAGCCCTGCTCCTCAGGACGAGCAGGCCGTGATGATCCGTATAGCTGTGAATGAAGAACTCCCGCTGAAAGCGCAACGGAAGATTTCGGTGATTACCTATCAAGGTCATGCTTCTCGGCTGATGAAATGCCTCGCGCCCACGGTCGAGCACTCCGATGTCGAGGTCCTCGGCACGCGGGACCAGGCGCCCGCGTTCCACCTCCAGTCTTTCGTCGGAGAGCGACCCACCGGCATTGAGCCCTGCCCATTCGGATACGAGCTGAGCTTGACCCAGGGTGACGCAAAGGCCTCCCACATTACGCTGATCAGCCCAAAGACATCCGCCTCCTGGGCGCCGCCGGAGTGACCGCCCTCAAGGAGCAGCCACCGGACCACTCTGTGGACAGATCCGCTGCTCTCCACTGCAACTTCGCGAATCCGCCGCATTCTAGCATTTGAGGACACATCGCCTCTTAAATTGCATCGTACGCGCCCTTGACATGCGGGTCGCCGGGGAGAGCTCGCCTGGGGAGCTCTTTATCCTAGGCGAAGCAACCGATGGCGGGCAGGGTGCAGTAGCGCGTGAGGTCCCGCCGGCAAACCGGCGGGACCTCGGTGAGCAGATGATCAGCTCCAGTTGTTGGCCTCGGAGAAGACCTCCAGCGACGGAGTCACCTTCGCGGCGAATGAGCGCGCCAGATCGCGCAGCTCGATCAGGGTGGATGACATGCCGCGCCGCTCTCCGATCCCGCCTCGCTCCCGCAACAAGACGGCGAGCGCATGGTCCTCGGCATCCTTCTCACGCTGGACCAGCGGCCCAGAACCTGGCCGGGGCTCACCGCTCCTTATAATCACGGGCTTCTCTCCCGAGAGTTTGAAATCGACCATCGAAAGAAGCATTCTCATCGTTTTGAATCCCACTGTCACCCGGTCGATAGACGGCCTCAATGAAACAGCTAGCGCCTCCCCGACGAGACCTACTGCCTGGTCCGCATAGAAACTGGGATATGCAGTGGGATCCGCTTCATCGAATTCACACTCGTCGTCTTCGGCGAGAGAATCGAGGAGGGCCGAGCAGCCGTCCGCCACTCGATGGCCGGCAGCCATTTGCCACGCCAGTTCCAGACCAGACTCGATCCAGGATTTCTACTCTTCCGATCCGAACATTCGACACAAAGCTGCAGCTCTCTCCGCCGTTGCCGCAGAGAGCAATTTCAGCTCGATATCTGACGGGTTAGGAAGGTTCTCGATCATGAGGCCTCTCTAATCCTCCCCTGACAGCCAGAAGTATCTGAACGGAGAGTATTTCTTAGTTCCGCGTCCACCCTTGACAGTGCCGTGTTGTGCGCCTCTGTTGGCGTAGCGTCAGCGTTGCCGTCAAACGACTTGGGGCCCTGCCGATAATCGGCAGGGCCCCAAACTTCTGCGAAGGGTTCCTCGAATCTGACTCGTTCACGAAAAGACACGAGGAATTAAGCGGCACGCCCGAAATGTTGCGAACGGTCGACCCCCGCAGGATAGATCCCACGAGGGTCAGCAGCAACTTTACAGTCCTTTCCACGGTTCACGGGTACTGGATCAACATGTCATTTCCCGACCATGTTCAACGACATTCACTCAGGCATTCTCAGTGGAATCGCCCGAATCCGCTCCGGCGGGGTGACCGGACCGTAAGCGGTGGGTGAGGTGAAAATACCTGCGGTGCGCATCGCGAAGGAGGGGACAACCACCACACTTTCGAAGCAGGAATACGCCCAATCGTCACGGCTCTCGGGGAGTGCCACCTCGCCGTTGATCACCCCCCTCAGCAGCCAGCCCGGACCGTCGCATCCGATGAACCGCACCGTCATCGAGTCTCGCCCGTGGACATCATTGACAACGGGGATCGTCGCTCTGAGCTCGACACCCGCCCGCCCAGACCATTGCTCAACCTCACCCCCGCGCGCTCGCACATCTTCCTCAAGCCGGACGCGGACCTTCTCCCACTCCGGCTCCCCGAGTGTCCGAAATGCCTGAAGCTGCAAGCTTGCGGTTGTGTCACGGAGGAGAACCACCTCCCCGTATTCCGGGCCGGATCGCAGAGGGTTGAGCTCTACCTTTCGCGCAGCCCTACGCGGAATCCTCAGCCCTCCGAGATCTAGCAGGTCGAGGGCCTGCCATCCCGTCTCACTCACGTGCCACGGACCGACGTCGACTCCGCGATACGGGGGCCGCAGCAGGTCTCCTGCTTGCAACGCCTCCTCATTCATCGCTCGCGCCGACTCCATGAGGACGGTGACCTCTTCGTCCGTCATCGCTTCCTCAGCGATGAGGAGAACCAAGAGTGCAAGCACTCGCTCGAGGCTCAATGCTCCGCTCTGCCGCGCTACACGGGCTGCTGAGAGGTTGCCACGCAGCACGTCTACCAGGCGATCGCCCTCGTCACGAGACAGCCCTGAAGGCAGCCGAGGAAGCAGTTCCGGACCCGTTCGGCCTCCCTCCCAGCGCAAGAGAAGCAAAGCCTTGAGGCTGAGAAGGAGAACCCATGCTGGAGTAACCTGCTCCCAGTCCCCCCACCTGGCACTCTCCGATGAACTCGGTGATAGGTGACCATCACGGGTGAACTCTTCCAAGATGGCACGCGCTTCACTGTCCACGACGCCCATTCCACCACCCCCTCAGCATTTGCCAAGCGCGCCAACCAACCATGCCAGCCGCAGCAGCCGCTTCTACGATGCCGCCGGAACCGCCACTAGAGTCTGCCAGATCCGCCATTTTCTCTGCGTAAGTCGGGGCACGGGACACAGTGGAGGCTCGGGTCTGTGCCTCGTCACCCACAGCCTGACTCGCGCGACGGGTGGTGCCCGGTTCCGAGTGGGATCGCGTCCCGCGAGGTGAGCTATACCCGCCGTTAGCAGGATCGACGATATCCGGCAGCTCGGCCGGGTCTTGCGAGGCCCGGCCACGGCCCCTGATGATCTCGGGACCGTCATCTCCAGCTGCAGGACAGTTGTGCACGAGGACCGGCGTCGCGCCGGCCAGCACATAGTACGTGTGCGTGCTGAGGTGTTGTCATCTGCGTTTTCGCAGGTCAGCGGAATTCGGCCAGTCCGTGGGTGTGCGTGGAAGTGCCTTGCTGTGCACCCCTGTTGCCGCTGAGGTTGAAAGGGTGGGGTGACAGGCTACGGGGGCTCCAGTGTCAGTCCTGTCTCGGCGATGAAGCCGTCGAGAACGTCGGGTCGGCGTTGGATACCCCGAAGCCGGTTCTTCACG
>NZ_JBIVXV010000032.1:0-81826 GCF_044769385.1 Streptomyces sp. NPDC090445 | reverse complement strand
GGAAGATCTTGGTCGAACCCCTGGATAGCAGAGGCCCCTCCTGCATCTCGCCCACCCTTGACACCGCCGCCGAACTCTTAACTTCGTGGCATTGGATGATCGATGCGATCCGTTACCTGGTCGACAATGGCATCAAGTGGCGGTCGATGCCGGTCGATTTCCCCGCCTGGGACCGGGTCTACGCCTTCTGGCGGCGCTGGCGTGACAAGGGGCTGATCGCCGAGTTCCACGACCGGCTGCGCGGGAAGGTTCGCGAGAGCGAGGGCCGCACCCCGGAGCCGACCGCCGCGATCATCGACTCGCAGTCGGTGAAAGCAGCCGCGCAGGTGCCGGCCGCCTCACGCGGCTTCGACGGAGGCAAGAAGATCAACGGGCGCAAGCGGCACGTCGTCGTGGACTGCCTCGGCCTGCTGCTGATAGTGCTGGTCACGGCGGCCGACGTGACCGACCGCGATGCCGCCTGCGGCATGCTGGACCGGCTCCGCGCCCGCTACCGGAAGATCCGCCTGGTCTGGGCCGACGGCGGCTACACCGGCCGCCTGGTCGACTGGGCGAAGGAGACACTCCGGCTCACCCTGGAGATCGTCAAGCGCAGCGACGACATGAGCGGGTTTGTGGTGCTTCCGCGCAGGTGGGTGGTGGAGAGGACGCTGAGCTGGCTGATGCGCTCACGGCGCCTGGCCCGGGACTACGAGACCCGGCCCGAAAGCAGCGAGGCCGCCGTCCTGTGGTCGATGACCATGCTCATGGGACGCCGTCTCGCCCGCCACCGGACCCGAAACCTCACCCGGCCGCCCGTCGCGGCGTGAACACCCCGGGACGCTCCTCGGCCAGCCAGCCCCGCTCCACCAGCCGCTTCACCTTCGACCGCACCCCCTCGACCTTCGCCGGTGCCACCTCCAGGCCCAGCCTCCGGTCGGCTACGGCCGTGCGGACGGCACCTCGGCTGACACCGTGCTCGCGGGCCAGGGCGGCGATGGACCGGCCGTTCAGGTACGCGGTGCGTACGTCGTCGGTCTTGTCGGCCGGGATGGCCGGGCGGCGCCCGCCCTTGTTGCCCTCGCAGTCCGTCGTACGTGAGCTCCAGTTGGAGGTCGCGCTGGAGTTCGCCGGCGGCGGCGAGCGTCTGCACCATGAACTTCACGGTGGACAGCAGGTCTCTGGTGCGCGGGTGGCGGGCGGTGAGGTCCATCGCGGAGAACGCACCGTTGTGGATGCGCAGGGCGAGGCGGTCGCGGTGCAGGACGTCGAGCACGTCGAGGACGTGCCCGGTGCCGCGTACGAGGCGGAACATCTCGGAGATGTGCACGGTGTCGCCCGGCCGCGCGTACGTGAGCAGCGCGCCGAACTTCGGGCGCTCCAGCGGGTGGAGGCGGCTGGAGGTGCCGGTGTCCTCCTCGAAGACGACCGGGTCTTCGATCCCGGCCTCGGCGAGGACGAGGTTCTGACGGTCGGTCGACTGCTGGTCGGTCGACACCCGCTTGTAGACCAGGTTGGCCATGCAGCTCCCTGTTGTGGTGGTCGCATTCGACCCTAGCTGTCAGCAAACCCTGTCATCAGCCGCCATCGGATCCGATTGGATTCGCGTCGCCGCGAGGCCCCGACCCGGCGAACCTATGCGGTCAGAGCACTATCTCTGACCCGGTTGTCAGCTGACTGCCGTTTGGTGGCCTGAGTCAGTTCCTGGCCGGCCGTCGCCCGCCGGCAGAGCGCCTGTGCGCTCCAGGGTGGTGAGCCACTGGGTGACGATGGTGTCGATGAACTCGTCGGCGGCTTCGGCTCGGTCGAAGAAGAGGCGGGCGAGGAGGGGGCCGTAGAGCAGGGCGTACTGCTCGCCGGTGATCTGCAGGCCGGACGGCTTCAGGAGCTTGTTCAGGGCGGCGAGGCGGTCCTCCATGATCCGGGTCATGGCCTGGGCACTGTCGGCGTCATGGTCGGCTTCGGCGGCGATGGCGAGCGCGGCGGTGCGGGTGGCGGGGACGGTGATGCCGGCGCGCAGGCTGATCAGCCAGGCAGTGGCGACGGCGCGGACGTCGGCGCCGGGTTCGGGGTAGCCGACGTCGGGTCCTTGCAGGGTGACGTCGGAGAGCAGGGCCGCGCGGTTGGGCCAGTGCCGGTACAGGGTCTGGCGGGTGACGCCGGCCCGTTCGGCCAGGAGGGCGGTGGTCAGCCCGGTCAGCCCGACCTCGGGCAGTAGTTCGCGAGCGACGGCCAGGATGCGGGCGCGGGTGCGCTGGACGCGGGGGTTGCCCGGATTCGGCTGACGGCGGTGGACGGGCGGCTTGGACGGCATGAAGTCCATCCTACTCAGGAAATCACACAGTGTGTGTGAAGGAATCCACTCCGGCATCGCCTTCGTGTTTCACACGCGGTGTGTGATACACCAGGAAGGGTAATCACACAGGTTGAGTGATTCAGTCTGTGTTCCGCCTCCCTCTTCTGGAGTTCTCGATGTCCACCGCGATCACTTTTTCCGAGTACGGCGAGCCCGAGGTGCTGCGGCTGTCCGAGGCCGCCGTGCCGGAGCCGGGTCCGGGCCAGGTCCGGATCCGGGTGCGGGCTGCTTCGGTGAACCCGCTCGACATGAAGATCCGATCCGGGCTGCTGGCGCGCATCATGCCTGCCCGCTTTCCGCAGATCCTGGGGCTGGACGCTGCCGGTGTCGTCGACGCGGTCGGCGAGGAAGCCGACGCGGCTGTGGGGGACGAGGTCCTCGGCGTCACCGCGGGTGGCAGCTACGGCGAGTACGCCCTGCTGGAGCGGCCGGTGGCCAAGCCCGCCGCCCTGTCGTGGGAGGTCGCCGCCTCGCTGGTCACGGTCGGGCAGACCGCGGCACGGGTCTTGGACCAGCTGGGCGTGCGGGCGGGGCAGACTCTGCTGATCCACGGCGCCGCCGGCAGCGTCGGTGTCATCGCCGTGCAGCTGGCCGCCGCCCGCGGCATCACCGTCATCGGCACCGCCGCGGAGCGCGACACCGGGCGCGTCACCGCGCTCGGCGCCACCGCGGTCCGTTACGGCGACGGCTGGGTGGAGCGGGTGATGGCCGCGGCTCCGGGTGGCGTGGACCACGTGTTCGACGCCTCCGGCGCCGGCGTGCTCGCCGACTCCGTCGCCCTGACCGGCGACTCGGCGAAGGTCATCACGATCGCCGACATGTCGGCCGCGCAGGACGGCGTGCGCTTCAGCGCCGGTACCGCCGAGGACGGCCGGTTCCTGCCGGAGCTGGTGCGACTGGCCGCCGCCGGCCGGCTCACCGTGCCGATCTGGCGCACCTATCCGCTCGCCGAGGCTGCGAAGGCCCATGCCGACCTGGAAGCCCGCCGCAACCAGGGCAAGGCCGTCCTGCTGCCCTGACCCCCCTTGTGCCGACGCCTCGCGTCGCCGCGACGGGCGAGGCGGCCCCCGGGGGCCGCGCCCGGCACTCCCCAACCTGCTCCCTCACTCCTCCAAGGAATGGCACCTCCCATGTCACAGCGCACCCTTCCCGAGACGACCTTCGCCCGCACCGTCCTGGGCTCCGGCCCCGGCCTCGCCATGGCCCACGGCGCCGGCAGCAGCTTCGCCGGCACCTACGGCCCGATCCTGGACGGCCTGGCCGCCGGCCACACCGTCGTCGGCATCGACTACCCCGGAAGCGGCGACACCCCCCGCTCCACCACGCCGCTGCAGCTGGACGACCTGGCCGACCAGCTGGTGGCCGCTGCCGTCACCGAGGGCCAGGAGACCTTCGCCCTGTCCGGCTACTCCCTCGGCGGCCTGGTCGCCATGCGCGCGGCCGCCCGCCACCCTGAGCGCGTCAGCGCCCTCGTGCTGACCGCGACCCTGCCTCACATCGACAACCGCCTCGTTCTCGCCTTGTCGATCTGGCGCAAGCTGGCCGAGACGGACCGCGGACTGCTGGCCGAGTTCCTGACGATGATGGCCCTGGGCGTCGACGCGCTGGAGGCCATGCCGAGGGAGCAGCTCCAGCAGATCGTCGGCTTCTCCGTCGCCAGCATCGCCGACGGCACTCCCGAGCACGCCGAACTGGCCCCCCGGGCCGACGTCCGCGACGACCTCGCGCGCATCAAGGCGCCCACCCTGGTCATCTCCACCACCCAGGACTGGTTCACCTCCACCCGCCTGCACCGCCAGATAGCCGACGGCATCCCCGGCGCCCGGCTCGCCGAGATCCCCACCGGCCACCTGCCCATGGTCGAGCGGCCCGAGGAATGGCAGAAGCTCATCACCGACTTCCTCGCCCAGCACAACGCCTGAGCACACCCACGCGCGGCCGGCCCAGCAACAGCGGCCGTGCGCATCGCGTCCATCACCGCGGCGGTGCTCAGCCTCCGGACGATTCAGCGGGCATGGTGTGGGCCCTTCGGTGCTCAGGCAGCCGTGCCGAAGCCGGAGGCGGCCGGTTGCCGTTCGCGGAGCTGGGCGAAGTCGACGTCGAGCTTGGGGTCGTACGCCTCCGGCTGAATGCCGAGTTCGTGCGTGCTGTACTCGCCGAACCGCTTGATGTGCTCGGTCACGTACGGCGAGATGTGGGCCAGGTCCTCCGGATCGATCTGCACGCATCACGGGCGCGTGACCAGGGAAGGGACCGACCAAGAAACCCGCCGCAACTCATACGAAGACCATCCGAACGGGCGATCAGCCTGGCGGGACTCCAAGCGTCAGATCATGCTCCCTGTTGCCTGTTTCTGGCGTACTCCGGCTGCCCTCCAGCTTGGGCTGCTTGCCCTTGAGCTTGCCCTTCGCCCGTGCGACGGCCATGCCTTCCCGTGTTCTGAGTCGAAGGAGATCGACTTCGAATTCGGCGAAGGTGGCCAGAATGTTGAAGAACATCTTGCCCATGGGGTCGGCCGGGTCGTAGAGCGTGCCGCCGAGGGAGAGCTTGACGCCGCGGGCGACGAGGGAGCCGCCGATGTCGCGGGCGTCGGGCACGGAGCGGGCGAGTCGGTCGAGCTTGGGCACGACGAGGGTGTCGCCGGCGCGCACGGAGACGAGGGCCTGGTCCAGGCCGGGCCGTTTGCGGAGCACGACCTCGGTATGGTGGCCGCGCGCGCCGAAGATCGCCGTGTGTCGTTGTCGGCGTGCCCCTGCGCCCCGACCACACTTGAGGTGCCGGCGTGCCCGGCGATTTTCCATCAGTTGCGACCGCGGCAAGTGAAGGGAACGCGATGATCACATGGGCGTCTATCTATGAGCATCCGTCCACCGACCCTGTGGCCGACCGTGTCGTCATGGAACGCGCTGGACAGCGGACCCTGCTCGTCCCTGTTCCCGCAGCGTCGGACGCTGTCGAGGTCGCGAGGCTTCTCGTGGATGAGGGTGTGACCCTGATCGAGCTGTGCGGTGGGTTCACGTTGCATGACGCCTCCCGCGTCATGGAAGCGGTCGGCGATCGGGTGCCCGTGGGCCACGTCACCTTCGCGGCTGACGCTGCACCCGGAGTAGCCGCATACGCCGCTGCGTTCCAGTCGCAGATAGAGGGAGAGCCGAATGCATGAGGCGCAGCACGCCGCTTGCCGCACCGGTCACTGATGCCTCTCAACGAGGCGCCCAGCAAGGAGATACGCGGGCCAGGGCAGTCACACAGCGCTACATGTCCGTTCGCCGTAGATACGAGGACAGAAGGGGTAGTGACGTCTTTCACGCCCAGTCGACGCCCAGCTCCCGCAGCGCGTCGATGTCGGGGGTCAGTGAAACTGAGCAGTCGTCACGCTTCTGACCTGGGGTTGTGCAGTGCAGTTCGGCTGAGCGGGTTGCCGACTGGCTGGCTCACTGAATCTGCGCAGGAAGCGGCGCTGTCAGTCGTCTGACCTGCGGGGTTCCTAGCCTCGGGCCCGGCTGCGCAGTTTGGTTGATCATTGCGCAGTTTCACTGATCCTCGACTTCGAGGTGACGTCGGAGGTGCGGGTGCTGCTGGCGGGGGAACTCCTCGGCGGTTCACCGGCAGCTGGTGGCCCGTGCCCGTGCCGCAGCCGGTGAGCCGGTCATCGCGGTTCCGGGTGGGACGCCGGTGGAGGCGGTTCCGTTTACGGGCGGCGTCCACTGGAGGGTGGGCGGGTGCGGCTGGTGCGCACCCGATGTACTCCATCAGTGCGCCGCATCGTCGGCCGGCATCGGATGCACGGCATCGGGTGGGGGTGGTGTCCACCGGGTCTCCTTCACGACATCGTGCATTCCCCCGCGGGTGCGTGCGGCCGGACGGGGGGATCGGCGGGGCCGAACGAGGGACGGACGCGGCTGGAACGGTGTCCGGGGGCGGCGGCCGCGGTTCTCCAGGCATGAAGATCAATCGCCTCTCCGTTGCCAGCGCCCTCGCCGGCGCGGTCCTGCTGTTCGGCGGAGCGCCTGCCCACGCGGCCGACAACCCGTTGGTCTCCCTCCTAGACAACCTCAGTGTCTCTGACGTCATCTCGGACATCTCGGTATCCAACCTCTTCAACTCAACGGTGAACTTGACCGACGGGGGCGTCGCCGCCCTCCAGAACGCCGCCAAGCCCGCCACACCCACACCCGTAGCCGCCGCTCCGGCCGCTGCCAAGCCCGTAGCCGCCGCTCCGGCCGCTGCCAAGCCCGTAGCCGCCGCTCCGGCCGCTGCCAAGCCCGTAGCCGCCGCTCCGGCCGCTGCCAAGCCCTGACCCCTGAACGCCAGAGGGCCCCGTCCGAGGAACCGGATGCAGTTGGTCAATTTGGGCCCGCGCGTGCCGTCGGCCTTCAAGGCCTGGCTGTGGTCTTGAAGGCCGACGCTGTCGTACGAGGTGGGTGCAGGTGTCGATGCAGCCGATGTGGTCAGGGGAGACGGCGTCCCCGCCGAGACAGACCAGGAGACCGGCGCCACCGAGGTTACCGACCGCCGAAGCGGTGACCCCCGGCCGACATCACGGCAACGGCACCCCTCCAACGCCTCCGTCAACCCATCCACCGCCCACCACCCACCCCACCCCCACCGAACCCGCAACACCGCACGGACCGCCTCCGGGGTCGGCCGCCCCCACCACCGCCCGCGACCACCGACCAGGACCTGCTTCCGCCCCGAGCGGTACGGGCTGCCCACCCCCTGCAACGACTTCGATATCTGGGCCCTGGTCAACTACCTGCTGGCCGGGAACCTCTACTACACCGGCCTCGCGGCGGGCAGCGCCCCAACTTTTGCCGCGCACGCAGAGGGAGAGGACCCGGTCGTTGAACCCCGCGAGCCGGCGGGCGTTCTTCGGGACCAGACGCGGCTCGGACTCGCCGTTGCGGTCCCGGGGCGCGGCCGGAGAGAACTGCAGTGGCGGCGTAGGCGTTGACGGGATCGGACTTGCCTTGGCCCGACGGGCCCGACGGGCCCGGCGGACGGGGCGGTCGGGGCGGTCGACCTCGATGACCGTGATGCCACGGACCGTCAGGAAGCGGGCGAGCTCGGCTCCGTAGGATCCCGTGCCTTCCATGCCGACGGCCAGGACGTCGCTGTGGGAGTTCAGCCAGTCAGTCAGCCGCTGATAACCCTCGAGGGTGGTCTCGAAGGCTTCCATGGAGCACCAGGTGTCGGCCGACGCTGTCGACGACGGCGGCCTGGTGGAGGTCGGTGTGGGTGTCGATCCCGCCGATCACCGCTATCTCGCCTGCTCCCATGCTGGAGTCTGCTGTCCTTCCGTGCCACGTACGAGGGTTGGCACGTGAGCGCTGCTGGTCACCGGCACGATCGTCGTCCTGGTGTACCGGCGCTGGCGCGCCGAGTCTGCGCCCGAGCAGCGGGCCGGGGGCCTGTTCTGGCCCTCCGTCATCCTGATCGGCGCCGTCCTGATCTCGCTGGCCCTCGCCCAGCTCGTGCATGCCCCGGTGCGAGTCGTCGGAGCCCTGCTGGCGGCGTACGCCCTGGCCCTGCTCCTGCTGGGCGTCGCCACCCTGGTCAGCGCCAACCACCTGCAGGCCGCGCACCGCGACGTCTCCCGGCTGCTCCCCCGGCTCCAGGCGCAGGCCGACGGCAACGGCGGTCTGCGCGGCGCCCTGGCCGAGGTGCTGGCCGATCCGACCCTGTCCGTCCACTACCGCCGGGCCGACTCCGGCGACTATGTGGACGCACACGGATCGCCGGCGCCGCTACCCGCCCCCGGACAGCAGACCTGGATCACCTAACCTCGGGCCGGCGGACGCGCCGATCGCCGCCGTCAGCCACAACGCCTACCTGGTGCACCACCCCGCCCGGCGGGAGCTGCTGCTCGGGGTGATGGCCGCCGCCGAACTCGTCATCCTCAACTCCGACCTGCGCAACCGCGCGGTCGGCCGGGCCCGTCTGCAAGGCCTGGCCGAGGCGGAGCTCCGGACCCGGCGGCAGATCGGGCGGAACTCCACGACGGCCCCCAGCACCAGCTCACCGCGCTCAAGATCCTCGTCTCGCGGGCCCGCGCCGCCGCCGGTCCCGACCACGAGGCGTGGCTGCACAAGATCGACGAGCTCGTCCGGGACGCCATCACGGAGCTCCGCGAGGTTACCCGGGGCGTGTATCCGTCCGTCCTCCGCATGCACGGCCTCATCGACGCTCTAGATGAGTGAGTCCAAGGGATGGCCTGCGGACATAGAGCGAGGGCGTCCAATGTCGATGTGTGACGAACGACCTGAACACCCTCGCAACGGCACTGTACGCCCGGATCGACGACGAGTTGAAGGCTTCGCCGTGGCTGGCCCCGGCGCGGCCCGCTGTCGGGATCGCTCCCAAACTCAGTGACGCGGAACTGCTCACACTCGCTGTGATGTCAGCGCTGCTCGGCTACACCTCCGAGCGGCGCTGGCTGCGCCGCGTTGACCGGGACTTCCGCCACCTCTTTCCCCGCGTGCCTCAGCAGTCCGGCTACAACAAGCGTCTGCGTGCGGCATCATCCCTGCTCACCAGCATGATCCGGATCCTGGCCCGGGACACCTCACTGTGGAGCGACGACGTCTGGCTGGTCGACTCCACCCCGGTCGGCTGTGGCTGTTCCCGGGAGACGGCCAAACGTTCGGACCTGGCCGGATGGGCCCAGTACGGCTACTGCGCGTCGCACTCCCGGTACTTCTGGGGATTGCGGCTGCACCTGGTATGCACGCTCGGCGGACTGCCGATCCTGTTCGCGCTCACCGGCGCGAAGGCCGACGAACGCGAGACACTCAGGGACATGCTCGACACAGCGCCGGACGTCGCTGCGTCCCATCCCGGGCAGACGATCAACGGTGACAAGAACTACTACGGCCGCGAGTTTGAAGACGACCTGACCGAACGTGACCTGGTACTCCTGCGGCCGGCCCGCAAGGGCGAACCCGAGCGGGCCGGAGCACACCTGTTCAAGCCCCTACGGCAGGTCATCGAGTCGATCAACCAGACCCTCAAAGGCCAGCTTGACCTGGAACGACATGGCGGCAAGACCCCGGGTGGCGTCGTTGCGCGGATTCTGTGCCGGATCCTCGCGCTGACCGCGGCCATCTGGCATAACGACCACACGGGACAGCCAGTCAAGCGATCACTGATCGCCTACGCGCACGCGACAGCGATATGACCCGACCACAGTGGGTCACTACCGCCGCTTGACAACACCATTGGGAATCAGTGGCCACGTTGAAATACGGCTTCTCACGAGTCGGGATGGCCTGGTGCGACGCGGCGCGTTGGAGATCGCTTCCCAGAGCGCCAGTGATCGTTTCCCGGCACGTGCAGGATCCGTGGCACTGCACCCTGCCCGCCGGCGTCTGGTCCGTCGAGCTGGGCGGAGACAGCACGACGGTCGGCCAGGTCTGTCCTGGCCGACCGTCGCTTGGCCGTCCGTTCCGGTCCGTGGTCAGGGGCGCAGCCCGCGGACTCCGCGGGGGCTACCGACGCCGGTGGGGCCGTCGTAGCCGATGACGGCCCTGCACAGGTAGGTGCCGGTAGGGCAATTCTGGGTGATCCCCATGTCGATGTCCCAGAACGCTCGGCGGTTGGCGTAGGGGTAGGAGTTGGGGCGGTCGTTCGGGCCCGGCTCGCCTGCCAGGGCGTACATGGCGGCAATCAGTGGAGAAGAGAGGCTGGTGCCGCCGACGACGATCCAACCCGTCTGCTGGTCGGGCGTGGTTGTCGTGGTGTAGACGGCGAGGCCGGTGGCCGGCTCGGCGACCGCAGAGACGTCTGCGCTGGTGCGCTGAGGGCACAGGGGGTCGGTTTGCCAGGCCGGCTTGGGCTGGATCTGGGAGCAGCCGGAGCCGGCGCCGGGCCACGCGGACTCGTACCACCGCTGAGGGCGGTTGAACTGCGGACCGGGCACGCGGCCGAGTACGCGGTCAAGCCTGGTTCCTCCGGCGGCGGTGACGTACTGGGAGGCAGCGGGCCAATGGACGACGCCTCCGACGTCTCCGGAAGCCGCGACGAAGGCGATGCCGGGGAAGTTGAAGTAGGCCTGGTCGAGGACCAGCTGAACCGGGTTTTCCCCGTTGGGGTCGACCCAGCTCATGGAGATGAACTTCGCACCCAGGTCCTCCCGCGCGAACTCCACCGCGTTGAGCAGAGCGCCGAACGTGTCGTTGGCAGCCTGCACGAGCACGATGTTGCAGGCGCGACAGGCTGCGCTGACAGCGTCGATGTCGAGGGCGCTCTCCAGAGCCCATCCGGAATCGACAGGCGGCGGAACGTTCGTCTCCTCGCCGGTGGCCGTCACATAGACCTTGCGGAAGCAGCCGTTGGCCGTGGTGCACGGCGGCAAGCCGAAGGTGCGTCGGTACTCGGCCAGGTCGGACTCTGCGGTGGGGTAGTTGAAGGCGTTGACGATGGCCACCGTCCGCCCCCGCCCGGCGCCGACCGGCAGCTGATAGGCGCTGCGGATGTCGGCAGGGCCGTATCCGGGAGGAGGGGTTCCCGGCTGCAGGCTCCGCACCGCCGGGAGGTCGGTGCGGAGCAGGGCCATACACTCGGCGCGGTCCGGCTTCCGGGGGCACGCGCGCATGGTAGTCACCGGTTCCCCTGGCGGTCCTGCTTCCTGGGTCGTGATCGTTGGCCTCTGGCTTCCGGGTTCCACTGCCCGGGCGTGCCCGGCACCAGGGGCGAGAGCCAGGGTCGCCACCAGGGGCACGGCCCCCAACAGCAGCCGCAGAATGTGCGCAGGCCGCATAACGCTCCTTCATGACGTCGGATTCACAGGTGAATCCGGCCAGGGCGTACGGGGGCCTGGCAGATTCGCCCCACATCATCGGCAGAGCACTCGGGGCGGGACCTGTGAACAGCACCGGGGAGGGCACCCAATGCAGTAGCGGACTCACCTCGACGGCCCACTACACGTCCCCCTCACAGGCAACAACATGCCTGGGCAGAGGCGTACCGGGTCCATGAGGGAAGTACACGCCGGTGCACTCTTTGCAGCGTTTGGGCTGCGCTGGGCTCTGTCCTCGGTTCGGGAGGCCCACGAAGACATCGACGTTGCACACCGAGTCCAAGTCCTCGTCCGGGCCAGGCAGGAACGATGCCTCGAATGCCGCCGTGCGGACCCGGTACCGTCGGCCATCGAAGCAGTGCAACGAGACTGGGACGGGCCTCGGGGAGCACAAAGACGCAGCTCAGCTTGGGGCTCCGCGCCCCACCCCTGAGGCTCGGCCCAGCGCATCCCGATCGCGGACAACTGCTTCATGCACTCTGGCTTCAGTGTCGCGGCCCTGCTCCGCTGATTCCCGATCCAGGTGCCCAGATTCAGCTCCTCCTGGACCTTGCCGACGATCCGCTTGATGCTTGCCAGTGCCCCGACAGGCAACGTTTGCCCTGGGTGGTCTGCGACGATCACTCCATGGACGAAGAAGTCATTCCCATTCTGCGCGTCGAGGACGCTGCGGCGGCGGTTGCTTGGTACGAGCGGCTGGGCTTCGCCGAGCAGTGGGAACACCGCTTCGAACCGGGACTTCCCGCGTTCGTCGAGGTCGCCCGGGGCGGGGTGCGGTTGTTCTTGTCGGAGCACGAGGGCGACGCCCGGCCCGACACGTTGGTCTACCTCCGCCTTCGTGATGTCGAGGTCATCGCCTCCGAGTTCGGTGTGCAGGCGAAGGACGCTGCGTGGGCGCGTGAGATCGAGCTGCGCGACCCTGACGGCAACCGGCTGCGGATCGGCACGCCGACGCAATGACACTCGCTGGCAGCGTGCGGCTGTATTGGTAGCTGAGCGAGTAGCCGCTGCGTGTTCCACGGACCACGGTGCCGGGCGGCCCGGCGGTCGGCGAGGCCGTGTACGGGATGCTGCCGCTGCCGTACGGCGGCGCGTATCAGGAACTTGCCGCCCTGCCGGCCTCCGCCGTGGCCCGCAAGCCCGCCAGGTTGTCCTACGCCGAGGCCGCCGCGGTCCCCCTGGCCGCGCTGACGGCCTGGCAGGCGCTGGAGGCGGCAGGCGTCAAGGCGGGGCTACGCGTCCTGGTGCACGCGGGCGCCGGCGGCGTCGGACACTTCGCCGTGCAGTCGCTCGGCACCTTGGGGCGCACGTCACCGCCACCGCCTCCGCCCACAACCTCGACTTCCTGCGTGGCCTCGGCGTCGACGCACCGGTCGACCGGGCGACGGCGAACCTGACCGCAGCGGACCCCTTCGACATCGTCCTGGACACCGTCGGAGGCACGGTGCAGCGCGCGGCATGGCATCTGCTGCGTCCCGGCGGCACCCTCATCACCCTTCCCGAACCCGTGGATGAGTCGCATCGGCTGCCCGGCATTACTGCACGCCGCGTCATCGTTGCCCCAGACGGCGATGCACTGCGCCGGATCGGCACGCTCATTGAAGCTGCGCCATCTTGAAGTGGCTGGTCAGCGGGGTGGCGTGACCTCGTTTCGGGGTGCTCGTGCTGGTCGTGGGCGGCAGTCTGTGTCGTAGATCGTCCGGCGGGGTGGTTTTGCCGATGAGTTCACCGTCGTCGAGCGGTCTACCCAGCGACACGACCGTTCTCGACAGGAGTGCCATGTCCACCATCCAGCCAGTGATCGTGACTGCCGACCTGGACGTTCTGCTCGGCTTCTATACGAAATTGTTCGGCGCTGAGGAGATCTTCCGGGTGCCGGCGGAAGGCCTGGCCTTCTACCTCGGCTTGCGTATCGGCGACACCGACCTTGGGCTGGTGGCCAAGGAGAACCCGGGAACCGGGGCGGCACCGCGGATCCTGCTCAGCATCGGTGTCGACGACGTCGACGAGACGCTCGGCCGGGTGACGGCGCTGGGCGGCTCGGTCCGCAGCGGCCCCAACGACATGCCGTGGGGACAGCGCGTCGCCCACATCCAGGACCCCGACGGCAACCCGGTGAACCTCACCCAGCCGATCCCGGCCCGGTGAGGCTGTTCCGAGTGCTTGTGCTGGTCGTGGGCCGCCCGCGGCAGAAATCAATTGCCCGTAGTGGCCTCGATGTTCGTCAGTACGAGCAGCGCGCGAAGCAGGTGGGTGGCGCGGGTGGGGTCAGTGCGGAGCTTGGTGAGGATCCGCCAGTTCTTCAGGTGGGCGAAGCCGTGCTCGACCGGGGCGCGTCCGGCGGCCAGGATGCGGTTGGCCTCCTTCTCGGCGGGGGTGAGCTTACGGGCGCGGGTGGCCTTGAAACCGGTGATGACCACGGGGTCGTCCCCGTCGCTGTCCAGGCCGATAAAGCCAGGTCGGCCAGGGCGCCGAGACCGGCGGCGCGCAGGTGGGCCAGGATGCGGTCGCGGCGGGCGGCGGTGATGTCGTGGGTGCGGCCGGGCCGGGCGGCCGATATCCACACCAGACGGCCCCGCTCGTCGGTCAGGGCGAGGACGTGCAGGCCGTGGCGGCGATGCTTGCCGGAGTAGTTCGGGCGGTTCGCCGTCCCGGTGCGGCGCTGGGTGGGGATGAGGGTGCCGTCGATCAGGACGACCTCTCCGCCGCGCCGTGCGATCTTCTTCAGGGCGCGGTCCAGACGCGCGGCCTTCGCGGCCAGCAGGGCGATCAGCTCGTCGCGCCAGCGGCGGACGGTGGTGGCGGAGATGTCGTTGCCGCCGGCCATGTCGGCCAGGCGCTGGTCGTGCCGGAGCACGGCCAGGACGATCACCGCGATCCTCCCGGGCGGCAGCCCCCGCCACCTCGACCGTATCGCTTTGAGATGGCGTCGCAGCAGGTCGGCGAGGTAGTTGAGGGTGTGTGTGGACAGCGGCAGGCGGCACTGGTAGACCAGGGACACGGTGTCCCCGGCGTGCTCTTTGGTTTTCGTCACACAATTCCAACAGCCGCCGGGGGCACCTTGGTTACGCCCCCGATCGCCGTGCGGACCGGTCACGGGCGGGTGGTGAACTTCCCGTCGGGTCGTTTGTGCAGCCGGCCGCGGTCGGCCAGCTTCGTGAGCTTCCCGCGCAGCGGCTCCAGCTTGCCCCTCACCCCGGTGTCCAAGCCCAGCACCTCGCCGATCTGCCGGGTGGAGACCGGGCCTCCGGCCTGCCGCACGGCGGTCAGGATGCGCTGGTACTCCGCCGGCAGTGCGGACTCAGCCACCCCCGGCCCACGGTCCGGGACCAGCCGCACCGCCCGCCCCGCCACCTGGACCACCGGCGACCCGGCCTCCGTGCGCTCGTCGGCGATCTGCTCGCTCATCCGCTGCCACACCCGCTCGGCCACGGCCAGCTCATCGCGCTCAGCTCGTACCTCCGACAGCTGCTTGCCCAGCTGCTCTTCGAGTCCGTCCAGCTCCGCTCGCCGCGCGGCGATCCGCTCCAACACCTCGGGATCCATCATGGGCGGAGCGTAGGAGCGGCACCCGCGACGACGGACGGGAATCCGCAAACCCACTCCTGCCAGACGATCTACACCCCAGACTGCCGCCCACGACCAGCACGAGCACCCCGAACCGGCGTCACACCAGCACCCTGACCAGCTACTTCAAGATGGCGCAGCTTCATGGACAGTCATGCCGCTGCCGACGGCGTAGACCAATCAGCCGCAGCCACATCCGGACTGTCTCCGGGAGCCGGGCGCGGGTGGGCCACTGGTAGAGGCGTGCGCGGGCGAGTTCGGGTCGTTCGGGGTGACCTCTCACCGCTGAACGATCACGATACGGCAGCGGGCCCAGCGATCGCACCGCCCCCGCGTTCGCGAGGGGTCCGGCGTGAGTGGCCCTCGTGTGTCGCGGACACCGGTGCAGTGCCGCCACGCTCAGTCGGCACCACTGGGCCCGCTGACTCGGCGGTCGCTGAACAGACGGAGGTGCCGCTGAGCTGTTTATGAAGCGGCCATGACATTTTGTGCGGAGCGAGCGAGCAGGTACTCCAAAGAGCGGTGGGAGCACTGCCCGTCATCTTCCGCAGCGGACCTTCGCCCTGCTTCACCAGCTCAAACGCCTCGCTGCACCGAGCTTCATGGCCTTCGCCCCCCTTGCCTGCAGCCTTACCTGGTGGCGGCGCCTCAATAAGCCGGAATCATGATCGGGTACCAGCTTTGAGGAGTTTCATCGGCGCATTCCCTCCCTTGCTGCGATCTCTAGTTAATGGAACACTCCTCGAGTCGGGATTCTTTCGGGCGTCAATTTGTTTGAAGGAGGCATTCATTGCGCCGAATTGCCAAAGCGGGAGTGGCACTTCTGGGGGCATTCGCCCTGGGGGTCCTTCAGTCAGGCACGGCCGTAGCCGACCCAACTTTGGAGGACGATATCGGCGTCTTCCGTGGCTGGGACAGCGACGGATCCGGGCCCCCGGCGGGTTCGTCGTGCGCCGACGCTCCGGGCCGGGTCGCCGAAGGCTGTTTCACTGCATACGGCGACGTCATCTGGGTTCTGGACAAAGAAGTAGACGGCTATCAGACGTATGTGCGGTGGCACAACGAAATAAAAGACAAGAATGGTGCGTGGGTGTACCACCGTCAAGGCATGTGCAATAACCAGGAGGGTGGTGGCGCCTGGGTCTCGTGCAACAAAGATTTCTACGAGAACGGCACTGAAAACCGTCTCGGCGGTCGGGGCAGTCGGATCGCAATTGAGGTCTGCGCTCGCGACCCGATCTGGGAAGACCCTTGCTACCGATACGGGTGGTACTACAACATCGAGTAAGCCCGTACACCCGCGGCATCCGGTGTTCCACTCGCCGCATCCTCTCCTTCACCGTTCAGGTTTGAGCCGCCGCGATCGGCTTCCACACTGCGCTGGAGACGATAGCCGCGAGCGTGCGCACGGCCACTGGGATCACCCTGCATCCGGAACCCGTCGTGGTGTGACGCGACCGCCAGTGCTGCGTGGCCGGCGGCCTCGACGGTTTCGACGAACAGGAACGGGATCACGGCGTGCCAGCTGACCATCGCGCCTTCGAACAGGTGCAAGGCTGACCAGGATCCGTACGAGTGGCTGCCGCCGTTGGTGGGGGACGTCACACCGTCAGGCGCGGAGTGGACGGCGGCGAAGCTGCCGTGGCGCTTGGCTGCTGGTGGACATCGCGGCGGCCGACGTGGAGTTCACGCCCGTCCGTAGGACATACGAGGAGGTAGAGGGCCGTCGTCCCCAGAAGAGGTGGCGGCCCCTTCCCGCCGAGCAGGGGTCCTCGCCACCCTCACCCGGTGGCGCGCCGAAGGCCGTGCCGCGGACACCGAACTCGCCTTCATCACGCGCGAGGCCCTCAAAGCCCGGCTGAAGGACGGATGGGCGCCTGCCTACACCCTGACCGGCTTCGACCCCCAAGCGTCCGTCAGCGTCACCCCTCTCCGTCTGCCCCGCACCGCCTACCGGCTCGGCGACAGCCTCGCCTTCGAAGCCGACCTCACCGCCGCCACTGACACCCCGGTGCACGTCATGTACGTCCTGACCCGCACCGACCCCGTCAGCCGGGCCGGAGAGAAGGTCGGTCACCTCACCCGGGCCACCGTCAAGGCAGGAACTCCACTGCACCTGGCCAAGACCACCCCCTGAGATTTACCGGCACCGCCGCCCTTGCTCCGGGCAGCTACCACTTCGCCCTCCAGGTCAATGGCCGTCTTCACCCGCCGGCGCTTCTCCGCATCAGCGACCGCCCGGCCTGACCAGGCAGGATCCGCCCGCCGCGCGGGCGGGCTCCGAGCAGGCTTGTGCCACATCACGAAGGGGGTGTCAGCATGATCGACGGCTGGACGACGGTCTCGTCGACCGTCCAGTTCACCGGAGTCCGGATGGTCGTACGCCGCGACTCCGTCCGTCGCACCGACCAGAGCCTGGGAACCTACGAGTACACCGAGTCAGTCGACGGCGTACGCGTCGTAGCCCTCGACGAGCGGGGCCGGATCGCCCTCGTGGAGGAGAACGTCTACGTGTGCGGTCAGCGGCTGCTGATGTGTCCCGGCGGCGGATGCGAGCCCGGCGAAGACCCCCCAGCAGCTGCGCACCGAGAGCTGGCCGAGGAAGCCGGCATCCTCGCCTCCGAGATCGAACCGCTGACGATGATGTGGCGGATGCCCGCCGACGCGCGGACCCGTGAGCATCTGTACCTGGCTTGGGACCTGAGTCTCGGCGAGCACCGCCGGGACGCGAGCGAGGCCGACATGGAGCTGCGCTGGGTCGCGTTGGAGGAGGCGGTGGCGATGTGCGGCGACGGCCGGATCACTGAAGCCGGAACTCTCGCGGCGGTCTTGCTGGCTGCTCGGCGCACCGCCGCGTAGTCCGGCCAATCACCGATGCCTGTCTGCCGCGGAACAGGCGTCCACACCGATCTGCGGCTGCCACAGACCTGGAAGCCGCAGCGAGGTGGTGTTCCGACGGACCTGGCGGGCCACAGCCTCATGAGCGTCGGCGTTTCGGCCAACCGGGCCTTGGGCGTGGGCTCTTGCGTGGCAAGGATCGGTGCACCGCGCACCTTCGAGAATCCGCTCAATTACGGGGTGCGCAATCCGTCCGAAAGCGCAGGTGTTCGAAATCGGTGCGGCGTCGTTGAGCACGGCAACACCACCATCACGCCCACGAGGGGGAACTCATCGGCGTCCGTCGAACGAGGCAGCAGTGGAGTCGGAAGCCTGCCGAAGGCTGCTGCCAGCACCTGCGCTGCGGAGCCTCCCGGTCACCACACGGCGGGCTGGGCCAGCATCTCGAGTTCCACAGCCCGGGCCTCAGAGCCGCCCCACGTCGAAGGCGAGACAACGCTCATGCCGCCGAGCTCTTCCGCGATTCGCAAGACTGTCGAGGCGTACCTCGGCCGGCACCCCGGCGAGCATGACGCCCTCGCCGGACTCCTTGCCGCGCTGGACCGGCCCGTCGACGCGACCGCCCGGACGACGCTGCCCGGGCACATCACGTGCAGCGCCGTCGTCATCGACCGGCAGGGCCGGGTCCTGCACATCCGGCACCGGGCTACTGGCGGCCTCGTACGCACCCCCGGCGGCCACGTCGAGTCCCGGGACCGCACACTGCTCGCCGCGGCGCTGCGAGAGGTGTCGGAGGAGGCCGGGATCGCGCCGGGCGCCCTGTGCCTGACCCGGCAGCTGCTGGGCTCTCCGGTCGACATCAACGTCCACGACATCGACGTCAACCCGGCGAAAGGGGAACCGGCCCACCGCCACTACGACTTCCGCTACGTCTTCTACCTCGCCGGCGAGGAGCCGCCCGCGATAGCGCTGCAGGACGAGGAGGTGTCCGGCGCCCAGTGGCTCCCGCAGCCGGAGGTCACCTCGCCGACACTGCGCGCGAAACTCCTCACGGCGCGGCTGGACGGCCGGCCCGAGCCGCTGAACGCTTCCGCGCTCATTCACGACGGGCACGGCCGCTACCTGCTCCATCTGCGCGACCACAAGCCCGGCGTCTGGCAGTCGGGGGCGTTCGCACTTCTCGGAGGCGGCCGCACGCACGACGACCAGAGCCTTGAGGGCACGCTGCTGCGGGAGCTGTCCGAGGAGGTGTCCGACCTCCGCCTCGAGGACCTGAAGCCCTACGCCGTGGAGGCCGCCACCAGCATTGACGGCCTCACCGTCCCCGTCCGGGTCTTCGCCGGCCGGTGGCGCGGCAACCCCGACCGTCTCGTGCTGCATGAGGGTGTGCTGCTGCGCTGGTTCACCCTCGATGACCTGGACCGGCTGCGCCTGAGCCCCGCCACCCGGGACCTGATTCGCCGGCACGCGGCCGAGAACCCTCCGGACAACGGCCCGGCCGCGGCTCCCGCCGTGTGGGACGGGGGCAGCCGGACCGTACTGAACGGCATCGGAGTCCACCTCCACCTCGAAGACGCCGAAGGCCGGGTGCTTCTCGGGCTGCGTCACCCCAATTCGAAGTACGCGGGCGACACCTGGCACTACCTCGCCGGCCGGTGCGAGCAGGAGTCCGCCCGCGCCTGCCTGATCCGCGAGGCGAGGGAGGAGGCCGGTCTCGTCATCGACCCCGTGGACGTGGAACTGGCGCACGTCGTCCACGTTGTCGACACCCTAGGCGCGCTGCCGTTGATGCAGCTGGTCTTCAAGGCCCGCCGGTGGGAGGGGGTACCGAAGGTCCTGGAGCCCGACAAGTGCCTGACCTGGCAGTGGTGGCCGCGGAATGAGCTGCCGGACCGGATCGTCCCCTACACCCGAACGGCCATCGCCGCGATCGCCGAAGGTCGCCCCTACTCCCAGCTGGGCTGGTGAGCAGGGTGAGCACACCCACCGCTACCGGGTCCGCCCGCAGGGCCCGGACCGAGCCCACGCGCCTGGGTTCGGAGCATTTGGAGGAGCCGGGGGTGCGCTGTGACGCCCCGCGCTGAGACCCCCCTCCGCCTCCGGCACCTCGCTGTGGCGGCACGGGGACTTCCGCCGCTACCTGACCGGTCAGGCCGCGAGCGTGGCTGGCAGCTCGATCACGCAGATGGCGCTGCCTGTGCTGGCCGTGCTCCAACTGGACGCCACACCGCCCAGGTCGCGCGGCTGGCGTTCCTCGGGCAGCTCCCGCCCGCGCTGCTCGCCCTGCATGCCGGCGCGCTCGCCGACCGGTACTCCAAGCGCCGGCAGATGATCACCGGTGACCTGGTCAGCGCCGTCGTGCTCACCACGGTGCCGGTGGCGGCCGCGCTGGGCACGCTGCCCCTGACGCAGCTCGTGATCGTCGCCGTGGTGCAGGGAGCGGCGAGCGTGCTGCACGACGCGGCGGCCATCAGCCTCCTTCCCAGCCTCGTCGACCGGTCCTTGATCCAGCGGAGCAACAGCCGCGTGGGTGCGATCGCCGCGATCGCCGCGACCGCCGGAAGCCACCTCGGCGCCGTGCTGACCGCGGTACTTGGCCCCGCCCGGGCCCTGCTCGGCGACGTCGTCCCCTTCCTGATCAGCGCCGGATGCACCGCCCGCATCCAGGCCCGAGAAACTGCCCCGCATCGCCCGGAGGCTCGCCGGTTGCGTGAGGAGATCGGCGAGGGCGCCTGCGGTACGTGCACGGCGATGACCGGCTGCGGACCCTGACCCTGGTCAGCGCCACCACCAAGCCTGGGCAAGGACCGGTCGACTGCGCGCCGTGTGAGGCCCCCGACCGGCCACCCGCTGCTCGCCGGCCTCCCGTGCTTCCACCAGCGCACCCTGGCCGGCGTCGGGCTCGGAGGCGCGGGTCGCCGGGTGGAGGGCGGTCAGCCGGTCACGGCCGTGGAACCGCGCAGCGTGATCACCCGGGCCGGGTACGTGCCCAGAAGCCGGCCAATTCCGCTGGCGGAAGCTGGGCGGCGTCGGCCCAGTGGCGGGTGTCGAGCGCGTCCCAGGACGGGATGCACAGCTGGACGCACGCGCGCTCCGGGCCCTGCGCGGGCCGGTAGATGCGTGCCCACGGGCCGAAGCCGCGCTTGGTGAGCTTCCACTCCGCGTGGGCCAGCTGCTTGGCCACCTTGTGGCCCTCCGACAGCTGTCCGGCCAGCCGCTCCTGGTCGGTGAGCTTCACCGGCAGGCCGTAGCGCTCCAGAGCGGCCTCGGTGAGGACGAGTAGCGGGTCGGCGTCCTTGCCGGGCCCGGACAGCTTCGGCTGCCCGAGCTTGGCCTCCTTGAGAGTCCAGTCGACCAAGGCCGGAATGGACTTGGCGGGCACGTCCAGGACCAGGCCGCCGGTGCAATACGCCAGCACCTGCCCGTCCTGGACGTCGACGACGACCAGCGGCCCGTTCTCGTTGCGCGGGTCGGTGCCGCCCGCCGGGGTGCCGGCCGGGGCCGCCTTCCTCGCCGCCGGGCGGCGCGACGTAGGTGAAGGTCCGGTGGTGCGCGCCGGGCGGGACGCGGCCGCCGGAGCGGTGGTGGTGGAGGGGGCTGGGTTTTCTGGGAAGCAGTCATGGCCGAAGCGTCGGGCGTCTGGCCTGTGGACAGAGTTTCGGCCTCCGGGGTCGGAGCGGGCGTGCCGGTGAACGTGGCTGGCATCGCCGGTGCCTCATCCGGTGCGGCAGGGTATTGCGACGCCCGGCCGTCCACCAGGCGCTAGCACGCCTGGCGGCGGGGCGGTCGTGGCTCGCTCCGGCCCGCCTGCCAGTTCAACGGACTCTGACAACGAGTCACCCCCAGGGAGTGGCTACCGGATCCGCTG
This sequence comes from Streptomyces sp. NPDC090445, assembly GCF_044769385.1. NCBI lineage: Bacteria > Bacillati > Actinomycetota > Actinomycetes > Kitasatosporales > Streptomycetaceae > Streptomyces > Streptomyces sp. NPDC090445. Next base: position 60,421 of record NZ_JBIVXV010000032.1, on the reverse strand, counting down.
ATCAGCGGTTCACCGGATCGTATGATGAGAGCCCGTGGATACTGCTGCAGGACAGTGGTGGATACGCCCTCCGGTCGGTCGCACGCCGTGCACAAAGGAGGCGCCCGCCCCGTGGACCGGGCGGGCGCCCTCGGTGTCATTGCCGCTACGGCAGGCGGCGGCCGCCAAGGCAGACTGCGCGGGCGGCGATCCACTCCCTGCGTGGGTAGGCGCGGGGGAGTCCCGCTCGGCGCGCCGGTCTCCGTCCGTGCGGGGCTGCGGAGGGCGGGAGGTCTTCCCGCCGCAGTGGATGCGATCGTGGGCGACCAAGCGCCCGGCAAGCATGGCCGCGTCCAGCGCAGCTTCACCGCGGAGTCACCGCGGTGGGAGAAGTTTCACGGGGCGCCGACTTCAGATGCGCCACCACTCTCCGGCTCCGCAACATGCAGGTATGCGTGGAGTCCCGCCGCCGCCAGGCCGGTGACGTTCTGCAGGCTAGGCCAAGGGTAGAGCCGGACGAGCATGTGGTCGTCCGCGGTCAGGCAGTCGACGTACGGCAGGGTGCGGGTCACCAGCCGGGCGAAGCCGTCGCAGATTGACCTGACTTCCACGCCAGGCATCCCCATCCACACGTGCAGGATGTCGTCCTGAGCGGTCAGTTCAACCTCGACCGAGGTCTGCGCCGCGCTGGCCGCGCCGGAGCACCAGCGCAGCGCTTCGCCAAGGGCGCCGAGCTGTACTGGAGCCGGCACGAAGGATCCTGCACGCAGTCCGTCACGGACCGAAATACTGAGGTGGTCGGCGGCTTCCATCCACCAGTCCCGTACCGTCTCGCGGACCGAACATGTCCGCGGCTCGGCGGTCAGCACCCGTCGTACGACGGCGGCCGCGTGCTGGCGGACGGCCGGCGAGCTTGCGTCGTCGCCTTGGCCGGCCGTCATCCGGCTCAGAAGCGACCGCGGCCCCGTACGGGAAATCTTCAACACCCGCCGGTACAGAGTGAAGGCCGAGTCCTGCTCGTCTGCCTTTCCTGTGCCGAGCACGGCCTGGGCGCGCTCCGCCCACACCCGGAACGCGTCGATGTCGCCCGTGATGAGCAAATCGGCGCCCAGGTCCCCGTGCGCCATGATCTGGGTGACCTGTCGCTCCGTGCCGGGTCCAGGCCCGTCAAGCTGCGCCTGGAGCAGGTAGCGGAGCAGTCCGTGCTGCTCCGGAGTGAGCTTCTCGAACTGGTCTGCATCGCCGGGTGCGGCGAGCACGTCGATGATCTCCTGGGCGGTGGCCTTGGCTGCATCGGTCTTGCCCAGCCGACGGCTGGGGGTTGCAGTCCACCGGTGCTCGCGTCCTACGGCGTCCTGCAGGACGGCGGTGGCTCGGTAGGCCCGGAGGTGGTCCTCGCCGGTGATGCGGTACTCGTACGTGCACGCTGCGCCGTAGGGAACGAGCGTCTTGTGGAGTGCGGTGGACGGATCGTGCTGGTGTTCCAGCGAGTTGATCCAGGTGTCGACGACTTCAGGCCGGCGTTCCAGGAGGCGGGGCCCGCAGGTGCGCCAGGCGGCTGCGACAACGGCCTGCGCGGCATCGGAGACGGCTGTGCGGCTGTTGGCAGTTTGGCCCCGGCTGGCGAGGAGTCCGGAGCTCAGGGCGAGTGATGTCCCGAGCCGGGCGGTCTGATCGTCCGAGGGGGTGTGAAAGCGGCCATCGTCGTCATCAGGAGCAAGGCCTTGGGCAAGGACGTGGTGGACTCGCGCGTGGGCGGCGAGGTGGGTGATGACGAGCGACCCGTGGTGGGCGAGGAGCTGGTGGTCACACTGATGCGAGGCGGCGACGGCGGGCTGGTTCTCGTGGGCCCAGGAGGCATGGGTAAGGGCCTGGGCGAGGAGTCCGTCCGCCTGCCGGGGCAGCTCGAACATGTCAGCGAGGTCCCGGACGGCGTCGCGGTGGTCTGCGGCGGGGTGCGGGTAAGGCAGCGGGTCCCGTAGCAGGCGATCGCGGCGAGGTACGGGCGGCCTCTGGTGTTGCTGCGGCAGCCCGTCCAGAAGCAACTGCGCTGCGGCCAGGCGGGCTGTCTTCTTCGAGTTTCCTGTGCCGCGGGCCGTGCGGCCGGATCGGGTCCGGGCGGTGGCATGGAACACCTTCTGGTGATCGGGACCTTCGGCTTCGAAGTCGTAGGTCAGTCCCTCGTTGCGGAAGACGGAGTCCGCGATCGACACTGGGTCGGCCACCGGAGCCGATGATCCGTCCAGGGGACGCTGGGCTGCTGGGTAGAGCCCGGAGATCAGACAGACGGCCGTCTCGTGATCGCGCAGGAGACTCAGGGCGCCCAGGATCTGCCGGCCGACGCCCTCGAACACCGATGCCGCGGGAGCGAGGGCTTCGCCAGAGCCGAGACGTGCCAGCTGACGGCTGGCAACCCACTGGCCGAGGGCAACCTCCGCAGCCCGGCGGCGGACAGCGTGGGCCGCGGACTGCTGTCCGGCCTTCTCCGGGCGGGCCTGGCGCGTGTATCCGTCGATCAGGGCGACATCGAGCACGGTGGCGCCGAGCCGGTCGAGGAGTCCGAGTACCTGCGGCGTCACGGCTGTGGTCAGGCGGCGCTCGTAGAGATGGCTGCGGTGCTCACCCGCCAACCCCAGCCAAGCGGTTGCCCCAGGTCCGGGGTTCCAGTCCTGTACGACCCGTCGGATCTCCGCGCACACTGTCGCGCCGGATGCGGCCACCAGTTCCTCGGGTAGAGCAGGCAGCGGCCGATACACCACATCGCATGCTGTCAGCATTCGCTGGGGCCGCAAAGCCCGGGCGGAATGGTCGGCGATGCGCTGGCCGGTGCGTGTTCCCGCACTGGCCCGCGGAACTCCCGATGCCCGCCCGCGCAGCGGCCCTTGCCTGGCCCCTGCCCGATCAGCAGCCCGCCGACCTTGCACAGCGAGGACGTCGCGTAGCTCGACGGTCAGCCAACGGGGGAGTGTCTGCGGCGCCTCAAGGCCGTTGAAGAACGCCCCGGCCAGGTCCACGCAGTACGACCACCGGTCCCACTGCGCCCGCTGGGCGTACCGCTGCCCTACCCGCCGCAGCAGCGACCGCATCCGCGGGTAGGGAACGGCCACCCCAGCGAGGCTGTACGCCGTGCGCGTCCGCGCGAGCTCGATGGCCAACGCGATCTTGTGGACAGGAGTCGGCGGTGCCGTCTCGCGCAGCGCAACGATCCCGACCCATTCGTTCATGCCGTCCCTTCCCCCCAGATCGGCCCCCCATGCCGAGACCCCGTCCCCTCAGCTGACTGTCATCGGCAGACTCGGCCTCGCGTGGCCCAGTCAGGTTAGACACCCGACACGAACTCCGGCAGGCGGTTGCGACAGCTCGACCGGCGCACAGAGGCGTAGTCGACTTCACGTTTGCCCAACGCCGGCGCCGCGGGGACGGTGACGGCCAGGTTTCGGTCCGCACGTCGAGTCGTCGGGGATGTCCGCGCGTGCATCAGGAACAGCACAACCTGGGGACCTCTGCGATTCTGCAACCCGTCTGGACGGCTACGAACCCGTGCACGCAGCTGCGCTGGCTCGCGCCCGCGCCGAGCGAGGCAACTGACCACGCCCGGCTCCCCTCCTTCCGTGTCCCCCACGCGCTCGGCCCCGGGGCCCTCCGGCCTGCCCGCAGCCCCTCTCATCACCCACACGCACCGCTCGGCTCCGAGACGGTCCCCAAGGCCGTAGTCGCCATCCGGGGTCAGGCAGAGGGCCACCACGGTGAGGTCAGTTCCTGGAAGTGGCGCCCTGCGCAGGTGGGGCTGGGGCCTACGGAGCGTCCCGCCTGCGATAGGCCAGGCTCCGGCTGCACCCAGAGCGAGCGTGAACAGGACGTATACCAGCAGCCCGGTCCCGGGGCCGAGGTCACTGCCAAGCATTGCCTGCGCGAAGTTGGCGTCCGCCTCGTCCATTGCAGTGTACGGGGCCCCCGACATGGCGGCCCGTGCGGCGGCAAAGGGGAGCAGGCCGGCGCGGATCGCAACAGCGCGGGCAGCGCCTGACCCCACGTGGGCTGGGGCAGCCCGGCCACGGCGAGGGCCAGGGCCCCGGCAGCACCTGCGATCAGCGCGGTCGCTGCGGCGACACCCAGGCCCGAATGACCGGCAAGATGAAGAACCGGCGACGGCCATGAAATACCTGGGAGTGACGTGACGAGCGGACGTTCCGACCTCGACGTGGTGACAGCGGCGCTCGCCGCCCTGCCGCCCGTCGGGTACGGCTGGACGGACGAGATGCACGACCTGTACGAGCGCTTCCAGCGAGAGCCGGACCTAGCGCTCCCGCAGGAGTACCGGCAGAAGTTCGAAAGTCAGCGGGAGCGGCAGCGGTTGTCCGCCTCCGCCCATGAAGCGTGGTGGTCTCTCAAGAAGCGCAGGGAAGCCGGCGGTCTGGGCCGGGCCGAGCGGGCCGAGGCCGCTGAGCTGGCGGAGCGCTGCGTACACGCCGGACTCGTGGCGTACGAGGCGGTGCATTTTCTGCACAGACTCGGTCGTCCGGAAGGCGAGGAGGTCCTGCTGCGGTTGGTGACCGACCTGTCGGTGGACAAGTACGTCAGGGCCGAGGCACGCGGATGGCTGATCCGCCTGCGCAGGCCGGACTACGACGCCCGCGCCCGGGCGTCGGTCGAGGGCGAGGAGCCGCTGCTGCCGGAGGCGGTGCGGGTCCTGCCTGTCTCCGGGCCGACGGGCTGGGGGTGGGACGGCGTTCAGGAGACGCCGGAGAGCATCGACCGCGCGCGACGGGTGCTGGAGGCGCTCCTGCCCGCCGAGCGACTGACGTGGCCCGAGCCGCCGCCCGAGTGGAGCGGGAGGGACGACGAGGACGATGACGAGGAACCGGAATGGCTCACCGTCCGCATCGTGCAGCGGGGCCTGATGCCGTACCCGCGCCTGGTCACCCGGGAGCGGATGACCGAACTGCGGCGCGAGTGCGAGCTGCTCGGACTCGACGTGAGCGCCGAGGACTTCGTCGAGCGGTGGGTCAGCCGGATCGGGATGTGGATCGCCGGCGGCACTCTCGACTGGATCGCTCGCCTTGACATCGAACGGACGGCGGACGTCACGCCCTGGGCTATGGACCTCGCCGCGCTGTACATGGAGCGGGACGCCGGGGCCGAGGACGCGGTGAAGCTGCTGAACTTCATGGACGACGAGCCACACAGCCGCGAGGTCCTGACCCGCCTCGCCGGGAACACCTCGCTGCGGCCCGAGGTACGAAGCTGGGTGAAGAACGCCCTGCACTGAGCCGTGAGCCCGGGCAGCGAAGCCACGAGCTGCACTCGCCGCGACTGTGTCAGCACAGGTGGCATCGGTCCTTCGACCACCCTGAACGCCTGCATTGACGGCCCGGGTGCGCGCGGCCTGGCTATCTCCGGGCCCCCAGGACCGGCGGCTGCAGTTGGGGCCGGCTTGATCGGTTCGGCAGCGTCCGGATCACCATCAGCATCCGACGCTGACCTGCCCACGGGAGGCCGTCCGTGACAGAGAGATGATCAGCGACCGCAGGCCAGCGGATTCCGCCCGCACCCACACCATCAGGCGACAGCAAGACTGCTCAAAGGCTCACGAACCGCCCTCTCAATACAGGCGGCAGGTGGTCTGAGGCGGCTCCCAGACCGAGCAGTCGTGGGCGAAGAGCACACGTCGCGGGTCGAAGTCCGCTAGGCGGTCGAGCCAGTGCCGGTAAGGAGGGAGGGGCTGCTCCACGTCGTGGAGCGCTGCCTGGCGGGCCAGTTGGTCGGACGCGAACCGGGAAGCAGAGTCGTGTGCCTGGCCGGCGAGGACCACTGTGCCGTCCCCTTGCCGGAGGACCAACGACTGATGTCCTTGCGTGTGCCCGGGCGTCGGAACGATCCAGACTCCCGGCCAGACCTGCGCTTCACCGGCGAGTTCCTCATAGGTTGCGCCAGGGAAGTCGATCAGTTCGTCGACGGTGTAGTTGCCCCGGCGGGCGGTGGCCAGTTCGACGTCTTGGACGAGGACGGGCTTACCGCCCAGAAGGGGATTCCCGCCGCAGTGGTCGAAATGGAGGTGGCAGTTCACGACCAGGGAGATGTCTTCGAGGGAGACTCCGGACGACGAAAGGACGTCCTGCAGCGCTCGGCGGCGGGGTCGGTAGTGCGCTTCGGTCCCGGGGTCCGCTTTGCCGATACCGGTATCGAAGAGGATCAACCCCTTCTCGTGTCGCACCAGGTAGGCGAGAGCGGGTTCGACTCGCGGGTGCGGGCCGCCCGTCTCCGAAGCAGGCCGGATGAAATACCCCAGGTCGAGCCGACGCACCATCACGTTCGTACCCATGCGACCATCCTGACAGGTTTCGGTGTCACATCCACGCGGTCTTCCGACAGCAGAACGGCCACGTGCTTCGGTTCACCGCGAAACGCTGTGGCGGTCCACGGCCGTGCTCCGGCACCGAACGAGTAGGAGAACCGGGCGGTCTGAGTATGCGTACTCTGACGCGGCCGGCCGGACGGGACCACCATGGTGAACCACGCTCGGGCTGTCAGCCTGCCCCGGCACGACCACCAGGAGAACCCCTTTGCCTTCCGGAAAGCTGCGCACGATCGCCGGCATCACCTTCGGCAACTGGCTCTCGCGGGCCTACCTCTGCCTCGCAGGCTTCCTGCTGCTGATCGGCTCCGGCGACAACAGCAGCCATACTGCCGGGCTGTTCGCGCTGCTGCTCGCCGTTCCCACAGGGGCCGCTCTCATCGCGATGGTCAACGCCGCCGGGGACTGGGCACCCGATTCGGATGCGATCATCTGGTTCATCCTGCTGTTCTCGTACGCCTTCCACGCGTTCCTGTTGGGCCTCGTCGCGCGGGCAGTCCAACGGGCCGGCCGACGGCGCGCCACGGCGCCGCAGTGGGGAGACCATCCGGAAGAGACGTCCCAGAGGTCCGCCGAGCGCTGATCCTCCCGCCACGCCTGCCCGACTCGGTCTATCGGTCTGCATCTTGTCCTTTGCCGCACGCACGCGTCTACATGGTGATCACGTCACGCCCCACCGATCGAAGTCAGGAGCGCTGAACCATACCGCCGAGCCGGAGCCGAGTCCTCCGCCACCAGATCTGGCCGGACCGGCACCACCTGAAGGGCTCAGGCCTCCACGTACTTACAGTAGGCCGCACCCAGTTCGATCACGTCCACCGAGGCGTGCACCACCGGGCGGGGCCCGTCCGTCGCGCCGGATATGTGGGTGCGCAGCAAGTCGAGTACGGCTGCGCTCAGCTCGGCCTTGACCGCGTCGGTCCGGCCGGCGAGCAGGCCCAGTTGCACGTGGACGAGGGCGTTCTCGGGCGCGTCGTCGGCCACGTAGACCTCTTCGAGACGCCTGAAGCGGGTCTTGCAGTCGGCGACGGAGCCCCCGGCCACCTTTGCGGTCAGCGAGTGCAGGGCAAGGGCGAAGGGGCGTCGCGCGAAGATGTCGGAGAGGTTCGCCGAGTAGTCGATGGTGATGTGCGGCATCAGACAGTCCAGTTCCCTTAAGGCCGATCGGCATGGTGTCCCGGCATTCTCCCCGACCGTCGGGCGCGCGGATCACCCGGGTGAACTGGAGGATCGGTGCGAACAGGGCTGAGGCGACACGGCACGCTGGACGGCCCGGAACGCGGACCCGTTGGGCTGGCGCCCGCGCAGGATCCGTGGACGTACGTCGTACACCCGCACCCGTGGTGCGAACCGTTCGGGCTGGCCCCGTACTCCGATCCCACGCGCGTGGCACAGGGCATCGACCACCAGCTGAGGGGCCCTCAGCGGCGGCTACGGCGTGCCACCCGGCCCCGGGGCGCGTACGGCATGTCGCCGACGCGCAGCATGATCTCGGCGACGGCCCGCCCGCGGGACGGGCGGGGGCTTCGACGTCGTCGCGCAGCGGGTCGGGAGCGGGTGGGTCCGTACAGGCGCCAGTGTGTGGACCCTTCGGGCGGGGACCTGGAGCGGTTCGCGGCCGCCGCAAAGCCGCCGCGGTGAGACCTGCCGTTCGAGCTGGAACTCGGCAGCACCGGCGCGGTGGTGGGCGTCCGGGCCGACCAGTAGGTGAGCCGGTCGACTCAGGACATGACGGCGAAGCGGCTGGGCCAGGCGGGGATGCCGCCGCGGGCGGGGTTGAGGTAGAAGTCGACGTCGTACGGCATGGCGGCGCGTTCGTCGGTGACAAAGACCGTCGGCGCGTGGGCGACTTCGCCGGTCACCGCGAGGGTGGTGGCGAGGTGGGAGTAAGTGACGGGGGCGGCCGTGGTGGAGCGGGTCAGGTGAAGGGTGAGGGAGAGGATCGTCCACCGGCTGGGCTGCTGTTTGCAGGCGCTGGTGCGGTAGCCGAGTCGGCACTCGGCGGCGGTCAGAGTGGCGGTGCGGCCGGTGGTCCAGTCGTGGGCGGTGACGGCGGTGAGGGTGTCGCCGCGGGGGCGGCTCCGGCGGTGCCGGGGATCCCTCCGAGGTACTCGTGAGAGTAGACGTCAGGCAGCGGACTTTGGGCGGGGTGAACGGATCCAGGGGTTGGCCGCTGCGGCCGACCTGGGCTTGATCGGCTTCTACGGCGCGTGCAAGCAGGTGGCGTAGGCGAATGGCGATGGCGATGGCGATGGCCAGCAGCGTGCCTGACCGGGCAACGCCTCCCGGCAGGCGCATGGTGGGGTCATGGACGTGGACTCGGTGATCGCGGAGCTGTACGGGCTGCGGCCGGCGGAGTTCGTCGCGGCCCGCGACGCGTACGCGGCCCAGGCCCGCCGGGACAAGGACGCCGCCACCGAGCACCGCATCGCAGCACTTCCGAAACCGACTCTCGCCGTGTGGGCGGCGAACATCCTCTCCCGCACCCACCCCCGGGAGGCCGAATCCCTGATCAAGCTCGGCGGCGAGCTGCAGCGCGCCCACCGCAACCTCGACGGCGCCCAGCTGCGCACGCTCTCCCACCAACACCACCAGGTCATCACCACCCTCGCCCGCGAAGCAGCCGGCCCCGCCGCCGGCACGGGGGAACGCATCACCGACCCCGTCCTGAGACAGCTCGAACAGATCCTCCACACCCTGCTCACCGACCCGGACGCCGGAGCCGACTGGATCGCCGGACACCTGACCACGCCACCTGCTCCCGCCGGCGGATTCACCGGACTCGAACCCGCTCCCGGCACCCGCCCGCCGAAGGAGCCCCGACGTCCCCCGGCCCGCACTCACGCGGAGGAGCCGCCCGGGCCGGCGGACCAGAAGGATGACGGCCGGGCCCGTGTCCGGCACGCTCGCCGGGAAGCCGCCCAGCGCGAGGCCGAGGCCGCCCGCATCGCCGAAGCCCCGGCCCAGACCGCGGGAGGCCACAGCCAGTCTCAGTACGGCACAGGCAAACGCAGCGGACCTCCGCGCACGCTCGGCAGCCGCCGACAAGGAGGAGCGGGCCGCCGCCTGGCGGCACCAGAAGGCAGAGCAGGCAGCGCAGCAGGCCCGCAAGGACGCCGAGGCAGCAGCCCGGCGACTGAACGCCTCACCACCGCCACACTGACCGGCACGGAAAGCCAGCGTCACGTCTTTGCTGCGCCGCCGTTCCACGTCCACCGCCATGGTCGATCCACGCTGCCGCGGGCGCCAGTCCCCGGCGTGGCCCCTTCTTCAAGGGACCGGCCGATGCCCCGCTCCGCACGACGGGATGGCCAGCCATTTGGGCATCTGAACGCCCTGGATGTGACGGAGCGTCGGCCGTGTGGTCGACGGTGCACGAGTGCAGTGCCGACAGCCGTCTCCTGATGCCACAATGCGAGCGCAAGGGGGATGAGGCAGCCGCGGCTGCGGGCGGGTTCGATGTGTGGTGGCATCGGTGGGATGGAGGACCCCTTCGTCGGCCGCGAGTCGGCACTGCCGGCCGGGTCGGGCTCGGTGGACCTGGACGCTGCCCGCCGCGCTGTGGCTGCCCGCGCCACCGGGGCCGCGTGTACCCTGCGCCAGCTCGTCGAAGGCGCCTAACCAGTCGGCCGCACGGCGAAACAGAGCCTCGTGCTCGGCGGGATCCACGGCCAGGCCCCCCACCGCTTCTTCATCGGCGCCCACTCCCCGATGTACCGGCAGCGCACCGCTTGCCCTGGACCATGGACAGCCACGATCCCTACCTGCGGCGACTCGGAAGGTTGCGGATCGTGGTCAGCCGCGCTTGAGGGTCGGGTCAGGTTCCATTTGATGCGGAGTAGCTGCGAGTTCGGCCCGGATCTCATCGATGGCCGCGTCGAATTCGACGTTCACCTGCTCCAGGTGAGTGATCACCGCTGGAGCTCATTGATGTCGTCTGTGGCGGGCAGACCGAATCCGCCGGGTCACGGCCCCTTCCAAGGCTGCGTGACGACGCCAGGTCCCGGCCCGGCTGGCCGGGCCCGGGGCGGCCGGCGCGGAATCGGGCGGCGGCGACGCCGATCCGTGCGAAACCCGTGGGTGTGCCGGTCAGCGCGCGCAGTGCTCTTCCGGCGGATCGTGCTCGGGCCACAGACCGAGCATGTCCAGCAGAACTCTCAGATCCGCGGCTCCAGTGGCGCGGAAGGCCACAGCGCGGCGCGCGGCGGCCCGGTCCACGGTGCCCACCCGGGCCAGCAGTGCCGACTCGCCTCCTGCGAAGGGGTCCTCCATCCCACCGATGCCACCACACGCCGAGCGCACCCGCAGCCGCGGCTACTCCGCACCGGGGTCGCAGAGCGTGGTGGCGCCCTTGACGGGCGCCGGTCTCTGCGCCGTGCGCCGGCGGCCACATGGCCGACGCTGCGGCCAGTTCGGACCGTCCGGCAGCGGTAAATCTTCCCTGCTGCGCGCCGGTCTCATCCCTGCCCTCCGACAGGCCCAGGATGTGGAGGTGCGCCCGGCCGCCTTGCGGATTCTCACTCCAGGCCCGCGCCCGGCGCGCACCCACGGCCTTGTGTTCAACCCTCCGGAAGCCCGCCTGGCGTCCAACGGCGCAGACACATTCGTGATCGTCGGGTGCTGGGCGAAGACCACCCCGACACCCTCACCGCCCGGAGTCACCGCTCCAACTGGCGGGGCAGGCATGGGGGTGCGGCGGGCGCCGCGATGGCTTTCGCCGGCCTCGTGGAAGCGAGGGTTCGGACCCAGGGGAACCATCCCGACACTCTCGCGGACGTCCATGGCGTCGATCGCGTCCTGCATGTTCGCTTCGCCTTGGGCGAGGCGGCGGGCGGCGGGCGGCGGTGGTGACCGTGAACTCGTGCTCGGCTGGCGCGAAGCGGGCCACGGCGTCGACCTCCCGCACGAGGGTTGTCGGGTTGTGCGGGCGTCCGGTGTCCCGGAGCACTCCGCGGGTGTCGTTGTAGCGGGCGGTCAGCGACCGGTCGCTCATCGTGGAGACCTGGAGTCAGTCGTCTCCTGACGGCATCGGGTCTTCCTCGAAGCCGAGTATGGCGGTGGACTCAGCGCCAGTCGTCGATCACGTAGGCATCTGGGTGGCTGTAGCCAGGTTCGTTGGGCTTGTGCATGGTCACGCCTTGCAGCCAGGTACGGAAACCGCGGTCGACCATGCGCCGGTATGCATCCTGGCGGGCCAGGTTCATTCCGGCGTCCAGTTGCCCCAGTCCCTTCTCGGTGGCCAGCTGCTCGCACGCATTCAGCAGTCGTTCGAACCGGTCCGCGGCGTCCTGGCCAGGGCGTACGGCGCCGAATTTGACGAAGCACACGTCCTCACCAGCCTCCGACCCCGCTCCGCAGTGGCAGACAGCCAGACCGTCGAGGTCGGAGTCGGCGCCCTCGAGGAGAATGGTGTCACCAAGCCCCTGCGCCTGGGTGGCCATGATCTCGCGCTCCAAGCTCAGGCCCTCGTACACGGCCCCCGTCAGTGCGCGGCTGAGGCTCAGTGCGTCGGGCCGCTCAGCAGCGGTCAGCTCGCCGTACAGCACTCGGCCGGGGACTGCGGCACTGACGGCGACCTGCTTTCTTCATGATGGCCGTAAGGAATCGGGGCCAGAAACCGTACCGGCGGTAGAGCTCGAGGTGCTTGGGACTGTGCGAGAAGGTGAACAGGCCGAGGTGGCGGTTGTCCCAGGTGTCGAAGCAGGCCATGACCGGTTCCATGAGGCGCCTGCCGATGCCCTGGTCCCACAGATCCGGACGTACGGTCAGCGGGCCGAAGAACCCGACGCTGCCCCAGTTGGCGGCGAAGTTCGATCCGACGACCTCGCCCTCGACGGTCGCTGCGAAGGCTGCGTGTGGATCTGCCGCCCAGCGGGTGCGGACATAGTCGGCGGTCCCGAAGAACGTCTCCGGCTCAGGGGCCCCGAGGAAGGTCCCGAAGGCGACCCTGAAGATCTCGTCGGCCCGATCCAGGTCCGGCTCAACCAGCGGGCGGACCGACACCGAAGCGGCGACACTCGTTCGCTTCGCTGCGGGCATGATCGCTCTCCTTTCCTCCCCTGTTCCATCGCACCACGGACGTGCGCCGCGGGCGAAGCGACAGGTCCGGCGCTGCCTCAAGGATCGATCGGCCGCGTCCCCCGACGACGGGGCGGCCGTCTTCCTGCCGATCGACGACCCGCTGGGCCCCGGTCCGCCGGGGCCTCCGAGCAGCGGAGGAGCGCCGACTGTGCCTGCTGCACCGCCTCGCCCCGCCATGGCTATCGCTGCCGTCGACAAGTTCGCCCAGCGAACTATTGGCGCCCGCCATGGCTACTTGACCTTGAATGCGTGATGTCGCCATGGTGGCTGCTGAACTTGAATTCGTGATGCCGGTCAGCCGTCGCGAGACGAATTCGAGCCTTATGACCTGGTCGAAGTCGGCCCTGCGGACGCCGAGCCGACGTGCGGCCTGGTCCGGGCCGAGGGGGACTTGCCGGTCGAGCCGGGCCGGCAGGTCGCGGCGGCGCGCAAGGGCGGCTGCCTGGTCCGGGTGGACGTCGGGAGGCGGATCAGCAGTCCGGCCCGGACGAGGTGGCCGACCGCCGGCGCGGTAACCACGGCACCGCGGCAACGGCGCCCCCAACGTTTCCGTCAGCCGGTCCGCCGCCACCCCGGCCCCGATCGGGCCCCGTAGCGCGGTGCGTACCGCCCGGGTCGGCGGCCTCCGGCACCGCCCGCGACCACAACCCCGGGGCCAGCGTCGGCCGACGGGATCAGGTCCACGCCGGTCAGGCGCTTCTGCCGCTTCTTGACGATCTTCGGCTCGAAGGAGCCGTCGCGGTCGTGGGGCACCGGTATCTCCACCGGACCGGCGTCCGTCAGCACCGTCTTCGCGCGGGTGCCATTGCGGGAGTTGCCGCCGTTCTTCCCGGCCAGATCGTGCTTGTCATAGCCGCGGACGGCCTCGGTCACGTTCTCACTGGTCATCGGTGCATCCTTCAGGATCGGGAGTTCGTGTCAGTCCGCTGGCACTGCAGGCGGGTGGTGTCGGGCGTTGAATAAGGGGTATGGGCGGGTTTCTTCGCCGCCTCCGGAGGTTGCCGGGTGCGCGGTCCCTGGCTGGGCAGGTTTTCGTCCTGCAGGTGGTCATCGTGGTGCTGCTGGTGGCCGCGGCCGTAACTGCGCTGGTGGTGCAGTCCCGGGCCGATGGTGAGCGGGAGGCCCGGAAGCAGTCGCTCGCTGCGGCGGAGGCGTTCGCCCAGTCGGTGGGGATCGGGGAGGCCCTGGCTGGCGCGAATCCCTCTGCAGTGCTTCAGCCGCGGGCCGAGGAGGCCCGGAAGCGGGCCGGTGTCAGTTTCATCGTGGTGATGAGCCCGGAGGGAATCCGCTACACGCATCCGAACCCGGCGCAGATCGGGAAGCGCTTCATCGGCACGATCGGTCCTGCGGCCGAGGGTCGTGTCGTTTCGGAGACGTTCGCGGGCACGCTTGGCCCTTCCGTCCGCTCCGTCGTTCCTGTTACCGGCGCTGACGGAAAAGTCATCGGCTTGGTTGCCGCCGGTGTCACGGTGGAGACGGTGAGCGAAGTCGTCCAGAGGCAGTTGCCTCTCGCGATCAGTGTGGGGTTCGGCGCCCTTGTCGTTGGCGCTGGGGGTGCAGCCTTGGTGAGTAGACGGCTTCTCCGCCAGACGTTGGGGCTCGGGCCGGTGGAGATCACTCGGCTGTACGAGCATCACGACGCCGTTCTGCATGCGGTGCGTGAAGGCGTGGTCATCGTCGGTGGTGACGGGCGCTTGGTGCTGGCCAATGACGAGGCTTGTCGCCTGCTGGATCTGGCGCCTGGGATGGAGGGGCGTGCGGTGGGCGGGCTCGGTCTGGATCCGGAGATCGCGAGGGTGCTGGAGTCGCGCCTCGAGGTCAGTGATGAGGTCGTTGCGGCGGGTGAGCGCCTGTTGGCGGTGAACCAGCGTTCTGCGGAGGGTTCCGGTCGGGTCGCGATCACCGTCGCCACGTTGCGGGACACGACCGAGCTGCGGGTCTTGTCGGATCGGGCGGATGTGGCGAAGGGGCGGCTGCAGCTGCTGTGGGAAGCCGGTGGGCGGGTCGGCACGACTCTTGATGTGGTGCGTACCTGTGAGGAGCTGGCGCTCTTCGCGGTGCCGCGGTTCGCCGATTTCGTGACTGTCGATCTTCTGGATTGGGTGATGGAGGGAGAAGAGCCTCAGGGTGTGGGCGGCTGGATGCGCCGGGTGGCGAGGGAAGGCGTTCGGGACGGCGCCCCTGTCTATCCGCTGGGTGCGCAGATCCGTTTTGTGTCGTCCACGCCGCAGGCTTCGGGGCTGGGCAGCGGCAGAGGTGTCCTCGAGTCGGATCTGGATGTCCTGTCTGGGTGGCAGGAGCAGGACGCTCGGCGGGCTGCGGAGATCGTGGCGTTCGGAATCCATTCGATGATGGCGGTTCCGTTGCAAGCGCGCGGGGTCACGATGGGGGTGGTGACCGTCTGGCGTTCAGAGGACCCTGCCCCCTTCGAGGAGGACGATCTCTTCGTGGCAGAGGAGCTGGTCGCTCGGGCCGCGGTGAGCATCGATAACGCCCGCCGCTACACACGTGAGCATGCGACGGCGGTGACGCTGCAGCGGAGTCTGCTGCCACGTGCGCTCCCCGATCAGAGCGCGTTGGATGTCGCCTACCGGTACCTGCCGGCGCAGGCGGGGGTGGGCGGGGACTGGTTCGACGTCATTGCCTTGCCGGGTGCCCGCGTGGCCCTGGTCGTGGGTGATGTGGTCGGTCACGGCTTGCACGCAGCCGCCACCATGGGCCGGCTACGCACCGCAGTACTCAACTTCTCCGCGATGGATCTGCCGCCCGACGAGGTGTTGTGGAACCTCGACGAACTGGTGACCGCTATGGACCGTGAAGAGGCGGCCGACGGAGCGAGTGCACAGATCAGCGGAGCGACCTGCCTGTATGTGACCTACGATCCGGTAACCCGGCGTTGTGTCATGGCCCGGGCGGGTCACCCCGAACCAGCAGTCGTCGGGGTCGACGGCCGAGTCCGTTTCGCCGAAGTTCCTGGCGGGCCACCGCTGGGGTTGGCGAGCCTGCCGTTCGAAACGGCAGAGTTCGAATTGCCCGAGGGCAGCCAGCTTGTGCTCTACACCAACGGGCTCATCGAGGACCGGAACCGGGACATCAGCCACGGCCTGGCACGTCTGGCTCAGGTCCTGGGTCGGGCGAACCGTACGCCGGAGGAGACGTGTCAGGCGGTGCTGGAGGCCGTGCTGCCCGACCGCCAGCATGACGACATCGCGCTGATCGTTGCCCGTACCCGGGAGCTGGCCCGTGATCGTGTCGCCGATTGGGACGTCCCGTCTGATCCGTCGGAAGTCGGCCGGGTACGCGCCTCGGCAGTCCGTCAGCTCACCAGGTGGGGCCTGGAGGACGAGGTGTTCCCCGCCGAACTGGTCCTCAGTGAGCTGGTCACCAATGCCATCCGCTATGCGAGAGGGCCGATCCGCGTCCGGCTCATCCTGGACCGCTGCCTGATCTGCGAGGTGTCCGACGGCAGCAGCACCGCACCACACCTGCGTCGTGCGGCGATGATGGACGAGGGCGGCCGCGGTCTGTTCCTCGTGGCTCAGTCCGCTACCCGTTGGGGAACCCGGTACTCGACGGAAGGCAAGGTCATTTGGGCCGAACTACCCATCGGTGCGTTCGAACGGGACCGGGACGCAGCAGCCTGACAGGTGTGCTTCGCAGTAGTCGTGCCAGCCACGGAAGAACCAGCGTGGCCAAATCGCTGATGCGCACCATGCGAATTCCTCGTCGCCCTGGCGGTACTCGCGCGCCGCCCGCATCGCCCTCTCAAAACAAGGCCATGCTGCGCGCGGTGTGGAACGGAAAGGTGATCGCGGGGACCCCGCGCATGTGATCGTCGAGGGAAACCGGCCGCGGTACAGCGCGAGGCCGGTGACGGCGGCGACGGGGAGCGCCCCGGCGGCGACCGAAGCGGCCCGACGGTGGGGCTGGGTTCGTGGCGCAGGGTGAGCCCACATCCAGTAGGCGGCATCGGCGAAGGTGTCGGCGTACTCCCCGAAGGGGGAGGCCGTGCCCTGTTGGCGGGCGAGGCGCCCGTCGGCGAGATCGAGGCCGATCGCCAGCACTCCGGCGACGCGGCCGGCTCCGCCGGGCAGGGCCGGGAGGTTGGCGCGCATCAGCGTCAAGGCGTCCGCGGTGGTCAGGCGGGTTTGGTTCTCCAGCAGACCCAGGTGCAGGACGGCCAGTGCCCAGCTGGCGGTCACCCAGCGCCGTCCGGGCCGCCTGCCGGCGGCCACGGTGAACATGACGGTGTGCAGGGCGGTGAGCTCGGCCGGGGCCCGCGGGCGCCGGGCAGCCTGGCGCAGCGACCGGTGGGCGGCGTGCCCGAGGAAGCGGACGACGGCCGCCGGGGCGAGGTGCCCTGCACGCAGTTCGGCCAACAGCGTGTTCGTAGCGGCTCGGCTGTCGGCCATATCGACTGCGGACTCCACGTTCCTCCATCCTCGACAGGGTGATGGGCGTTCACCGTACGAGCCGACGCGTCCGGAGAACGGTGAGCGCGCTCACGGAGCGTCGGGGGTGCCCGGCGCCTAGCGTCGGTGAGCAGAGACGGACGGTGGAGAGGGCTCGACGATGGTGTGGATCGGCGCTTTGGCGGCGGCGGTGGTGACGGGCACGGGTGCGGCGGCCGGGTATCTGGGGCTGGTGACCGGGGCGCTGCCCCTGGACGTCGGAGCCGGGCGGCGCAGCAGGCCGCTGGGACCCCAGGCCGTCGACATCGCAGCCCCGCGTGAGGTGGTGTTCGACGTCATCGCCCAGCCGTATCTGGGCCGGGCCACCCGCGCGATGCGGGAGAAGGTGCTGGTGCTGGAGCGGGGCTCGGACATGGTGCTCGCCGCCCATCGCACCCCGGTCGCCGGTGGACGGCTGACGGCGACGACGGTGGAGACGGTGCGGTTCAGCCGTCCGGAGCGGGTCGACTTCCGCCTCGTGCGCGGGCCGGTGCCCGCCGTCACCGAGTCGTTCACGCTCACCGAGCAGGAGTCCGGTACGCGGCTGGTGTACGAGGGCGAGCTCGCCACGGACCTGTGGCGAGCCGGTCAGTGGTGGGGCGGCCTGGTCGCCCCACGGTGGGAGGCGACCGTCGCCGCGTCCCTGGCCTCGGTCCGGCAAGAGGCCGAGCGGCGCGAGGTCCTGCGGTAGACGGCTCGCCGTGCCGCAGCCGGCCGAAGGCGGCTGATGCGGGTGCTGCGTGCGTGCGCATCGTGGCGGACGGGAGGAGGCGGTCGGCCATGGCGGCGAAGCGGAAAGGGCCCTCTGGACGGCAGAAGGCCATGGAGCACCTCAGCTCGGCGCACGCCGACAGCCGCCTTGGCTTTAACGCCTTGTTTCGGCCCCACTCTTCCGGTCTGAAGTGGCTCCATCGAGCGGGATCCGGTGCTGTCGGATCGGCTTGAGGTGGACCCGGGTTCCGGCCAGCCCTGGCCCCGCTCACGGGCTCTATCGATCGAGGAAGCGTCGGTCGGCCGTCAGGAGGTAGTGGCTGAGGAGTTCGCGGTTGTGGAAGGCGGAGTGCAGGAGGACAGCCAGCTCCGTGAGGGCCTTGAGGTCGGGGCTTGTGACTACGAAGGTGTCGCCCTCTGATCCAAAGTGGAGTTTGTCGACGTTTTCGGGCATGTGGGAGTGGATCAACGACTCCGCCAGGCCTTCCCAGCCGTGACCGTTGCCTTCGGCGTGGTGTTCCTCGAAGACGTCGGAGACCTGGTCCATTTCGACGAAATAGAGGCAGTGGGAGGGATCGGATTCGCTGCCTTCGTCCAGGCGGAACGGGGCCAGAGCTGATGCATCGGTCATGCGGCGATAGTAGAGATGGCCGTGCTCTGAGGCTGGTCCGGGTGACCTGTCAGGCGGAGCGGGAGTGTGTCCTCTCCTGCCTGGCTTTGGTCTGGGCGAGGCGGTAGGACTCGGTGCCGGTCTCGATGATCGCGCCGTTGAAGGTGAGCCTGTCGACGATGGCCGCGCAGAGCCGGGGATCGGTGAACGTCTTCGTCCACCCTCCAAAGGATTCGTTGGAGGCGATGGCGACACTGTTCTTTTCCTCCCTTTCGGTCAAAACCTGGAACAGCATCTCGGCTCCTCGCCGGTCCAGTTCGAGATAGCCCAGCTCGTCGATGCAGAGAAGGTCGACGCGGCCGTAGCGAGCGATCGTCTTGGACAACTGCTTCTCATCGGCGGCTTCGACGAGCTCGTTGACGAGTTTCGCGGCCAGGGCATACCGAACGCGGTGGCCCTCCATGGCGGCGGCAGTTCCCAGCCCGATCAGCAGGTGAGACTTGCCGGTGCCGGAGTCCCCGATCAGGCAGAGAGGCTCGCCCTTCTTGACCCATTCGCAGGTGGCGAGGTTGTTGATCACCGCTGGGACGACATTGGGGTTGGCGGAGTAGTCGAAATCGGATAGCCACTTCTGCCGGGGGAAGCCGGCCGCGCGGATCCGCCGTTCCGAGCGTCGCCGGTCGCGGTCCTCGCACTCTGACATCAGCAGCTCAGCGAGGAAACCTCGGTAGGAGAGCTGTTCGCGTTCGGCCCGGGCGACGAGGTCGGGGAACTGGGCCCGCATCGTGGGCAGCCGCAGGACCCTGCAGGCGGTGTCGATCGCCGCGTCGGCGGCGGGCTCGGTCAGGTAGTGATTCGGACCGGTCATGGCGCGTCCTTCCTGGACTTGTTCAGAAGCTGGTCCCAGCGTTCGAGTGCGGGCAGGGGACGCTGGTCTGCGGGGAGACGGGTGGCTCGGTGGGCGCTCAGGCTGACCACCTCACTGGGCTCGGGTCCCGGGAGCGCCGGTGCGGGTCCGTTGACGACCACGGTGGGAGAGCGGCCCTGGGCCTGGGCGGCCTTGCGGGCCTCCAGGGCCACGATGTCGGCGGTGTGGGCACCGACTGCCAGAGCAGATCGGATGCCGGCGACCACGTCCCGGTGTTCGAGGTGCCGATGCAGGAGAAGGACATGGAGCAGTTGTTTGGTGCCCTCGGTGTCGCCGTCGGCTGTCTTCGCCGCGGCCCAGAACGCTTCGTGGATGGCAGTGAACCTGCCTTCGCGGCGGGCCTGGTCGAGGGCTTCGGAACCAGCCATCGCGCCGGGCTTGGCCAGCAGCACTTCCAGGAAGTGGTCGAGGACGACTCGCTCGGCGCCTTTGGCGGTGAGCCGTGGGTGGCGGGCGATCTCCGTGCGTCCGTGGAAGACGACGAGGTCGCTGGAGCGGAGCACGACCCGGACCGTGCGGCCGATGAACCGGGCGGGAACGGAATATCGGCAGACCCTCACGGCGATCATCCCGTAGCGGTCGACCCTCGGCGTGAACACGGCGCCGGTCTCGAAGCTGTCTGTCGGCTGGGGCATGAGTAGTACCGACTCGTGGGTGAAGTCCTGTCCGATGGTCCGGATCCGCATTCCGATCCGCCGGTTTTCCTCCGCCCGCTCGAACGCCGCGAAGGACGCGTTCAGCTCGTCGAGTGAGCCGACCTGTGGAACGACCGGCAACAACTCCGGAAACGGTGGCGGCAACGGCACGAACGTCGGCGGCGAGCTCGCCGAGACCGGCACCGACGCGGCCACCAGCTGGGCCCTCGGAGGCGCCGGAGTAGCCCTCGCCATGGGTGCGGCCCTGGTCGCGGGCACCGGCAAGCGCCGCCGCCCCACGGCGTAACCAGCACCAGCCGCCCTGGCGGAGACGAACGGCAAGGCGGGCAAGCACCAGATCTGGAACCTGACGGCGGCGGGGCAGAAGGCTCTGGCGGCGCTCACGTACGCCGCCAGGTTCGTTCTGTACCTGTCGGTACGGGGGCGGCTGAGCCGGAAGGAGCAGGCGTTCGACCTGGAGCGGTTCGAGCTGCCGGTCGCGGTCTGTGCGCTGGTGTGGACGCTGGTCGCGCTGTTCGTGCTGGTCGCTCCGCGGGAGGCGCTGGTGTCGATCGTGATCGTGGTTGGTCTGCTGCTTGCGGGCGGGGTGTTCTTCCCGGACGGCAACGAGCTGCCGCCGCGCCCGAAGGCTGGCACCGGCTCGAAGGCCGTCCGAGCAGGGTTCGGCCCGCACGGCATCGCGGTGACCGACACGAACCCCGCCTACACCGGCACGGTCCTCGCCGGCGGCCGCGAGTGCCTGACCGACTGGCATGTGGAGGTGAACAACGCCATCAAGGACACCAGGCCATAGGGGGCGATGACCACCTCGTACGCCTCGCCGTCGAGGATGCGCTCGGGTCCGGCTTGTTGCAGCCCAGGACTGCGGAGATGGCATACGCCTCGAAGAACCGGTCGATCCCGAGCCCGGCGTGGAGGTCGGGCAGGTTCGGCCAGGCGTCCGACACCACAGCCGCCGGGGCCCGAGCCGACCTGCTCCCCGGGGCGCTCCTCGTCACCGAAGCCGGCGGACGGATCTCCGACGCCGAGGGCCGCCCCTGGACCCCGCAGAGCAGCAGCTTCTTGGCCGCCGCACCCGGCGTCCACGCCGAAGCCGTCGCGACGCTCTCCCGCTGACCCCTTACGAGAACCAGAAAGACCAAGAGGAACGAATCGCTATGAACGAGATCGCAATACTCGGAAACGGCCGCGTCGGCGGCAACATGGCCGCCGCCCTCACCCGGGCAGGGCATCAGGTCACCGTGGCGGACCGCGCGCAGGGCGCCGCCGCAGCCCGCACTGCCCAGATCGTTTTCAACGCCACACCGGGCAGCGGCTCACTGGAACGTCTCGCCGCGCTGCGCGAGGAACTGCGGGGCAAGATCCTCGTCGACGTCTCCAACACCACCACCGACGGCCCGGACGGACTGCCCGCCGACCTGCTCTACCCCGGCTCCAGCCTCGCCGAACAGCTCCAGGAAACACTCCCCGAAACCCGCGTCGTCAAGACGCTCAACACCATGCTCTTCTCGGTGATGACGGCGCCGGCCACGCTGACCCAGCCGCCGACCGCGTTCCTCTCCGGGGAGGACCCGCAGGCCAAGCAGACCGTCCACGAACTGCTCACCGACCTCGGCTGGCGGAAGGAGTGGATCACCGACCTCGGCGGAATCCAGACCGCCCGCGCCACGGAGGCCGCGATCCTGTTCGTGCCGCATGTGATCCGCTCCAGCGGATTCGCGCCCTTTGCGCTCTCCATCGCCCGCTGACCCGCACACCGCACTGCCGCGGGGCGGCCGACTGGCGTGTGGCCGTGGGCAGGTGCGGAGGTGGTCGTATCCGACGCCCGCGCTTCCGTCCTGTCGCGGGGAGCACCGCTAGGGGATGCCCGTAGCGTGCCGTCATGCCCGGCACCCTGCCGCCCCGGAAGCGGTCGACGCTGTTCGACCGGTTGCGGAATGGGCAGGACGGTGCCACTGCTGCGCAGGCTGTGGGCGTGGGGGTGCGGGAGGTGTTCACCGCGGCCCGTACTGACACGGCTCTCGCGTTGCTCTTGGCGGGTGCCGATCCTGACGGAGTCGGCGCCAGCGGCATCCTCGAGCGCGCCGAGTATCTGCGGCTCCTCGCTCTGGGCTGCACGCCCAGTCTCGCCCCGCAGATCCTCTTCGACGGTGCCGGCGCGTCCAGTCACTGGCTCATGGACGACCAGCCGCGCCTCATCCGCGGGGAGCACCCGCATGAGCTCGTCGGGGGTCAGGTTGGCTTCCGCTTCCCGCACCAGGACGCCCGGCAGGTCCGTGCAGCGGATGATAACGGTGTTGATCTCCCGTGTCTCCCTCACAGAGGCGCTGATCAGCGGTCTGTCGATGCCTCCGGAGTCGGTGACACCCCCCCAGGCCATACGTTCGACACAGGGGGAGAAAGTCATGACAACTCCGGAGGCCGGGCGCCCCATTGAGGGGCCACCAAGAAGGTAATGGGGGGCTCGCCGGTCCCTGGGCGTACCGCGCCGGGTACGCCCAGGGCGGGCTCATATGGCCGGGCGGCTCACTTGGCCAGACGGTCCCACAAGGAGCATCCGTGTGCGGAGTACACGTCGACGGGGCGGATCCCGCCCGGTCCCGGAGCCAGCGACTGCACCGACGGCCCGATGGGTGACGACGGGCGGAGCCTGGGCCAGCGCGGTGCGTTGGCGGTGTTCGGGTTGCCGGTGCGCGCGAAGCTCGTCCAGTAGCCGACCATCCGGTCCGACAGGGCGGACTGTTCGTCGGTCAGCGGTTGTTCGGTGGGGAGGGAGGGGAACAGGAACGGCATCTCGAAGCCGTGCGCCGTGCCGTAGGGGAAGCCCGGGTTCGCGGGCAGGCCGGCGAGGACGGGAGCGTCCGGGTCGTTGAACTCGTAGGCGTAGAGCGGCAGGTCCGGGGCGTGGGCGGCGATGGCCCGGCCGGCTGCCAGCGTGGTGCACGTGAATGACCGGTCGGTTAGCGCCGCGGCCCAGGCCAGCGCGGGAGAGGCATGGCGTGCTGCCGGGTACTGTGCCTCGACGGCCGCGGCCGCGGGCCCGAAGGCGTCCGCCAGACGAGCGCGGTAGTCGCTCTCGGTGCGGATGGGGAACGCGGCGAGCGACAGGCCCACGAACATCCGCATCTCATCGTGGTTGGTGCCCAGGACGACCGGCACACGGTGGAAGCGTCCCGACGCCAACGCCTCGTCCGGTGCGACCGGCAGCAGCTCGTTGCCGTAGGCGGGCCGGTTGAAGGACTGCATCAGCTGCGCGGTGGCGAGACGTTCAGTGCTCTGCTCGCGCAGGCACGCGAGCACCTCGTTCCCGCCACCCGCCGTGCAGCCCAGTTGTCGGGCGGCCTCCGCGCCGGCCGTCCGGACGTCGGTCTGCGAGGCGAACGGCTCGTACGCCGGTGTTCCGGGCGCGAGCGCGCCGCGCGGGAAGGAGGTGAGGCAGGAACCGCTCTGGAGGATGGTGCGCTGGAAGAGCCCTGCGGCTGTCGGTGAGGTGAGGTGCGCGCAGATGCCGAGGGCGCCCGCAGACTCCCCGAACAACGTGACCTTGCCCGGATCGCCGCCGAAACGCTCGGCGTTGGCCCGCACCCAGCGCAGGGCGGCCTGCTGGTCGGCCAGGCCGAACGGCGGGGCGGCGCCCAGCCCGGCGTGCCCGAAGTAGCCGAAGATCCCCAGCCGGTAGTTGACCGTGACGACGACGGCGTCACCCTGAGCCGCCAGGCGTTCCGCGCTGTAGTCGCTGCCGGAACCGCCCAGGAACGCGCCGCCGTGCATCCAGACCAGCACGGGCCGCTTCTTCCCGGCCCGCTTCGTGGCCGGCACCGTGACGTTGAGGTAGAGGCAGTCCTCCGAGCCGACGACAGCGCTCACATCCGTGTGTGCATCCGCGCCCGTACCCGGTGTCGGCATCTGCACACAGCGCTGGGCCGGCTTCGTCGCGTCCCGGACGCCCTGCCATACGGCGGCGGGCACGGGGGCCTGCCAGCGCAGCGGTCCGGTCGGCGGCGCGGCGTAGGGAAGGCCGTCGAAGGTGGCGTACGCGCCGTGCGACACACCGCGTACCAGGCCCTGTTCGGTTCGGACGACGATACCGCCCTGCCCCGCGGAGTCAGGGGGACCGGGGCGCGCGCCGGCAGGTGTGGTGGTGGCCGTGAGCAGTGCCGCCGTGCACAGCAAGGGGAGGAGCAACACGCGAACTGCGGCTCTCCGGCCGGGACGTGGTGCTGTCGTGGTCGGGGACATGCACACCCACCATTCTTGGGTCGGGGACGGCACGGGACGAGGCCGTGCGCGGTCGCACGCGGGCACACCGGCAGCCGGCCGCGTACGTGGTCTGAGCTGCGGCATCGGTGCGGACCGACGCCGTCGGTGATCAATACGCTAGGACCTCCCGCGCACTGGAGGTTCAAGAGCTGTGACGCAAGACACGTGGAGCATCGGTGAGCTCGCGGCCAGAACGGGCCTTCCCGTCAAGACGATCCGCTACTACTCCGACAGCGGTCTGCTGCCCGTGGCCGCTCGTAGCAGCGGTGGCCATCGGCGCTACGGCCCCGAGGCGTGGGAGCGGATCCGGCTCATCAGACGCCTGCGGGCGCTGGATACTCCGATCGCGACCATCACCCAAGTGGTCACGGGCGAGCGCACGCTCGACGAACTGGTGTCGTCCGAGCTCGGAGCAGTACAGGAACGCCTGACCGAACTGCGGTGGCGCGAGGCCACGCTCAAGGCCCTGGACGACTGCGCGGGGGAGGAGCGACTCCGGCGGCTGGAGATACTCTCACGCGTGCAGAGGCTTCCGGAGGCGCAGCGCACGCTCACCGACCACTGGCACCGGCAGCTGTCCGCGGCCATGCCCGAACGCCGACTCGACATCATGATCGCCATGTTGGCCCCCGCCCCGCCACAGGACCCCGTCCCCGCCAAGGCCCTGGCCTACGCCGAGCTGCACCTGCTCATCGCCACGCCCAGCTTCACCCGCTGGACCCAGGACTACGAAGAAGAGATGAGGGACGGACCGGCCTTCTACGCGGAGATCGACGAAGCCGCGGCCCTGACGGCCGCCGCCCTCGCCCAGGGGCTGCCGCCCGGGGCAGGGCCTGCGGTGGACGCGTTCGCGTCGGCCCACGCCCGAGCCCGCCGGGAGTCGGACACCCCTGCCTTCCGCGCCTACCTGCACGGGCTGGTGTCGCGGTCGTCGGGTTTCGACCCCCGCCTGGAGCGGTACTGGTCCCGGGTCGGCACCGTCACGGGCGGCCGCGTCCTGAACATGACGGTGGCTCATCGATGGCTGACTGACGGCCTGTCGCTGTCGATCACTGGCGCCGCCTCCGACACACCGCGGTCTTAGAGGGCGTTTGAAGTAGGCGGATTGCCCTTTGATGCCCTAGTACATCCCCCGCCAGGTTGGCGTGGTTTCGTCCGTTACGCGCTTGGCGAGGTTGTCGATCGAGGCGATGTGGATCATGGCTTCGGAGCTGGTGGTGAGGGTCTCGTAGTCGCGTGCGAGGCGGCGGTGCATCATGATCCAACCGATGCTCCGCTCCACCACCCAGCGTCTTTTCACGACGTGGAAGCCGCGGACTCCGGGGTTTCTGTTGACGACTTCGACGTCGATTCCGAGGCCCGCGCCGTGCTCGATGACGGCGTTCTTGAAGCCGGTGTCGACCCAGCTTTTGGCGATGGTGGGGTAGGCCGCTTTCGCCTGTTCGAGGAGACGTATTCCCATGGCATTCTCGGAGAGGCTGGCGCTGGCGACGGTCACGGCGAGGATGAGGCCGATCGTGTCGGTCAGGATGCCGCGCTTCCGGCCGACGATCTTCTTCGCGGCATCGGTTCCCTGGCTGGTCAGGGGCACGTTGGTGGAAGTCTTCACGCTCTGGGTGTCGATGACCGAGGCGGTCGGCTCGGGCTTGCGGCCTTCCTTGACGCGGGCCAGGCCGGTCAGGTCGTAGTTGAGCTGGGCGAATATTCCCTCGTCGCGCCAGGCGGCGTAGTAGGCGTAGACGGTGCCGTGGCTGGGGAAGTCGTGCGGGAGGTATTTCCAGGGGATTCCCGTGCGGTTGATGTAGAGGATCGCATTGAACACATCGCGTAAATCGACCTTGGCCGGCTGGCCGGTGGGCCGGCGTTCGAGCCGGGCGTTTCGCCAGGCCGTCAGCGTCGGCTCGATCAGGGCCCACCGGGCGTCGGACAGGTCGCTGGGGTACGGCTTGCGCTCGCTCACGGCGCAGCGTGAGCATGGATATGCCGGAAGATATCGTTCCGCTGGCAACTGGGAGTTTCTGCGATATCTCTACATCAGACGGGTTTCCAGGCAAAGAAGCGGATGAGACAGGCAGGAGGGCTCTCGGTCTGCCGGGTGACATTCCTCCCCTACAGGCTGAACTACATCAAAGCAGGACAGTCATATAAGCCGCACAATGCCCTTAGCCTGGGTAAAAGCCCTCTCAGAACTCGTTCTCACTCAAGTGATGTCGGAGCCCTGTTCTGAGAATAGTTTGTGAGAGGATTCCGGGCGTGACGGACCCTCAGGACACCACCGTGAGCGACGCCGACGACGTCGAGCGCCACCCCTGCCCGCGCTGCGGCGTCCAGCCCGGCTCGCCCTGCCGCTCGCGTGCGGGCGCGGTCGCCGGGATCTACCACACCGGCCGGTTCAAGAAGGTGGCCCGGCTCGCCAAGCTGCTGCGGGTGCCGACCCCGGCCGACCGCGGGCCCGGTCAGCCCTGGCGGTCCGGCACCCCACCGCCGGCCGCGCCCGAGACGGGCGCCCCGGGTGCGGACATCCGCATCGGGTACGCCCGGTGCAGCCACCTCACCCAGGAGCTGCAGTCGCAGCTGGACGCGCTCAGCGCGCACGGCATCCCCCGGGACAAGATCTTCTCCGAGAAGATCAGCACCCGCATCCGGGTCCGCCCCCAGTTCGAGGCCGCCCTCACCCTCGCGCGCGAGATCAAGGCCCATGCCCCGCACTGCCGCGTGCTGTTCACCGTCTACGAGATGAAGCGGCTCGGCCGCGACGCCGCCGAACTCACCGCGCTGGCCGACCACCTGACCGCCCACGGCCTGGTCCTGGAGATGCTGGCCGGCCCGCTGCCCGGCATCTACGACCCGTCCGGCCCCGGCCGGATGCTCTTCGGGTTCTTCGCCGCGATGGCCGAGACTGAGCGGGAGAGCATCCGCGAGACCACGCTGGAGGGGCTCGATGCCGCCGCCCGCAAGGGCAAGCACGGCGGCCGGCCGCCCGTCATCACCGACGACATGCTGCACACCGTGCTGCGGCGCCGGGCGGCGGGCGAGTCCGTCGAGCAGATCCGGCCCGACCTGATCATCCCCACCGGCAAGCGCAAGGGCCAGAACCCCGGCCTGGCCAGCATCTACCGGGCACTGGCCGAGCACGAGAAGCGCCAGGCGTACCCCGAAGCCGTCGAAGCGGCCCACGCCGACTTCCAGGCCGCCGAAGCCCTCACCGCACGACCTTGATCAATCTCACCGATAACCACGGTTCCATTGATCCCCGGGGCCGGTAAACGTCCGTGGCCACTACCGGAAGAACGGCAGCTACGTCCGGCCGCACACGCGCAGGAACCGACCCGGCTCTGCTTCCCCTCGTCCGGCCATCCCCCGCCAACGGTCGGCTCCGGGCGCGACCACGAACGTCCGCGGCCGCTACCGGAACGGCTCCTACGTCCGACCGAACACCCGCCGGATCAGCGGTCCGGTCGTAGTGGCGGCCAGCGGGGGCCGGCTGCTGCTCCTGATCGTTGTCCTGCTCGCGCTCTTCGGCGGC
This sequence comes from Streptomyces sp. NPDC090445, assembly GCF_044769385.1. Classification (NCBI taxonomy): domain Bacteria; kingdom Bacillati; phylum Actinomycetota; class Actinomycetes; order Kitasatosporales; family Streptomycetaceae; genus Streptomyces; species Streptomyces sp. NPDC090445. The sequence continues at coordinate 32,864 of NZ_JBIVXV010000032.1, read as the reverse complement.
GGGGAAGCGCCGGCGGGGACCTCGCCTTCCCCCGTCGCCAGCACTTCCGGGGCGCCCCGGTAGCAGTACGGCACAGCGCAGGCCCCGGACGATTCCTTCCGTCCGGGGCCTGCTTGCTTCGAGCAGTGGCTACGTCAACGCTGCTGGTTGAGCGCCTTGAGAACCAGGGGGCGGGGCATCGCGGGCTTGGCCCGTTTGGCGAGGACGTTGGCGTTGGCGCCGGTCTTGGCGTCTACCACGGAGGGCCTGGCTCTGTCCCGGCTTCCGCTGTTCCGATCCGCTCCGGCGGCGATGCCGGGATAATCCCCCCGCAAGAGTGCGGCATCAGGCCGACCGCATTGCCATGGCGATTATCTCCACACGAACCGTTGGGGCTGACGTGGAATCGGGAGTGTGTGATGACTGAACCGGATGATGGCGACGGAAACAGCGGCGGAAACGGCGGTGAACCGGATGCAGCCGCGATCTGGTACATCCTGGGACTTATTGCTGGAGTGTTCTTGGTGGGGAAGGTAGTTGTTTCCCAGGATCTCTCCGGTGACACGACGTCTACGGTGCAAAACCTGCTGCTCGTGGCCCTGTTTCTCGCCCCAATGTTCCTTCTTGGGGGCATCTCGAAGCACCTGAGCAGAGAAGCTGCTCGGGGGAAGATCTCGTGGGAGACATACTGGACAACAATGGTCGGTATCACCGTACCTGTACTCGCGTTGCTAGGTATCACAAGCATTGATGACGTGCTTGACCTCGCCAACGCGTGGAGTGCGCACGATAAATGATGGGGCACCCAGAAGCCGAAGAACCGCGGGCCGGGGTAGCAAATTCGGCTTAGCGGGAGAAGGGCGCACGCCCTGCCCCCGTACGCCCATAGGCTGATCGCCATGAATGAGCGCGCTATCTGCCCCGACGTCTCCGACGACGTCGACTTCCTCGGCGGCCCCTACGGTGGATCGACCCAGACACTCGCCGCGCGCCCCGGGGCGCCGGACGAACTGCCCGCCTTCCTGTTCTGGTGGGGTCCCGGCGAAGTCCCGGAGCAGGTGGCCGGCGGGCGTCCGGCCGAAGAGGTCGCGGAGACCCGCTCGCACTATCAGCTCTCCAGTGGTCTTCGGGGACGGGCCAGGCGTGCGGGAAGACCGCCTCCGCACGGCACCCGGCCTCACCGAGCCCCGGGGCGGCGTTCACCAGGTTGTGGGTGGCCCGGCTGGCGGCACGGAGAAGGTGGGCGGCCAGCGCGGCTGTCCGCTCGTCGGCGTCCAGGTCTTCGATCTCCCGCGGAACCGGCAGGCTCAGGGCGGTCAGGGCGGGGCACGCAACTGGGCCTCGCCCGGGGTGAACTTGTCGTACATGACCGGCATCATCCCGCACCCGGAGGACCGGGACAGCGACCCGCGATGAGCGGGTCCTGGGACGGCGAGAACCCTCAGCTCAGGATCGTGATCGGTGCTAGGCAACCAAGATCAAGTGCCTAGCGGGGGTTGAGGAACATCCATGTCAGATCGTGCGCTAAGCCCTCGTCGGCCCTGGTGGGCGGCTGACGGGGTGTCGGCGGCTGGATCGGTCTGAAGCCTTCCCACGGATAACACCCCAATATCTGCGGTAGCTTGATTCGTCACCTGCAGTGAGGTTCGTCGGCCGCTGCGTGACGCGGCCCTGTTATCCGTGGCAAGGAGGAAGTGGTGCCCACCGTGGTGCAGCTGCCGACCGGGAAGGCGTTGACCGTCCGGACGGCGGTCGACGTGTTCCTCGACTCGCTCGGCAACCCGAACACGGTCCGGAACTACGGGATCGGGGTCGGCAAGACCGCCGAGCGGATCGGCGAGGGCCGGCCCCTGGCGTCGGTCGCGGACGACGAGATCGACGAGGCCCTCGAACTGCTCTGGGGCACCGCAGCGGTCAACACCTGGAACTCGCGCCGGGCCGGGGTGCTGTCCTGGCTCAGCTGGTGCCGCGAGCGCGGCTACGACGGACCGGCGGTCCCGGCCTGGGCGAAGCGGCTGGCGGTGCCGGACTCCGAGACCCCGGCCCGCTCGAAGATGGCGATCGACCGGCTGATCGCCCGGCGCGAGGTGCATCTGCGGGAGAAGACGCTGTGGCGGATGCTTTACGAGACCTCGGGGCGGGCGGAAGAGATCCTGGGCGTGAACATTGAGGACCTGGACTTCGTCGGGCGTCGCTGCCCGGTGAAGTCGAAGGGTGCCCGGACCAAGGCCCGCCGCCGCGGCCAGGTCCGTGAGGACTACGTGCTGGAGACCGTGTACTGGGACGCCGGCACCGCCCGGCTTCTGCCGCGGCTGCTGAAGGGCCGTGCCCGCGGGCCGGTGTTCGTCACCCACCGCAAGCCCGGCCCCGGCAAGGTCGTCAGCCCCCGTGACGTCTGCCCGGACACCGGGTTCGCCCGGCTGTCGTATGGGCAGTCCCGAGCCCTGCTGGACGAGCACACGGCCGTACGGGGGCCGGGCACTGGCTGGGACCTGCACGAGTACCGCCACTCTTCCCTGACCCACCTCGGCGAGCGGGGCGCGTCGCTGCTGATGCTGATGGCGAAGTCCCGGCACAAGAAGCCGGAGAACGTCCGCCGCTATTTCAAGCCGTCCCCGGAAGCGATCGCCGAGCTCACCAGCCTGCTTGCCCCAGGCGACGCAAGACGCTGAGCCGGGCCGGATGGCCCACGCATCCCAGACACAGTGGCTTGAAGGAGCAAGTACCGGCAAGAACTGTGTCACCGGCTGCGAAGAACGGTGCCGTCCGCCTGCGCGCGGCTGAGGGCGCGCCTCCCCGCACGGCCGGCTGCCCCAGACTTCGGTGCGGACGACCTGGCCGCCCGGCCTCGACGGACAGGAACGCTCGGTCACCAGGCATCATCGAGCAACACCGCATGGACAGGAGCATCTCCATGGCCACCCCAACCCCGCCGCAGGGACAGCCCCCGCACAATCCCCACCAGCCGCCCTACCCGCCACGTCCCTACGGGCATCAGCCGCCCTACCTGCCGCAGCCCGGGATGCCGCAGGCACCGGGTGCTTGGCCTTGGCCGCCACCGCCGGTCAAGCCCGGCATGAGTACCGGAGCGAAGGTCGGCATAGGCTGCGGCGCCATCGTCGGCGCGCTCGTCCTCATGTCCGGGTGCGCAGCGATCCTCAGCGCCGGGAGCGGCAACGGCACAGGCGGCGAGAGACAGACCCGTGCCACCACGCCGTCCGGAGCCTCGTCCGCGTCCACCAAGGCCAAGCCGGCACCCACGAAAGAGATCAACGAGACTCCGCCGGTCACGCTGACAGCGGAGAAGGCCGCATTCAAGCCGACGTCGCTGCACGACGGCAGCGACTACACCTCGGTCCAGGTCACCGTCGTCAACAACTCCGATGACACGGTTTCTGTCAACCCGCTCTACTTCGAGGTCACGGACTCCGACGGCGTTAAGCACTCCGCCGAGATCTTCGGCGCCGACGACAACCTTCAGGCAGTCAAGCTCTACAAGGGCGAGAAGGCCACCGGCACCGTCACCTTCAAGGGCAAGATCACCCCCGCGAAGGTGTACTTCCGCAAGTCCGGCTTCGGCACCACCTACAGCGCCCCCGTCAAGTAGTGCTGCCGCACGGACAGGGCCGGACCCAAAGGCAGTGGGTCCGGCCCTTCCGCATTCTCCCAGCCCGGCTGGCCGACTCGTCGATGGTCCGTCAGCCAGATCGGCCGAAGACACGCGCGCGAGTCACCTCCACCCAGGTCGGCGACCGCTCGTGCTTGTCCAGCATTCTGGAACGCCCGCCGCGGCGCCGTGTTGTCCTGGACGAGCTGGTGCTTCGAGCGAGGTTATGAGGGCCCGACGATCCCGGCCTGGGCGAAGAGACTGGCTGTGCCGGACTCTGAGACCCCGGCCCGCTCGAAGATGGCCGTCGACCGGCTGATCGCCCGGAGCGAGGTCCACCTGCGGGAGAAGACCTTGTGGCGGATGCTCTACGAGACCTCGGGCCGGGCGGAGGAGATCCTCGGCGTGAACATCGAGGACCTGGACTTCGCCGGGCGCCGCTGCCCGGTGAAGGCGAAGGGTGCCCGGACCAAGGCACGCCGCCGGGGCCAGGTCCGCGAGGACTACGTGCTGGAGACCGTGTACTGGGCCCTGTTCTCGTATAGCTACGGCCAACGGACATGTAGCGCTGCGTGACCGTTGTGGTCGTCGTTTCCCCTCGCTGGGCATCTCGTTGAGCTGAACGAGTGATCTCGGGCGGGGCAGAGGAGCACGCGTGCGGCAGGACTGGGAGCCGGAGGACCTGATCGAGGTCTGGACGCTGCTCGAAGACGACATGAAGCGAGTGCGGAACAAGTCCGGGACGACCAAGGCTCGGCTTCGTTATCTGGAGTCGCTGAGGCCCTGTCCACCACGTCCAGCACGTACGGGTGAAGGCTCCTTTGGCCCGTCCTGGATGGGATTACCTTCCGTCATCCACCACGGATGAGCGGGAGGTTCCATGCGGGTACAGCGCGTGCTGATGCCGGACTCGGAGGCCGAGTCGTGGACCGTGCTCGGGGACGACCACGTTCCGGTCGCGCCGATCGAGCACTACCTGGCTTACTTGGCCTGGGGCGAGAAGTCACCGAACACGGTCAAGGCGTACGCCCACGATCTGAAGGACTGGTTCGTCTACCTGGCCAGTCGGGGGCTGGACTGGCGGTCGGTGACGCTGGAGGACGTCGCCGGGTTCGTGGGCTGGCTTCGGTTGCCGCCGCAGGCCCGGGACGGGAAGGTCGCGGTGTTGCCAACGGCGGACCATCACTGCGCGGAGTCCAGCGTGAACCGCAAGCTCGCCGCGCTGTCGTCGTTCTGCGAGTTCCACGCCCGCCACGGGGTGGCGCTCGGCGGGCTGATGGTGACGATGCGCCCCGCAGGCCGCCGTGGTCGCGGCAGTTCCTACAAGCCGTTCTTGGAGCACATCGCCAAGAGCCGTCCGCAGAAGGCGCGCACGATCCGGCTGCGGCAGCCGCGGCGGCGGCCGGTCGTGCTGTCCGCCGGTGACGCCCAGGCGGTGCTGGACGGGTGCGACCATCTACGGGACCGGCTGCTGTTCGCGCTGTTGCTGGACACGGGGCTGCGGATCGGCGAGGCCCTGGGCCTGCGGCACGAGGACATCGCGCTGGCCGAGCGGCAGGTGAGCGTCATCCCGCGCCCGAACGCCAACCGAGTGCGGGCGAAGGCCGGCCGCTCGCGGAGCGTCCCGGCCAGCGCGGAGCTGATGCGGCTCTACGCCGACTACCTCAACCGCGAGTACGGGGCACTCGACTCGGACTACGTGTTCGTCAACCTCTGGGGCCGCCCGCACGGCCGCCCGCTCACCTACTCCGCTGTCTATAACCTGGTGGAACGGCTGCGCCGCCGCACCGGCATCGACTTCGAGCCGCACCAGTTCCGGCACACCTACGCCACCTGGCTGCTGCGCAAGGGCGCCGGCATGGAGAGCGTGAAGGAACTCCTCGGACACGCCTCGATCACCACCACGATGGATACATACGCGCACCTCACCGTCGAGGATGCCCGCCGGACGCTGGAAGCGGCGGGCTGGTTCACCGGCCGGGAGGTGCGGCTGTGACCGTCACCCCTCTGCCCACTGCCCCGCTCGGCCGGTCCGGGCTGCTGGAGAAACTGCTGGCAGCCGTCCGCCCGGAGTTCCGCGTCGACGTCCTGGTCCCCGACGCCGGCGACCCGGTGCTGGGCTGGAAGCGCTGCCCGGTCCCGGGCTGCAACCGCGCCGCCCACGAGCAGGGCCTATGCACCGGCCATGCTCAGCGATGGCGCCGGGACGGTCGCCCTGACCTCGCGGTGTTCCTCGCCGACCCCGGCCCCCCGCTCCGGGGCCTGGGCGAGCTCACACACTGCACCGTTCCGGGCTGCCGCTTCGGCGCGGCCGGCAAGGGATTGTGCTCGCGGCACCGCGACAAATGGTCCCGCTCCGGCAACCCCGATCCCGCCGCCTGGGCGGCCTCCGCGCCGCCGCTGCCGGGCACCGACCGCACCGAGTGCGGCCTGCCCACTTGCACCTTGTGGGTGGAGAACGCGTCGAACGCGTTCTGCAAGAGCCATCACGTCCGGTGGCGCCAGGACGGCGCCCCGCCGGTCGAGGAGTTCATCGTCGAGTGCCAGTCCTTCGGCCTGCCCCGAGTGGACTTCCGTGGCCTTTCCCCGCAGCTCAAGCTGGAGTTTCAATACGCCGTCCAGGCCCGACGCGACGAACAGACCGTCACCGCCCCGACCCGCCTGATCACCGCCGCCATCCGTTGGGCTCGCGAGGAACGGGTCGCGTCCCTCCTGGACTACACCGCGGAACGGTGGCAGCGCGTTGCCAACCCCTACCAGCGCCGCGGGTCCGGCGGCTACGACAGACGTGTCGCGGTGTTCCTCTTCTACGCCAGAGACGCCGTCGAGACCCTCCGCGACGGCGCCGGCTGGGAGGTCGAGTACGCCCGTGACATCTGGCGGCTGGGCAAGCTGACCGGGCTCAACCGCAGCGCCAGCCGACCCCGTCCCCGCAGCGAGCTGCGGTTCGACCGCATCGCCCAGCCCTGGCTGCGGGTGCTGGCGAAGCGGTGGATCCGGCTGCGGCTGTCGGCTGGCCTGAACGTCGGCACGGTCACCGGCTACATGCAGGCCCTGACCCGGTTCAGCGAGTTCCTCACTGCCGTCGGCCCCACCGTCGTCCGCGGCCTGGCCGACGTCGACCGGGCCCTGCTGGAGCGCTACCTGGCCTGGCTGACCGACCTTCCCGGCGGACTCAGCTCGAACGAGAGCCGCGTCAACGGCCTGCACCTGCAGCGGCCGGCCACGTACGCGCGGGATTCCGGCGGTGCGCAAGTGAAGTGGCTTCCGCCGGTGGTCTATCGGGTGTGGCGGGATGTGGGGGTGCGTGGCTTCGATGCTGCGGGCTTGCCCCGGTCGAGGTTCCGCGGTCGCTGGGCTGCGCGCAACTCGGCGTTCTGCGACGTGATGGTCCGCACTGGGCTGAGGCTGGCTGAACAGTCCGCGCTGACCGTCTTTGAGGTGCCGTGGCGATCACCGCTGCTGGGCGGCCACGCGAGGTTCTGGCTGCCAGCCGCGGTGGCGAAGGGCGGCTCGGCGCGCTGGACGTACGTGCCCGACGGCGCGCTCGCGGACCTCGATGACTACCAGCGATGGGACCGGGCTGGGGTCGTCGCGGAGGCGCAGGCGGCCGGCCGGTATGCCCGGTGGCGGCGCCCGTGGGTCGTGGAGGACCCACAGAAGCCGTGGGCCCGCCGGGTCGGTTCGCAGTTCCGTGTCGCCGTGGAGCACCTGGCGCTACGCGAACGGCGCCTGCTGCTGGTGAACGGGTCGGGCGGCTTGGAACCGGCGATGCTGTGGCTCGGCGAGAGCGGGCAGCCGTTGTCGTTGTCCTCGTGGAAGGAGATGTTCTCCGCGGCGAACCGGCGCTGCCTAGCGGCGGGCGTGAAGGTGGCCTGCCACGCCCATATGCTGCGCCACATTATCTCCGCTTAGTTCCCGTGTAGCGATTGAACCCAAGTAGGCTCTTGGCCTTGGCGTTTGGGCTTTGCGCTGACCCGTGTGGTGTTCCTACTGTCAGGGCTCGTGATCCTGACCTTCTTCTCGTCCCACGGCTGGCAGTCCTGGGACGTCGAGCACCGGCCGTTGATCCCCGAGGGGATGCCCGTGCTCGTCGACGACGACCTGCATTTCGAGGACGGCCCGGCCGCGCCGCGTACGACGGTGGTGGTGAACCGGTGGCTGCGTGAGCTTCCGGCCAGCGGGGCCCCGGCGCCGAGCTCGTGGGAGAACTACGCGCGGGCGGTCAAGGAGTGGACGGAGTTCCTCGCTGAACACGGTGTGGGTCTGTTCGACTCGCGGGAGCGGCTGAAGGCGGGGCTGAGCCGATATGCCGAGCATCGTGCGGCTGGGCCGACCAAGGCCCGCTTCGCCGCCACAACGTGGGGCCAGCACATGAGCATCCTCTCCGTGTTCTACCGCTGGGCGATCGCCGAGGGGTACACGGAAGCGGAGCCCTTCACCTACCGCGCTGCCAAGGCGTTGTTCGCCGGGACCGGGCGAGAGGTGAAGGTGAATCTGGCGGTGCGCCGCACCCCGAAGCCGCACGTGACGATCAAGTACCTGGAGCCGGACTTCGCAGAGCTGTTCCGGTGCGGCTTACGCGGGTTGGCTCCGGACGGCACCCAGGACACCGGCTTCCACGGTCGGGAGCTGGCCCGCAACTCGGCGATCGGGGATCTCGCGCTGTCCACCGGGCTGCGGCTACAGGAGTTCACCTATCTGCTGCCGTGGGAGATTCCCGCGCTTCCGCCGGAGCCGACCTCGGTGCCGATCCCGTTCCCGGTGCCGGCCGGGATCACCAAGGGCCGCAAGTTCCGGACGACCTGGACCTCCTACCAGGCCCTGGCCGGGCTGCACGACTACCTGGAGCTGGACCGCGCGGCCACCACCGAGGGCTCCGGCTGGCGCCCGCCGCGTCGGTGGGGAGAACCGCTCATGGTCACCGAACCCGGCCCGAGAGGCGGACGGGTCAACGGGGTGCGCCGCTCGTGGGACTCGCTGACCCCGACCGAACGCCGACGCCTGGTCGCTCCGGCGGGCGGCTCGTGCCTGCTGGCAGTGAAGAGCGGCGGCGGCCCCTTCACGGCCTGGGCCACCGTCTTCGAACGGACATCGGACCGCATCCGGGCCCGCTTCGAGCCGCGCTTCCCGCACGTCTGGCCCCACCGGTGCCGGCACACGTTCTCGATGAGGACCCTGGAATACCTGGTCACGGGCCACTACCGGCAGGCCGCGAAGCTCGTGCGGGACACCGATGCCGACGCCGCGCTGGTCTTCTACCTCACCAAGGCCGACCCGCTGCTCGTCCTGCGCGACCTGTTGGGGCATTCCACTGTCCTGACCACGGAAAAGTACCTCCGACGCCTGGACACGACCCGCATCTATCGGGAGGCATACGACGGTGCCGGGGCTGCGGCCGGACTGACCCGCGACGCGGAGGCTGACCGCGAGGCCGCGGAGGAGTTCGGCGACGACATGGAGGACGGGAAAGCCTGATGCCGACGATGCTCATCGACGAACCGCTCGGCATCAGCTGCGTCTTCAGCGACGGCAGCCGCGCGGAGTTCTCCCTGGACGGCCTCCCGAATCCGCAACTGGCCCGGGACCTGGCCACTGGCCTGGTGGACCTGATTCACCCTCATGGCACCGCAGACTCCACAGGCACCGTCAACTTCTACGTCCAAGCCCTGCGGAGCATGGTTCGCACCCTCGCCGAGCGAGGCTTCACAGGCAGGGCCAGCCGACTACGGCGGAGCCAGCTGGCCGAGTACTGGATGGGCAGCACCGGCAAGCAGGAGGCACTGACGCGGGCCATGATCGAGGGATTCGCCCAGAGCGGCGGCGCTCTCCGCGAGGAAGCGCTGGAACTCGCGACCGGCCGGCACTTCAACCCACAGCCCAACCGGCGGGCTCTGCCGCCCTACCCGGAAGGAGAGTGGCAGCGGCTGACCGAAGTCTGCTGCCGGCTGGTCGAGGAGTCGTACACCGCCCACCAGCAGGCCATGACCACCATCCAACGCGCCCGGCATCCGGCCGAGGGCGGGTGGACGCCGGAGAACCTGCGCCGGCTGCTGGCCGAGCTCGGACCGGTGAGCATCGGCGAGTTCGGCCGGAACCTGGGCATCTCGGCTGCTGTGGTACACAACCGGGGCGGCTTCCACGAAGCGGTTCGTGCCATGTTCCCGGACCTCGGGGTGCTGATCGCCTACCGGCTGCTGTTCGGCATCTACTCCGGCATCGTGCCCGACGGCATTGACGACCTGGTCACCGACGACATCGACTGGGCCGGAGACTCGACGATCCTGCTCTCCTACATCAAGGGCCGCACCGCGGCGGAGAGCCTGATCCTGCCCCGCCGGGCGGTCCGGCTACTGGAGCAGTGGCTGGCCCACTCCACCCTGCTGCGAAGCTTCGTCCCGCCCGACGAGCGCCGCCGGCTCTGGCTGGGCCTGAGCCGGGCCGGCGGAGACCGGCGAGTACGCCAGATCGACCGCGTCGCCGTCCAGCGCTGGGTCCTTCGCCACGGCCTCAACGGCGACGATGGACGCCCCATGAAGATCCACCGGTCCCGGATCCGCACCACCCATGAGGCCATGCGGGACAAGAGCGCCTGGACCGGCAGCGGACGGGCGACCATCGACCCGAACCACACCCCATCCGTCGAGGGCGATCACTACCTCACCGCCACCACTCCGGCCCAGCAGCACGCCGTCGAGGCGGTCATTGAGGACCCCCAGCACGACATGTTGCGACGCGCCCACCCGCCCGCCGTGATCACCGAAGAGGACGCCGCCGCGCTCGCCGCCGGCTATCCGCAGTTGGTCGCGACCATGGCCTTGGACGACGCGGCGATCGCCGAGCTGGTCGGCGGGCAACGGGACGTCTTCACCGCCGCCTGCGGAGACCAGCTCTCCGGGCTGTACGGTCCCAAGGGAAAGCCCTGCCCGGCCCGCCCCTGGGTCTGCCTGCTCTGCCCGCTCGCGGTGTTCGCCCCGCGGCACGCGGTCAACCTGCTACGACTCAAAGCGTTCTTCTCCCGGCAGTGGCAGCAGATGCCCGCCGCCCACTTCATGGCGGTCTTCGGCCCCTACGCGGCCCGGATCCAGCAGGTCCTGGACCGTTTCGACCCCATCGTCCTGACTGCGGCAGCCCAGCACGTTGACGACCAGGACCACGAACTGCCCCTGCGACCCGAGGAGATGACCGCGTGACCAGCCCTTTCGCGGCACCCGCCTTCGATGGCCGGTCCGCTGTCTTCGCCCGCGCCGACGTCTGCCACGAAGCCGGGTTCACTCTCCCCACCGGGACCCGTCGCGTGCTGTTCGAAGATGACGTCTGGGACTTCACCGACGTCGTCGGCTTGCCCGTCCAGCTCGCTCTCTGCACCCGTCGATTCGACTTTGCCGGCATCGCCGACCGGCGATGGAGGCTGGTCGCCAAGGAACTGGTGCTGGCCATGCTCGCCCCGAGGCACCCGGCCGTCGCCGAGCTGTCCCGGGCGCATCGCACCACCCTGCACTTGCGTAGTTGCGCGGGCCGGCTGGATGAGCTCACCCGCTTCTGCCGGTGGCTGACCGAGCGCGGGGTGTCGAGCCTTCAGCAGCTCGACACCCGCCTCTGCGACGCATACATGGTCCACCGGCGTTACGTGCTCGACGAACAGGGCGCGGTTGTCGGCGAGCAGAGCCCGGCCACTCGGCGCTCGGCCGCGCAGATCATCGTCGACCTGGTCAACTACCGCGAGCTGTTCACCGCCGACCGCGTTCCCGCTGACCTGCAACCTTGGGGCGGAGCCACCGCCTCGGCCATCGCCGAGATGCCCAGCGGCCGGACGGAGAACAAGACCCAGCCCGTCGACGACGCGATCCTGCAGCCAATGCTCGCGGCCGCCCTGTTCCTGGTCTCCTCGCTCGGACCTCACGCTGTTGAACTCGCCCACCAGATACGACAGGCCGACCGCCTCTCGTCGCGGAAGGCGTCAGGGCTCCGCAGCAGCCACCGCGCTCCCGTGAGCGAGTTCGCCGCCTTGCTCGACGAGTACGAGCGAACATACACACCGCTGCCGATGCTGTCCCAGCACCGCATCAACGAGCGGCTCACCGGCGGCTGGGCCGCCAAGGACCCGCTCCTGCCGGTGGCTACGGGAACCCTGGCACGCCAAGCCGGAGAAACCCAGTTCAGAGCCCATTGGATGCCAGCACTGCGCGACCGACTGGAACACACGGTTGCCGCAGTCGGCGTCATGGAGGTCTTCGGCCAGGACGCCACCCAGATCACAGCGGCGGACGCCTCATCTCTGTTGCCCTGGACCCTGCCTCTGCATCGGGCCCAGGCCGTCGCCCTGGTCGGCGTCGTCCGCACCGCCGCCATGATCGTGCTGGCCACCGCCTCGGGGATGCGCGCGAGCGAGCTGATGGAACTGCGGATCGGCTGCCGCCGTCCTCCCGAGGAACCCGTCCCCGGACTCACCCGCTACCGCCTCGCCAGCAAGGTCGTCAAAGGCCAGCCGCTCGGCGGCACCGACGACGAGTGGGTCGTCATCGAGCCCGTCTATCGCGCCGTCGAGCTCACCGAAGCGCTGCACGACGACTGGCAGGACGGTGCCCTGCTCTTCGGCCGGTTCTCCTTCACGGTCCGCTACAAGTGGTTCCGGAACTGGGTCAACTCTCCGACAGGACAGCGTCTCGGGCTCGCCCCCATTCCGGAGGGCCAGGCGAACCTGAGGATGCTCCGCAGGACGTTGGCCCTGGAAATGGCCTATCGTCCCGGCGGTGTTCTGGCAGCCAAGATCCACTTGAAGCATATTGCTGTGGCCACGACAGAGGGGTATGCCTCGCGCCCCGGCGGGGCTCAGGCCGAGCTGCTGGCCGAGGTCAACCGGCATGAGAGCGACCGGAACCTCGACCTGGTCCTCACCGAGTTCCGCAACTACCAGCAGGGCATCCTGCCCGTCGGCCCTGGCGCCCGCAGCCTCACCGAATTCTTCGCCAGCATCGACGCACACCTCGACGCCACCACGTCGGCACCGAGGACCCAGCGCAATGACCGCGACGTGCTGAACCTGCTGACCAAGCGCGCGAACACTCTTCACCTCGGCCCAGCGAACTACTGCTGGTTCACCGACCCCTCCCGGGCGCTCTGCCTCAAACTCGCCGGCACCCCCACCGCAGACCGTCCGCTGGTCGGCATGTGTGACTCCGCCCGATGCCCGCAAGCCACCCACCACCCCTGCCACCGGCCTGTCTGGGCCGAACATGCCGAACGGACGAAGACCTTCCTCGGCGACCTGGGCAAGACACGCAGGACCGAACGCTCCCGCCTCCAGAACGACTACGACCGGGCCCTTCGAGTCGTCGCCGAGATCGACGCGGCCACCCTCAACCAACCCGATGAGGACCCCGCATGAAGATCACCGCAGCCCAGCGCACCGAGAACGAGAACCGCATCCGAGCCGCCATGGACCGGCTCCTACGCGGAGAGATCCCGCCCGGCGGCAAGTGCGACATCAAGACCCTCGCCCGCGAGGCGGCTGTCGACCGCACCGCCTTCTACGGAACCCGCCCCTATGCCCACCTTCGAGAGGAATTCGAACATCGCCTGCAGTCCCTCCAGGCTGCCGGAGACATCCCCGACCCGAGGGACGCCCAGATCGAGCGGCTCAAATCGGAGATCACCAAGCTCAAGGCCCGGCTCACCCGATCGGACAGCGCCATCGAGGAGCTCACCGACTTCCGCACCCAGGCCCTCGCCCGCCTCGCCGCCCAATACGAGGAGATCCTGCATCTCCGTCGGGCAGCAGCGGTGGCCGACCGCGTGACCCGTCTTCCCATCGCCCGCAGCACTTCGATCGGATCCTGCAGCTGACTCACTGACCAGGTCCGATCCCGACTCACCACCCTCGGAGCAGGTGTGACCGCCAAAACCTCTGGCCCCGGCTCGCTGACCACGTGAGGATGCCTTCATGCGCTTTCCTCGTGCCTCCGACCCCGAGCTTCTCGACGTCATTGATCGCTACGTCAAACCAGCAACGCAAGGCGTCGGGCGCTACCTGCACCTGCTGCACGGCAACTTCGCGCGTGACGACGAGAACGAGCGCACGCCCTTCCTGCAGTCCATGCGTGTCGCCGCCCGGGAGGTCACCGACGAGGAACTCGAAATCCTGCTGGAGAGCGAGTGGCGATCCCGCCTGACAGCATCGTGGCTGATCGGCTTCGATCGTCGTGACCACTTCCGTGACATTCTCGGCGATCTTCTCCTCGCCAGTCAGCTCTGCTTCGCCGGTCAGGGCTACTGCTTCGCCCTCGCACGCTTCGGCACCGACGAGGACGCCCAGCACCTCACGGTCTACCTGGACCGCTACCTCCGACGGCCAGACTGCCAGTACGACCAGCACTGGGCCATCAGTGCGCTCCTCCACATCGACAGCCGTACCGGCAGCGAACACGCCGTCCGGTTCCTGGCGCCCGGCGGCCTCTGGCACCAGTGGAACGAGGCCCAGTACAGGCCATCGCCGCCAGGCCGGTTCATCGACGAACTGTGCACTCATGCTGCCGAAGACGCGGCCAGCGGAGGCCCCAGTTCGGCACCACAGGAAAGGGCCTGAACCATGACCGAACCGCAGAGCATGCCGATGCCCGGCCAGGTCTGGGGCCTGGCGGCACCGGATACCGGCGGACCTATCTTCGTCACCAGCTACGACGGAAAGAACCTGTCCACCACCGTGCTCACCGCCGTGGACGTGGCTGGAGAAGTCTTGTGGCGCCGCGAGTTCGACGGACACCCGGGTCGGCCCCGCGTCAGTACCAGCGGATCCGTATGGGTCGCACATCGGGGGCCGACGGGTGCCGTGCTGACCGAAGTGGACGCCGCCGGCTCGACCGTGCGCTCGATCACACCCGAACACGAGCCCTTTGAGCGCCTCGGTTCGTTCGTGGTGCTGCCCGACGGCATCTGCGCGTCCTGGTTGCCCGCCGAGCGGAACCGTCCCGTTCCGGCTGGCCGCCATGCACGGGTCGCACGGCACGGCGAGGACGGCTCGATGCGGTGGTCGACACCGGCCGTGCTTGACCAGTTGTCGTTTCCGGGCTGCATCGAGATCAGCGCGGAGACAAGCTGGGAAGCGCGACCTTCGAAGCCGTGGGCACCGCAGACCATAGAGGCACACCACTGGGAGCCGTTGCTGATCGCCGGCCACCGCATCGCCGCGACGTTTGCCGACGGCAGGAGCGGCATCGCCGTCACGTTCTTCCTGGACACCACTACCGGTCGGCTCATTGCCGCGAGCCCTCCCGGGCCCAGCCACCACAAGGCGATCGTTGGACCTGGCGAGTTCCTGATCGGATCCCAGGGCTACGGCGCGTTCAGCACAGCGCAGTATGACTCCTCTGGCACCGTCGTGCAGGAGTGGCCGACGCACGCGATGCTGCTGATCAACCGACACGGTGCCATCAGCGGCCCCGAGTCCGAGAACACCACGCCGTCCCGTTCGCGGTTCGTCGGCCTCGAGCCCGATGGCACAGTGCGCCGCGGGCCTGCGCTGTCCGGTTACTACACGACCTACCCAGCCCTGGACAACGAGGGCACCGCGGTGTTCTGGCGGGACGGCCGCCTGCTCGCTGTCGACGCCGACTTCCAAATGCGGGAGCTGTTCGCCCTGGAAGATGAGAAGCGTGCGGTGATGAGCAAAATCATGCTGCTCGACCAGGAGCGGGTGGCCTTCGCTCTGCACGACGAGCTCTTCATCTTGCAGTCGACGGGCCTCGGCACCTTGGACAACAGCGCCTGGCCATGCGCGGACGGTGGTCTTCGCGGGAACCCCGTGACACACCAGTAGCCCCAGCTGGCGCCACGCGATGGACGAGACCCAAGTCACCCGGGAGTGTGTTCTGCGTCACGCACCCGCCGTCGCAATGCAACACGCTCCGCTGCCAGAGTCGCAAACGCGGAGTTCGAACCCCGCCAGCTCAATCACAACACGCACTCATCCGCACACGGCCTCTGCGGACACAAGGCACACCTTCGCAGTGGTGACACTGGAGCAGTTGCAGCGCGGGCACCTGGCGGCACTGGCCGAGCAGCACCCACGACAGAGGGAGCACTACACGCGGATCTTCGGCGACCCGTTGGATTGGGTGCGCCGCCGCTTGGGGCACAGGTCGGTAGTGACCACGATGATCTACCTGCACACCCTGGCGGAGCTGGAAATGGAGACCAGGATGGCGCTGGTGCCCGACGGCTGGGATCTGCCGACGGACATCGTGGACGAGACGGTGAGGTCCTCGTGAGCAGGCGCGGCACGACACGTCCTGGGGTGCGGGCGGTCCTGCCGTCTGGGTGCTACGAGGTCCGTTCCGCGATCGGTCTTTCGCCGCGGGGCAGTGTATGCGTCGAGTTCGAGGGGGAGGACGGCCGACGGCGCACCTTTGACTTCGCCGACTGTGAGCTGCCGGGCTGGCACCGGGACCTGGCCGTGGCGGTGGCCGCGCGGATCGGGCCGGGCGGCGGGCTACGCACCGGCTCGTCCGCCCTCGCGATGTGGGTGCCACTGCGTCGATTCCTGCGTACCCTCGCGGCGCTGCCCAATCCACCGCAGAGCCCCGCTGACCTGCGGGTAGAGCACGTGCGGTACTTCGCCGACACGATCGGCGCAACCATGCAGCCGGTATACGCGCTGCGGTGTATCGAGCAGGTCGGGGTTCTGCTGCGGCTACTACCACCCGGACGACAGGTCTCATCGGAGGTTCTCGACGTCCTGCTGGTGCGCGTCCCGGCTGCACCGAAGCACGTGCCGGGCTACTCGGAGGGTGAGCTGCGGCGCCTGGTGGTCGCCGCCCGTGCGGACGTGGCCGGACTGCGGGAGCGGCTCGCGGACGGACGGCGCCTGCTCGCGGACCCCGACGGTGGACCGGAGACGGTTCTCTTGCGCACCGTCGCGACCGGCGGCCGATGCTCAGGGCTGCGGAAGACCTTGGGGGCTGCCCGGATGTTGTTCCCCATGCGTCGGGATCTGCCAGGGATGCTGGTGCTCCTGGCGGCCGTGACTGGCCGCAACATCGAGACGATCAAAGAGCTTCCGGCCGAGCACCGCATCGTGGACGGCAAGGCGGTCGAGGTGCGACTGACCAAACGCCGCCGCGGGGCCGGGCGCTGGTACGAGACGGTCCTGTGGGAGATCGGCGAGGCGGGGCAGGAGCTGCGCAACCCAGGCGGGCTCTACCTGCTGCTGCACGACCTGATGGCGCCCAGCCGAGCCCTGGCCGAGGACCCGCGCTGGTTCTGGTCCTACTGCCGAGGCCGCCACGATGATGCGCACGGCAGCCCGTTTCGTGGCGCGATGACCGCGGGCATCGAAATGACCGCCTGGGTCGACCGGCACGGCCTGGTCAACGACGAGGGCAAGCGGTTCGGGGTGAGCTTCAACCGCTTGCGTACCAGTGTGGAGGCGCGGCGGACCCGGCAGATGGGAGGTCATCTGCCCTCTGCTGCGCGGACCAACACCGTCCCGGTGCTGTTCCGTAACTACCTGTGTGATGACCCGGCGACGGTGGAGTGGGCACACGAGGTGATGGCGCAGGCCCTCACGGACGCCGAGGAGGCGGCCCTTGATGCCCATCGCCGTCTCATCGCGCGCGCCGGCAGCCCTCAGATCGCCGAGACAGCCGGCGGCGCGTCCGAGGGCGCGTGGTCAGCATGTGAGGACGTGGAGCGGCATCCTGCCACGGGCCGCAGTTGCAGGGCCTCCTTCCTGGACTGCTTCCACTGCGGGAACTGCGTCATCACGCCCGAGCACCTGCCCAGGCTCCTGGCCCTGCTGGACGCGATGGAACAGCGGCGGCAGCGGATGGGCGAGGATGCTTGGTGGAGACGGTACGGGACCGCGTTCGTGGCGATCCGCCACGACGTGCTGGCCCGCTTCACCCCCGAGCAGCTCCGCCAGGCCCGCCTCGCACCCGTTCCCGATGCCCTCCTCGACCTTGTGGAAGACCCATGGCAGCAGCCTTGACTCACGCCGTACGCACACCGGCGCCACGGAGCGGTGACCATTTCGTTCTGGCCGGCAGGCCCCTCGCCGAGGGGTACGTGCTGGAGGACACCGCCCGATTCTCGGACGACGTCTGGCCACTTGCCCCCGTGCTGCTTCAGCGGCAGCAGGCCCGCACCCGCCTGGACTTCACGCGCGTCGCGCCAGGCTTCGTCCCCGTTCTGAAGGAGCTCTTCGCGGCGATGCTCTCCGGGCAGCTGCCGCCGAACGAGCCCCGTCCGAAGGTCATGTCGGTACGGCGCCACTTCACCGAACTGGTCCGCTTCACTGGCTGGGTAGCAGCCCGTCCCGGGCAGCCGACGCTGGCTGACCTTCGAGTCGACGACGTCGCCGCCTACGCCCTGCACCTGCGTACGGTGCTGCCCGCAGAGTCCAGTCGCGAAGTCGCCCAGAGTTCCGTGCGGTTCCTCTACCGGTACCGCACCGTCTTGACCTGCGACCGGCTGACCACCGACCCTCTGGCGTGCGAGCACTGGGGCAACAGCACCCGCCGCGGCCGCGCGGAGAACACCACCCACCGGATCCCCGAGCAGGTCATGGGGCCTCTGCTGGCATGGTGCCTGCGCATCGTCGACGACCTTGCCCCCGACATCCTCAATGCCCTGGACGCGAACAGAGCTCATCACGCCGCCGGCCTGGCACAGGGGCGTGTGCCCACTCCCCGTCCCTCCGGGATCTGGCCCCACCGAGCCCAATCCCCCGGCTCAGCTACCAGCCGTCCGGTGGCCGGCAGGCAGGGCCCGCCTGGAGACATTCGCTCTCGCCCGGCTTCTGCAGGGCGCCTGCTACATCCTTATCGCTCACCTGTCCGGGATGCGCGACAGCGAGATCAAGCACCTGCGTCCCGGCAGCACCCGTACCCTGCTCGACGGCTCCGGCCGCCCCTACCGCTGGACGATCACCAGCCTCGCCTTCAAGGGCGAGCACGACCCGAGCGGCACCCCCGCCACCTGGATCATCGGCGCCCCAGCCGCGCGAGCCGTCACCGTCCTGGAACGGCTCCAGCCGCCAAGCACCGACCTGCTCTTCCGCTGTCTGACCCACCGCCACCGCCTCAAGCCTGGAGCGATGACGCTGCGATCCAGCAACGAACTGATCAACCACGTCATCACCTGGATCAACGCCTACTGCCACCGTCACGGCATCAACGACATCATCCCCGACGTCAACGGCTCCCCGTGGAACCTGACCACCCGCCAGTTTCGACGCACCCTGGCCTGGTACATCGCTCGCCGCCCCGGCGGAGTAATCGCCGGAGCCATCCAGTACCGCCACTTGGGCATCCAGATGTTCGAGGGATACGCCGGGACAAGCGATTCCGGCTTCCGCGCCGAAGTCGAAGCCGAACAGGCGATCAAGCGCGGCGAGCACCTCCTGGCCCTCGCCACCGACCATCAGCACGACCTGTCGGGCCCCGCGGCCGCCGAGGCCACCGCCCGCCTCGCCGACTTCCACCAGCGAACCGGGTTCGCAGGCTCCGTCATCACCGATATCCGCCGCCTGCACCGGGTCTTCGCCCGTCACGACCCCGAGGTCTACCCCGGCACATACGTCACCTGCGTCTTCAACCTTGACAAAGCCCTGTGCCGCCCCCACGGGGCCTCCCACGAAGAGCGCCCGCGCCCGGCCCCACTCGACTGCCAGCCGCTGGAATGCCGCAACGTCGCCCTTACCCCCGGCAACGCCGCCGCCCGGGCCGCCGAGGCGGACCGCCTCCACGAACAGCTCGGCGCCCGACCGAACCTGCCGCCCGCCCTTCACGCCTCCCTGGCCCGGCGCCGGGATGCGATCCGCCGCTTCCTTACCACGACCGGAGGCGCTACGTGAGCGCTCACCGTCGGCCGCTTCCCGGCCTCGCCGATGTCCACGACGCGATCGACCGTCTCACCGCCGAAACCGGCAGGTCCCCCAGCGTGCTCGCCCTCGCCACCCGCCTCGGCCTCGCCAACACCACCTTCCGCCGCAACTTCCCCGGCATCTGCACCGAACTGTCCGACACCCCGGGCACCGCGGGCGGCACGGCGGCCGCAGACGCCTACGGCAAGGTCAAAGCCGACAATGCCCGGCTCCGGCGCGACAACCGCGACCTCGCCGAACAGCTCGAACTCGCCATCGCCGCCATCCAACGCCTCACCATCGACAACGACCGCCTGCAAACCGCCCTCCACGATGCCCGTGCGGTCACCCCACTGCCCCGCCGCCCGCGCTGCTGACAAAAGGCCTGGCTGTGTAGAGCGGGTTGGAGCCGCAGGCGCACTGCCTCATCTCCCGGGTGGTCGAGGATCTCTTCGCTGACGAGTTGGGACGGCCGGACACAGACGGAGTCAGGCCCAGGGGTCATCGCACTGGACGCCCGGTAGCGCGTTGTTCAGCATCTGATCGAGGGTGCGGTCAAGTCCGTTGTCGTCGACATGTGCAATCCACGGCACATCGTCGAGGACCTGTGCCAGGCCGTCCGTGACCAGAACATCGAGCGTTGTCCGCAGATCGTCCGGGACGGGATCGTCCACGAGGCAGAGCCAGGCCAGTGCGGCAGGCACTCGGACGTCTGCGGGCTGTGTGGGATCAGCCCAGAGAGCACAGGCCCAGACGGCGGTGCCGGCGACAGTGTGCTCGCGGCCCAGCTCCGCAACGGCCAGCACAAGGCTTGCGCGAACCCGGGGAGACCTCTCAATGATCAGGCGAGCACGGAGGGCGTCTGTGATGCGGCCTGCCTCGCCGGAGGCAGTGGCCAGGGTGTAGCAAGTGGAGCTACGAACGTCGGAGTCCGCATCGTCGAGAAGTGGAAGGAGCGGGTCGACATCGGCGGTTACGGCGTTGCGTGATGCTTCGATGGACCAGTTCATCAAGTAGCCGCTGCAGTCGGATCGCAGTTCCTGGGTAGCCACCTTGAGGAAGGTGCTGCGAGTGCCGTATCCCCAGTGCTCATTTCGCGCCGCCGCGGCGGCCAGGCCGAGTACGCCTGCACGTCCATGCGCCGAGGGGTCGGCAGCGATCCGCAGAAGGAACGGCACCATCAGTGGGGCCACCGAGCCGACCGTGCCCTGGTGAACAACACTGCCCCACAGTAGATCCAGGGCCAGCCCCGCCGTCTCGGCGTCCTGGGAGCGCAAGCGGGTCAGTCGCTCAGGCACGTCATGTCCCGAGCCGTAGGCATGCCCGAAGCGGCTCCAGGCCACCTCTTCGAGGAGGAACCCGTCCTTGACGTCCTTCGGCATGCCCGAGATCACCGCGCGCACGTCGAGCTGCGTTCCCTCGTACAGCTCGAATCCGTGAGCCCGTACCTCCTCGTGATCGAAGACCAGCTCCTCAGACGTCATGCTTCTCCCCTGTTGCGCCGCCGGTCGGAACCCCCCTCTCGTATCACGCTGCACCGACACCGCCAGCCGAGCACCCCTGACTCACCCGCTCCTCAGCGAATGCCAGATCACACTTCTTCCCGACGCTCGACCGCGGTCAAATGGACTGTTTCAAACCCTGTCCACAAGATGCCTTCGACGCCGGATATGTCCGTCCAGGACTGAAGCCATTCCCGCGCCGTGGCCAGGTCCGTGGTCATCGGGCACAGCGTCCAGGGGGCGGTCAGGGCGTGGTCGGTGAACAGGTTCTCCAAGCGGGCGCGGCGCTCGGCATACGGCAGGGTCAGGAGCTCCTGGCCGTCCTGTTGCAAGATGTCGAAGGCCACGAAGTAGGCCAGCCACCGCGCGGCCAGAGCCGGAGCGCTGCGGCCACGGGCGGCGGCTCGGCGCTGCAGCCCTTCGAAGGACAGCGCGCCGGCCTCCGGATCCCAGACGAGCAGCTCGCCGTCCAGGACCAGGCCGCCGGGCAGCTGCTGCTCGGCGGCGGCCACCAGATCCGGGAAACGGTCGTGGATGAGAGAGCCACGGCGGGTCTGCACCAGGGCCTGCCCGCCCGGTGTGATCGGGGTGAACACCAGGGCCCGGTGCCCGTCGAACTTCTGCTCATACGCGACCCCCGCGCGCAGCGCGGCCGGGGCGGGTACGGCCTCCGCGGCCTGCGCCAGCATCGGCTCCACCGGCGGCCGCAACACCACGAGGGCTCCCTTCGCCGATCCCCTCTTCCAGAGTCGCCGACCGCCCACCGGTGGCACACAAATTCGAACATGCGATCTAATGAAGTTGATGTCTCCAGCACCACCCCAGCACTCGCGGCGACGCTGGCCCAGGCCCCGGATGCGGGAACGGTCCTGAACTGGCTGCGCGGCTCCCGTTCCGCCCGCCTCCTGCGCGACCTCATGAACACCGGCCGCCCGCTCTCCCACGACGACCTCGACGCCACGATCGACGGCCGAGCCAAGGCGATGACCGGAGAGTACCTGCGCGGTCTGCTGACCGCCTACCAGGTGCTGGAGCCCCGAGACGAACTCGCGGTGCGGATCGTCCGGCACTTGGAACGGACCGTCGCCCGGCACCCCGAACACGGTGCCATGCTTCGCGCCTACGTCCGCTGGGTCCCTGCTGCCCCGCGCTAAGAGGTCCTAACAGAAGTTGTTGATCATGTGACTTTCGGCTCGGGTGCTCGTTGGTCTGGCCGTGGGGAAGCGTCAGTCGCGGCCGTGGATCGTGTCGGATGAACTGTGGTCGTTGATCGAGCCGTTGTTGCCTGAGCCGGCGCCGAAGCAGGTGGAGGGGCGTCCGCGGGTGCCGGACCGGCAGGCCTTGTGCGGGATCCTGTTCGTCTTGCACACAGGCATCCAGTGGGAGTACCTGCCGCAGGAGCTGGGCTTCGGTTCGGGCATGACCTGCTGGCGGCGTCTGGCCGCCTGGAACGAGGCCGGTGTCTGGGACCGGCTGCACCTGGTGCTGCTGAAGAAGCTGCGGGTCGCGAAGAAACTGGACTGGTCGCGGGCGGTGATCGACTCCTCCCACGTCAGGGCCGCTCGGCGGGGCCCAAAAGCGGGCCCAGCCCGGTCGACCGCGCGCGACCGGGCAGCAAGCACCACCTTGTCGTCGACGGCCAGGGCATCCCACTCGCCGTCTCGCTGACCGGCGGGAACCGCAACGACGTCACCCAGCTGATACCCCTGCTGAAGAGGATCCCGCCGGTCGCCGGTCTGGTCGGACGGCCACGCCGGCGGCCCGACGTCCTGTTCGCGGACCGGGGCTACGACCACAACAAGTACCGCCGTCTGGTCTGGGCAATGGGCATCAAGCCGATGATCGCCCGCCGTGGCGTTCCACACGGCTCGGGACTCGGCGTCCACCGCTGGGTAGTCGAGCGGACCATCGCCTGGCTCCACGGCTTCCGCCGCCTCCGGATCCGCTGGGAAAGACGCGACGACATCCACGAAGCCTTCCTCGGCCTCGCCACCTGCCTCATCACCCACCGCCACGTCCAACGCCTTTGTTAGGACCTCTAAGCGCCACCAAGCTGCCCGGGCTGATGGGGTCAAGCACCGGATCCGCTGGGCCTACACCCGCATCAACCTCGCCGCCGAGCTCCTCACCGTGACCGCCGGCCACGGCCTGACCATCGCCACCCTCGACCAAGGCCACCTCGACGCCTGGCTCGCGGCCAAGCCCGGCACCCGCTACGAAGTCCGCGACTTCGTCGTCTGGGCCCACCGCGGCCACCACGCCGGCGACCTCCTCGTGCCGCACCGCCTGAAGGCCGACCCGGACGGCCTGGACGAGGACTCCCGCTGGGACCTCCTCCAGCAGTGCCTGACCGACATCCGCCTCGATCTCGACGTCCGGGCCGCCGGCGCGATCCTCCTGCTGTTCGGCCAGCACCTCACCCGGATCGCCTCCCTGCCCACCGCCGCCCTGACCACCCACGACGGGACGGTGTACCTCACCCTGGGCCGGACCCCGATCCCGCTACCCACCACCCTGGCCGACATCCTCACCACCCTCGCCGACCGGCCCGCTCCCCAGGGCTGGGCCGCGAACACCAGCGCTGGCTGGTTGTTCCCCAGCGACCTGCCCGGCGCCCATATCTCCGCCCGCCGCCCTCAGCCGACGCCTGGCCGCCCAGCACATCCCCAACCGGCCCGCCCGAACCACAGCCTGGTGGCCCTCGCGTGCGACCTCCCGCCCGCGGTCCTCGGCCCGATGCTCGGCCTCCACCCGATCACGGCCGTCCGGTGGCGCCGCCGCGCCGCCACCGACTGGACCGCATACCTTGAAGCACGCACCGCGGCCAGCGACCAGGGGCTGGACCGAACAGGCAGACAGCACCAGGCGCTGAAGCCGGATCGCCCGGGTCGACCTGGGGCGATCCTGCATCCTGGCGTCTGAGAGGCTTCTTCGATGTGGCGTGAACAGATCCTTCAGGCGATGGCGGGTGCTGAGCTCGATGCTCCGGCCGGAGAAGAAGCGTTGGCAGCGGTCGAGAGCACACTCGGACAGCCGCTGCCCCCGCAGCTGGCCGGTCTGTTGCGAGAGTGCAACGGCGTGCGAGGACGCTACGGTCTCGACGTCGTCTGGAGCGCCGAGCGGATCGCGAAGGATAACGCGGAGTTCCGCAGTGCTCGGGACTTCACCGAGCTGTACATGCCATTCGAACCGCTGATGTTCTTCGGCGACAACGGGGGAGGCGACCAGTTCGCCTTCGTTCGAACTCCACAACGCGATGAAGTCTTCGTCTGGGACCACGAGACTGACAGCCGATACCTGGTCTCCTACAGCCTGGACCAGTACATCGAACGGGCCCTGCAGGCGACCGGAGACTGGTACCGGTAGACCAGCCCTCGGAATACAGCACCCTTGGAATGACGCTCCCCGCCAGCTGGGGCGGCCTCGTGGACGGCGGCGAGGCGCGAGGCGTACGCCAATGACCAGGGCGCGGCCGCGCTGCCCGCCGATGAGGCGCGGCTGGTCGTCCACGAGTTGGCCTTCGCCGTCCGGGACGGAGCACGCAGAAGCGAGCAGGTGATCATCTTGTGGGTGCCTCCCGCCGCCCGCGGGCAGGAGACGGCCTGCACGGCCGGGTACGCCGCCTTGAAGGGCCTCCTGCCCGAGGCTCGTGTCCACCTCACAGCCCGGCGGACCGACCAGCTTGCCTACCCGCGACTGGTCGCCATGGCCTCTCACGACTGACAACACGCCCCGCAGGTGGTTCCGCAGGCCCCCAGGCCCGGACGGCTGGCGACAGATGACGGACCGACCCGGCGCAGCCAGCGACTCCTCGCCCCATGACTGTGCGGCATCGCACGATTCCCGACAGAGCCGAATGACGCGCAACATCCGCCACACCCCTAGATGTGGGAAGTGAGGCCGGTTACAGGGTCGTGGGAGATCAGCGTCGGTAGCCCCGGGTCATACCGGACGACCTCGGCTGTCAGCAGGGCCCGTAGTTGACTGGCCGTCGCTACCTCGCCCAGGAACCGCAGCACTGCGGCCACCCCGGCCCCGTCAACCACGTCCTCGGGCCAGACCGAGAACTCGATCTCCTCCTCGTCATAGGGCAGGGCAAAGAACCAAACGGCACCAAAGCGGGCCCGGAAGGCGAAACTCGTCCCCTGGCCCTCCGGCTCGTCTGCCCAGACGCGGAAGAGATCGGCGAAGTCCGGACGCACGGGATCTAGCCGGGGGTAGGGGTGCTCCACCTCGGTCTCGTCGGCTACAACACGCAGGCGTTCGAGGACCGCGATCCATTCGGCGCGGGTCGTGTCGAGGACCCGGATGTCCCTCAGGCTGCCGTCGAGATGGAAGACATCGCACATCCACGGCTCGGGCAAGCATCGCGCGCGGGTACCGTGCTCACCGGCGTGGACATCCTCGTGCGTCAACTCGACCCGTCCCATCGTGTTGGTCCCTCCCATGGCACCAAGGCAAGAGATCGCCACGGTACAGAAGGACCTGCCCGGCCGGTTCAGCGGTGGGTGGTCCCTATGTTCCAGCTCCTGCGGCATCACAAGATCCCCGACAGAGCCGAATTTCGTGATCGCTCACAAGGGAGCGGCCATGTCCGATCCACAGGCAGAAAGGCCACCCTCAGCAGGGAAGCGGCCGGGCATCCCGCATCACACGCATCCCCCTGCCTGGCAGCAGGACGGCACAGGCATGCGCGCGCAGATCGCCGATCTCGCTCAGGAAGCCCAAACACAATTCCGAGACGGGCTGTGGAAGCCGACCCCCGAGGATGTGGCACTCGCCTACAAAGCCGCCGTCGGCCTTGCGGAAACCGTTCACCCGGCCGCCGAGCAGGAGACACTGCCGACCATCAAACGCTTGGAGTACCTGCGCGAGGGCCTCGCCGTCCTCGCCGTCACCCTCGCCCGCACCCACGGCCCTCTGGCCTGGTTCCTCGCACGCGCCAGCGCCACACTCTCCCCCGTCCTCACCTGGCGCGCTCTCCCCGCCACCGACGAACGGCACACCTTCGGCACTACCCTCCCCACCCCCGACGAACTCCACGACGCCGAAAACGCCGTCCGCCACCTCCCTGTCGTCAGTGCGCGATCACCCGAAGCTGGTGCCGGCCCTAAAGGCCATCTACACGGCCCCGACCGAGCAGGCCGCCGAACAGGCCCTCGACGTGTTCGAGGCCTCTGAACTGGGCAAACGCTACCCAGCCGTGGTCCGGACCTGGCGGTCGGCCTGGCCGGAGTTCACGCCCTACCTGGCGTTCCCGCCGGCCATAAGGACGGTGGTCTACTCCACGAACATGGTCGAATCGATGAACGCCCGCCTCCGCAAGGCCACCCGCAATCGTGGCCACTTCCCCTCGGAACAGGCCGCGTTGAAGGTCCTCTACCTCGCGGTCCGCGAGCAGATCAACCCGAAAGCGCGCGACGCGAACCACGTCGCCGCACACTGGAAAGAGGCGCTTAACCAGTTCTCACTCTTCTTCGAGGACCGGCTCAGCATCCAATGACACCAGGCGACTTACACAAGATCACTGACACGTCCCACACTGCCGCTACGGCAAGGAGTGGATCGCAACCAAGCTCCGCTGGGAACTGACCGTCGATACGGGAGAAGTCGAGGCGCTGAACCGTCTTGCCGCTCGCTGCGGCGACGAGGCCATCAGCTACACACCTGCCCCGTAGGGATCCCCGGCGCATTCACGACGAGGCCCGCTGTGCATGGCGCAGCCTCGTGTCCTGGCCCGGCAGGAACCTCCTGTTTGCCGGAAACTGGCTTTGTACATGGGAACGTTTCGACAGCACACGGCCTTCCGGTTGGGCCTGACTGCGGCACATCTCTCTTCCCGGTCGTTCATGCAGGGAAGCGTCTTGCCGATCACGGTCGGCCGGGGCTGATCCGTAGAGACGGCCTGCTCCCGACGGGGCCGGGCCGATACCGCGTGGCGGCTGCGTCCCCGGTCGGGCAGGGTGCCATGTGATGAGCGATGAAGATGTAATGCCCTACGCCCGCTTCGACTCGGTCGAGGGCCTACTGCAACGAGGGCGCGGCCTGGGTGCTGTACGCGCGCTGGAGGGTCCCCTGGCGGCCGCGCCCTTCGTCTACGACGGGATCCGGCGGGACTGGCGGTGGGACGGCTTCGACGACCGCGCTCGCTACCTCGCCGGGCTGGTCCGGGACCTGGGTCTGTCGCCGGCGCCGGTCGTGGAACTGTTGGCCGGGGACGAGGGGCAGTGTCGGCGGGCTGCTGAGGTGCTGGAACTGCTCGCCCTCGATGATTGCGACGAGGCCCGCGAGGCCCTGCGCTCCCACATCCGGGAGGGCGCGCACTGGGTCTCCGTGCTGGAGTCGGTCTCCGGCCTCTGGCCCCTGGATTGGTGGGAGGACCTGGGTGAGGTCGCGCGGGCCCGGATCGGCGGGGAGCCTGAGCCACCGTGGTTCACCGAGCCGTGGACCCGGTTCGGGATCGAGGTCCAGCGGCCCGACCCGGGCTCGACCGCTCACGATCTGACCGGCCTTGCGGTCAGCGAGCTACTCGACCTGCTGGCCGGGGCCCGACCCGGGGCCGACAGCAAGGTCGAGGCCCTGCGCGAGCTGTCCCGCCGGGATCCGGTGGAGGGGCTGATCCCGCTCGTGCCCTCGCTTGTCACCCCGGACGGCCGCCGTCCTCTTCCCCTGCTCAGGCGGGCCGTCGACCGCCTCGGCGCCTTGGCCATACCGGCCGCGCGCCTCTGGGTGAGCGACGAGCGGGAGTGGCTGGCCCGGCTCGGCTCGGACGTCCTCGCCGATCACCTCGGCCCCGAGGTGATCCCGGTCCTCCTAGCCGAACTCGCCGACCAGTGGCGGACCCGCGCGTGGTGCGGCCCCGACGCCACGGCGAGGCGGCTGGCCCGCTTCGGGCCGGCGGCCGCCGGGGCGGTGGCCGACCTGCGCCGGTTCTGGCTGCGCACGCCGCATTCCTACGAACGGGCCGCCTACCTGGAGGCCCTGGCCGCCATCGACCCGGGCGGACTGGACTACGCCCACACCGAGTCCCTGTGGGACTGCGAGGAGCGGGCCCGACTGCTGGGCGTCGTCCACGCCCCGGACCACCCCCAAACCCTGGAGCGGATCGCGGCGCTGCGCAACGACCCGATGGAGACCCCTGACGTACGGGCAGGCGCCGAAGTACGGCTGGCCGCCACGACCACCCCGTGCTCGCCCTGACCCGATCTGGACAGTCCATGGCCGCGGTGCCTCCCGTTCTCGGGTTCTGGCCCACTTTCTGTGGTGTGACGCGGCCGCTCGACGGATCGCGGACAACGAGAGTGGAAATGGGCAGGTCAGTGGGTCTGCGCTGAGGCGGGCGTTGGTCCACGCGGCTCGGCACCACAGAAAGTGGGCCAGAACCCGAGATCGGACAGCACTTCGACACTGATTTGGGAGGCGGGAAGCCCACGAGACCAGGGCGGAATGTTCACGAGATTCGGTTCTGGCTCAGTTTCCGTGATTGATGACAGTGCGTCACGACGTTCGGACGAGTAGGAGCCTGGAGCTTGACGGTGGTGGGTGCCATGATCGGCTGTGGCTGACTGAGAAGTGCCGAGATGGGGAGGGTGAGTGGAGAGGTTCACAGTCGAGCCGCTGCGGGTGGTCGACTTCGTGGAGCACGTGCGGCGCCGCCCCAAAATGTACTTTCTGGTTGAGCAGGGCAGCCCCGAGCTGCCCACCGAGGTACTTCGGGCGGTGGCCTGGGATGCGCTGCACCGTCGCGATGGCAGGCATGGACAGATCAGTGTCGAGATCGGATCTGATCTCAGCTTCACTGTGGAGAGCGATCAGCGCCCCAGCTCCGATGAGCGTGAGCGGCTTCTTCCGGGATTCTTCGGTTCCCTGCTCGACATGTTCGACATGCAGCGTTGGGCTCCCTCTGCAGCTGCCGCACTCAGCGTCCGTACGGTCATCGAGGTTTGGCTGGATGGCCACGGCTACCGCCAGGAGCTGGCCGGGATGGATCCGACCGGCTCCCAGGAGGAGTTTTCAGTATCTAAGCCGTTCAGGACCCGGGTCACCTTCCACCTTGATCCTTCTTTCTGCGGTCCGCACGAGGCCATCGCCTGGGCACTGAGGTCCGAAGAACTGCACGGGGAGGCATGCAAGGAGCACCCTTCACCCCCGACGTTCCCGATTCACGATCTCCGCTCGGAGGCTGAGAAGTCAGTCAGCGAGTAGGACTCGTTTTCGCAGGAGGTCGAAGCCGGCGCGGCCGAACATCTGGCGCTTGGTGTGTCCTGAACGTTGAGGGGAGTCGATGTAGGTCGAGTTCTTGATGCGGTGCTGCACGGATGATGAAGGTTTTGGCCCTTCGGAGTCGCCCTGCGGGGGGAGGCTTCAAACCGCCTCATGCTGCGTTGGCTGAAGACCGTCGTGGTGAGCGATGAGGAAAAGGCGCCCGTGAGGCGTCAGGTGGGGATCAGGAAGACGAACGCAAGTGAATCGTTGCTGACGTGTCGAAACAGATACAGACGACATCAAAACCGGGGTGTCAAACGGATCCCGGGACGGGTCTGGCGGGTGTTCCGCTTACTGGCCAGGCGGTGTCCGGCATGTAGACGACGTGAGCCTGATCTGCGGCTTCCGTGTGGAACAGGAGAAGGCGTGCCCGGAAACACCCAGCCCGGAGGGCAGGGGAGAGGAAGTGTCCCAAGCGGTGACCCCGTAAGGGATTGAGTACCGTCGCCGGGCGCGCCGGCGGACCGGCTCGTAGTAGTGGTGATGCCTCTGTAATGGGGGCGGAGCGAAGGGGCCGGGTTGTCCGTGGCTGGTTTGTTCGATCAACCGGAAGTGCTCCGGGAGGAGTCGCGTGGACAAGCTGAAAGTGCCAGGCAAGCCGTTTCAGATTTCGAAGCGGGCGGTCTGGGAGGCGTGGGAGAAGGTCAAGGCGAATAAGGGCGCACCCGGTGTGGACGGGCAGACGATCGTGGAGTTCGAGTCTGATCTGAAGAACAATCTGTTCAAGATCTGGAATCGGATGTCGTCGGGGTCGTATTTCCCGCCACCGGTGCGTGCGGTGGAGATCGAGAAGGCGCACGGCGGGGGCACCAGAATTCTAGGTGTGCCTACGGTCGCCGATCGGATCGCGCAGACGGTTGTGGCCCTGGAGTTGGAAGCGAAGGTCGAACCGATCTTCCACGTCGACTCCTACGGCTACCGCCCCAAGCGTTCCGCGCTCGACGC
Organism: Streptomyces sp. NPDC090445; assembly: GCF_044769385.1. Taxonomy (NCBI): domain Bacteria; kingdom Bacillati; phylum Actinomycetota; class Actinomycetes; order Kitasatosporales; family Streptomycetaceae; genus Streptomyces; species Streptomyces sp. NPDC090445. The sequence continues at coordinate 2,707 of NZ_JBIVXV010000032.1, read as the reverse complement.
GGTGACGGCCTGCCGACAGCGGTGTTGGAAGACGGACTGGGTGATCGATCTGGACATCCGGAAGTTCTTCGACAGTGTGCCGTGGGACCTGGTCGTCAAGGCAGTCGAGGCGAACACCGATTTGCCGTGGGTGGTGCTGTATGTCAAGCGGTGGCTGAAAGCGCCGCTGATGCTGCCCGACGGCTCGTTGCAGGTCCGAGACCGGGGCACCCCGCAGGGATCCTCGGTCTCACCCGTGCTCGCGAATCTCTTTCTGCACTATGCGTTCGACACGTGGATGGCCCGGGAGTTCCCCGGCGTCGCCTTTGAACGCTATGTGGACGACGCGGTGGTGCACTGCGTCAGCGAGGCCCAGGCAGATCATGTGCTCGGGGCTCTCCAGATGCGGATGCGTGAGGTCGGACTGGAGTTGCACCCGGACAAGACCAGGATTGTGTACTGCAGGGACAGTAACCGGCGCGGCTCCTATGAGCACACCGTGTTCACGTTCCTGGGGTTCACTTTCCGGGCCCGTCAGGTGCGCTTGAAGTCGGGGAGGATGTTCACCGGCTTCAATCCGGGGATCAGTAACGACGCCCTGAAGAAACTCGGTTCGCGGGTGAGGTCTTGGCGACTGCACCGGCACACCGAGGTCTCTGAAACGGACCTCGCCCGGTTGGTCAATCCAGTCGTGCGAGGGTGGATGCAGTATTACGGCGCCTTCTACCGATCGGCGCTTTATCCCCTTCTGGGGCGCATCAATGCCTACCTGATGCGCTGGATCCGCAAGAAGTACAAACGGCTGCGAGGGCGCAAGAAGGCGCAGGACGCGTGGAACAGAACCGTCGAAAGGCGGCCTCGGTTCTTCGCTCACTGGGCCTGGGTACCGAGCGTCCCCGTCGTCTGGTGACCAGGGCAACAAGAGCCGTATAACGAGAGATTGTTACGTACGGTTCCGTGAGAGCCGGGGGCTGTGATGCCCCCGGCTACTCGACAGCATCTTGATCCGGTTGACGTGTCCCTCGACCGGACCGTTGCTCCATGGCAGGGTGAGGCCGGCGGTGACGGCGTCCGAGTCGCGTTCGAGTCCGTTGACGAAGGCGTGCAGGTGGGGCAGGTCGTCGGCGCGAACCGCGGAGATCCAGGCGGGGAGATCGGTGCCGGTGCGGTCGCAGATCATGCGGGCGAAGCCGTGGACGTGGTCGCGCAGGGCCGCCAGTTCGGGGCAGCGGGAGAGGACATCGTCGAGGAGGCGGTCCTCCTCTGCTCGCAGATGTCCCGGGTGGCGGGTGATCCAGCTGGTGAGGTCCTGCGGTTTCGGAGGTGGCTCTGGGGCTGACTTCGCGCTGTCGCGCAGTGGGAGTAGAAAGCGGCGGACGGCCTGGGGTGTGCGTCCTGGATAGCCCTGTGCCTGGATCTCGCGGAAGAGCGTGGCAGCATTGGTGCAGCCCTGGTTCCAGCGGCTGATCAGGTAGGGCCGGTAGGCGTCCAGCCGAGTGGTGCGGATGGCACGGTCGGCGAGTGCCTCGGGGTTGTCGCAGTTCGCGTAACGGCGGGCGGTGTGGCGGGCCAGCCCCAGTTCGCGTCCGATCGCGCTGATGGTCCATCCCTGAGCGAGCAGGTCCTGGACGGCACGGTGCCGTTCGCGGGTGCGTGTGACCAGCCATTTCTCAGCTCCGGTGTCCGGGTTGAGGGCAGGATCGGGGGCGATCGCCGGTCCGGGCTCGGGGTGTTGCGGTGGCGGTGGTGTGAGGCAGGATCGGTGGGCGATGACGGTGCGTTCCACTGCGTGGGCCAAGTTGTCCCACAAGTGCCACGCGTCGGCGACCTGCTGTGCCTGTGGTGCTCCGGCCCTCGCGGCTTCGGCGTAGGCACCTGCTCGATCCCGGCAGATCACCTCGATGCCCGGGTGGGCGGACAGCCAGGCGGCCAGGGGTGCTTTCTCCCGCCCGGGAAGCATGTCCAGGACGCGGTGGGAGTCCAGATCGACGAGCACGGTGCCGTACCGTCGGCCCCGGCGGGTCGCGAAGTCGTCGACGCCCAGCACCCGGGGCACGGTCGGGACCGGGTCGGGTGTCGCCATCACCACATTGAGCAGGGTGGTCCTGCTGATCAGGATCTTCAGGACGGCCGCCAGTCGGGCGCCGGCCCGCCCGGCCAGGGCCAACGCGATCGCCTGCACGATCTCGGCAAGGGCCACTGTGCGGCGGCCGTACCTCACGGTCAGCCCTGCTACCTGCTCGGCGAACGTTCGACGAGTGCAGTGAGCGTTTTCGCAGAACATTCGCCGGACACACAATTTGACGGCGACTGAGCGGCTACCGAGGGCCGCGTCGGACAGCTGGCGCCGGTAGCGACTGTGCACCCGCCGGGCCGGCACACCACAGTCGGGGCAGGGCACGGTCGTGCCATCCCGGGTTCGGGCGACGACCAGAACCTTCCCGTCCTCGACCCGCACCTGCTCCACCAACACTGGGGCGAGATACGGAAGTAGCAACCGCAGAGTCTCCTCACACGATCGCAGCGTCCTGCTGCCTTCACCGGCGCGTCACCAGCGCAGCGGAGCACTGGCAGAGCACGTCAGCTGATCAGCATGACGCTCTGTCACCGCATCACGAAAATCTTGGCAGAACCAGGACCTGAAGCCCGGCAAGGGCCGGACCTGGTCGCGGCGGGGCAGGACGCCGCTGGTCAAGGTGACGGGCAAGGGTTCGGGCCGGGTCCTGAT
>NZ_JBIVXV010000031.1:0-84459 GCF_044769385.1 Streptomyces sp. NPDC090445 | reverse complement strand
AGGAAGATCTTGGTCGAACCCCTGGATAGCAGAGGCCCCTCCTGCATCTCGCCCACCCTTGACACCGCCGCCGAACTCTTAACTTCGTGGCATTGGTTGTTGGACGCGATCCGCTACCTGGTCGCGGGCGGGATCTCGTGGCGGGCGATGCCCGCGGACTTCCCCGATTGGGGCCGGGTCTACGCCTTCTTCCGCCGCTGGCGCGAGCACGGGCTGATCGCCGAGTTCCACGACCGGCTGCGCGGGACGGTCCGTGAGCGCGAGGGCCGCGAGGCCGAGCCCACGGCGGGGATCATCGACGCGCAGTCAGTGAAGGCCGCGGCCTCTCATAGCTCGCGTCCTGCAGCGAGGCTGGGACCTGCGGCTTCACAAGGCGTCTCACGCCGGTTCGGATGGGGCAGTCTCACGGGCCTGTCTGCCGGGCCAGCAGTACGGCAGCGAGATCGGCGCTCGCCTTCGCCCGCACGGTCACCGACTGCCGGGCCGCCGGGCGCGCGGCCACCAGCCCCAGAGCCCTGCGGGCCCATGGTCTCGGCCTGCTCGCCGTCGCCGGTCAGCAACGCTGTGGTGCCGGTGGACATCGCCAGCCGCTCCTCGTCGAAGGCGAACTCGCCGCCCACCCCGTCGTGGAGGTCGTCCCGGGTGCCGGTGTCGGTTTCGGCGGCCGCGGCCATCGCGCGCCCGGCTTGGTCGCTGTCGCCAAGGTGTCCGTAGGCGCGGGCCGCGATCGCGAGCAGCCTGCGCCGGCCGACGTCCTCAAGCCCGCCGAAGGCCAGCGCAACTCGCGCGTGCCGGACGCCCTCCAAGGGTCGGCCGGTGAAGTAGGCACAGATGGCCAGCGATCCGGCCGCGTACGCGCGCAACGGGTTGAAGCGGGCGGTCTCCGCGTACGGGGCCGCGCTACGGGCGAGGCGGGCGGCGTCGTCCAGGGCCCCGGGGTCGAACGCGGAAGTCGACAGCAGGGCGCAGGCCTGCCCGGCCAGTAGCAGAAGCTCCTGCTGCTGGACCGGAACGCTGGCCCTCGGCCCGGCCGCTGACTGCTGTCTAGCGGTCGCTGCCCACGGTGTCGGGCTGGGCCAGCCGTTCGGCGGTGTGCTCCAGCCCGACGCTGTGGGAGCCCTTCACCAAGACGATGTCGCCGGGCTCGATCAGGTCCTGGGCCACGGTGAGGGCGTGGTCCCGGTCGCGGGCGCTGACCACCTCCAGGCACGGGTTGTTCTCCTGGGCGGCGGCGGCCATCGCCTGCGCCTCGTCGCCGCCGACGGCGATCAGCACGTTCACGCCGGAAGCGGCGACGAGGCGACCGACCTGCCGGTGCCCGTCGCCACCGTCGGCGCCGAGCTCCTTCATCTCTCCAAGGACCGCGATGGTCCGCCGCCCGCTGCTCATGGCCTCCAGGGCAGTGAGCGCTGCCTGCATCGAATCGGGGTTCGCGTTGAACGCGTCGTTGATGACCCGTACCTCGTCGAGCCGGTCGGTAACCTCCATCCGTCCGGACGCCACCAGCACCGCGCGGGAGAGCGCGTCGGCCGTCTTCTCCACGTCGGCACCCAGCCCGATCGTGACGGCCGCTGCAGCCAGCGCGTTGGACACGTGGTGCGCACCGTGAAGGGTCAGGCTGACCCGCGCGTCCCGGCCGGCTGCGACGAGCGTGAACGAGGCCCGGCCCGCCGAGTCGAGCCTCACGTCCACCGCCCGTACGTCGGCGTCCTGCCCGGTGCCGAACGTCAGGACCTGGGCACGCGTCCGGGGTGCCATGGCGGCCACCAGCGGATCGTCGGCGTTGAGGATGGCCAACCCCTTGGCGGGGAGGGCTTCGACGAGCTCGCCCTTGGCCAGCGCGATCTGCTCCCGGCCGCCGAACTCGCCGACGTGTGCCATCCCCACGTTCAACACCAGGCCGACCGTCGGCGGGGCGATGCGCGTCAGGTGGGAGATGTGGCCGATCCCGCGGGCGCCCATCTCCAGCACGATGTACTTCACGTCCCGGTCCAGGTGGGTGACGGCCAGCGGCATCCCGATCTCGCCGTTGAACGACTTCACCGTGGCGATCGTCGGCCCGAGCTCGGGGAGCACCTGCGCGATCAGGTCCTTCGTGCTGGTCTTGCCCGCCGAGCCGGTCAGCCCGATCACCATCGCCTCCGGCACCCCGGCCAGCAGGGTGCGGGCCAGCGCGGCGAGCGCGTCCAGCACGTCGTCGACGACCACGGCCGGAACACCGACAGGGCGGGCGGCGAGGAGACCGCCACCGCCCCTGCCTTCACCGCGTCAGCTGCGAAGGCGTGCCCGTCGGCGTGCTCACCGGCCAGCGCGGCGAAGAGGCCACCCGGCTCGACCGCGCGCGAGTCGACGGCCGCCGGCGCGGTCACCAACACAGCCGGGTCCGGCACGTCACACAGACGGCCGCCGAGGGCGGCCGCGACGGCTTCAAGCGAAAGGGGGATCACGTAACCCACTCCGAATCACCAGGACTTGCCCGGCACGGCAGAGCGCCGCCCGGCTCAGTCCTTCGACCGTAACGCCTCCGCAGGCCGATACGTGCGAAACCAGCACAATCCATCCCAGAACAGGAGTACCACGTATGACGATGCAGCCCTTCGCGTCCGGCCTCATCGCCGTCGTCTCCGGCGGCAGGTCCACCGAGCGGGAGCGGTCGCTGATGTCCGGCCGCGCGGCCTTGGAGTCCCTCGACCGGCAGGGCTACACCACGCTGTTCCTCGACCCCGTCGACAAGGACTTCACCGACGGCGTTCGCCGCGCCCACGTGGCGTTCCTCGCGCATGCCGGGCAGTACGCCGGGGACGGCAAGCTCCAGGGGCTACTGGAGTGCCTGAACATCCCCTACACCGGCTCAGGTGTGGCAGCCGCCGCCATCGGCATGCACAAGGCCCTCGCCAAGACCATCGCGGCCGCCGCCAGCGTGGCGGTCCTGCCCACCGTCACCCTCCCGCCCCGGGACGGCGACGTGATCACGAAGGCGATCACCGGCACGATCACCTTCCCGCTGATCCTCAAGCCCCTGTCCGAAGGCGGCTCGATCGGCATGTCGGTCTGCCACGACACCGCCCAGCTCGCCGCCGCCCTGCTCACCCTCGACCCCGCTCTTCCCTCTTGGCGACCTCGACCACGGCCGATTACCCGCCCCCGACTACGCACCCGTGGTGACGTAGCTGTCGTGCGGGGAGCCGACGTCGCGGGCGGCCGCCGGCGAGAGGGGAGTGCTCCGACCGAACCGCCGCCCCGGCCGGCAGAGCTCGTCCAGCCGCTTGAAGATCCCGGCGGGCCTTGGCGGGACGCCAGGAAAGGGCAGCACGCCCCTTCAGAGTGGAATACCCCGACGCGACGCCCTGCACCGCGCCCTGCTCCGCGCCGCGTGGCGAGAAGCCGTTCTTGACGCCTTCTCAAGCCTGGTCAATCGTGTGATCGCTGATGCCCCGTCACTTCACCACCATAGGTCATCGGCTTGCCCAGCGACTTCCCGATCGTTGTGCGCCTCGGTGCCGGCAGAACCTCCGCCGGCACCGAGGCCTTTTCCAAGGAGACTCCTTGTCCGGCGACCAACACCTTCTCAAGGTCTACAGCGACCGCACCTACCTCCACACCACCACCGTCAGGCACCAGGGCACCACCGTGGCCCTGGCCATGGACGACCAGCGGCGGATCGTCTACAGCGTGCTGGACCTGTCCCGGCACGACGAGGCCAAGGGTGAGCTGGATGCCGCCTACTGGTCAGAGAATCCGGTCCCGCTGCGCTTACCCTCCGAGATCGCGGACGCCGGATTCGCGGTGGCCGGGACGGCCGCGTTACCGGTGGTCAAGAACGGCGGCCGGGTGGAGGCCGCGCCCGGGGAGCGGCTGGACGCGGACGAGGTCGATCCCTTCCTGTCCACGACGGCCCGGCTGACGGCTCTCGCGCCCTTCCACGCCCTGTCGGACGGCACGCACATCGTCGTGCTGCGGCAGTCGGTCGGGGCGGATCACCCCGATGCCGTGCACAAACTGGCCGGCGGTGGCTCCTCGGGCGATCCGGAGCACACCGGTTACGTCACCGACGCCGCGGGGGCCAAGGTCCCGCTGGTGCGGGACACGCTGCTGTGCGACCGGTTCCTGCTCGTCGGCGGCGAGCTCAAGCCCGTGCTGGAGGCCCGCTACCGGCGTAGCCGGCACAAGACCCGTCCGGACTCGGCCAAGGACAGCCTGGGGACGAGTGACATGGAGGGGCGTCCCTTCCACGAGCCGACGCAGGAACTGTCGTTCGTCCGCAATCTGTCCGGTGGGCGCTTCGCCGCGCTGCTCGTACCGACCGCTGTCCACGGCAGGCAGCGCTGGCAGGTCTTCGCACACAACGATGCGACGGGCCGCGTCGATTCCTTCAATGTCGAGCAGGGTCGCGACGGTCTGCTCAACCTGCAGGGCACGCAGGCCTGGACCAGTCCCGACCCGGCCCACCGCGACGCCGTCTACGAGTCCGGCCCCGGCATCTGTCCGTTCACGGGGCAGCCGCTGGTTCCCGTCGTCAGCACGGAGAGCCATGCCGAGACGGCGCTGGCGTTCGGTGAGGGCGAGGCGCATGTGCGGGTCGCCGACGGCCCGCAGCTGGCGGGGCGTGATTTCACGGTGGAGTTGTGGGCGCGGCGCACGGCGCACGGCCGGCAGGAGTTCCTCGTCGGCCACGGCGACGAGTCCGGGAGTCCCCTGAGGTCGCTGCACATCGGTTTCCGGCAGGATGACCGTTTCACCTTCGCCTTCTACGCCGACGACCTCAACACCGACGTGCCGACCACGGACACCGCCTGGCACCACTGGGCCTGTGTCTACGAGCACACCACCCGCCGGCAGACGATCTACCGTGACGGTGAGGTGGCGGGAAGCCGCACCACGGGCAGCGGCTACTCCGGCGCCGGCCCTCTGCTGCTGGGCCGTGCCCTCGCCCAGGGTGCCCGCGCCGAGCTCGACGAGGTCCGCGTGTGGGACCGTGCGCGCACCGCCGACGAGCTGGGGCGCGACAAGGGCGTCCGTCTCATGGGCAACGACCCGGGCCTCGTCGCCTACTACCGCTTCGACGAGGGCTCCGGCACCCGTCTGCACGACCAGACCGACCACGCACGCCATGGCGAACTCCTCGGCGGCCCGCAGTGGGTGACGTCCGAGGCGCCCATCGGCGACCACCCGGGCGTGCGCCGTGACAGCTTCGCCATCGCCGGTCGTCGCGTCGTCTCCGGCCTGTCCGCCGTGCTGTACCACCAGCAGGAGGACACCGCCGTCGGTTACGGCCGGGAGCCGAAGCCCGCCAAGCGTCAGGCCCGCGTGCTGCTGTCGTGCGCCACGTCCGGCCCCGACCCGAAGACCGGCGCGGCGGCCGAAGAGGCGTACGTGGCCACCGTCGACTTCGGTGTCGGGCAGGACGGGCGCCTGGCGCAGGTCCCGGACGAGTTGGCGCTGCCGGTGCTCGCCGCGCCGGAGGGCAGCTCCGACGTCGAGACGATCAGCGAGCTCGACGCCCGGATCCGCGCGTTGGTCCGGGACATCGCGGTCAAGGAGACCGAGGTCGCGGACCTCGCCCGGCGGACCGCGGACGTGCCGGAGCTGGAGCGGCTGCGTGAGGCGTATTACACCAGGTGGCAGGACGTCGCCGGCTGGACGTGCCGGCTCCGCTTCAAGAACGCCCGGGACGGCAAGCCGCAGTACCTCGCCGTGAAGGACGACGGCGCGGGCAGCGAACCGCCGCTGATCAGGACCTCCGACAAGGACGCGAAGTCGGCACTGTGGGCGGTCCTGATCCCGCCGGGCGCCAGCTGGAGCGGCCGCACTCCCTACCACCTGCACAACCCCCACACCGGCAAGGACATGAACGTCGCCGGTGATCGCCAGGACAACGAGGCGCCCCTGATCGTGTGGCCGCGGAAGACGACCGCCTGGAACACGCACTTCCACATCGACGAGCGGAGCGACGGCTACAGCACCCTCGTCAACAAGCACAGCGAGAAGGCGGTCTGCGCTCCCGACCGGCTCGGTGACCGCGTCGTCCAGTACGACACCGCCGCGGTCACCGAGTCGGGGGACGGGTTGATCGTCTTCGAGCGGGTCGCCCTCCACGAGTTCGGGCACCCCGACATCCGGTACGCGGGCACGCGTGTGGAGGCGCTGGACGCACAGCTCGCCGAGCTACGGCCCCAGCGTGAGCTGCTTGAGCGGCGTCGCCGCGAGATCGAGGCCCAGCAGGCCGAGCTGACGGCCAAGCGTGACGAGCTGGCCCGACTCACCGGCGGCCTCAAGGGTGCCGACGACATCGCGCTCCCCATGCCCCAGCTCTCCCTCGACCGCACGGGTCTGAGCTCTTCCGGCGCACTGCTGGCCTTCGCCCGCTCGGCCGACCGGCCGTATCTGCTGGACAGCGCCACCGGCAACGTCGTGCTGTACTTCCGCGGCACCAATGGCCAGTTCTTCGCGACCTACTACGACACCGCGGTGGTACGTGCCTCCCGCCGGCTGACGGCCGGGGACGGCCAGGCGGTCACGTTCACCGCCCGCGACTCCGGCACCGCTCTGGGGTCAGTGACGATCCGGGTCACGGCAGGGGACGGGCCCGGCCTGTGCAACGTGACCATCGAGCGGGGCGAGGAGCGCGAGACGTGGCAGCGGCTGCCGCGCCGGGCCGGCGACTTCGCCGCGATCGTCAACGGGGCGCCGGAGGAGCCCGTCACGATCGGCGCGGTGACGTCGTTCGACGCGACCACGCGGCTCCTGTCCGGCGGCCGGGCCGGTGACGTCGCCGGTGGTGTGCTCCGGCTCTCCGAACCCCTTTCCGTTGCGCTGCCCGCCCGTACGCCGGTCACGGTCGGCGGTCACCTGTACCTGGCGGAGGCCGATCACGCGGCAGGGGCCGCGTCGCTCCGGCTGGACAGGGGCGAGGGCGGCCCCGAGCCGCAGCCGGGCGAGGCCGTGCAGCGGCTGCGCTACGACCACCGGCTCGCCTCCTCCAACCGTCCCGGCGTGCCGCTCTCGGCGGGCTCCCGCCTGGTGCTGACCGACTCGGGCACGACGCAGGAGGTTCCGCTCGGCGAGGTCTCGGACCTGGTCGCCGGGCACGGCTGCCGCTGGCGCGCGGATCAGCCGGGCCGGGCGTACTCCTTCGACGGGGGGCAGAACGTCCTGACCCTGCCGCAGGAGCAGTTGGAGCGGGTGGCGGTGGCGCGTGACCTGACCGTGGAGGCATGGGTCAATCCCGAGCGGGTGTCGGGCGCGGCGCGGATCGTCCACGCCGGGACGGGGGACGTCCCGTACGCACTGGGGCTGCTGGCCCCGGACGCCGCCGTGGTGCCCGCCCTGGCCTTCGACGGCAGGAGCGGTGTGGCCATGACGGAGAACGGCTTCAGCCTCGCGGGCAGGTCGTTCACGGTGGAGTTCTGGGCGCGGCAGACGAGGGAGTGGGACGGCAAGGCGCAGTACGTCGTCGGCCACGGGACGTCGCACGCCACCGCCAGGGGCTCCCTGCACATCGGCTGGCGCGAGAACAGCACCTTCACCTTCGCCTTCTACGGTGACGACGCCACCACTCAGCACGGCCAGAACGACGCCGCCTGGCACCACTGGGCCTGCGTCTTCGACGCGGCGAGCCGGGATCAGGTGGTCTACAAGGACGGTGTCGAGGAGGCCAGGCGCGTTGCCACGAGCGCGTATCAGGGAGAGGGGCTGTTCAGCTTCGGCAGCCACTTCGGGGGCTGGGTGCCCGATTACGCCGCGGTGGAGATGGACGAGGTCCGGCTGTGGGGCACCGCGCGCACCGCTGCCGAGGTCCGGGAGCTGAAGAACGTACGGCTCACGGGCAAGGAGGCCGGTCTGGAAGGCTACTGGCCCTGTGGCGACCCGCTCGCCCAGGTGAGCGGCAAGCCGGGGGTCCTGGACCGTTCCGGCCGGGACCGGCACGTGTACCTGCGCGGAGGCGTCACCACCGCGACCGCGCCGGCCGCGCTGGAGCGGGCCGCGGACACGTCGTACCGGATCGTCGCCGGGGCCGGTGACCGGATGGTGGTCACCCGGGACTCCTTCCCGCCGCACGAGTGGTCGCACCTGGCCGCCGCGTACGAGCAGTCCTGGGCTGTCGGGCTCTCGGACGGCGCGTACCTGGAGGCGCCCGACAACGACGCGCTCGACATCCCCGGCGACCTCACGATCGAGGTCTTCTGCCGGGTCGACGCGCTCGGTGCGACGCAGGGGCTGCTGTCCAAGGGCCGGGTCGCCGACGGCTCCGGCGGCAGCGTTCCGTACCGGCTGCTCGTCCTGCCCGACGGACGGCTGGAGTTCGGTTTCGAGGAGCCGGACGGCAGGCTGGTGCGCTTCGCCTCCACCGAGGCCGTGCGCGCCGGGACGTTCCACCGTCTGGCCGTCGTCCGCAAGAGCGGCCGGTCGATGCAGGAGCGCAAGGGCAGTAAGGAGATCACCGCGGCGGGCGCCGACGGCAAGCCCGTCCGGCAGACGGTCGAGCTCGTGGAGTCCGTCGACGCCCAGGAGTGGCAGGACATCCGCTTCTTCGTCGACGGCCGTGAGGCGGGCTCCGCCCGCTACGGGGGCCCGGGTGCGAAGGGCAACACCGGCACGCTCGACATCGGCCGGGTCCGTGAGGGTCTGGAGACCCACTTCCTGACCGGCGTCGTCGCCGAGGTACGGCTGTGGGGGCTGGCGCGGGATGCGGCGCAGCTCGGCACGCCCGTCACGGCGCGCGACCGGGGACTGACCGCGCAGTGGCGGTTCGAGGAGAACGCGGGCAACACCGCGGCGGACGCCACCGGCTCGCACCCGGCCCGGCTGCGCGGTGCGCGCTGGACCCGCAATCCCGACCCGCGGGGCAGCACCTTCCGGATCTACCGCAACGGCGTCTCGCTGGCGTGCGAACCCTTGGACGCGGCGGATGCGGCGGGCGCGGCCGGCTTCGCCGACTACGGCGACGCCCAGCTCTCCCTCGGCGCGCGGCTCAAGGCGGGCCGGGCCACCGAGTCCTTCCACGGTGTGCTGGAGGAGGTACGGATCTGGCGCACCGGCCGTACCCAGGAGCAGGTGCTGGACAACCTCTTCACCCGGCTGCGGGGCGAGAAGGACGATCTGATCGCCTACTGGTCCTTCGACCGGGCCTCCACGGATGAGGGTGCGAACGTCGTGCGCGACGAGGGACTGCGGGGCAATGACCTCACGTTGCGCGGGGCACCGCAGCGTCCTTCCGCCGTGTTGTCCACCGCGCCCGTCTCGAGTGACACGGCCCAGGTCCGCTCGGCGCTGGCGGCGATGCGCACGCCCTTCCACGAGACGGTCACGGGGGCGCCGGCCGTCGCCGAGTACGCGGACATGCAGTACACCGCGAAGGGCGAGGCGTTCGGCGTGCTCAAGCGGGCGTACGGCTACCTGCGCGACGGGCGCTGGCACCTGGTGACCGGCTACAAGGTCGGCGATCTGGTGAGCGAGTGGGTCAGCCAGGTGCAGTTCGACCCGCAGCTGGTCGGCTACGTCGAGGGCGCGCCGCCGGTGCCGTCGGAGAACCTCACGCCCCACACGATCGATCCCGACCGTGCGACGTACGACGGTGCCGCCTCGGTGGAGTTCACCGAGGCCGAGGAGGTGGTGCACTCGCTGTCGTCGGCCAAGGAGCGCAGCGTGGACGCGGCGTTCGACTTCGCGCTGGCGAACGAGGTCGACGTCGACATGTGGATGATCGCCGCCCCGCTGGGCTTCGGTGTCGCCAAGTCGATGGCGAAGGCGAAGGTGTCGGTGGGCGTGCGGGGCAGTCTGGAGTTCTCCAACAGCTGGGCCGACGAGACCTCCGTCTCGCAGACCGAGAACACGACCCGTGCGATGAAGGTCGACCTGTCGGGCAGCTGGGAGGACCCGCTGAGGCCCCTCAACCCCGCCGTCGGCCGCCGCTACGTGCCGGTCAACACCGGCTTCGCCGTGGTGCAGTCACAGACGGCCGACGTCTTCGCTCTGCGTCTGGCGCACAGCGGGGCGCTGGTGGCCTATCGCATCCAGCCCAACCCGGACGTGCCCAAGGACTGGAACGTGATCGCCTTCCCGCTGAACCCGCGCTACACCAAGCAGGGGACCCTGGACGGCACGGTGGGCTACGACGGACGCGGCCGGGTCCTCGACCCGGACTACCCGTCGGCGCGTGAGCACGGCGAGTACAGCTACTACAAGCCGCGCGAGGCCTACGCCCTCAAACGGCGCATCCAGCGGGAGCAGCAGCGGTTGCGCAGCTACTACGAGACGGTCTCCACCGAGACGCACGCCCCGGACCCGACCGCCGAGCGGGCCGGCCGCGTGCTGGGCGGGGCCATCGGCGGCGACACCTCGCCGGGCAAGGGTCGTGAGACCGCCGGCAACGCCACCGGCGACGGCTTCTCCCGGCGCGACCTGGTCAACACCTACGTCTGGACGGCGGACGGCGGGTTCTTCGCCGAGACGACGGAGACCGCGGACGCGGTGAGCGAGACGACGTCCGGCTCGTACTCGCTGTCCGGTTCGGTGGGCGCGTCCGTCGGCACCTCGTTCGACGTCATGGGGGTCGGTGTGAACGCGCAGCTGGACGCGTCGGTCGGTGGCGGCATGACCGTCACGCGGGCGCGCGGCAAGCAGGCCACGCGTTCCTTCGGCCTGAACGTCACGTGCGCTCCGTCCGGCAACGTGCAGCAGTACGACGCCAACCGCAAACCGGTCTTCGACGCCGACGGCAAGCCGGTCAACGCGCCGGGCAAGGTCGACGCGTACCGGTTCCTCAGCTTCTACCTCGGGGAGGACACCGAGCACTTCGAGACCTTCTTCCACAAGGTCGTCGACCCGGCCTGGCTGGAGAACGGCAGCGACCCCAACGCGGCCGCACTGCGGCAGGCGCGCCAGTCGGACCGGAAGCCGCCGTGCTGGCGCGTCATGCACCGGGTGACGTTCGTCAGCCGGCTGCTGCCGCCGGTGCCGTCCGCGGACGCGCCTCCGCTGGAACACACCATGCGGGCGTTGGACCTGGACAGCAACTACGAGCTGGTCCGCCGCCTCGACCCCTACGTCAAGGCCGCTGCCACCGGTCGCACCGAACTGGCCGGCGCGGTGCGCACGGCCCTGGGCGCGCACCTGCCGGAGCTGCAGCCGCACGCGGAGGAGGTGATCGCCTTCCTCGCGCAGTACTACGGCGTGGAGGGCTGACGTGCAGCGATGACTCGGAGGGCTGACGTGCACCGGTGACACGGTGCGCGGCACGCGGTGCCCGGGCGGTCTTCTGCCGCCCGGCACCGCGTTCCGAAACCATCCCGGTCACCGCGCAAGATCTCGGTCGGCGTCGTCGAGTTCCGCGAGCGTGGAGAGTCGGCGGTCAAGCTCTGCGACGGTGTCCGTGCGGCTGGAAACGGCGATCAGGGCTCGCTGGGACAGGCCGTAGTCGAGTGTGGCGGCGGCCGGGGCGCTGTCTTGCACGCTTTTCCGGCCGGTAGCGTCCCTGCTGTGGCTGTGACCTGGACAGGAACACAGCGAACATGTCCGGGACGTGAGCGGACTCGCTGGGTCTCACTCGATCTGGCGAAGATCCCCCTGCCCTGCGGCGGCTCGCACGACGGAGCCGTCCCAGGCTACTACTCGCAGACCCTCGTCACCCAGGACGGCCGGCACGCCTCGGCCGTGACCAACGCCTATCTGGTCACCAATATCCCCGCAGCGCAGATGCACAAGATGACCCTGACCGCCGCCCGGTGCGAGCCGCAGTCCTGATCCCGGTCCACGCTGGCGGACCGGCCCCCGCGGGTCGTTGATCCCTCCTCAACGGTCGTTGACCGGATCGTCGTTGATCACACAGGGCCGGGAAGCCATCGTTGATGTCGTGAGTCGCCGCCCCGAAGAGCGGCGCTCTCCTCCCCGCAGGACCGGCCCGAACCTCGTGTTCGACGACGAGGAGCGACATGACCGGCTACGCCATCCCGCTGACCGTCCGTGAACCGGCAGCCCCCGGGACGCCCGGAATCGTGCCCGGCACCGCCAGGGCGGGCGCGATCTCCAGGACGATGTCGGCGAAGGCCCGGACCCGCTCGTCGGCATCGTCGCGCGTACGCCACACCAGTCCGTGCTCGACCGGCGGCATGTCGGTCATCTCGACGAACCGGATGTCCGGCCGCTGGTACAGCACGAGCAACTGGCCGTCGCCGGGGACGATCGCCCGCCCGTCCGCGACCAGTGCCAGCGCCTCGGCGTACGTGGCGCACGGTTCGGGGTACCTGCCGATCACCCGTCCACCGGGCGTCCGCCGGGGCGTGTGGAAGTCGCTCCAGTACTCAGGGGCGGAGCCCGCCACGGAAACGAAGGTCTCGCCCGCGAGGTCCTCGAACGACGCCGAGCCGCGCCCCGCGAGGCGGTGGTCCGCGGCCAGGCACACGTACCTGGGACCGGACGTGACCACCGCGCCGACCGTCAGGTCCGGCTCGAGGACCGGCAGAGCGGTGAGCAGCAGGTCGGCGCCGTCGTCGCGCAGCTGCGTCACGTGGTGGTCCAGCCGGGTCTCCACGACGCGCACACCGCAGTGCGGGTTGCGCCGCTCGAAGACCCCGCGGGCGGCGGAGAGGATACGCCCGGCCTGGGTGCCCATGAACCCCGCCGTGAGAGTGCTCCTGATGCCGCGCCCTGCCAGTTCGGCACGGTCCAACGCGAGCTTGATGCCCTCGTACAGCGGCAGCAGATCGTCCCGCAGGTCACGCCCGATGGGCGTCAGGGCGACGTGGCGACTGGTGCGTTCGAACAGCGGCGCGCCGATGCGGCGCTCGATCTTCTTGAGCGTTTTGCTGACCAGGCCGGTGGTGACGTGCAGGCGCTCGGCGGTGCGGCCGAAGTGCAGTTCCTCGGAGAGCGCCAGGAACACCTCCATCTCCGTGCGTTCCATCGCGTACTGCCCGCCTCCGCTGGTCCCTTGATCGACGTCCACGATCTTGCCGCATGGGTGGCACCCCCTCGACGACAGGGTGCCGCGGCCCCGGCCCCACCGGAACCATCCCCGATCCCCTGACTCACACCCCATCGAACTGTCTTGAGGATGTACACATGCGAGTGATCATGCAGAGTTCCGTCGGCGGCCCGGACGTGCTGGAGGTCGTGGAAACCGACCGCCCCGCTCCCGCGCCCGGCGAGGTGCGCGTACGCGTGCACGCCACGGGAGTCAACCCGGCCGACGGCAAGGTCCGCTCCGGGTACGTGCAGTTCTTCGGCGAGCCGCCCTTCGTCCTGGGGCACGAGTTCAGCGGGGTCGTCGACGAGGCGGGCGAGGGGGTGAGCGCCTTCCGGCCCGGTGACGAGGTGTTCGGCTGGGTGACCCCGCCGCACGGCAGCCACGCCGACTACGTACTCGTACCCGAGACCCACATCGCGCCCAAGCCCGAGACCCTCGACCACGTCCACGCCGGGGCACTGGGCATCGCCGGCCTGACCGCCTACCAGACCCTGGTGAACATCGCCCGCGTACAGCCGGGTCAGCGCGTCCTGGTGCACGCGGCGGCGGGCGGCGTGGGGCACCTCGCCGTCCAGATCTCCAAGGCGCGCGGGGCGCACGTGATCGGCACGGCCCGGGCGAACAAGCACGCCTTCCTGCGCGAGCTCGGCGCGGACGAGCTGATCGACTACACGACGGCCGACTTCACGGACCTGCGCGACGTGGACGTCGTCATCGACACGATCAGCGGAGAGTACGGGCCGCGGTCGCTCCGCACCCTCAAGCCCGGCGGCATCCTCATCGACGTCGTCGGCGTCGGGGTGGACCGGACCGCAGTGCGGGAGCGGGCACAGGCCGACGGGGTGCGGTTCGTCGAGTACTTCCTCGAGCCGACCCCGGCGGACCTCGTGGGCTTCGCCGACCTGATCGACCGCGCCGGCGTGCGCCCGTTCGTCGAGGAGACGCTGCCCCTGACCGAGGCGGCCAAGGCCCACGAGCTGATCGAGAGCGGACGCGTACGCGGCAAGATCGTGCTCGTGCCCTGACCCCGGGAACAGTCCGCCCGTCACCCGGGCACACCGCTGTGGCTGCTCGCCGACCTCTTCGATTCCCTGATCGAACAGCCCGGAGCCATCGACCGGATGATGCGGAAGACCTTCGACTCCATGGCCGCCGGACACAGCTGACCTGGAGGCGATGCCCGACGGGTGGCTATCGGCGGAAGCAGCCGTGGCTACGATGCGGAACGCCCCGACCCCGGCAGTTGCGATGCCGGGGTCGGGGCGTTGTCATCGGGTGGCTACCCGAGCCAGACGATGTTCAGGACGGTCAGACGGTTCAGCAGCCTGTTCACCCAGTAGGTGAGGAACAGCTGGCCCACCGAGGCGTAGCGCACGTCCTCGCCCTCGGGGTCGTCGGCGTTGAACTGCCCGAAGCCCCAGGGGTCGGCCGCGGCGGCGTCCAGGACGTCCCACACGGTGTCTTCAGCGGGCTCGGGCAGGGCGTCGTCCTGGGCCGCACCCGGCTGGACGCCCTGCGCCTCCTCGCCGGGCCTCACACCACCACATCCCTGGCCCGCGCCCTCCACGTCAGCAACGCGACGGCCTCGTCCCACGCGGCGGCGCTCAGATCGGCAGGCATGGCGACGACGACCCGCACAGGCCGCTCGGTCACCCACCAGCGCACGGCCCTCGGCACGCTGATTGCGGGCGCCTGACCGCCATAGTTCGCCACAGGACGGAACCGGCCACGCTGCACAGGTGAAGTATCTGACCACACTCGCGGAGAAAGTCGGCAAAGAGCGTCGATGCCGAGTTCGCCAACCGTCGCCACCACCAGCGGCCCACCGGTCACATCCGGTCCGTCGACACGGGCGCACTGGTCGAAATCGAACAACGCGAGCTGGGCTCCGATGACCGGCTGTTGAGCGTGATCGACGGCGGAAGAGAGGTGATCCGACATGGCCCGCACCGCCATCGCCGACACCGCTGAGGACACCACCGCCGCTTCCGACACTCCACCGCGTCGTCACCCGGGCCTTCGTCCAGTCACCGCCAACCACCCTGTCGGCCGCACGAGCAGCATCGCCGCACAGCCGGACGAGCCACTGCCGGTAGAGGACAGGAGCTGACCTATATGACTGCGACACTACCCACATGACGACCTTCCGTGGCCTCGCCACCATCCGCTACCACGCTGACGACCTGGCCGCCGCCCGCGCCTGGTACACCGAAGTCCTGGGCGTGGAGCCGTACTTCGAACGACCCGATTACATCGAGTTCCGGCTCGGCGACCACCTGCAGGAGTTGGGCATCTCGCGTACCCCCTCCGCCCCGGCGGGCGTGGTCGCGTACTGGCACGTGGACGATGTCGACGCGGAGATGGCCCGGCTGCTCGGGCTCGGCGCGAAGGAGCACGAGCCGCTTCGCGACTACGGCGGCTTCCGGGCCGGAGCCGTACTGGACCCGTTCGGCAATGTCCTCGGCGTGATGTACAACCCGCACTACCTGGAGGTGCTGGGCGCCCGCTGCCCCAGGTGACCGCACCCCGAGGGGTGCCCGGTCGGGCATGGTGCCGGGCGCTGCGTCCGCTGACTTGCCGCGTAGCGTGGACCCCTCCGGTGCCGACGGACCCGGAGCACGCGACGGACCTTGTGGCGCCCTCCGGCCCGATCGGACCCTATGCCCCCGCGGGACCGGCCGCACTTGGCCTTGGGGTCCGATCCGGCAGGCGGCCGGCACGCGTCCAGGACCCGTAGCAGACCGGCCCGCACCCGCTGGGGCGATGTGGGGCGCCGGCGGCCGTAACGCGGCTTGGAGTCGGCGAGGTCAAACAGGTGGGCGGGCTCGGCCGGGTCGAGTCGCAGTGCGCGGGTCACCGCAACCAGCACCGAGGCTGAAGCGTTCGAGGTGCGGCCGCGCTCCAGCCGCACGTAGTGGTCGACGCTGACCCCGGCCAGCTGGGCCACCTCCTCGCGGCGCAGGCCGGGCACCCGCCGCCGGGCCCGTGTGCGGGCTGAGGCCCACCTCGTCCGGGCTGATCCGGGTCCTGCGGGAACGCAGGAAGTCCCGCAGCTCCAGGTTGGGCTCGCGCCCGATTACGAGGCCTGGAGGAAGTCCGCCGACGGCGTCCTGTACCTGCAGGTCGTGGCCGAGACCATCGCCTACGCGTACGGCCGGCCGGCCGCACAACGTCACCATCCGCGAGATCGTCCTCGCCGCCGCCGGCCGGCAAAAGCCGAAGCACAGCCCCGTGGATGAAGGCGGGAGCGACCACGTTCCGGCGGGGGCGCCGAGTGCACGGCCGCCGGGCCCGCCCCGGGTGCGACCTGGGTAGCCAAGGCGGGCACGAGGGATGCGAGGTCGGATCGAACCGTCGGGTATGGGCAGGTCCGGTGGGCCGGGGTGAAACCGCAGCAGGTTCGTGCGCCGCTGCGGGCGGGTTGCTCGGATCGGCCCCGCCGTGCCGCCCGCGAGGACACCACCGCCTACCCGGATAGTCTGCGGAAGGTCTACGGCAAGGCCGGGCGGTTCTCGCCGGTCTCGTCACACCCGCCGCACTTTCAGGAACTGCCCTCGGCGTACCCGTGGGCACCGTACAGGCGGACGAATCGGGCGGCGGTGAGCGTTCGGAGGCGCCCGAGGCCCTCGGGAAGGCGCTCGTACAGCTCCACCTGCTCCCGCCCGCCCGGGCCCACGGGCTGGACCAGCCGCCCGCCGATGCGCAGCTGTGCCACCAGGGGATCCGGCACCTGCGGAAACGCCGCGCAGACCAGGACGGCGTCGTACGGGGCCCTGTCCGGCGCGCCCAGCGTGCCGTCGCCGAGGACGACCTCCACAGTGCCGAACCCCTGGGCAGCCAGTCGGCGGCGGGCCTCCACGACCAGCTCGGGCCGGCGCTCGACGCTGACGACGTGCCCGGCCAGTCGGGCCAGCAGCGCGGTCTGCCAGCCGTAGCCCGTCCCGATCTCCAGCACCCGCTCGCCGCCGGTCAGGCCGAGCGCGGCGACCATCATGGCGACCAGCGAGGGCTGTGTGGTCACCTGGCCGCCGGGCAGGGGCACCGGGACGTCCCGGTACGCGGAGTCCGCCTCGGCGGCGGGCACGAATGCGGCCCGCGGGACGGTCCGGATGGCCTCCAGCAGCCGTACGTCGGTCACTCCGGCCATCCGGGCCGCGCGGACGAGGTGCTCGGCGGAAGGCTCGTGGAACGACAGCCTCATTTCCTCCATCACCACTCCCGGGGCACTCCCAGGTACCCCTCCTCCGATGATGCGCGCGCGGACGGGACCGGTGAAGACCGGTTGCGCGGGCCGAGCGGATGGCCGAGATCCGGTGGCGGTGGGAGGCGGTGGCTCCCGCCAGCCAGGGCTCGAGCCCCGCCATTTACGTGGGCGGCAACCAGTCGACCCCGCCGAAGCCGTACGCAGTCAAAATGTCGTCCGTCCCCCTCTACGCAACCGACATCAGCGGCGGGTGGCAACAGCGACCCACGCCCACTCCGCTGGGCACGAAGGGCGCCCGGATTCGTCAGCGGTGCGACAACCACTGGACGACGTCTCCGCGGAGCCGATCGCCGTCGGTCGGATCGCGGCGATGGCCCCGTCCAGTCAGCAACCGGCCGCATACCCGCTCGCACCTGTCCCCGACCCGTCGGTCACCGTCCGGACACGCCACGCCGGGGGCGACGGCGAGCGGAAAGTCAACGTCGCCGAGGGCCGGCGTGCGAGTTCGGCAGGCCTTGACGGTGCGGGCGCCCGTTCGGCGTGCGCCAGGCGCGCCGTGGGGTGGTGTGGGGCCCGCGGTCTCCGTTGGGGCCATGTGCATCAGCCTCCGGCGACGCGCCGCCGGTGGCCTGTGGGAAGGCACCTGCTCCCCCCGATCATGGGATACCGCATGAGGTGACCGTTGCGTAGGGAAGGTCGATGGGGGACATGACGGACGGGAACGAACCGGTGCTGCCGGAAGTGGTGGGCACTCCCGCCCGGGGCGCACAGCCGGGCAGTGCTCTGGCCCGGTGGATGTTGCACCATCAGGTTCAGCCTGTGGGGCCGGCAGCGGACGAGGGGCATGCCGAGCCGCACGCCTGGTGGAAGGTGATGTGCCTGACGGGTGTCGACTACTTCTCCAGCCTGGCCTACGTGCCGGCGATCGCGGCGCTCGCCGCGGGGGTGGTCTCGCCGTTGGCGACCTTGTTCATCGTGGCGCTGACCCTGGTCGGGATGCTGCCGATGTACCGGAGGGTAGCGAAGGAGAGTCCGCACGGCGCCGGGTCCGTGGCGATGCTGGAGGATCTGCTGCCGTTCTGGTGGGGCAAACTGTTCGTCCTGATCCTGCTCGGTTTCGTCGCCACCTCGTGGATCATCACCATCACCCTGTCGACGGCGGACGCCTCGGTGCACGTGGTGGAGAACCCGTTCTTCCCGGAGGCCCTGCACGGCCACGAGGTCGCTCTGACGATCGGCTTGCTGCTGGTCCTGGGAGGTGTGTTCCTCCTGGGATTCAGTGAGGCGGTCAAGGTCGCGATCCCCCTCGTCGCTGTCTTCCTGGTCCTCAATGCCATCGTCATCGGCGTCGGAATGGAACACGTCGTCACCACGCCGGGGGCGTTCTCGGCGTGGACCGACGCCCTCGCCGACCTCGGTGGATTCGGCGACCTGGTGGGGCCGGCGCTGCTCGCGTTCCCGCTGCTGGTCCTCGGCCTGTCCGGATTCGAGACCGGAGTCAGCATGATGCCGCTCATCGCCGCGGACGGAGCGGACCCGGGGCAGCGGCTCCGCTCGCGTATCCGCAACACCCGCAAGCTGCTGACGACGGCCGCACTGATCATGAGCGTCTACCTCCTGGCCTCCAGCTTCGTCACGACCATCCTCATCCCGCACGAGGCGTTCGAATCCGGTGGCGCGGCCAACGGCCGCGCGCTGGCCTGGCTGGCCCACGAGCAGATCGGGGAAGCCTTCGGCACCGTCTACGACATCAGCACCATCCTCATCCTGTGGTTCGCGGGCGCCTCCGCCATGGCGGGCCTGGTCAACATCGTGCCGAGGTACCTGCCCGGCTACGGCATGGCTCCCGAATGGGGACGCGCCGTACGACCGGTCGTGCTCGTCTACACCGCCCTGTGCATCATCATCACGATCGCGTTCGACGCGGACGTCGACAAGCAGGCGGGCGCCTACGCCACCGGCATCCTGGCCATGATGGTCTCCGGCGCGTTCGCCGTCACCGTCTCCGTCGTGCGCAGCCGCAAGCGCACCGCCGCCACCGGTTTCGCGCTGCTCACCGCGATCCTGCTGTACGCCCTGGTGGCCAACATCATCGACAAGCCGGACGGCATCACCATCTCCGCCATGTTCATCGCCGGCATCATCTTCGTCTCACTCGTTTCGCGGGTCTCACGCACCACCGAACTGCGCGCCGACCGCATCGTCTTCGACCCCGCTGCGCGCCGGTTCGTCACCAACACCCTCGCGCACGACAACGCAATCAACATCATCGCGAACCGGCGCCAGGCCGGGGATGCGGCCGAGTACGCCGACAAGGAACGCGAACAGCGCGGCACCAACCCCGTTCCCGGCCCCGCCGACGTGCTGTTCCTGGAGATCGACGTGGTCGACCCCTCCGACTTCAGCGACACCCTCACCGTCCGCGGAGTCGAGGTCGATGCCTACCGCATCCTGCGCGCCCAGGCCCCGGCCGCGCCCAACGCCATCGCGGCCATCCTGCTCGCCCTGCGCGACGCCACCGGCGTCCAACCGCACTGCTACTTCGCCTGGGCCGAAGGCAGCCCCCTGGTCCACATGGTCCGCTACTTCCTCCTAGGCCGTGGCGACACCGCCCCCGTCACGCGCGAGATCATCCGCAGCCACGAACCCGACCCCGACCGACGCCCCGGCATCCACGTGGGCGGCTGACCCGTCGCAATACCCTTGGCGCGGGCGTGCTCCGAACGAAGTGGCAGCCGCCCGGTCCGCCGCACGCCCGTGCGACTCCGCGCGGCCCCGGGCCTGCCGGCCCACGGCCGCTCCCCGTGTGGCATCCCAACAGGGTCCGGATGGAGCTCGACACGTTCGACATCGCCTACGGCCCTGTTGACCGGGATGTCCTCCTGTCGAGGCCGACCGTTGTCATCGACGAGTGCGGCCCGGTTCGATAGAGGAGACGGAGCGTCGTCAGTTGCCGGCTCGTGCCGCTCGGGCTCGGGGCGGGGATCGGCGCAGGCCTTGCTCCAATGGGCGTACGGCTCGTTCGAGGCGGGGGCATCGCTGCCGGCAAGTGCGTGCCGGGGGCCGTGACTGCCGGGAATCGGTGGGCGAAGCGGATCCCCCGTACGGATGATCTCGGCGCTCGGGTGTACATATGCGTCTCGTGCCTGGGCACGTAGCAGCTGATCATCCGCCCTTCCCGACAGGACCGCCCATGTCGATCGCCTCCAGCGCCGAAGCCGCTCTCGTCGCCAAGCGCCACATCTTCGCCATGCTCGATGTCGACGGCGACGGGGTGATCTCCCTGCCGGAGTACCTGTCCCGGCCCCATCGCCTGGCGGAGGCGCTCGGCCTCGGCGCTGAGGAGCCGCGGGTGCGGACCTCGGTCGCCGCACACGAGGAGGTGTACGCCGCCATGGATGCGGACGACGACGGCCGCGTGACGTTCGAGGAGTACGCCGGCTGGGCGGGTACCGATGCTTTCGACGCGTCGTGCAGGCCCGCACTCGGATCGCTGTTCGACCTCGCGGACGCGGACGGTGACGGCTGCCTCGACCGCGAGGAGTTCACCCTGCTGCGCTCCACGCTGGGCAACGCTGAGGATCGCGCCCGAGCCGCTTTCGACGTCCTCGATGCCGACGGCGACGGTCGCGTCGAACGCGAGGAATACCTGGACTCGATCCGCACCTACGTCTCCCAGGGCGCCTCCCCCATGGCCGAGACCCTACACACCGGCGCAGGAGCCTGACGAGGGCGCGAGCACCGGTCTCCGGGTGGAGGGTGACGACCTGGGGCCGGAGCTCTCTCGGTCGGCCCGACTCGGCTAGCGGTCATGCGTCGCCATCGGGGAGGTGCGCAACCATGGTCGCATGTGCGACGTGTGATCCGGTGGGGCGGCTTTCGCCTGTCCCCCACCGGAGGGTGGATCCGACCGGGGCACGACCGACCGGGACGCAACGCCAACGAGGACGCAGGGCACGAGGCGGACCGAGACGGTGAGGACCCGTGTGGTGCGCACGGTGTTCCGCCTCGTCATGGCTGTCCCGGTCCTGCTGCTCGCTGTGCGCGCCCACGAGGAGTCGGCCGCCTCACCGGCACGGTCCAACGGAGCATGCGCACGGCTGAGGCCACGATCACGGAGCTGACGTCGACACGGAGTCCGGGAGGGGCGGCGCATGCGCGGCTGCGAGTACCTCGTCGCCGTGACGGCCGAGGAGACCGAGGGCGCCTGCTGACCGTGCACACGCTGCACTGGGCCGATGAGATCCGCGCCCCCAGGGTCTCGGCGGCGGGCCGGCCGCGTTGCGTGGCTGCGAGCCGGCTGAAGGCCTGCTGATACGGAACGCCATATGCGGTGCTGGCGCTGTCGGCCAGGAGCCGGTGCAGATCCTCCCTGGCCACGCGGATCTCACCCATGGCGCACTCCGTCCATGCTGGGGGCCGGCCCATCACCGGCCCCCCTCGTCGTTGGTGGCAACTCTGCAGGGTGGAGGGGCGTCACGCCGGCGCCGTCGACACGGCTGGGAGCAACCAGGACTGAAGAGTCGGGGGCGACGCCAACGCGCCGTGCCGCGGGGCCTCTCCAGAGCAGTGCGAACGAAAGGGGAAGCTGCCCGTCGCTCTCGTGATCGAGAGTGCTCGCAAGGTCTGCGCCTATCTCGTTCTGACCGACCACCACAATGAAGGCCGGCACGATCCTGTCAGCGTGATGCCCAGCCTCGCCAAGGGCCCGGGCAACGTCGTTCAGATCGACATGTTCTTCGACCATGACGACCACCGTATTGCCGGACTCACCGGCAGGCTCCGGTGCGGTGCAGTGTGTCCGGCAGGCCCGGATGGCTTCGTCCAGACCGTCCATCCTGGGCCGGAGATTCTCCCGTGATGGCGCTCTTTGAACCTCCCCAGGTGCCGCTCTTCAGGTGGCCAAACCTGCTCAGGTGATCTCCCCACCTATTGCGTGATCTCCGCGGCGTGTCGAACTGGTGTCGGCGTGTCCTGGAGAGCTTGCGTGAGCACGGAGTTTGGCCTGTTGAAGGGCCCTGGATGCTCACCTGGGAGGAAGACGTGGATGCTCACGCACTGCGCCGCCAGGGCTGGTCGATCTCGGCGATCGCCCGGCACCTGGGGCACGACCGCAAGACGATCCGCGCCTATCTGAATGGCGAGCGGGTCTCCGGATACCGCCGCCAGTCGCCGGACGCGTTCATGCCCTACGTGGAGTACTGCCGCCAACGGCTCAGCGATGACCCCCACTTGTGGGCCTCGACGCTCTCGATGAAGTCGTGGAACTCGGCTATCTGGGCGGCTACTCCACCTTCACCCGGGCCCTGCGGCGATACAAAGCCCGTCCGCACTGCGAACCCTGCCGGGCTTCGAGCGGCCGAGACGTGGCGATCATCGCGCATCCTCCGGGTGAAGAGATCCAGTTCGACTGGGTCGAGCTCCCGGACCCGCCCGCAGAATGGGGCGTCGGCGCCAACGCACATTTGCTCGTCGGTGCCCTGGCTCACTCGGGACGATGGCGGGCCGTGCTCGCGGAGGCGGAGACCTTCCCGCACCTGGTCCAGTCCATCGATGCCGTGCTGCGGCGGCTGGGCGGAACGGCCCGAAGGTGGCGGTTCGACCGGATGGCCACCGTCTGCCACCCGCCGACCGGACGGATCCTGCCGGCCTTCGCCGCCGTCGCGAAGTACTACGGAGCCGGCGTCGACATCTGCCCACCGCGACGGGGCAACCGCAAGGGTGTCGTCGAGAAGGCCAACCACTCAGCGGCCCAACGCTGGTGGCGAACCGTCCCGGACGGCATCAGTATCCAGGCAGGTCAAAGCGGCGTCGACAAGCTGGCCGCACAGATGGACAGCCGTAAACGCAAGCTCGACGGAGCATCTACCACCGTTGCCGAGCTCGCCGAAGCCGAGCCGCTGCTTGACCTGCCGACCCGCCCGTTCCCCGCCGAACTGGAACAGACCCGCGTCGTCAGCCCGCAAGGACTCGTCGCCTTCGCCGGCAACTACTACTCCGTCCCTCCGGGGCTAACTGGCGCCCAGGTCACAGTCCGGATCCGGCTGGGCGAGGACGACCTGCACGTGGTCACCACCGGTCGCGCGATCATCGCCCACCACCGCCGGGCACCGGACGGAGCCGGGCAGACCGTCCGGGACGCCGGACACGTCATCGCTCTCGAACGAGCCGTACTCGCCTCGTTCTCCGACAAAGCTCCCTGCCGGACCAAGGTCCGTCGGCCTCCATCGGCCGCGGCCCAGGCAGAAGCAGAGAAGCTTCGCGGCCGACCTGAATCGGACGTCGCGAACCGGGTCGTCATCGACCTGGCCCACTACGCCGCCGTCGCCGACCGGCTCCGGCAGGCCCCCACCCACGAAGACCAGGAGCGCGAGAGTGAGTGACACCATGCCCATGAGCGAGGCCCGCCGCTACCAGCAGCTGCGAGGACACCTGTCCTATCTGAAACTCAACGATGCAGCCGAAGCCCTTCCCCGCGTCCTGGACCAGGCTCGAGCCGAACGCATGACCCTCACCACTGCCCTGGAGAAGCTCCTCGAGATCGAAGTCGAGGCGACCGAGGCCCGCAAACTCTCCTCCCGGCTGAGGTTCGCCTGCCTGCCAGAACCATGGACTTTGAACGACTTCGACTTCGCCGCCCAGCCTGGCGTCGACGAGAAGCTGATCCGCGATCTGGCCACCCTGAGGTTCCTCGACAACGCTTCCAACGTCCTGCTGGTCGGACCGCCCGGCGTCGGCAAGACGATGCTGGCCGTCGCGCTCGCCCGCTCCGCCGTTGACGCCGGCCACCGCGTCTACTTCACCACCGCCGCCGAGCTCGCGGCCAAGTGCCACAAGGCCGCACTCGAAGGCCGCTGGTCGAGCATCATGCGGTTCTTCGCCGGCCCCCGCCTGCTCGTGATCGATGAACTCGGCTACCTCCCGCTGCCGGGCGACGGCGCTTCAGCGCTCTTCCAGGTGATCAACCAGAGGTATCTGAAGTCGAGCACGATCCTCACAACGAATGTCGGTATTGCAGATTGGGCAGGCGCTTTCGGCGACGCGACCGTTGCCGCCGCGATGCTCGACCGGCTCCTGCACCGCGCCGCCGTGGTCGGCATCGATGGCCCGTCCTACCGTCTCCGCTCGCACCAGTCCCACTCCGACAACCTTCGCAGGGGGGTGACCGGACGTGCTGGTTGAATTCCGGGAGTGCCCCATCTGCTGGACGTCGTTCCAGGTCAACTCCAATGCGGCGGCCAGGCACACCTACTGCACACCCCGCTGCAAAGCAGAAGCAGGCCGGCGCCGGCGCCGCGAACGCGACGAAGCCGCTGATGCTGCCGAAGGCGAAGCGATGGCGCCAGCGTCGCCGGACCCGACACCTCTCGCACCCACAGCCGTCCGGAACTGCCCGCACTGCGACAAACCCGTCACCATCGTCGCCCTGCTGGCCACTCCCGAAGCTGCACGGCCCACCATCCCGATGGCGAATCCGGGCGTGATCCCCATGCGCCGCAACTGAACAGGCGCAGGTCACTGACCCTGCCGACCGCAGGACGGCAGGGTCAGCCGACGTCGCCGAACATGCTGCTGATGTTGTTCCACATGAAGGCGTCCTTCCAATCCGGACGCCCCTCAGCCCAGCCGGTCAAAGCCGCGATCACCTTGTCCTGGGAGATCGTCCGGGTCTGGTAGTGCTCCGCGGCAGTCCCATCGCGGAACTCCGGGCTGGACGCGGCTTGGTGGAACCCGCCCTGGATCGTGCTGGTCCGCTTCGGGTCTGCCGGGGCGGCGACATCCCAGAACGTGTCGGGCCGGACCCGCCTGTGGCTCAGCCCTCCACGCCGTGGCGGAGGCGCTGGGGACGGCGTCGGCGGGCCGGTGCGGCCGGTGGCCGCGTTGACCGTGGCCTGGCCGCGGGTGATCAGCTCACCTCGGGAGGACCGGCACCAGGGGTCGCCCGTCGGTGAGCAGCCGGCTGATCGCGTGCGCGGCGGCGTCGTCGAGGAAGTACAGGTTCATGATCTGGCCGTTGTCTCTTGTCCAGAAGCGGTGTCCGCCCTGCTCCAGGTCGTCCATCAGGTAGCTGACCAACAGCGTGTCTGCCCAGTCGTCGTGCACCTCGGCGGTCCAGCGCTGCCGCCGGCCGTCAACGGTGTACTCGATCCACGCCTTTCGCGACTCGAGGTCGACGTGGTCCTGCACGTCGGTGAAGGCGTCCGGACGGCCGGCGATCCGGCACAGCTGGCGTGCGATCCCGACGTAGGCGCCGGGACCGTGGACGCACTCGGTGTCGAAGCTCCACGCCCGGTCGCAGAACCACCGCCCCCAGGGTTCGCGCTCCACCTCGACGCCCAGTACCGACAGGAGGAGTTCGTACGGCCTGCGCTCGAACAGGTCCCTGGGCAGCGAGTACAGCAAGTCGTCGATGGTCCTGCCGGCCGCGAGCGGTAGGCCGAGCTCTGCCAGCCGGGTGATCTGTATGTCAAGTTCCACGGCGGCCGATCCTAGTGGTCGCCGCCGACAGCGAGTGCCGGGCCGCAGCAGTGCGTCGTCGTGGCCGCCGGCTTTCTCCACCACGCCTGGCGTGGACGGTGTCCGCACGGGCGGTAGCGACGCCCGTCTGACGCTCTGCCACTGCAGGACGGCGCGGACGTCCCGGCAATTGCGGCGTCCGCACCAGGTCCACAGGCGCACGCGGGGCGTCGCCGGTCGCGCGGCGGCGTCAGGCGCACATTCGCTCCAGGGCATGCCTGACCGTCCCGCTGGGCTCGCGGGAAGCGGCGCGCACCTCTCCGAGGGCGATTACCGGCCGGACGGTGTCGAGCAGGTCGATCAGCAGGTCGGCCGTCGACGCCCAGAAGTACGCGCTCCAGTCGCCTCCGTCGGCCCACGGGGACAACAGGAGCAGTCGCTGTTCGTCGCCGGGACCGGCAAAGCGCCGCTGCTCCTCGCGGTCCGTTCTCGTCACGGGACGCGCCTCGAGCCGTCGCCCCAGCGTCTCGAGCTCCGCCGCGGTGACCTGCGTGGCGGTTGCCTCGAGCATGCCGGAGCCGCGGAGGAGCGCGAAGTCCCATACCCGCGTGTAGACCCACTGGGCGAACGTGTCCGCGTGCGGCAGCCAGCCGCCGGGCTGCACGCCGTCCCAGGAGAGCAGCACGGGCGGGTCCTCGGAGCCGTCCAGCTGCACGGCAAGGCAGTAGACGCCCTGGTTCTCCTGCAGGAACGGCAGCAGGTCGTGTGCCAGGGGGGCGAATTCGCGTTCCTCCTGCTCGTCCAGGTCTTCCGGCCATTCCTCGTCGTCGGTCGGCCAGTAGAACGTCTCCGGCCGGCCGAGGCTCTCGACCGGGTAGACGTGATCGGCGTGGCGCGCCGGTTCCAGGATCGTGGTCGCGGCGGCGAGGGCGTACCAGTCGCACACCGACCGGGGAAGTGCCTGGCCGTGCTGCGCCGCGAGCGCGTCCAGTCGGGCTATGGCGGCATCCGAGCGTTCGGGGCGCGCATCCGCCAGAGCCAGGGCGGTCGCCAGGTAGTCCATGTCCCTCAACCGTTCGTCGTCGACGTAGCGCGTCTTTCGCACCAGCGGATCTATATCAGGCCTCGCCAACAATCAGACCCTTGGATGATCGCTGCCGCGCGGCCGCCGGCAGGGGCGTCCGCGTGTCCCGCAGGCGGCCGGGCTCCGGGTCGGCTTCCCAGGGCCGGGGCAGCGGCTGGGGTGCTGTCCGGGAGGGGCGGGGTCCGTAGGTCCCACTCCGGGGAGGCTGGAAAGGGCTCCTCTTTCCTTGTTCCTTGTCGCCTCGGTCTCGCACTCCCCGCCGGTGTCCGGTCGGTGGTGGCCATCAGCCGGGCGGCGAGGGTCCGCTCGGGCCGGACGGTCCGATCCGCGTGAGGCTTGAGAGGATCACTCCATGGTGGACAAGGACGATCAGCTGACCCGGGTCGCGTTCGGTGTGGCGGAGGCGACGGACGAGGCTCGTGACCAAGCCCTGCGGGAACTCGAAGCCGACAGCGCTCTGCACGCGAAGTGGATCTCGGGGTTGGCCACGAATCGGTCGGCTCCGGAGGACGTCCTGCGCCGCGTGTTTACGCTGGATCCCTTGCCCGACGGCGTCCTGCACTGGCTCCGTCACTGTTACCTTGCGCCCGTCGCGGTGAAAGCCGCCGTCACCCACCCAGACCCCCTGCTCCGCAAAAGCGTCACGGAGAACAGCTTCCTGCCGCCGGACGCCCTCGCCCTGCTCACCGAAGACCCGGACCCCGGAGTGCGGTGGAGGGCCGTGATGATGGCGAGCGAGCGCAACGTCACCCTTCCGACGGAGCTTGCGGTACGGCTCGCCACTGGGCCCGACGCCCGGGTGAGGTACGCCGCCATCGGGCTGCCCGGTCTGCCGGACGAGACACGGCTCTCGCTGGCAGAGGATCCAGATCCTCGCGTCCGGGCGGGCGCCCTTGATTCCTGGAGCTGGCCCAGGCTGCGGCCCGAGGTCCGGGCCGCAGCCGAGGCGGACCCCGAGCCCCGGGTACGCAAGGCCGCCGAGCGCGCCGCACGCATCGACGCTCCCCTGCCGACGACGGTAGCGGACTTCCTCGCAGAGCCGGACGCACGCCGCCGCCGCGACGCCGCCTACGAGGCACCCGTCGACGCGGCGCTGGCCGCCCATCTCGCCACTCACGAAGACAGTTCGCTGCGTCGCGGAGCCGTCAGCAATGCCCACGTGCCCGCCGCGCTCGCCCTCACTCTGACCGCCGACCCCGACCCCTCCGTGCGGTTCGCCCTGTCCCTGCGCGCGGACATCACCGAGAAACAACGGGCCTCGATCGGCTACACCGTGCCCGAGGGCCGCTACGGGGTGCCGGCCTGGGTGGAGGAACGCTTCGGCGACCCGGACGCGCTGCGGGAGATCGCGGCCTCCAGTCACGTCCTGTTGCGCCGGGGCGTCACGTGCGCACCGGAGCTTCCCGCGGATGTGATCGAGAGGTTGGCGGCCGACGAGGACTACTTCGTCAGGCTGATGCTCTGCGAGAACGACCACGCCCCACACGAACTGCTGGTGGAGATGTACGCTGACTGGAAGGGGTTGAGCTGGGGGATGCTCGCCCGGCGCCGGAACTTCGCCCGGCCCGGCCTGGCCCGCTTGTCGAGCGACCCGAACCACCGGCTGCGACTCGCGGCCCTCGCCGACCCGCAGGCCACACCGGAGCTCGTCGAACGACTCTCTTACGACCCCCACGAGATCGTCCGCGGCCAGGCGGCGGCCGATCCGCGCCTTCCCCTCGCGCGGCTCGTCGGACTCCTCGGCAGCAACCACATGCCGTACACGGCAGCCCGCAACTCCGCGCTGCCCACCCCACTCATGCACGGGCTGCTCGACATCGCAGGGGTCAAGCGCTGACGAGAGCCGACGGCAGGGCCTGGCGAGCCGTGTGCACGAAAACGCGTCGGCCGCGAGCCGGGCAGCGGACCGCGCATCGCGTGAAGAGGGCTTCGAGGTCTTCTCCCGGATAGGGCACGATTCCATGCGTGTGTGAAGACAGGAGTCCTCGCGGGCAGGGACGGGACGCGCTGACGGATTCCGAGGACGGCCGCGTCCGGGGCGTGTGTGCCCAGGTGGACGGACTCTTCAGGGAACCCGGGCGCGGGACGTACGAACTGTTCGGTTGGGTGCCGGACGGAGCCTAGGTACGGATCCCGGGGTCGGGGGCGGGTTCCGCCGGGGTCAGGAGGAACGTGTGGCCGGCGGGATCGCTGAGGAGGCGGGCTGAGCGGGCACCGCCCTCGGTGCGGCTGCCGGTGGTGCCGGTCCGGGTACGGATGCCGGTACTGCTGCTGGTGGCGAGGGGGCGGGCGCCCAGCGACACCGCCTCCCGCTCGGCCTCGTCAAGGTCGGCGGCGGCCACCTCGATCCGCAGGTGCGCCTGCTGGGAGTCCTCCGGGCGGGGCCAACTCGGCGGCGCGAAACCGGCATCACGGCGGCATGCGATCCTGACGCCGGCCGCGCCCACCACTTCCACACCGTCCGA
Source organism: Streptomyces sp. NPDC090445 (assembly GCF_044769385.1). Taxonomy (NCBI): domain Bacteria; kingdom Bacillati; phylum Actinomycetota; class Actinomycetes; order Kitasatosporales; family Streptomycetaceae; genus Streptomyces; species Streptomyces sp. NPDC090445. The sequence continues at coordinate 55,285 of NZ_JBIVXV010000031.1, read as the reverse complement.
GGAAGGGTCGGGCCGGACGTCTCCGCCCAGCAGGTCGGCGTAGAACTGCGCCAGGGCCTTGGGGTCGGCGCAGTCGAGGGCGATTACGGGGGTCTTCTGCACGGTCATGCCGCGCGTCTACCCCGCGTGTCCGCTCGCACACGGAAAGGTTTGACCGCTGCGTTGCGTAGCCGTGCGACCTGCACGCCCGGTGACCGGCGCCTCACGCCTGCGTCCATGCGCGGAGGAGCGCCACGCGCTCCGCCGGACGCGGTGTTCCGCCGCCGTGGTGCCGCCTCGAGTTCGTGAGGGTCAGGGGGGCGGCCGTGCCCTCGTGGAAGCAGGCCATCAGGAGATGACGCAGGTTCCTGGCCCACTCGACGTCGGGCGTCGCGACCGTGCTTCCGGGAACGGAGTGAGCGGTGACCAGGTTCCAGCCCGGAGAGGTGTAGCCCTGCGGCGTTCTCGACCGAAGCCGATGTGAGCCCTGCTCGCCCCGGATCTCGACGCTCTCGACGAGGGCTTCGGCACCCGCGCCGTGACGGTCGGCGCTGCCGCGTTCACCGCCCTCGGCGCCCTGTTGATCGCCCAGACCGTGCACGTCGGCCGGCGCCGCACCGAGGCCGCCGCCACCGACACCGGGACCACCACTGCCGCGCCGGTCTCCTGAGCCGTGCCCACCGAACGAGAGCAGCAGCTCATGCCCAGCAGCCCCACGCCTCCCGCCAGACCATCAAGAACAGGAGCAGGAAGACGGCCGCGCCGACCGCCGAGGGGGCGGCGGCCCAGTACAGGCGGCAGACGGCGGCGAGCGTCCAGGACGGGCGGAGCACGGCCCGGTCGACGGACCGGTCGGCGTACCTGCCGCCGAGGGTGTTGCCGGCGATGGAGCCCACGCCGTAGGCGGGTGAGCAGCGGCACCATGTACGTGATCAGGGTGAACATGCAGGCCGAGCACAGGACGGTGCCGACCACCTGCCACTCCTTGCACACCCGCAGCTCGTGCGCGGCCGAGGAGCCGGCCGTCGTCCGGGATGACCAGCAGGATCAGGGCCGCGGCGACCAGGGCGAGGACGGCGACGCTGCCGAAGGTGGCGCGCCAGTGGAGCTGTTGGGCGACGAGGGTGCCGAGGGGGACGCCGAGCACGGTGGCCAGGTTGATCCCGAGTTGCGTTGCGGCGACCGCGGAGCCCTCCTTGCCCTCGGCGGCCATGCTGCCCGCGGTGGCCCCCGCGCGTCGGCCTGGTTCGCTTCAGGCCTCTTCCCCGCTGGTGCTCGCGCTTGCATCCACGATCGCCACCGCCTGTCCGCTCACTCGCACGCGCGGGTCCGTGGTGGAGGCCTCGACCCGGAGCAGACTGGGCCGGCCGAGATCCTCACCCTGGCGGATGGTGAAGGCACCGGCGGGCGGGAGGGCGCGGAGGGTGCGCAGGTAGCCGCCCAAGGCGGCGGCCGCGGCGCCGGTGGCCGGATCCTCCACGACACCGCCGATCGGGAAGGGGTCGCGGGCGTGGAAGAGGTCCTGGGCCTCGCGCCAGACCAACTGGAGCGTGGTCCAGCCGTGACGGTGCATCACCTCGGCCAGAGCGTCGAAGTCGTAATCAAGGGCCGCGAGACGCTCGCGGGTGGCCACGGCCAGGACAAGGTGCTCGTTTCCGCCGAAGGCGACGTGCGGCGGCAGTGCCGGGTCGAGGTCCTCCGCGGACCAGTGCAGGGCCGTGAGGGAGGCGCGCACCTCCGCTTCGCTCGCCGGTCGGGAGCGGGTGGGGACGCTGGTGAGCGTCGCCGTCACGGAGCCTCCGGGTACTGCCGAGGTGTCCAGCGCGATCTCACCCACCGGCGTGTCGAAGATGAGTGAGCCGGGGCCGATCCGCTCGGCCAGGGCCACCGCGGTGGCGACGGTCGCATGACCGCAGAAGGCGACCTCCGCAAGCGGGCTGAAGTAGCGCAGCCGGAACCGGCGCGCCGCCTGGTCCGCGGCGGTGACGAACGCGGTCTCCGAGTAACCGACTTCGGCGGCGATCGCGAGCATGGCGGCATCGTCCAGTGCGGCCGCATCGAGCACGACGCCGGCCGGGTTGCCGCCGGCGGGGTCAGTGGTGAAGGCGGTGTAGCGCAGGGTCTCGGGGCGTGTCTTCAGATCCATGCCCCTACCGTGGCACCGCACAGGCATCTGGACAAACGATGGGTCCCGATCTTCCCCATCGCATTCCTCGATGGCAGCGCGCTATCGTCGGCGGCATGGACACCCGACTGCTGCGCACCTTCGCCACCGTCGCCCGGACCGGGAACCTCACCGCCGCCGCGGAGCGCCTGCACCTCGTCCAGTCCACCGTGACCGCCCAGGTGCAGGCGCTGGAGAAGGAGCTCGACCTGCGCCTGTTCGACCGGCTGCCGCGCGGGGTGGTGCTCACCGGCGCCGGACGCGAGGTGCTGGCACAGGCGGAGGCGGTGCTGGAGGCCGAGTCCCGGCTGCGGACGGTCGCTGCCTCGGCCGGTGGCGCGGGCGGTCGGGTGACCGGACGCGTGATCCTCTCGGCCGGCGAGACGCTGGTGTCCGCGCGGCTGCCGGGAGTCATCGCCGCGCTGCGGCGCAGCCACCCCGAGGTCGAGGTGGACCTGCGCACGATGGGGACCGCAGCCGCCGTCGCCGCGCTCCGCACCGGCGAGCTGGACCTGGCCCTGCTGCTGGAGGACGAGGCGGCTTTCCGCGACATCGAGTGCACGCCGCTGGCCCGCGAGCCGCTGGTGCTGGTCTGCGCTCCCGAACACCCCGCCGCCGCCCGCAGCGCCGCCGATTCGCCCACCGACTGGGCGGAGCTGGCCCGCGAGGACTACTTCCTGCACGAGCAGGGCTGCTCATACAGCGACCGCTTCGTCGAGCGGCTGCTCGCCGCCGCAAAGGGCGCGTCGCCCCGGATCACGCGCTTCGGCAGTCTGGAAGCCGCCAGGTCCTGCGTGGCCGCGGGCCTCGGCCTCAGCCTGCTGGCCCGCGCCAATGTCGCGGACGCGCTCGCGGCGGGCCGCCTGACACAGGTGTCCGGCCCGCAGTTCCCCGATGTCACCGTCCAACTGGCCCGCCACCGCCGGCGCTGGCTCTCCCCCGCGGCGGCCGCGCTCACCGCGGAGCTGCCGCACCACTTCCCGCACTGAGCGCAGTTGCGCCGACGGACGGCGGGCTCAGCCGCGCGCCCGGTCGACCGTTCACACATCCCGATCGACAAGGTCGGGACCACTGATCACTTCGGATCTGCTCGTCAGCGGCGTACACGGCAGGCCGGGTCCTGGGCGGGGCGCCGGGCTGTCCGGCTTCGCCGGGGTGTGGCGCCGGATGCAGCTCCTCGGCAAGGTGAAGGGGCGCGGGTGGTGGGCTCATCCCGGCTTCGGGCGACCGGCACTGGTGGTCGCCGTCCCGGAGCCCGGGTGTGGGAGGGCCGGAAAATCGCTGGTGGGACTTCGCCTGCCCCCGGTTATCCTGCCTCGTCCTGTACAGGCCAAGGATGTCCCCCACGCGCAGCGGTTCCCGCTTGGCCCGCACGCGGCTCTCCACACCCAGCCCGGCACTTCACCGACCTGGCGGGCCATGACCGGTCCAGGAGCCTTGCGCACGGCGGCGAGGATACGCAGACAGTCCGGCGGAAGCGTGGCCTCCTGCACATCCGGTGCACGGTGCGGGACCAGCATCACCGCCTGCCCGCCCACCTGCCCGCCCACCTGCCCGGGCACCGGCGCGACCGAGGCGCGGTTCGTCCGCGAGCTGTTCACTCACCCGCTCGCGGACCCGTTCAGCGACGGCGAGCTCGTCACCCTCGGACAGGGCCGTTTGACTGACGGACGCCAAGACCTCCTTTCCGACTCACTCCCCTTGCGGTGGTTCGGTGGCTTCGGCCTGGTGGACGTGCAGTTCGCCGTTCATGACCGTGTAGGCGGTGGCGTGGTCATTGGCGGTGTTGTTCATGGTGTCGGGTGCCTCGGGTTCGGCCGGCGCTTCGGCCGCTCGGTGCACCTCGACCCTGATGTCGTGGCCGGCGACGACGGGCCCGGAGGCGTCACGGCCGATCCGGATCACGTACTGGTCGCCCGAGCCGGGCTCTGACGCCATGGCGGGTTCCTCCCTCACGTGTGCTTCACGGGCTTTCATGGAATGCGTGTCAGGTTCATCGTGGTGTCGCAGGTCAGGCATTCCTGACCCTGGAGCTGCGGATAGGCGCGAGTCCAGAGCGCGCTCGAGCCGTCTCTGCTCACCGAGATCTCAGCCGTGACATGGCCGACCAGCCTGCACTCCTGGTCGTAGAATCGCTCGTCGTACGACCGGTACCTCCCGGACGATCCGATGAATTTCATCGTGTACTCGACGCCGCATTTCGATACCCGAATCCCCAGCGTGTACACGCCGGGGGACTTCTGCTCGAACTCGGCGGTCCCGCCCTTGTCGTTCCTCCAGCGGCCGGCCAGCCCGGTCGGCGTGGGGCTCGGTCTCGCAGGTTCTCGGGTACGCGTCGCGCTGGGCACCGGAATGACCGGAAGCCTCGTGGGACTGGCGCTCCGCGACAGCCCGGCCGCGCCCGACGGGCCGTCGGGCTCGCTCCGTTCGGTGACCGCCATCACCGCGATGACGAAGCCGACGGCGACGGCCACAACCACGAAGAACGTCGTGACCGCGGATGCCCCGGTCGCCGTCGCGGCGACCGCACCGGTCAGCGCGGCTCCGCCCTGGCCGCCCCCCGCGCCGAGGCCCACGCTGCCGAGCTGATCCGCGCCGGGCGGCGCCGACGCCGCCGCGGCAGTCGGCTGTGCGGTGGGCGTCGGCAGCGCCGCCGTGGGGTCGGGGCCCGCGCTCGCTGCGGTACCGGAGCCCGCTCCGGGGTCGCCAGACAGGGGGGACACGTCGCCCGGGTGGCCGGGTGCCGTCGGCGTCGAGGTCGAGGCGGAGGTCGATGGGGCGGCGAGCTGGCCGGGGGCGTCCGGTCCGGAGGTCGGCGTCGTAGAGGTGGCTGCCGATGCGGACGCGTCCTGCGGCACGTAGGTGGTGCTTCCGTCGGCGGGGAGGTGCGGTGCGTCCGATGCGGCGGCGGAACCCGATCCGCCGTCCCCCGCCGACAGTGTCGGGTCCGACGGCGACGGCTGCGCAGGCGCGTACTGCTGCGCTCCCTGTGCCGCCTGCACGCCTGCCGTGTCACCGAGCTGTCGCCACAGCAGTGCCGCCTCCCCGAGAAGGACCCCGGCAAGCACCCGGCGTCCTGTCAAGAGCTTCCGAATGCCCTCCTCGTGGGTGAAATAGGCCAGCGCCTGCTGGTCGCCGGACTGCCGGGCGGCGATCCGGCCGCGGTGGAGCACCCGCCCCCACGAGCCGAACCGCAGGGACCGCACCAGACCCGGCGAAGCGGCCCAGGCGACCGATACCGCCAGGTCCGGACGCCCGGCCCGCTCCGCGAGCTCGGCCGCGATCTCCAGGGCGCGGGCATGGTCCGCGATCTGCTCAGGCTGTGTCGTACGGCGCGTCGCCCACCGGGCGAAGTAGTCGCACAGGCGCTCCACCGGAAATCCTGCGGGATGCCGCTCGCGCAGCACCCGCGCGACATCCGCCGTACAGCGGTACCCACGCTCCGTGGCCTCGGCCAGTCCCAGAGCGGCCAACCGGCCACACACACCGGCCGGATCCGGCACGCCCGCCAGCGCGCCGACGTGCACCGGGGCCAGTTCGGCGTCGGACAGCGTGGCCAGCAGACGGAGGCCGCCCAGCGCGTCCGGGTCCAATTGCTCGAGGAGCAGCGGAACGAGATCCGCCAGTGCGCCGGGGGGCGGCAGGACGCCGGCACCCGGACCGTTTCGCCGCGTCAGAGCGGCGGCACGCACAAGGAGCAGAGGGTGACCAGCCGATGCCTTCCAGAGTTCTCCGGCAGGGCCATCACCCGCCGATGTGGGTATGCCCGTCTCACGGCTCAGCAGTTGCACTCCCGCACCGCGGTCCAGCCCTGCCAGCTCCAGGGCCGCGCTCTCGCCCAGCAGCGCCCGTTCCCGGCCCGCGAAGACGAACGAGGCGTCGGGGGCCGCGTCCATGAGGTCCCGGAGCTCCTCGGTGGTCAGTTCGGCGTTGTCGATGTAGACCGTCACCCGGAGGCCCGCCATCAGCCGACGCAGTTCCGGTCCCGAAGGGGCGTACCCAGCGGCTTCGTAGCAGGCTTCGAAGACCTCTTGCGCCAGGTCGCCGGCTTCGCGGTGGGTGGCGCTCAGGAACACCACTCCGTCCGGTCCGGGTTCCAGGGTGAGGGCCGCGTGCCGCAGGAGTGTGCTCTTGCCGATGCCCGGCGGCCCCCACAACTCGACGGGGCCGCCGCCCCGGAGGGCCTCGGCCAGCGTGGCGAGTTCCGATTCCCGGCCGAGCGGGGCCGACCGACGCCGCGGTGGCAGCCCGATGTGCTCCCGGCGCACGGGCCGCGGCCGCTGAGGCTCCATGAGCAGGGTCACGGTCGAGCCGTGGTGTGCATCGACCACGACGTTGTGGTGACCTGCGATCACCGGGCCGGTTGCGTCACGGCCGATGTCGATCCGGTACCCGGCCGCTGCTGCCTCCGAGCCATGTTCCTGGTGCTGGTGCTGGTCCTGTTCCCGGTGCTGGTCCTGTTCCTGGTGCTGTGCGTTGTCGTCCATCTGCCGTTCCATCGCACCCCCGTGTCCTGCGGTGCAGAGCCGTCACGGCCTGCACGACGCCACGCACCCGCGCCTTGGCGGGTTTCTCCGAGGCGTCACCATAGCGACGTGTCCGGAGCGCGATGTCTTACCAGAATGGTTTTCTGCCAAGAGACTTTCCGTTCGCGCGACGATCGGGACGGCGTTCCATAGCCGTCAGGAATCGGTATGGGCGAGGGCGCTCAGCCGGTCCAGGTCCTCCACCGTGATCGATCGGTAACCGGTCGATACGATCCCGGCCTCCCGCAGCCCGCGCAGAGCCTTGTGAACGGTGGGCTCCGCCGTGCCGGCCAGGGTGGCCAGCTCGGGCTGGGTGACCGGCCAGCGGATGACCGCGCGCCGGCCGGACCGCTCCCCGTAGGACTCGGCAATGTGGTGGAGCACCCGGGCCAACCTGGTGGCGGCGTCGCATCCGGTGAGATCCATCCGCCGCGCGTTGGCGACGCGCAGCTTGGACACGACGGAAGTGTTCACCGCGAGCGCGATGACGGGATCGCGCCGCAGGCAGTCGAGGAACTGCGCCCGGGACACCGTGCGGGCGTTGACGGCTCCGCAGGCGGTGACGGTCGCCGAACGGGGCTGCCCGTCCAGTGCGGCGAGTTCGCCCACCAGGTCCCCGCCCATCCGTACGGCGAGCAGCGCGTCCCGGCCGTCCTGGGCGCGCCCGGTGACCTTCACCACGCCGTCCAACAGGATCCGCACGGAAGTCGTGACGTCCGACTCGCGGATGAGCACGCGGCCTGGCGGGTACCGGACGCGCGTGCCGAGAGCGAGCAGCCGACCACAAGCGTCCGCGGGGAGACCCCCGAGCAGACTCGCCGCGGTCCATCCCCACCCGTCGGGCGGCTGCGGCGCATCGCCGCCGCCGGGCCGCTCCCGCTCCTCGTCCGTCATGAGGTGTTGCTTGCCCACTCTGCCGCTCCCGTCACCGTCGTTCGGAGTGAATACCGTACGGATACGGGAAGTTGGCGACGTGCGCGGCTCATAATGGTCACGGCTGGACGAGCCGGTGCCGTGACTGCGGCATCCGCATCCTCGAGGAGGCCCCCCGTGGAAGAAGTACTCGTGTACCGGGCTCTGCTCGCCGTCGACATCGAGCGTTCGGCCGGGCGGGGCAATGTCGCGCTGTGGCAGATTCGCGACGCACTGCGCACGGCGCTCAGCGAGTCCTTCGAGGAGAGCGGGATCGACTGGGCAGCGTGCTCGGTGAGCGACCTGGGGGACGGTCTGCGGGTGGTCGCACCGGCCGGGGTCCGCAAGGCCCGCCTGATCCATCCCCTCGTCCACGAACTCGCCATCCGCCTCCGTGCCCACAACCGGACCGCCGGGCCGCTGACGCAGGTCCGGGTCCGTGTGGCGCTGCACGCGGGCGAAGTCCGTGCTGCCACTGACGGCGAGGTCACCGGCCGCCCGCTGGAGGTGCTCGCCCGGCTGCTCGACGCGGCTGCGGTGCGCGGCGCGCTGGCGGTGGCCCCGCCCGAGGTGACGACCGCGCTCATCGTGTCCCAGCACGTCTACGAGGAGACCGTTCGGCACGGCTATCCCGGGATCGATCCGGAGTTGTTCCATCGGATTGCGGTCGCCGAGAAGGAGTACACGACGGACGCCTGGCTCCACCTCGCCGGGCCGGCCTCCGGCCCCCGGCAGCACGGAGCCGATGCGGAGACCGGGGGATCGCCGCAGGACCTGCCGCCCGCGCACCGCACCGCACGAATGGTGAACACCGCGTCGGGCAACGGCGTCGTCTACGCGACCCAGCACGGAACCCAGAACATCCATGTGCACGGACGAACCTGAAGGAGCCCCATGGACGCCGAACTGTCCACCTTGGCGGATGCCGGAGCCCAGGCGATCGTGGCAGCGATGACCGCGGACCTGTGGCAGAGCGCGCGTGGCTCCGTCCTCGCGCTCTTCCAGCGGGCCGACCGAGGCCGCCGGGCGGCCCTCGAGGCGCGGCTCGACGAGGACGCCGCCGACCTCGGCGGGACCGCTTCCCCCGACGACTGCCGGCGTGAACGCGTACGCGCGTGGGCACGGGAACTCCTGGAGGAACTCGGCCAGGACCCGTCCGGCCGGGCAGCCCTGGCACAGCTGATCAGGGAGCTCACGGACACGCGCCTGGGACCGCCGCCCGGGGAACGGCGTGCGTCCGATGTCACCCAGAACAACACGGCGCACGGCTCCGGGACGATCTACGCCGTCCAGCACGGCGATCTACACACCAGCCAGATGAGTGAGTCTGATGTTCTCAGTGGTCGTAGGCGATCAGAGAGCGTTTGATCTCGGCGCCGGTGGTCCAGTTGTGCCAGATGCCGGCGGCCAGGGCGAGGAGTCGTTGTCCAATGCGGGCGAAGACCCCGGCCGGGGTTCTGCCGCCGTGCTGTTCGAGGCTGAGCCGGCCTTTGAGGGTGTCGATGACGGCCTCGATCCACTGGCGGACCCGGGCGATCTTGCCGTGCCGGACCGGTTCGTCCTTGCGGTCGGGCCGCACCCGGTGGGCCCCCAGCCGCTCCGTGCAGAAGGCCTCGAACTCCTCCCCGGCGAAGCCCTGTCGGCCAGGATCACCTGCCCGGCGCGGACGAGGTGGTGGTCGCGTTCCAGCAGTGCGGCCATCACCTCCCGCTCGCCGATCTTGGGGTGGGCCGGGCACCAGGTGACGGAGATGCCTTCGGCCGTGGTGACCAGGTAGAGCCGGAAGCCCCTGAAGAAGCGGGAGCGGCAGTAGCCGTAGCCGCAGTGTCCGGCGAGGTCGGAGCGTTTGACGGTCTCGCGGGAGGCGGCGCAGGGCAGCGGGGTGTAGTCGATCAGCCGTAGGTCGTCGTTCCAGGTCGGGACCTGCCGGGCCAGGGCCTCGATCACGTAGCTGATCAGGGGGCCTGCGGCGTTCAGGCGCACGAGCCAACGGGCGCCCTTCGTTATGGTCGTGACCAGCACAAACATCGGACTCACTCATCCAAGGGCTGCCCCTAAATGATCTTCTCGTCGCCTCGGGCACAGAGGACCGTCGTGCGGCCCGCTTGCCTATCCGGCGAGGGCGAGGTTGTGCATCCGGGCGATGCCGAGCATGGCGTGGTGGACGCCGTCACCTTTGAGACGGCAGGCGCGGAGGATCTTCCAGGTCTTCATACGGGCAAAGACGTGCTCGACGCGGGCGCAGACCCGCTTGTGGGACCGGTTGTGTTCCTCTTTCCAGTCCGGGAGTTCCGTCTGGCCCTTCGCCCTTCGGTTGGGGTGTGACCGGTCCGGTGCCTTGGCAGCCGCCGTCGGCGATCGTGTTGGTGTTGCCGACAGCGGCCTTGTCCATGATCACCATGAACTGTGCTGTCGCCGGCACGCCCGGCGACCACCAGCGCCGGGGATTGCCCGTTGACGTTGACACCACGGGGCATCTGGCTCCGCTGAGGCAGAAGCGTTATACCTCCGAGGGGTATTTCGGTAGTAGATTTCCCGGCCGGATGCCCATCGCCGACGGGGTCCGGCGGTTGAGAGTCAGCCGAGTGCGCCGAGGAGGTCGTCGCACGCCTGCCGGCAGGAGCGGCAGGCTTCCGCGCAGATGCGGCAGTGCTCGTGCATGTCGGCGTGGCGGGAGCACTCATCCGCGCAGGCTTTGCAGGCGGCGGCGCAGGTGGTGAGGATCGCGGCCGTGATGTTGGCGTCGTAGCCGGTGTGGCGGGAGAGGACCGCGGCGGTGGCGGTGCAGATGTCGGCGCAGTCCATGTCGGTGCGGATGCACTTGGCGAGGTCGCCGACCATGCCTTCGGAGAGGCAGGCGTCCGCGCACGCGGTACACGCCTGGGCGCAGGCGATGCACTCCTCGATGCAGCGGGTCAGCTTGGCCCGGTCGATGTCGCCGAGGTCGGCGGGGTAGGTGGCGAGCATGTCCTTGACGGTGCTGGACATCACGGCAGCCTCCCTTCGCGCCGCGCGGGCCGGCGTGGCCGGGGCGGTCGCGCCTGGGGCAGCCCGGCATGTGCGGCTCACCACCAGCGTGGCGCGCAAAGACGTCCGGGGCACCCCGGGAGAACGGGGTGCCCCGGACGGCGGGCGCTGCGTGTGGCGGGGTCAGTGGCAGGCGTGGACGACCGCGTGGCCCTTGCCGCGGCCGATCATCCACTTGTTGACCGGCGTGGTGATCAGGAAGGCGACCGCGAACCCGCCCAGCAGGGCGCCCCAGAACAGCCGTCGGACAGGTGTGCGTCCATCGCCCCGGGGGTGAGGGCGATGACGCCGTTGTCGACCAGCTCCATCACCGCGATCGAGACGGTGTCGGCGGCCAGGGCCACTTTGACCGCGCTCTTGAAGTCCAGGCCGGCCCGCAGGACGGCGAAGAGGTGAAGGAGTAGCCGAAGAGGAAGGCCAGCGCGATCGCCAGGACCATCGTCTCGACGTTGCCCCACAGCGGCGCGGTGCCGATGACCATGCCGAGGATCTCGCCGATGGCGCACCCGGTCAGGCAGTGCAGCGTGGCCTTCGCCGCCATCCCCCACGCGGCGCCTTGGTCATGGGCATGCCCGTGATCGGCGTGGGCGACCTGGTCGTGGGCGTGACCGGCACCGTGGTTGTCGTGGCCGATGTGAGCGGCGTGCTCGTGAGCGGAGCCGGTGTGGTGCGCACTACTCGGTGGAGTGGAGCCGGGCATCGCCGGTGCGCACCACGGCATCGGGTGCGCTCAGTACCCGGCCTCCCTGCCGCGGTGAGGTCCGGGTTCCTGCGGCCGGTGCGCCCGCAGATCGTCCTGGCGCACCGGCTGCGCTCCATCGGCATCGTCCTGTTCGGCATAGCGGTCCGCGCGGGTGCGGGAGGCGTCGGCCGCCTTGGAGAACGCGTCCTGGAAGCGGCGCAGCCGTTCGGCCGTGAGATCGAGGGCTTCCACGTCCGTGCGGGACTCTCTCAAGACCCGCAGCGCCGTCAGGTCGGGCGACATGAGCTGACTGACGCGCAATGGCAGAGGATCGAGTCCTTACTGCCCGTCAACGGCAGGTCTGGTCGACGTGGGACAGCCTCCCGTACTTCAGGGCGTCCGCGGCCGCGATGACTGGGGTGTAGCCGACGTTGCAGCTGTGCACCACCAGCAGCGCGGCGATCGTCACGTGCAGGTCCTTCAGCCTGGCTTCGCCGCCGGTGACCGAGGTGAACGCCTGGTCGGCGCCCCACGAGAACACCTCCAGCAGGGCCTCCGGCAGGTCGACACGGGGAAGCGTCGCCTCCACCGCCTCCCGCAGCTGGCGCAGGGAGGCGGGTTCAGGCTCCGGCTCCAAGGCGGCGAAGTGCAGGCGGCCGTCGTCGTCGAACACGATCTGGGAGTTCGCCGGCACCCGCGCGGCAACCTCACGGTAGGTGCCGTCCAGCAGCGCGGCCCGCGCCGCCAGGTACTCGCCCGCCCCGGTGGGCAGGCCGAGCGAGGCCAGCACGGTGGGCTTGGCCTGCTCCCACGCGTCCCCGTCGAGCAGCTTCGCACGGCCACGACGCCGATCTTGGTGAGCATGGGTTCGAATGCGGCGGCTCGGTCGGGCGATCTTCGGTCTGTCCGTGCATGAAGACAGGGCCTCTGGTGCAGCTCGGGGTTGTCGAGACCTTGAGCACACCAGGAGGCCCTGTTGTCGCTGTTCCATGCCCTCGCACCGGCTGGCGCCAACTCGGCTTCACCTGAGTGTGATTGCCTCGCTCATCGGTTCGGCAGTGCCGGCGACCGACCGTACAGGCGACCGAGGTATCCGTCCGACATGAGCGATGCGGAGTGGGCCGTCGTGCGCGACGCGATGCCCGTCCCCGCCCGGCTGGAAGGCCGGGCCGGGCAGCCGTAGGGCTACTGCCACCGTCAGATGGTTGACTCAGTGCCCTACTTGGTCGCGGGCGGTATCACCTGGCGGGCGATGCCGGCGGACTTCCCCAAGTGGGATCGTGTCTACGCCTTCTTCCGACGGTGGCGCGACACCGGCCTGGTCGCCGAGTTCCACGACCGGCTGCGGGACCGGGCCCCCGCCCGGGCCAGCACCAGTCCGCCAGGCCGCCAGGCCGCCGGTCGGGATCGGGAGCCGACCGCCGGGATCACCGACGCGCAGTCGGTCAAGGCCGCCGCATCCGTGCCCGCCGCGAGCAGGGCTTCGACGGCGCAAAGAAGGTCAACGGCCGCAAACGGCACATCGTGGCGGGGGCTTTGGGGCTGCTGTTGACGGTGATGGTCACCGCGGCCGCGGCCACCGACCGGGACGCGGGACAGGCGCTGCTGGCCCGGCTGCGCGAACGGCACTGGCGCATCACGCTGGTCTGGGCGGACGGCGGCTACACCGGACGCCTGGTGGACCTTGCCCGCGACGCCCTGCCGATCGCGCTGACCGTGGTCAAACGCACCGACGACACCACGGGCTTCGTCGTGCTACCCAAAAGGTGGCCGGTGGAGCCGACGTTCGCGTGGCTGATGCGCTCACACCGCCTCGCCCGCGACTACGAGGGCCGCACCGGCACCTCGGAGGCGATGATCCGATGGTCGATGAGCATGGCCATGAGCCGCCGACTCGCCCGACGGCCACACTGAACATGCCCGGCTTCTCCCTCCGCCAGCCAGCCCCGCGCGACCAGCCGCTTCGCCTTCGACCGCACCCCTTCCACCTTCGCCGGAACCGGCTCCAGGCCGAGTGCCACCGCGAGTTGCCGACAGTCCATCACCTCCCCACCCGCCCGGCTCCCACCAGTCAGCGCCTTCACGAGCCACTGATAATCCGGTGCCAGCACACCGACGTCGAGCCCTTCACACCACTGCGGCACCACGGCACCGGGCACCGCTACGGCCCGCGCCGGCCCCTCACCCGCCACCACAACCGGCGGCACCTCCTCGCCTCCCTAAGAAGAGACAGGACCTCCGCCACCGTCTCACGGGCGATCACGAACCGCTTCCACACGGCCTCCGCCTCTCGCAGCTCGACCTGAAGGCTCTCCACCCGCTGCCGAGCAGCACGTTCAAAACCGGACCTGTCTCTGCCGCCGAAACACCGACTGAGACAGGTTCCGGTTTTGAACGGGCTCTAATTCACACGTAGGTTGGCGATCATGAAACGGCGCCTCCCCTATCGGGTCGCGGCTTCTTCCCGCCACCGACTGAAAGGTTGACCACAGTGACGAGGACTCTGACTCGCATCGCCGCCACCTCCGCAGGCCTCCTGCTCGCGGCCGGTACCGCGCTCATCACCGCGCCCTCCGCCTCGGCCCTCACCAGCGGTCGGCAGCACAACGCGGCCTCGGGCAAGTGTCTGGGCATCTACGGGAACGTCAGCAACAACGGCCAGGACGCCATCCAGTGGGACTGCAACAGCAACGCTGACCAGAACTGGGACTTCACCGGTGTCGGGGGCGGCTACTACCGGCTCAAGAACGGGAACGGCAAGTGCCTCGGCATCTGGGCGTCCACCGGCGTGGCGATCCAGTGGGACTGCAACTACAACGCCGACCAGAAGTGGTACATCGACTCCACCGGCGGCTCGGCGCAGTTGAGGAACGGGAGCGACTGGAACAAGTGCCTCACCATCTCCGGCAGCGGTAACGGCGCCAGGGCTGTGCTGGCGAGCTGCAACCACCAGAACAACCAGCTCTGGTACTGATTCGGAATGGCCTGAGGGCTGGATAGCGATGGCCAGGGAGTTCCGCTCTCCGGGCCATCGCCATTGCGCCAGGCTGCTCTACGGCAACAGCGACCCCGACGAGGTCCGCTGCACTGGCCTCTCCACGGCCGTGCTGGTACCGCTCGACGTGCGGAACCGAGTACGCCTGCCAGACTGTCCACGACGGCAAGCCGATGTCAGTGGAGAAGCTGCGTACCACCGACGACGGACCGCGCGCCTTCTGACCGGCCCGACAGCAGCGCGGGTGAGGTCGCTGAGCCAGATCATCGAGGCGCGCTGGTGGAGTCCGGCGAGGTAGCTGTGCCGGGCCGGCCGCCCCTGGAGCCCTTCTTCTTCCGGTGGGCGGCCTGGTCCTTCTTCTCCGGGATGACCGCCTTGATGCCGCGTTTGCGCAGGTGAGTGCGGTTGCCGCGGGACGCGTAGGCCTTACGCCCCCCGCGGTCCTCCGGGCCCGGGGCCGGGTCCTGAAGCGGAGCCGTGGCGGCCAGGTCGCGGTAGATGGTCGCGGGCATCGCGCGGCGGGGCAGAGGGCCAGACGGCCGTCGTCGGCGAGGACCGCCTCGGCGGCCTCGGGAGCGTCTTTGCGGGTGGTCTCGACGAGTGACGCGATCGGGTTGGCCGTGGCGGCGGGGCGCTGCGGCTGTCCGGAGACGGCCTCGCGCTGCTGGACTCGGTGCACGGGCGCACCGCCTGACGGCCCGCAGGGACGCCGCAGGGGCCGGACCCGGCGGGTCCGGCCCCTGCGGCCAGTGTGGGGCGTCAGTTCTTGACGGGCTCCATGCAGAGGACGAACTTGTCCGTCTCGAGCTGCTGCGCGAGAGCGACCTCGGCCACGCCCTCGCACTTGTCGAGGTCGAAGGTGTTGTCGACGACCTTGACGACCTTGTAAAGGTCGGCCACCTTCTCGGTGCAGCCCTTGCTCTCGACCTCGGGGGCGTTCTCCGGGCCGGTGACGACGACGCAGTCGCCGGCCTCCGCGTGCACCGGGGCCTCGCCCGTCAGGTGGGGAAGGCCCAGGCGCCAGAACAGTGCGACCGTGATCGCCACGACGACGCCGAGGATCTTCTTCCCCAGGCCGCCCTTCTTCTTCGCGGGCTCGGACGGCGCGACGGGGGCGTCGAACGGGCCGGGAGCGGCGGGCTG
This sequence comes from Streptomyces sp. NPDC090445, assembly GCF_044769385.1. Lineage (NCBI taxonomy): Bacteria > Bacillati > Actinomycetota > Actinomycetes > Kitasatosporales > Streptomycetaceae > Streptomyces > Streptomyces sp. NPDC090445. The sequence continues at coordinate 39,857 of NZ_JBIVXV010000031.1, read as the reverse complement.
CTCGGGGGTCTGCGGCGCGGGAGGCGTGGCCATGAAGGGTTCCTTGGGAACGTGTGCTTGATCGAACGCACGTACGTTACCGGCTCCCGAACACACAAAAGGGACTCTTCCCTTCCGCTTTCCGATCAGATACGGAGTCGTGATCCTGCCGACCCGTCAGGGCCGCGCCGCCGGATCCCGGCGTACGGGCGGGGGCCCGGGCCCGTGTACGGATCTGTCCCGGCTGGGCCTCGGCCGGGCAGGCAGATCCGCTACGTCGGCGACCGCGGGAATCCGGGCGGTCGTCTCCTTCCCGAGCGTCTCCACGAGTCGGTCCTCGCCGGCCCCGATCAGGATCCACGACTGGTTCGGCTCGAAGGCGTTCGTCGCAGCGATGCGATCGGCGCCGTACCTGCGGCGAGCAAGCAACTGGGGGCTGGGGGAAATTCGAGTGACCGGCAAGGACGGTCCTCCTTACGATCGGGCGCTGCGCAATCTGCCCTCCCCCCTCTGAACGGCCACTGCATGAAATCCCTGATCCCTGGCGTGCTGCGTGATGAACCGCAGTTCGCCCGCCTGTTCATAGGGCAGTCCCTGTCGGTGCTGGGCGACCGCGTGTCGCTCGTGGCCGTGCCCTTTGCCGTGCTCTCGGTGGGTGGGTCCGCCTCTGACGTCGGCTTGGTGGCGGCCGCAGGGCTGGTGCCCATGCTGCTGTTCACCCTGGTGGGCGGGGTGTGGGCGGACCGCTTCCGGCGGCACCGCATCATGCTGGTCTCCGACATGGTGCGGTTCGCCGTGCAGGGGCTCATTGCCGTACTGCTGCTGACCGGTGTCGCCGAGGTTCCGCATCTGGCCCTGCTGATGCTCGTGTTCGGCACGGCGGATGCGTTCTTCATGCCCGCTTCCACGGGACTGATGCCGCTGGTGGTCGGGCCGGACCGGCTGCGAGAGGCCAATGCCCTGCGCGGGTTCGTCCAGTCGTCCGGGCTGGTGCTCGGTCCGGCCCTGGCCGGTGGACTGGTCGCACTGGCCGGCCCCGGCGGCGCCCTGGCCCTGGACGCCCTGACCTTCGCAGTCAGTGCCGCGTTCCTGGCCCGGCTGAGGCCCCGCGAGACGGCAGCCGAGACAGTGGAAGGCGCTGCCGGGGGGACCTTCCTCGCGGAACTGCGCGCCGGCTGGGTTCAGGTGCGCAGCCGGACGTGGGTGTTGTCCGGCCTGGCCGGCATGGCGGTCTACCACGTTGTCGTGCTGCCGTCGGTCTATGTGCTGGGACCCGTGCTTGCCGAGCGTGAGTGGGGCGGTGCGGCAGGCTGGTCGGTGGTGGTCGCAGCCTTCGGTATCGGGGCCATCGTGGGCGATGTGTGCGCCTACCGGCTCCAGCTCGCGCGACCCATGGCCCTGGCCGCTGCGGCGCTGGCTGTGGCGTCCTGTCAGGCGATCATCATCGGATCCGGCGCATCGCTCGTCTTGATCGCGGTCCTCGAAGCGGTCACCGGCGTTGCCGTTTCCCTCTTCTTCGTCCTGTGGGAGACGGCGCTGCAGACCCACGTGCCCGAGAATGCCCTGTCCCGCGTGAGCTCTTACGACCATTTGCTGTCGGCAGGACTCATGCCGGTAGGCCTGGCGCTCGCCGGCCCGGTGTCCGAATCCCTCGGCGTGCGGCCGACTCTGTACGCGATGACGGTCATCGCGGTCCCGGCTACTCTCGCGCTTCTCTGTGTCCCGGCCATACGACGCCTCCCGGCGCATGCCCCGGGCACTGCGAGCGGCAGTGGCAGCGTCCACACCGCCTCAGAAGCCGGCCTGCCGTGAAGCAGGACAGCGGCGGCAGCCGCCGAACTCCTCATGGCTGAACGGTCACGGTGCCGGGTCCCCCGCCTTGGGTCAGTACCGCCCCCGTCCGGACGGCACCGGCTACGAGCCGTGGGCCCTTCAGGCCGTCGAGTCCTCCGGCGACCGGATCACCGGCATCACGGCTGTCCCTGACACCGTGCGCCCCGTGTCCGGGACCTCAGACTCCCGGCACCGCGGCCGCGGTCGGTGCCGCAGCCGTCATCGCCGTCATCGCCGTCATCGCCCGGCGGCGCAGCCGCAGTGCGGCGACGCCGCACACCGCGTCGGTGAACGTGCCCTTCACCGCCGTCAGGGGGTACGGTGCCGCCCTCCGCCTTCTCGAACCGGTAGCAGGAGTCGGCGGAGTTGCCGCGGGTGTCGCCCAGCAGGAACGTCCCGGACCCGACGGGTTCGTGGGGGCGGAACGTGCGAGGACCGGCCGATACCCAGCCCAGCGCCACCGGTCTTTTCAAAGACCTCGCACGGTCGGAGGTGCCGTAGGGGTCGCCACGCTCCCCAAAGTCGGACCAGAACCCCGTTTCCCGTGAGCGGAGCCCGGGGTCCTTCGGACGGATGCGCCGGGCAGCGGGGTTCTTGGCGGTGTCTGGCGGGGTGGGGTCAGGGGCGGGCGTCGGAGAGGGTGTCGTCGAGCCAGTCGTAGATGCGGGCGTTGGCATGGCGCGTGGCGCCCGGGTGGCAGTGGGCGCCGGCGCCTTCCTCGGCGGTGAAGAGCATGAGGGTCTTGGGGCAGGTGAGGTGTTCGTAGAGCTGCTCGGGCTGGCCCTTGAAGAACTCGTCCTCCGCGGCGTCGCAGACGGGGGTGGGGCACTGGATCCGTTCGGCGATCCCGCCGGCGAGGGTGTAGTCGAGGTAGGAGGCGTTGAAGGCGCGGGGGGTGTCGACCCCCCATGACGTACATGCAACGTGCGCGATCGACCGGGCTGGGCCCGCTTGGGGGCCCCGGCGCGCGGCCCGGACGTGGGAGGAGTCGATCACCGCCCGCGACCAGTCCAGCTTCTTCGCCACCTGCAAATGGCCGAGTGCCGAGTTCGGCGACGGCGTCGCGGAGTCCGAGCAGCAGACCGCCACCACGCTCGACCTACTCGCCCGCGCCGGGGCCGTCTCCACAGGAACCAAGGTGCGGATCCCTCCACCCGGGGTGGGACGACACCACCGTCCAGGCCGAGCTCGACGCGATCCTCGCCGAGACCAGCGCCGCCGCCCCCGACCTGGTCCATGGGCTCCGACCCTGCAGGACGCGCAACCTGGGAGTACGGGCCCGAGCGGCGAGACGGACGATGCCGGGGATGGCGGCCGGATGGGTCATGTCTCTCTCGCGTCACTCAGTCGCGGATGGCGAGTTCCTGGGCCATTTCCGCGCAGCGTACTCGGGCCGGGGAGAAGCCGTGGGGCAGCTTGGTGACCGCCTCGAAGGCGCTCATGCCGCCATCCTTGGCATCCGGCTCCAGTGTGTCCCCGGCGGCGCCCTCGGGGTGAGCGGTGTCCAGGGTGTCGAGGAGGACTGCTTCCTCCTCCGCGATCCCGGACTCTTCGATCACCGTCATCAGGGTCTTCTCGAAGGCGTGGCGCTGGGCGGCCCTCTCGGCGACGCGCGGGTCGTCGACGGCGACGGTGTCGTCGAGTGCTTCCTCGCCGGTGTCCACGCGGTCGGACTCGGCCCGAAGTTCGGGATGCGTGGCCAGCGCAATGAACCGGGATGCCTGCACGACCGCGCCAAGAGGGCCGAAGATCCGCTCGGTGACGAGCAGGGCGTCCAGGTCCGCCTGGCGCAGCGAGCCTTCGGGAAGATTTTTCAGACGGCCGGTGACCGCCTCGGAGAGCAGGCCCATCCGGCTGCCCTCGGCACGCATCCGCTGCACGCGGGCCCGCCGGCGGGCAAGCCCCGCCTCCTGGACGGCGAGGGCCTCCTCCAGCCGGGCCAGGGTGGCCTCTATGCCGTCCCCTTCACTCTCGCCGGTCCCGGTCCCGGTCCCGGTCCCGGCCGCGGTGGTGGTGAAGGCGTCACGGATGTCGTCCAGGGCGATTCCCGCGTCGGCCATCTTCCTGATCCACAGCAGCCGGACCACGTCCTGAAAGCTGTAGCGGCGGCGGCCGTCGCCGCCCCGTCCGGGCTCGGGGATCAAGCCCATATCGTGGTAATGCCGGATCGCCCGCGGTGTCGTGCCCACGAGGGCCGCCACGTCACCGATCTTGGCCTGACGCGACACGAAGAAGGACATGGACATCAGTGAAGGACCTTTCACAAACGAACGAGGACAGCCCCACCTGACCACATAACGCTACGGCAGGTGCAAACCTGCACCAGCCCCTGCACGTCGAGCCGTCCCGAACAGCACCAGCCAAGCCACCTCCCCGCCCGCGCCGGACTTCAGGCGTGCGACGCGGCGCTCGACCGGTGCCCGTGCCGCGGCCAGGGCCCGGTTGACGGTCTTCTCCGTGAGGGTGAGTCCCTGCAGTGGCCTGCGGTTGATGCCGGTACTCACCCGGGGGCCGCCGCCCAGGTAGGCGAGATCGGCGAGGACGGGGACGCCCTGGCGCTCGCAGACGCGCACGATCCGGTGGGCACGAGGGGCGGTCAAGTCGTGGGCTCAGCCCGGCAGTGTGGGTGATAGCCACAGCAGCCGACCGCCCGGATCGGTACCACCTGCACGTTCACGCCGTGCCGGCGGTGCTTGTGGGAGCAGTCGGCCCGTCCATCGCCGACCCGCGGTCGCACTCGGCGAGGGTACCGTCCCGCGGACGTCCGCGGCCCTCGGCGGCCTGCTGGACTCGCAGTCGGCCCGCAGCCATCAGGGCGGCCAGGCGACGCGGGCAACCGGGTGCGGGGCCGCAAGCGGCACCTGCTGGTGGAGCCCGCGTTCTGTACTGACGACCACATGAGTCCGGGCATGCTGCAGCTGCTGGACGCGCTCACCGAACTGCCCGCCCAGGTCCTCTCCGATCTCAGTACGGTGCTCGGCCCTGAGCGCGGTGATCGGCTCCGACGCCGACGACACGGGCGCATGAGCACTGCCGTCAGTCCGTCTTGCCGCAGATGGAGTCAAGGGGCGGAGAACAGCGGTGGGGGGCTCGGCCTCACCCGTCGGCGACGGGCAGGTTGTGCCACCAATGACCGCATCCGCCGGAACAGAAGCGCTCGCGGCGCCGTTCGTCCGCGACCGCGAGTACCGCGACCAGTAACCGGAACGCCTTGCGTCGTTCGTCGACAGGGGTGAGGCCGGCGATCTTCCCTAGTTGCGGGTCGATCGGGCCACAGATGATCAAAACTGCAGGGGTGTGCGTCGGGCGCAGCCCGGCACGTCGGATGCTCTCAGGTCCGTCTTCGGTGACGGCACGCGCCTGCACGCAGTGTTGACGCAGGAACAGAAGTACCTCGGCCTGCTCCTTCGGGCCGTGGGTGTCGAACCACTCGATGCCGTGTGACATCGGGCGCAGGCCTTGGGCGAGTTCGTTGAGGATGATGTCCCGTTCGGTCATGATCAGCTCCCGCAGTCCAGCGAGGCGAATACCTCAGCGGTCTCATCGACGAAAATGCACAGTTGCTGCACGGCCTGTCGGCAGTCATGCGGGTCAAGGGCCGCCACGGCCCGGACCTCAAGCCATCGGTCCCAGGGACCGGCCGGGGCAAGGAACCGTGTCGCGTATTCGGAGCCGAGAATCTCGTCGAGGTAGAGAAGCGTCCCCAGGACGACTGCCTGGTCGTAGTCGAGGTCGGGACGCGACAAGTAGTGATCAAGGTATGTGCTGAGCAGTTCGACATCCGCTGCAGTACCGAACTTCGCAAGGGCGACGCAGTATGCCGCGCCCGCATACGGCCCCTTGCTGGCCAGCAGGAGCTGGCCTATGAGCTCGCGAAACTCGGACCTGTGGGCCACAGCAACCAGCCAGGCGGCAGTCTTGCGCTCGCGCCATCCACCCTCGAATAGCACGCCGAGCTCCGCCGGGGTGATTTCGTACGCAGCCTGAGCCAGATCCCGCACAAACGCGGAGCGCTCGACCGGGCTCAACCGGAAGACGCTCCCGCCCAACCGAAGGTATCGCCGATCAGGCGTGACGAACCGCCGAACCAGATCCTGCAACTCGGGATCGCTCTGGACATCACGCATAGCTGCATCCTGGCCCGGAACGGTGTACATGCGCCACAGGTTTGCCGACTGCCTCAACGGACCATGGATACTGGTTCAGAGAAGGTCAGCCTGCCGGTGGGCCTCTACACGGCCACCGGCAGCCACACCATCCACTTCCATCAGCTCCAGCGCGGCACCTCCGACCGGATCCGCAACAAAGGATCAACGAGCGCACCGGCGACAAGGCCGACCTGACGGACATCGTGAAGGGCTTCCTTGACGTTGGCACGGACGGCGAAGGTCGCGGCCTGCCGCGTCAGCCGCAGCTGGCCACCGGGGACATCAAGATGACGTCCGCCAGCGGAACGACGGCTGGTGCCGGCTGTCTCGCGACAGTGAGGCGGAGCATGCCGCGTCCGTGGAGAGAAAGGGGCCGCAGGCGGTGCTGGCGCCGATGCTGGTGCCGTAAGTGACGCGCAGCGCGCCCGGGGCTTTGTCCAGTGCAACCATGTGAGGGCAATGCCGGCGAACAGGCAGGTCAGGCCAGTGCCCCTGCCCGCCGAGCGAGGGCGAGGCGGTGGGCGGCCCGGATCGCGGTGGCGAGGTGGAAGGCGTCTACGGAGCCGTGCTCGCAGTGGATGTCGGTCAGGGTGACCGAGAGCGGGCGGGAGCCTGCCTGGGCAGCCAGGGCGTGCCAGAGGCCAGTCACGGCGAGGGCGAGCCCACCGCCGATCAGCAGGGTGACCGCGAGTCGCCACTTGGTGGGCAGCTCGGCGGCGGTGCGGCCTTTCACGACTACCGCTGTGCCCACGGGGGTGACGAACGCAGCGAGGCCGTTGCGCCAAACCTCCGCGCTGGCCTTGGACGTTCGGGAGCGAGTCGTGTACAAGAGCGTAGAAGCAGTCGCGCTCCGCCAGGTCGGTCTCGCTCGGGCGGCGACTGCGGCAGCCGGTGCCGGAGGAGGATCGCCCTGCGGCCGCCTCTACAAGCGGAACGGAGTAGCACACAGAGCGGGCCGGGATTAGGGCATGTCTCCCTGATCCGTGCTCATTTCGCTCGCGCGGTCCGACTACTCGGTGGCAGGGTGCAGTTATGGATCAAGCAGAGGTATTGCTCATCGGAGGGCGCGCTGGCGTCGGCAAGACGACCGTGGGTTGGGAGGTCTCAGCGTGTCTGCGCGCCGCGATGGTTGCTCACTGCGTCATCGAAGGTGACTTCATGGGGCAGGCACATCCCGCTCCGGAGGGGGACCCTCGCCGCAGGAAGATCGCCGAGCGCAATCTAACGGCGCTCTGGTCGAACTACGCCGAACTCGGGTACCGCCGCTTGATCTACACGCACACGGTCAGCGTTCTGGCCGAGAACGAGGGCATGTTCCAGCGCGCCATGGGTTCGAATGTCAGGCTTATACGGGTTGTGCTCACCGCATCCGATGCCACCGCCCATGAGCGGCTGACCAGTCGGGAACTGGGCTCGGAGCTGGAGCACGAGCTGCAGAGCAGCGCCCATAAGGCGCGGCTCCTGGATGAGCAGACGCCCCTGGACACGGTGCGAGTGGCGACCGACGGACGAACCGTGGTCGACATAGCGCGCGAAGTGGCGGGCGCTGCCAACTGGCTGCCCAGCACCTCCGGTTAGGGTCTGCGCCGCTCAGTGCCGGGTCCAGATGAGGATGGCAGCGAGGTGGAGTGCGGCCTGGAAGGCGATGGCAAGCTTGTCCGTTCGCATGGCCAGGCCGCGCCACTGCTTGAGCCGGTTGATGCATCGCTCGACCGCGTTGCGCTGCTTGTAGGCCTCGGCATCGAAAGCGGGTGGCCGGCCGCCTGCGCGTCCTCGCCGCAGACGATGACCGACCTGGCCGGACGGCTGGGGAATGACGGCCCGGATCCCGCGCCGGCGGAGATGGCCCCGGATCGCGCGGGACGAATAGGCGCGGTCAGCCAGGACGGCATCCGGCCGGGTCCTCGGTCTTCCCGGCCCGCTTCGCGGGACACGGATGCCTGCCATAACGGCTTCGAAGGCCGGTGCGTCGCCCGCCTGGCCCGCGGTGACTCGGAGGACCAAGGGGCGAGCGTGGCTGTCCCTGACAAGGTGGATCTTCGTGCTCAGACCGCCACGAGAGCGTCCGAGCGCGTGGTCATCTGGCTCAGGCCGAAATGGCGCCCCTCTTTCCTGGCTCCGGCGGCGTGCTGGTGGGCCCGGCAGACGGTTGAGTCCACCGACACTGTCCAGCCGATGTCGTCACCGACGTCGGCCGCGGCCAGGACCGCGGCGAGGATCCTTTCCCAGGCGCCGTCCACAGCCCACCTGAGCAGCCGCTTGTGAGCGGTCTTGAATGAGCCGAGCTCGTCTGGAAGGTCCCGCCAGGGCGCGCAGGTGCGGTACTTCCACGCGATGGCCTCAAGGGTGCGGCGATGGTCGGCCCACCGGCGGCCGCGAATCGGATCGGCCGGTATCAGCAGCTCGATCCGGTCCCACATCGCATCAGAGATCACTAACCGGACAGACACATCCCATCAACTGATCTGCCGATCAAAGAGACACTAGGCAGCGGGTACCGCGTGAGCGCACCTTCTGTGGCTGAGAAACAAGACCAAACAGTGTGATGGTCGGCCTGGCTGTGCGGCATCCCGTGCACCGCCTGGTCCGAGGTCGAGGTCCTCACCGAGAACCGCCGCCAGGAGAACGAGGCCGACGCGCCGCGCTGGAAGTGTGGCGGACCGGCGACCACCAGCACGCCCTCGAACTCCTCGCCGCCGGCGGAGAGTCGATCGACACCAGCCAGTCGATGTCGTCCGCCGCGTCGGCTTGTGCCTGCGCGGCCGTCAGCATCCGGTCGAACGTGCCGTCCGCTGCCCACCTGCGGAAACGGGTGTGGAGCGTGGTCCACAGGCCGTACCGGTCGGGCACGTCCCGCCAGGCGACCCCGGTGCGGAACTTCCACACGATCCCGTTCAGGACCGTCCGGTCGTCCAACCGCGGCCGTCCCATCACAGGCCGCGGCAGCAACGGACGTATGAGGTCCCACTCGGCATCGGACAGTTCATGGCGACGTATCACGACACCATGATCCACAATCCAAGATCCTCACGCACGACCTCGCCCTACGGATCCCGTCCGAGGAGAGTTGGGGCCGCGCCCCAACTCGCCCACCGCGGCACCCGCCCTCGCGGGATGGCTCACGATTCCCCGGCCTCGGTGTCGCCGGAGGACAGGGCCGCCCCTCTCCTGCGGTACACCACCACACCGCACACCGCGAGGAGGAAGACGGCCACGGCGGCCACCCCGAGGGCCGTCCGCACGGCGAAGAGCCTTTCCAGGATCTCGAGCACGCCGAGCCCCGCGGTCGTGTAGATCAGCGCCCAGGCCGCTCCGCCCACGAACAGGGCGGGGAGGTAACGCGGCAACGGCATGCGCATGCTGCCCGCGAGGAAGTTGGCTGCGGTCTGAAAACCGACGGTCAGGAAGGAGACGGCCACCACGGGCGCGCCCCACCGCTGGATCGCCCGCTCGGCGCGCTGGAACTTCGCCGAGGAGACCCGCCCGGCGAACCTGCTGCGCCGGGCACCGGCGCCGGCGAGCCACCCGACGGCGAACGTCCCTCCGGCGCGGAGCAGGACGATGACATACAGGGCTCCGGCCGTAAGCGCGATCTCATCCACGGCGCCTCATCCCGAGCCCAGGGCCGGAAGCCGGGACGCCCGTCACCCGCATGGGCGTCCCGCCCCAGCGGGCGCACGACGCGCACGAGCCCGGTCGTCGTCTCTCACCTGTGCCCTGCCTCTGCCCGTTCTGTCCTAATGGTTTGCTGCCTGCGGCCTGGAACCCGACCTGCACGCTCGCACGCCAGGCCAGGCTAACCGAACGCGTATACGGGGGTACAGGGGGCTACCGGATGAACGACGGGCGGGGTCACTCGGCGACTGGAGCCGGCTGCGGCGAATTCCCCCACAGCAGCGATTCCAGCCCTCGTGTACTCCTCCAGCTCACGGATCCTCTTCCGAGCGGCGGCGGGCTCGGCCTCCACCCACGCATGAGGCTCCGGGGCTGCCGCAGGCGCGGCAGGGGAGCCCCAGCGCCGGCCGTCCGCCGCCCGTATCCAGTTCCGCGAGGTCTCCGTATTGACGCCGAGATCGGCAACGGCCAACTTGATCGTCGCTCCCGGCCTCAATCGGTACAGCGCGACCGTGACCGCGACCACGTCCGACTACGGCCTTGGAACGCAGCCCGATGGAAGCAGACCTCGCCACCGATGAAGTACGCGCGGAGCGGTTTCCGCGGGACGAGTAGGCCTTGTCCGCGGCGACCACGCCGGGCCTGGTGCGTGGGCGACCGACGGGCAGGCGGATCCGCGCCCTGCCCAGCACGGGGATGAATTGCGGACTGTCCGGGGCCTGCCCGGCAGTCAAGACGAAAGCGAGCGGACGGCACCTGCGGTCTGCGGCGAGATGAATCTTGCTGGTCAGTCCACCCCGGGATCTGCCGAGCAGGGCCTCCTTCAGGCGGAGCCTGCGTCGACGTCGGATGCGCCAGCGGTCAGCGTCTGTTCTGTCCCTCCGGTCCGCCTCTTTTTGCCGGGCCGCCTCCTGCTCCTGCACGGCTTCTTCCATGGCCTCCATAAGGTGCTTGCCGACTCGCATCCCTGCGGCGTCATGATGGGCACGGACCGTTGTGGAGTCCACGCTGACCGGCGACAAGTTCGTTCTTCCCACGCGGGCCCCTTCGGCGATTAGGCCTTTGCACCGCTCCTGCTGTCCCCCAAACTGTCGGCCTCTCCTCCAGCGGCGCCCGACGGGCACGGCCCTGATGCTGCCGCTGGCGGGCCCCTCGAAGGCGTCCGGCGCGAAGCGTGGCCCTACGCCGGCATCCGCCACGACAAGCAGGTCTGGGCCGTCCTCGTCCCCGAATGGCAGAACCACCGCGCCCAGCCTCTGCCCCCGAAGTAGCACCGGCCGCCCCCGCGGCCTTCGCCCGCGCGCGACCGGCCGGACGCTCCCGAGCCGATCGCGGAGGTCACCACGCCGCGTCGAACGGTGGACGGAGAGCAAGAGGGAACGGGCCGCGGCTGCACGGTTCGACAAACCCGCCGTCCGCGATGAGGCGAACTACTCGGGCGGAGTTGAGTACCTGCGCTCTGGTGGGTACTCGGGCGGGTTCGCACACTGGAGCCATGCGCAAAGAACTGCGGAGACGGGTCCTCGAACAGCTGGCGCCCCTGGTGCTGGCCGGGGTGGCGATGGCGGCGTGGGCTGCCTGGCTGGGCTGGGACCAGCACCGCGACGTGCACGCCGACGGCTCGGAGACCGGCCCCTACGGGGCCTGGCAGGTGATCGGGCTCGGCCTGACCCTGCTGGCACCGGTCTACTGGGCGGCGTCCCGGCAGCACATCGCGGCCGCGGTGCTCGGCACCACCACCGGGCTCACCGCTGCCGCCTACTACGACTGGTCGGACGACGCGACCGGACTCTTCATGATCGGCGTGAGCATGGTCGCGATCGGGAGCCTCCTCGCCACCGCCACCCTCTCACTCGTGATTGCTTCCCGGAAACGAAAGGCCGGACCCGGCCGGACCCGGCACGGATGGAATTCCAACCCCGAGTAGCCGCGCGGCCACGCACCGACGGGCTGCCGAAGGACAACGACGGGGCGGCGCACCGCACTGGCCTCCCGTCGGCGAGCCCCCGTCAGCTCACCGGAACTCATGAGCCACTTGGATCTCACCGACGATGTGGGCGTTGAACTCGTCAAGTTCCTCAGCGGAAACCCACTGCTCGGGGATCGTCTGCCCGCCCACCTGCCGGACGGGATGCCGGCTCAAGAACTCCGACTCGACATCGAAACGGGTGACGAAGCCAGCGCCGTCATGCCTGACGTTCCACTCTGTCGCGATCTTGATGGCGTAGTCCTCGTTGAGGACCGGGTAGAGGATCGGCTGCTCGGGCAGCCGCGGCGGCCAGGTACGCCAGTTCAGCTCCCGGACCAGGTCCAGCTCCACGGGGCCGGTGGGCCGGTGGGCCGGTGGGCCGCCACAGGGTCGTCACTTGCCGGCTGGTCACGGGAATCGCTCTCTGGCCATGGCAGCCGCGGCACGGCCGACCCGGAGGCGAGACCATAACTCCAGCCCAGGCACAGCAGCCACGGGATTTCAAGCGGCACATACGGGATGATCTCGAAGCCGGACCAGGCCTTACACGGTGCGGGAAGGGTGGCTCTCGGATTCGCCGTGCGAGAGACAGGCGGCGTCGACTGCAGGATCACCGGGGCAGGGCGTGTGGGGCGCTCGTACAGTTCCGTCATACACGTCGGGTCGAGGATGGCCGTGCGGTGAAGGAACTCAGGCTGCCCATCGACCTCCCGGCGGCGCGGAAGGATCCGGACAGCGGCTATACGGTGCACGGGCGCCGGTTCCAGGATCCGTACGCCTGGCTGGAGCGCATCGACGACGCGGAGACCGCGACGTGGATCGCCGCGCAGGAGGCCGTCACCCGGGCCGTGCTGGCCGAGGTGCCCGGACGGGACCGGCTGAGGGCGGAGGCTTCCCGTGCCTCGCGGTATGCGCGCATGTCGCCGCCGATTCCCGCGGGACCACCCGGCCAGGAGTTCTTCTGGCAGGCGGGTGCCGACGACGAGAAGCTCGCGTTCATGCTGCGGCGCTGCACAGGAGCGGCCGCACTGCCCGAGACCGTGCTCGACCCGAGCGCGTGGGCGAGCGAGGAGGCGCTGGTGTTCGCCGTGCCCTCGCCCGACGGCCATCTGGTGGCCTTCGGAAAGTCCGTGGGCGGCACGCACGACGCCGTGATCCACGTCCTCGACATCGTCTCGCGGCAGGTACTGCCCGACCGGCCCCGCGGCTCAGGCCACTCGGCACCCGCCTGGCTCCCCGACTCCTCCGGCTTCCTCTACGCCGCCTGTCCTGAGCCCGGCGAGGTCCCGCCGGGCGAGGAGGCACTCTGGCACGCCGTGTACGAGCACCGGCTGGGGTCGCAGAAGCCGGCCCGCCGGATCTTCGGAGGACGGCACGATCACGAGAAGGAATACTGGTGCTCGGTCAAGGCCAGTGAATGCGGCCGCTTCGCGGTCCTGTCCATGTGGGACTACGTGCACGCCAACACCGTGCACCTGCTGCGCCTGGCCGACGGCGAGCTCATACCGGTGGCTCCCGTCATGCGGTCCCTCAACCAGGTCCAGGTCATCGACGACTCGCTGCTCATCCATACGGACCTCGACGCACCGCGCGGCCGGCTCTGCCTCGCACCGCTGACCGAGCCGACCGCCTGGCGGACCCTCATACCCGAGGGCCCGGACACGCTCCAGACGGTCGCCGGAGTCGGCGGCCGGCTCTACGCCGTCCACACGCACGCAGCCTCGCACCGGGTGCGGATCCACGCCGCGGACGGCACCCACCTCCGCGACCTGGAGCTTCCTGCCCTCGGCTCGGTGAACCGCAACGAGGGCGAAGGCGTCGTCAGCGGGGTCAGCGGCCGCTGGGACGGTGACGAGGTATGGGTGAGCTTCACCTCGTACGTACAGCCGCCGTCGCTCTACCGCTACGACTACGCGGCGGACCGGCTGTCGCCGTACCACGCACCCGACGCCGGACTCGACGCATCCGCATTCATCACGGAACAGGTCTGGTACGAGTCGCCGGACGGCACGCCGGTCTCGATGTTCGTCGTCCGTCACAAGGACCGGAGGAAGTTCACGGTGGGGCCCGGCCCGAGGGGTCTCGGCGGGCGCGTCAGGCCCTTCCGGTCATCGTGATGCGCTCCAGACCTCTGCGACGGCAGGGCGGTTCGGCCATCCCGCAGACTACGGCCGCCGCAGGCTGCTTCGGTACGCCCCCGGCGTCTTTGTCGGCGGCCGCGACCGGCTCCCAGTCGCAGCCGCCCGCCACGGCAGTCAGGGCCACCTCTGGATCTGGCGCGAGACGGAGGGCGGTATCGTCGCACGTGAGAGGCTCCCCATCGCAGACCGGAACTCTCCGACGAGGAGTGGACCCGGTTCGCGGAGCAGACCGCTGAGGGGGCGGGCGAGGCTCCGAGGCAGCCGTCCGCGCGGGCACGCATGGTGAGCGCCAGACTCCGGCGGGACCAGGGACAGGAGCCGCCGGGCCGGCGCACCGGACCGGCCTGGCAGGACGCAGAGAAGGTCGCTCCGCTGCCCGCGGAGTCGGCGGCTCCGACCGCCCCGCCCCCGTCCGTGGTCCCGGACCGGCCGACCATGCAGGAACCTTTCCGTGGTTCCCCTGCCGTCCAGTGGGCCGACGGTGCAGCCGGCTTCGAGCTTCCGAAGGCAACCGCCGTGGGCGGGATGACCCAGGCGCAGGTCGCGGAGGCGCTGGAGAAGACAAGCAGTTCCTGGTCGCCGCCAACCTGGATCCCGCGACCCTGCGCGGCGAGCGGCCGGCTGCGGCGCTGGCGATCCTCGACCCCCGCCAGCCGAACGTTCTGCAGGAGCCGGAGCGGTCGCTCGCGAAGCCCACCGCGGAGATCACCCCGGTGGAACTCTTCACCCGTTTCAAACCCGCCGAGGCCAAGCCCGTCGGCAACATCGTCAAGGTGCGCGGCAGCATGCGCTCCGAACCGGGCGAGCGCAGGGAACTGCTGGTGGTGGCGGACTACACCTTCGTCTACCCCTTGGCCAAGGGGGCGGGAGCGTCCAGCGGACCATCGTGCGCAGGCAGATCATCCTGGCCCTGCTCGACCCGGGGTGCTGGGAGACCACACGGGGCCGGCTCCAGGCGCGCAGCTACCGCGAGTGGTCGAACGTCGCGTGCGTGGCGGCCTACACGAAGCCCTCGCCGCCCTCGCCATCACTCTCGCCCACACCTACAGCCCACTGGCCTGGTTCCTCGCATGTGCCAGCACCACGCTCCGCCCGGGTGGCTACCGGCGGATACGGCCGTGCCTATGATGCGGAACGCCTCGACCCCGGCAGTTGCGATGCCGGGGTTGGGCGTTGCCTCGGCGGCTATGCGAGCCAGACGACAATGGTCCTGGCGGCCGACCGGAATAGCGGCCGGCCCTGTCTGGGCGCGGCTCGAAGGCACACCAGCCCCCGCAGGTCGAGGTCGCTCTGCAAGCGCTCGGCGCCGGCGTCCCCCTCCGGTCCCACGCGCCGGTTGCGGCAGGGGCCAGGGAGTCGGTGTCTTCCATGAAGCCGAGCATGCGGGCGTTGACCACGGTGGGGTGGTCGATCTGCGGTCCGTGGCCCGTCGCGGCGATGATCTCGGCGCGGGCTCCGGTTACGAGGCGCGGTACGCGTTCCAGCCGCCGCTTCGGGTGTAAGAGCAGGCTGTGCTTGCCCAGGATGAGGTAGAGCGGGGTCCGGATGCTTCGCAGGGCGTCCTCGGAAAGCGGCAGGGGCGCCACCCCCTGGTCCAGCAGGCCGGCTGCAGCCTGCTCATGGCCGCAGCGCACCTGCTCTGGTTCGCTCGCCGCCGGCCTGCTCTCCGCACCCGCTCTGCGCACACGCACGCTGCGCCGCCAGACCGGCCTGAACCGCGTGATGGGCACGATTCTCGTCGCCCTTGGGATTTCCCTCGTGTTCGCCCTCCACCTGAAAGAGCATCCTGCTCCCGGCAGGTGTGCTCGGCATGGACGGCCTGATATCGACTACGATGCGAAATGGTTACCGAACGGCGTGTTCGTCGTCCATGGAAGGTCGGGTCTGGCTGCACATGTCCATCAGGCGTGAATACATCAAGTCGCTTCATGTGAAGAATCGTTCATGACGGCACAGAGGCGATCTGCGGTCATCCGGTTCCTCATCGCGAGTACGGTTTCCGTGGCCGTATCCACAGGATGCTCGACGGAAAACAATGGAGCATCAGGCGGCGATGCGAGCGCCTCGGCAGCATTCGCTTCCGCCCCGGCGGAACAGGCCGACAAGGATGCGGCGAAGGCTCTGCGTGAGGAGCTGTCGCGCGTCGGTGCCGAGGAGTTCACTGCAGCAGACTACAAACCGGGCAGGGTTCAGCATATCGTTCTCTTCAAGTTCAAGCCGGATACGTCCTCGGGGGAACAGGCCGAGACGATGAAGCGGTTCCGTTCTCTCAGGACGCAGGCAACCCGCGGCGGGAAGCCCTACATCATGTCCCTGGATTCAGGCATCCAGACGAGTGGTGAAGGGGCTGGAATGGGCATGCAGCAAGGCTATGTCCTGACGTTCGCCTCCGAAGGTGATCGGAACTATTACGTAGGAAAACCCGTTGTCGCCGATCCGGAGTTCTATGACGCGGCACACGAGTCGTTCAAGAATTCCGTCCGGCCGCTCCTCGACAGTGCCATCGTTTTTGATTTCAACGCGAGCAAGTGACCGGCCGAAACTCCGGCGGTCGATGGACTCGGGCGTGCGCGAACCCCCCGTTCATCCTGTCGTTGACGGATGGAACGGCCCGGCCGGCGCGGCCCTGTTCCGCTGAACGACGGCTCGCCATCCGGTGACCTTGAGCAGAATCGAGCTCGCAGACTGGCGAGCCGTCCACTCCTGGGCTTCCCTCGCCCAGGTCTGCCGCTTCCACCACGCCCCGCCCCCGAGCAGCCACCCCCTCTGGGCCCACGGATACCGCACGTCAGAGGGGCACATTGCTACCCGCCCGCCAACCGGAACGGGAAGCTTCAGCGGTCCTGGACCGCCCTTCCTGCATGCCCGAGCTGGAGTCCGGCGTCCCGGTCGGCAGCGCCCGGGCGGGAGCGGCGGCCGGACCGGGCGCCGTTCAGCGTCGCCCGGCTAGTTTCCTCGGTGGACGCAGAAGAGCTGGTCCTCGGTGCCGTTGGGGGAGCGGTAGGAGACGATCGCGGGGCCGGCGCCGCTGAAGTGGTCGGCCAGGCGGGTGTCCGTGGTCCAGCTGTTGCCGTTGAAGCGGGTCCACCACAGGCTGGCATCGCTGCCGCCGCGGTGGACGCAGTACAGGTGGTTGTTGAAGACCGCGAGGGCGGGGCCTTCCTTGCTGTAGTGGTTGGGGAAGGGCTTGTCCTCGGTCCAGCCGCCCTCACTGCCGGGGTCGTACATGGTCCACCACAGCTTGCCGTCGGCGTCCCCGCGGTGGACGCAGTACAGCTTGCCCTGGAAGACGGCCAGTGCGGGGTTGGACTTGGTGCGGTGGTTGGTGAACTTCTCGTCCTCGCTCCACTTGTGCGAGGTGTCCATCACCGTCCACCACAGGTGGGCGTCCTCCACGGCGCGAGCTTGGGCACCTTGGGAACCATGCGGCCGATCTCCTCGGTGATGTCCGCGACCGAGTCTGCGGCCTCGGCGTTGAGATGGATCTCAACGCCCCACCACCTCGCCACCGGGTTGACCTCGATCCCCCACGCCCCAAGCCGCTCCGGCAGCTCCTCGATCTCCTCCTGGTCCGCCTGCGGCAGAGCGGCGACCTGCTCGCTCCACCACTGGCGGACCTGCGCCATCTGCTCATCGGCGATCCGCTGGGCTTCCGCCGCGCTCACCGTGTACCGCGGCGCGGGCTCCTGCCCGTCCGGGCCGTAGCCATCGGCAGAGACCGCGGTCGCCGCCTCCGCCTCCGCTTCGGCGGTCTTGCCTGCACTCACAATCGGGCTCCTTCGACCTGGGGTGCGGCTGCCAGCCGGCCACACCCCACCAGCCCTTCCAACCCGCAGCGACGACCACGCCCCCACCCCCCGAACAGACAGGCGCACGCCGGAGCGTGTGCACGACCCCCGCACGCCCGGCCCAGCCCGGCCCGCAGGCCGCGTTCAGCGCACCGGGCCCACAGCCGACATAGACAAGACTCCAGAGAAAGCACCAGGTCAACGTCTTGCGGCGCCACCCTGCACGCCAACTCACATGCACGATCCGACAGATGTAGTGCTCATCCGACAGATCCAGCGCTCAGTCACAACAACTCGCACACCTCGCCAGGCGGTCCTCCAGGACTTCCTATTCGGCGACGGTGCGGAAGGTCGCTCCGATTGCGGCGTCCTTGTAGCCGGGGCGGAGGGTGTAGATATGGTCGCCCAGGCGGAGGCGGAGGGTGTCCCAGTTCCCGAGGACGTGTTTGTCCTCACCCTGCCGGGATTCGTTGAGGAACTCCTCGACGGGGGCACAGCGGGAGTCCCTCACCCCGATGACCCTGAAGATCTCGCCCGCCAGGAAGAACTGCATCCGGATCGCTCCGGCCGGCAGGCCGCCGTCGTTGAGCACGAGGCCGAAGACGCCGCTCTTCGACTGGTCGGGGCGGAGCAGCGGCACGTCGCGCGCGCCCGCCTCCAGGGTTCGGACGCGGTCGCTCGGAATGTCCGCGAGGAACTCGCCCGGGCAGGCGGAATCGGCGGCCGACGCGGTCGGGTGCGAGGTCGGGGACGGAGTGCTGTCGTCGGGCCAGGGGCCGACGACGGCGAGGGCCAAGAGCGCGGCGCCGATCGCGATGAGTGGCAGGCCGGCGCCGAGTGAGCTGACGCGCAGCGTCTGGCCTCCGACGGTCGCCTCGATGGTGCCGCCCGGGCGGTCCGGGAACCGCAGGAGAACCAGCGCCCCGAAAACGAGCAGGCCGCTGCCGGCCGCGAGGAGCACGATCAGAACGGGCATCCTTCACGCTATCGGAGCGGGCCGGAGATCCGGACGACCCACAGCGTGGGGGCGGCGCCCGTGCCCCGTTGGGCGGTGGCGCTTCGCGAGGGCCTGTCGGCTTCGGCGGACCCGGACCAGCAGCGGGTGGCTTTGGTCACGAGTCTTGGTTCTCGTGACCAGAGCCAGACCCGGCACGGCCGGACGCCTTCGTACACCTGGGAGAACCTTCACACTCGGCCGCGAACTCCAGACCGCGGTCGATGCGTGCGCGCCCGGGGACGGCGCCGCATGGGGACACGGCCGGGTCGTGGACCATCGCCATGCGCATCGCGGTGAACAGCGTGGCGGAGTCGAAGCGACGGCGAACCGCTCGGGCAGGTCACGCCACGGAGCCCCGGTCCGCAACCGCCACAGCACACCATTGACCACCTGCCGGTGATCACGCCACGGCCGACCACGCCCATCCACCTGCGGCAACAAGGGCTCTATCCGCTCCCACGCCGCGTCCGTCAACTCACCTCGACCTGCCACAAGATCAATTATCAGACAGGCCTTAGCGGAGGCGTCATTCCACCTGCGCGGTATTCCCGGCCACGGGCTCCGGCGTGGCGGTCTGGGAGGGGTGTTGGCGTGGGTGGGTGGCGAGGGCTGTGATGGCTCCGGCGGTGGCGATTGCAGACAGCAGGGCGAAGAGGGGCGCATAGCCGCCGAGCGGAGCGGCCAGCAGTGCTCCGGCGAATGGTGCGAGGGCTGCTGCTGCGTGGGCGGGTGCGCCGAGGAGTCCGGAGAGCCTGCCGTAGTGGGCGGTGCCCCAGCGGTCGGTGACGGCGGTGGCCTGGAGGAGGGTCAGGTTGCCGCGGACGATCCCTGCCAGCACGGACAGCACGACGAGGAGGGCGTAGGGGCTGGGGGTGAAGGCGAGGGCTGCAGTGGTGAGTCCGCCGAGGCCGACGAGGGTGGCGGTGCGGGTGATGGTGCCGGTGTAGCGGGCGAGGGTGGCGTAGAGGGTGCGGCCGAGGGTTTGTCCGGCGCCTCCGAGTCCGAGGGCCCAGGCGGCTTGGGTGGTGGTGTAGCCGCGTTCGAGAAAGAGAGGGACGAGGGTGATGACGGCGGCGTACATCGCGAACGCGGACAGGGCGAAGGTCGCAGCGAGCATCCAGAACGCCCGGCTGCGTACGGCGGGGTCGGGTCCGGCGGCCGGATGGTGGAGGCCTTCGGGTGCTGGTGGCCAGGGGGCGCGGAGGGCGAGGGCATGGGCGGGGATGGTCAGGGCGGCGAGGATCGCGGCGAGGACGGCGTAGGTGGTGCGCCAGGAGTAGTGGTCTGCGAGGACGGCGGTCAGGGGTGCGAAGACGGTGGAGGCCAGTCCCCCGGCGAGGGTGACGATGGTCAGGGCCCGGATGTGGTCGGGGGCCCACCAGCGGGTGAGGGCGGCGAAGGCGGGCGGGTAGAAGGTGGCGGCCATGGACGCGCCGGCCAGGAGCCATCCGGCGGTGAAGACGGCGAGGTTGGGGGCGGCGGCCACGATGAAGAGGCTGAGCGGGCCGAGGACGGAGCCGGCCGTCATGACGGCGCGGGGGCCGCGGAGGTCCAGGACGCGGCCGACGTAGATCCCGACGACCGCGGAGACGATGAGTGCGGCGGAGAACGCGGCCGTGGTCAGGCTGGCGGGCCAGCCGGTGGTGTCGGTGATGGCTGGGTTGAGGACGGGGAAGGCGTAGTAGAGGACGCCCCAGCTGGTGATCTGCGTGACGCACAGGGCGGGCAGGACGGCGCGTGGCCGCGACCGGACGCCCGTCCCGGCCACGGCCACGCTGGCTTTGGTATTCGGCATGCCGGTCAGCAGCCGCCGGTAGAGACGGCAGCGGGCGCGCCGATGGTAAGGGTGGCCGGGGCCGCGCAGCAGCCGCCGTCGCTCTGCTCGGCCGCCTCGGGCTGGTCGAAGAGGCCGGCCCCGCCGCAGACGCCGGTTTCGGGGAGGGTGAGCTCGACGCGCTCGGCGGCCTCGTGGTCGCCGGCGAGGTGGGCGGCGATGGAGCGGACTTGCTCGTAGCCGGTCTTGGCCAGGAAGGTCGGGGCGCGGCCGTAGGACTTCATGCCGACGAGGTAGACGTCCTTCTCCGGGTGGGAGAGTTCGCCCTGGCCGTGGGGGTAGACGGTGCCGCAGGAGTGCTGGTTGGGGTCGATCAGCGGCGCGAGGGCGAGGGGGGCCTGGAGGCGTTCGTCGAGGCCGAGGCGGAGTTCGTCCAGGAAGGTCAGGTCGGGGCGGAAGCCGGTCAGCACGATGACCTCGTCCACGGCGTCCAGGCGGCGTCCGTCCTCGCCGACCAGGACCAGGCGGCCGTCGCCGTCCCGCTCGAAGGCGTCGGTGCGGAAGCCGGTGACGGCGTCGGCGTAGCCGCCGTCCACGGCGGCCTTCGCGGCCAGGCCGAGGGCGCCGCGGGCGGGCAGTTGATCGGCCTGGCCGCCGCCGAAGGTGGAGCCGGAGATCCCGCGGCGCAGGATCCATGTGGCGTGCGTGCCGGCCCCGTCGTCCCTCTTGGCCAGGTCGGCGAGGTAGGCGAGAGCGGTGAAGGCGGAGGCGCCGGAGCCGATGACGGCGGTGCGCTTGCCCGCGTACCGGGCCCGGACGGCGGGGTCCTTCAGGTCGGGGACGCGGTGGGTGATGCGGTCGGCGGCCGCGTTCTCGCCGAGGGCGGCGAGGCCGCTGGCGCCGGCGGGGCCGGGGGTGGACCAGGTGCCGGAGGCGTCGATGACGGCGCGGGCGAAGAGCCGCTCCTCGCGGCCGTCGCCGGTTTCGGTGTGGACCACGAACGGCTGGGTGTCGCGGTCGGCGTCGACGATGCGGTCCCGGCCTGCCCGGGAGACGCCGGTGACGCGGGTGCTGTACCGGACGCGGTCGCCGAGGGTGTCGGCGAGGGGCTGGAGGTAGAGGGCGGCCCAGTCGCCGCCTGTGGGGTAGGTGGCCGGGTCGGGCCGGGTCCAGCCGGTCTGCGCGAGGAGCTTTTCGGCGGCGGGGTCGACGACTTCGCCCCAGGTGGAGAACAGGCGCACGTGCGACCACTCGCGGGTGGCCGTTCCGGCGTGGGGGCCGGCTTCGACGACGAGGAAGTCCAGGCCGCGCTCGCGGAGGTGGGCGGCGGCGGCCAGGCCGGCGGGGCCGGCCCCGATCACGACCACGGGCAGCTCGGTGATGGTCTCGCTCATGACGTGTCTCCGGTGTTCAGGGGCAGGTGGGTGGATGGGGTGCGGGTCAGCAGCAGCCGGCGCCGGTGGCGACCGCCTCGCGCTTGGCCTGCGGGCCGCAGCAGGTGCTGGCTGCGTCCGCGTCCTCGCTGGTGCCGCAGCACGGGGAGGACTGGGCAGGGGCCGCCTCGGCGACGGGCTGGACGGGGGCGGGGCCGCAGCAGGAGGCCGCGGGTTCGGTGCGGTCGTGGGTGGTGGGGGTGGCCTGCTCGTTCATGACGACTCCTGGTGTTTCGATGTTTGTCTATGGCTTGCGTGATCAGCATGACACCTGTATCGATAGACGTCAACATAGACATTTATCTAATTCTTGGGGGTTGTGATGGAGCACGTGGAAGCCGTCGTCATCGGGGGCGGGCAGTCGGGCCTCGCGGCCGCGCACGCCCTGGCCGGGGCGGGGCTGAAGCCGGTGGTGCTGGAGGCGTCGGGGCGGGCCGCCGGGTCGTGGCCGCGCTACTACGACAGCCTGACCCTGTTCTCGCCGGCCCGGTTCAGCGCGCTGCCCGGCCTGCCCTTCGGCGGGGACCCGGACCGCTACCCGCACCGCGACGAAGTGGCCGGCTACCTGGACCGCTACGCCGCCCGCCTGGACGCCGAGATCCGCACCGGCAGCCGTGTGGCCGAGGTCGCGGCGGAGGAAGGCCTGTTCCGGATCAGCCTGGAGGGCGGGGCCGGCCTCACGGCCGGCGCCGTGGTGGCCGCGTCGGGGAGCTTCGGCAATCCCCACCGGCCGGCGCTGCCGGGCCTGGAGTCCTTCACCGGCCGCGCCCTGCACGTTGCCGACTACCGCACCCCCGAGGCGTTCGCCGGGCAGCAGGTCGTGGTGGTGGGGGCGGGCAACTCCGCGGTCCAGGTCGCCGCCGAACTCGCCCGCACCAGCCGCACCGTGCTGGCCACCCGGGCGCCGGTGAAGTTCGCCCGCCAGCGCCTGCTGGGCCGGGATCTGCACGTCTGGCTGACCCGCACGGGCCTGGACGCCGCCCCGCTCGGCCGCCTGCTGCGCACCCCGCCGGCCCAGCCCGTCCTCGACGACGGCCGCTACCGTGCCGCGCTCACAGCGGGCCTGCCCGAGCACCGGCCGGTCTTCACCGGCCTCGCCGGCGACATGGTCACCTGGACGGACGGGACGGTGGAGAAGGCGGACGCGGTGATCCTCGCGACCGGATACCGGCCCCACCTGCCCTACCTCGCCCGCCTGGAGGGCGTGCTGGACTCCGCCGGGCGCCCCCGGCACCGCGACGGCGCCTCCCTGGCCCACCCGGGGCTCGCGTTCGTGGGGCTGGAGTGGCAGCGCAGCCTGTCCTCGAACAGCCTGCGCGGTGTGGGCCGGGACGCGAGCCGGGCGGCCCGCCGCATCGCCGCACACCTGGCCCGAGCCCGTTGGTGAGCCCGACCTACCCGACTGATTCGACATGTGTCAACATAGACGTATGTCGAATGTGAAGGTCCTGCCGCTGCTGGAGCCCGACGTCGTCGCGTGCTGCCCTCCGCTGAACGAGCGCCCCATGTCCGCGGACGAGGCCGAGGTCGCGGCGAAGATGTTCAAGGCCCTCGGCGACCCGGTCCGCCTGCGCCTGTTCTCCGCCGTCGCCTCCCACGAGGGCGGAGAGGCGTGCGTCTGCGACATCTCCGACGTCGGCGTCTCCCAGCCGACCGTCTCCCACCACCTCAAGAAGCTCAAGGAGGCCGGACTGCTGTCCTCCGAGCGCCGCGGAACGTGGGTGTACTACCGGGTGGAGCCTGCCGTTCTCGCAGCCATGGGTGCGCTCCTGGCCGGCGCCGCGAAGGCGGCGGCGTGAGCCAGGTGCGGATCGAGGCGCTGCTGCCTGAGCACGCCGATCAGGTCCTGGCGATCTACCAGGCCGGGATCGACGAGGGCAACGCCACCTTCGAGACGCGGGCGCCGGAGTGGACGGCGTTCGACAAGGCGAAGATGCCCGGCCACCGGTTCGTCGCCCTCGATGGCGACGGGCGGGTGCTGGGGTGGGTGGCGGCGAGCGCCGTCTCGGACCGGTGCGCGTACGCGGGCGTGGTCGAGCACTCCGTCTACGTCCACCCCGACGCCCGCGGCCGGGGAGTCGCCCGCGCACTCCTGGACGCCCTGATCGCCTCCACCGAGGCCGCCGGGATCTGGACCATCCAGTCCGGGATCTTCCCCGAGAACACCGCCAGCCTCGCCCTCCACCAGCGCGCCGGCTTCCGCGTCATCGGCACCCGCGAACGCATCGGCCGCCACCATGGCACGTGGCGGGACGTGATCCTGCTGGAGCGCCGCAGCACGCTCGTGGAGTGAACGACGAGCGGACGGCTACGCGTCTTCGACAACGGCCGCGTCCGCCGTCGTGCGGTCCCACGTCTCGCGGTAGACGCGCAGGTCGTCCTCGGTCAGCTCCAGGTCTCCGTGAACGCGGACCACGCTGGTGTCCCACGGCCGGGTGCCGTCGTGTCGCGGGGTGAGCAGGACACCGATCGCCGAGGACTCCTGGCGGCGGCCCGTTCTGATGGAGACTTCGTGGTGCCTGAGCTGCACGAAGGCCGTGAAGGCGACCTGGATGTCGCGCCCGAAGCGGGTGGCGGCGCCGACGATGAGCTGCTGGGCGAGGGTCTGGTCCAGCACGCGCCGGAACCGCCATGTGACGTGCTCGGCGTGGACCTCGGGCACGTCGTGGAGCATGTCCAGCAGCAAGTGGCCCCACTCGGCGCGGGCGGAGACGGGCAGACGGTCGAGGTCGGACAGGACCGTGAAGCGGTTGGCCTCCGTCAGCAGGCCGTCCAGAGGGCTGAGCGCCACGTCCTCCAGCACCAGGCGGACCATCTGGTGGGCGCGGGTGCCGTCGTCTCCGGCCGGCGCTTGCGGGAGCAGGGGCGCGGAGAACAGCGTCCCGCCCGCGCCGATGCGGTCGGTGTCCATCTTCGCGGGCTGCGCCTCGGCATCGGCCGCGGCGAACTCGTAGTAGCGCACCGGTTCGTCACCGAGGGGCACCGGGGATTCAGCGGCAGCCCGGGAGAGGTAGTCGAGCACGGCGGTGGTGGAGCGCAGCTGATCGCAGAGGAAGTCCCAGTCGCGTCGGGTGAGCGCGATGGCGGGCACGCCCAGGGGCGCCCAGGAGGCCACGCCCCCCCTCCGGAACCCGTGGGTGGTCGAGCAGGAACACGGCGATCCACTCGAACGCGTTCCCGTCCACGAGCAGGGTCCTGCCGCGCCCGTTGACCATCTCGGCCGGCAGCAGGCGCAGTTGCCGGACGGTGCCCTTGGCCTGGTGCATGGCCTCGGTGGCCACCTTCTGAATCCAGACGGCTTCGCGGTCGTCCGACTTGGGGGTGATCGTGCGGGCCTTGACCTGAACCATCGCGCCACGACCGCCGGCCGACAGCAGGCAGTCGCCCTGCTCGCGCACTCCTGAGCCCTTCGCGGCGTGGGCCGCCTGCCGGAAGACGAAGTCGGGCATGCCCCACGCCGCCGGCTGTCGGCGGTGCAGGGATTTTCCGATTCGCCTGTCAGCGGATCGGCAGGGCGATCTCCCGAGCGGCTTCGCGGGCGGTGCGGCCCACGCCGATCAGGGTGGCGGATGCCGGGCCGGTCCAGTCGCCGTAGCCGAGGAAGTGCAGCCGCGGATCGTCGGCCGCGCGGGTACCGACGGTGGCGATGCGGCCGCGGGTGCCGCGTAGGCCCAGGCCGGCGAGGTGTGCGAGGGCGGGCCGGAAGCCGGTGGCCCAGATGACCGCGCCCGCGTCCTGGCGGGTGCCGTCCGCCCATTCGGCTCCCGTCGCGGTGAGGCGGGTGAACATCGCGCGGGCGGTGAGGAGTCCGGCGTCGCGTGCGGCGCGGACCGGGGGCACGGCGACGATGTCGCCGAGCGAGGCGACGCCGCCGGTGTCGGGGCGGCCTTCGTCGAGGGCCCGGCGGCGGGCGGTCGCCGCGTCGAAGAGGGACCGGCCGTCGATGTCGTCGGCCAGGTACCGCGGAGGGCGCCTGGTCACCCAGGTGACCTCGGCGTGGCCGGTGAGGTCGGCGGCGATCTGCGCGCCGGAGTTGCCTCCGCCGACCACGATCACCCGCTGTCCGGCGAACTCGGCCGGGTTTGCGTAGTGGACGGTGTGGAGCTGGCGGCCCGCGAACTCCCGGCGGCCTTCGACGGCTGGGAGGAAGGGCCGTGTCCACGTGCCGGTCGCGTTGATCACCGCGCGGGCCCGCCAGACACCGGCGTCCGTTTCCACGCGCAGCAGACGGCCCTCGTCCCGCACCGCCTCGACCTGCACGCCGTGCTGAACGGGGAGTTCGTAGCGCTCCTCGTAGTCCGCGAGGTAGGCGGCCACGTGCCCGGCGTCGGGGTGGGGCTGTCCTTCCTGGAGGGGCATGAGCCGGCCGGGCAGAGAGGAGTAGGCGGCCGGGGAGAACAGTCGCAGCGAGTCCCACATGTGCTGCCAGGCCCCGCCGGGTGCCGCCTGGGCGTCGAGGACGACGTGCTCGGTGCCGAGGCGGCGCAGGTGGTAGCCGGCGGCGAGCCCGGCCTGGCCGCCGCCGATCACCACCACCTGAGTGCGCTGTGTCATCGGGGCGAGGGCTCCCCGGCGCTCTGGTCCTGCTTGGTGTTGGTGAAGATCAGGGCGACCAGGCTCAGGCCGGCGACGGCACCGAGCAGCTGCATGGCGATGAATCCCGCGACCGAGGACGGGGCGATCCCGGCGAAGGTGTCGGTGAATGCGCGGCCGATCGTGACGGCGGGGTTGGCGAAGGAGGTGGAGGAGGTGAACCAGTACGCGGCACCGATGTAGGAGGCGACCGCGACGGGGGCGAACCGCAGCCGATCGGTGCGGGCGAGACCGAAGATCAGCAGGACCAGGCCTGCGGTGGCCACCACCTCGCCCAGCAGGAGGTTGCCCGCCGACCGGTCGTGCGTGGACCACTTCACCAGCGGCTGCCCAAACATCGCGTCCGCCAGGATCGCGCCCGCGATCGCACCGGCGATCTGGGCGGGGACGTAGACGGCGAGCTCGCGGCCGGTGACGCCCGGGCCGCCGCGGCGGGCGGTCCACCACTCGGCGAGGCTGACCGCGGGGTTGAAGTGGGCGCCGGAGACCGGGCCGAGGAGAACGATCAGGACGCCGAGGCCGAAGACGGTGGCGGTGGAGTTGGCCAGCAGCTGCAGCGCGACGTCGTCGGTCAGCTCGGTGGCCTGGATGCCGGAGCCGACCACGATCGCGACCAGAGCGGCGGTCCCGACCAGCTCGGCGGCCGCCCGGGCGAGGAGCGGCTTGCTCGGAGGGGACGCGCCCGGTGCGGGCTGCGGCGCCGGGCCGACGGCTATGGCGTCACTCGTGGCGGGTTCGGTGGCGGTCAAGGCGGAGTTCTCCTCGGGCAGGTGCGGCAGGACGCGGAAGGTCAGGGGCAGGACCGCTTGAGGTTCGCCTCGGCGGTGGCACGCGCGGTTTGGGCGAGGCCGGCGAACTGGCCGGCGAGCGCCTCCAGGACTTCCGGGCGCAGGCGGTAGTAGATGAACCTCCCGCACGGCTCCGTGTCCACGACCCCCGCCTCGCGAAGCACCTTCATGTGGTTGGAGAGGTTCGTCTGCTTCGCGCCCGTCTCCTCCACGAGGTGGGTGGTGCACAGCGTCTCCTGCGCGAGGAGAGTCACGATCTTGAGCCGGAGCGGGTCGGCCAGCACCCGGATCAGTTCAGTGTCGACTGACGTCAGCATGCGCTGATACTGTCACATCATCCGAGGCTGATGCCAGCCTGAACTGAACTGTTTGGCCGATGCGCGTCTCGTCCCCCCGGCGTGCCGACGGCCGCCCGCTCACGAAGGAAGAGCCGATGTCCGCCACCCCGCTCGCGTCCGTGCTGTTCGTCTGCATCCACAACGCCGGGCGCTCCCAGATGGCCGCAGGCTTCCTGCGCCACCTCGCTGGCGACCGCGTCGAGGTCCGCTCCGCCGGATCCATGCCCGGCGACCGGATCAACCCCTCCGCCGTCGCCGCGATGGCCGAACTCGGCATCGACATCTCCGACCAGACCCCCAAGGTCCTCACCCCCGAAGCCGCACAGGCCTCCGACTACATCATCACCATGGGCTGCGGCGACGCCTGCCCGTACTTCCCGGGCAAGACCTACCTCGACTGGCAGCTCGAAGACCCCGCCGGCCAGGGCGTCGAAGCCGTCCGCCCCATCCGCGACGAGATCAAGACCCTCATCGAGGGCCTGATCGCCGAGATCGACACCAAGCAGCAGGCATAGCCCAGGCCGCCCCAGCCAACGCCCGCACGGCGACGCCATCGACGGCCTGCCCCACCGAAGACTCCGGTGAGGCAGGAGGGTGGGCGATTGCGGTGCGTTCGACTGCGTGGGCGAGGTTGTCCCACAAGTGCCGCGCGTCGGCGACCTGCTGTGCCTGCGGTGCCCCGGCGTTCGCAGCTTCGGCGTAGGCGCCGGCCCGGTCCTGGCAGATCACCTCGATGCCTGGATGAGCTGCCAGCCAGGCGACCAGGGGCGCTCTCCCGCCCGGGGAGCAGGTCCAGGACGCGATGGGAGTCCAGATTGACGAGCACGGTGCCATACCGTCGGCCCCGGCGGGTCGCGAAGTCGTCGACGCCCAGCACACGGGGCGCAGTCGGCGCCGGGTCGGGTGTCGCCATGACCACGTTGAGCAGGGTGGTTCTGCTGATCCGGATGTTCGGGACGGCCGCCAGCCGGGCGCCGACCCGCCCGGCCAGGGCCAACGCGATCGCCTGCACGATCTCGGCGAGGACGACCGTGCGGCGGCCGTACCTCACGGTCAGATCGGCTACCTGCCCGGCGAAGGTCCGACGAGTGCCGCACCGGGGCGCACAGGACGGCGAGTGAGAGCACGGCCAGGGGCAGACCCGCTCAGGGGGCTCCCTGCACCGCAACGGCTACGGCCGTGCTGCCCGTCGCAAGGGCAAGTAGTCGATCAACGGTGGTCCTTCGCCGGTCGACAGGCAGGGCAGTCCGTGCGTCATGACGCGGCTCCGCTGACCCCGCCGCCGGCGTCGAGGCGGGTGATGCGCCGCTGCGCGGCGAAGGCGGCGGCCGGATAGCGCGGGTCGGGCCGCAGGGCGTATTCGCGCAGGCACGCTTCGGTGAACTTGATGACGTGCTCGTCGCCGTGCTCGGCGGCGCGGGCCCCCAGCTCGTCCAGTGGGGGCAGATCCGGTATCTCCGACTGCCAGGCCGCCCTTCCCTCGTCGCGCCGGTCCGAGGTGAAGGCGAGCAGGAACGCCGACTGCACCTGCCAGAGCCGGGCCAGCGTCGGCTCGTGCAGCTCGTGCGGTAGATGAGGGAGTACGAGGCGGACGGCGGCGGGGGCCGTGACGCCGTGGATCAGCGGGACGGGGTACACCTCGGGGTGGCCGAGATAGACATC
The DNA here is from genome assembly GCF_044769385.1 of Streptomyces sp. NPDC090445. Classification (NCBI taxonomy): domain Bacteria; kingdom Bacillati; phylum Actinomycetota; class Actinomycetes; order Kitasatosporales; family Streptomycetaceae; genus Streptomyces; species Streptomyces sp. NPDC090445. The sequence goes on along the minus strand of NZ_JBIVXV010000031.1, from coordinate 10,799 downwards.
GGCGAACTGGACCGTCATCTCGCTCAGCAGCCGGGGTGCCTGCTGCGGTGCCAGCGTCTCCAAGGACTCGCCGTAGCCGGGAAGTTCGGCGAGCGTGTCCAGGCGGTGGCGGGCGGTATCCGGCCCCAGCGGGCCGTCGAGCGGTACGCGGGGCAGCGTGGCGACCGCTTCGTGCAGCTCGTGGGGGCCGTGCAGTCGCGGGCGGCCGGGGAGTTCGCTGTAGCGGGCCGCCCAGTAGGCCAAGCCCCGGGCCAGTTCCTTCAGCTGGAGCGCTGTGGTTCCGTCGCCGGTCGCGTACAGGCCGCGTACGGCGTGCGCGGTGCGGATGACCCCGTGCGTCAGACCCGCAAAGAGCCCTGGAAGCAGACGGGGCCACCAGCGCACGAGCACCTCGCGCCAGTGCGCCTCGGCCAGCTCGCGGACGAAGAGCCGCTCCCAGTCCCCGGCCCGCCGGAAAGTGCCGAGGGCGGGACGCCACGAGGACTCGTCCGCGGGGTCCAGGGCGAAGCGGGCGGCGGGGGGCTCGTGGTGTTCCATCGCCTCCCGGTAGCGCCCTACCCACCGGGCAACTTCGTCCACTTGTCCGAGCAGGGCGAGTGCCTCGGCGCCCATCGGGCCGTGGTTGGCGAGATCCACCCCCTGCCCTCGCTCGTACCCCAGGTCGTCCATGCGTTCCAGGGCGTCATTGAGGGCATCGCTGTAGCTGATCGACGGCATAGGAGAATCCTTCGGCTAGCCAAACAGTTTGGATATCAGAACCATATACACTTGTAGCATGCCGCAGAGCGAGAACGCCGGGAAGGCGTCACGGAAGCCGAACCCGGACGAGCTCGAAGTCGCCGGTCTCGTACCGCTGCTGGAGCCGTTCTTCCGCGGTTCGGTCGTACGGGATCTGATGCCAGAGCCCTTGCGAGGCGCCATGGAAGCGCATGGCCTGACGCCGCGCCACGGCGCCGTACTGCCCCAGTTGCTGGCCGGACGGCCACTGACCGTCAGCGAGATCGCCCGACGGCTTCAGGTGTCACTGTCCACCGCCAGCGAACTGGTCGGAGCCCTGAGCCGGGCCGGCATCGTGGATCGGGCCGAGGATCCGACGAACCGCCGCCGCGTCCTGGTGTCCTTGGCCGAGGAACACCGCCTGCCGCTCGAAGCCTTCATCGTCCGGAGGACCGAGCCGCTGCTACGCGCGCTGGAGGGGCTGTCGCCCGACGAAAGGGCGGGATTCCTGACAGGGCTCACGGCCTGGGTCCGCGAAGTGCAGAAGTGAGCGTGTCGTGCGCGCTGCCGCGGGCGAGCGCTGGATGCCGAAGCCGGCACCGAGAGGTCTAGGCAACATAAAAGCCCCAGGTCACCTTGTGTTCCAGGGCCTGTGTGATGTTGCGATCAGTCGGCGGCCCTCAGGAGGTCGTCGATCCAGATCATTGCGGCGCGGAGGTGGAGGCCGGCGAGATAGCTCTCGGGCGCCTTGTCGCAACGGGTGGCGATCCCTCGCCAGGCCTTCAGCTTGTTGATCAGGCGCTCGACGGTGTTCCGCTCCTTGTAGAGATCGGCATCGTGGCTGACGGGCCGGCCGCCCCTTGCGCCCTCCTTCTTCCGGTTGGCGGCCTGGTCCTTCTTCTCCGGGATGACCGCCTTGACGTTCCCCCTGCGCAGGTAGGAGCGGTTGCCGCGGGACGCGTAGGCCTTGTCCGCGGCGACCGCGCCGGGCCGGGTGCGGGGATGGCCGGCGGGCAGACGAACCCGCACCCTGCCCAGCACGGGCATGAACTGCGGGCCGTCCGCGGCCTGCCCCGCAGTCAGGACGAAAGCGAGCGGACGGCAGCTGCGGTCCGCAACCAGATGGACCTTGCCGGTCAACCCGCCCCAGGACCCGCCGAGCAGGGCTTCCTTCAGCCGGAGCTTGCGGCGCCGTCGGACGCGTCGACGCTCGTCCTGTCCGCTCTGCTCCTCCGGGCCTCCCCCTTTTGCCCAAAGCCGTGAAGTCAAGGGTGTTTGCACCACCGGGGCCCGCTGGAGCGGCCTGCTCGTCGTCGCGACCGACGGCACCTACCTCGACTACCTCGACGTACCCGATGAGCCCGCCACCGGCAGGCCCTGGGCAAGGGCTCCAACCAGTCTGACCGCCCTGTTCCCGTGCAGCACCCGTGCCGTCATCGATGCCGCCTTCGGCCCCCGCGCCCAAGGTGAGACCGCTCATGGACAGCGTCCGACATGCTCCCTGAACCCCGGCGTGATCGTTCTGCTGGACCGCGGCTTCGCCACCAACGCCTTCCTCCAAGCAGTCGCCGCCACCGGCGCAGCCTTCCTGTTCGGCTCTCCGCCATCCGCAAACCCCCCTGTCCTGCGCCGGCTGCCCGACGGTCCATTCCTGTCGAGGATCGGCCCAGTAGACGTCCGCATCATCGAGTGCGAGATCACCATCGCCACCACGGCAGGGACCCACACCGGCGTCTACTGCCTGGCGACCACCCTGCTCGATACTCGCGCCCATCCGGCATCCGAGCTGGTCAGGCTCTATCACGAGAGGTGGCGTGGTCTGCTCGCTCATGCTGCGGCCTCTCGTTCCGTCGGGGCTGGTGTGGGTGCGGGCGGCGCGGCGTAGTTCGACGCCGCCGGCCCGCCAGCCGGTGGTCCGGACCCTGCGCCCGGTGCCACCAGCAGACATGCCGCTACGGCCACGGCCGGAACCCCCTTTCTCTGGGGGTGGATCGGCTGTGGTGTGACGTGGGGTGAGGTGGGTTCGTTGAGCTCTCGGGACTCGTTCTCGGGGGGTGTGGCTCTGCGGCGGGTTGTTGCACGACTCAAAGCAGGAGTTACTGATGCGGGCGTTTCCCGTAGTGATGCCGTCCGGGGCGACGTACTGGACGGTCCTTGATGACGACCTAGAGGTCGTCCCCGTCGCCGATCACTGGCTGCGGAACCTTCGTTTCGGCCGTGACCGAGCCGAGCTGACGACGAAGTCGTACGCTGGCGGGGTCGCCCTGTACTTGAGGTGGTGCAGGTCTACGGGTCGGCAGTGGCCCGATGCAGGCCGGGATCTGGGCCTGTTCATGGTCTGGCTGAAGTACACCCCGGCTGCCCGGGACGGGGTGGTATCGGTGGTGCAGCCCGGTCCGGGGGCTTCCCCGGTGCGGGGAGAGCGGCGAATCAACCGGGTGCTGGTCGCGGTGCGGGGGCTGCTGTCGTACGCAGTCACTGCTGGTGAGGCACCGCGTGGGGTGCTGGGGCAGATCTACGAGCTCGCCGACAGCCGAGATCTCCCGGCAGAGGCCACGGGCGAAGACGGAGGTCTGTTCTACCGGCTGCGACCAGTTCACCGTCTTCGGGAGCCGGTCGCCGAGGTGGACCGGGCGGCCGACGCCGAACTGGTGGCGATGTTCGTCGCGTGCCGCAGCGCGCGGGACCGGCTGGTCGTGCTGCTGCTCGGGCGGGTGGGCCTGCGGCGCGGCCAGGCCGCCGGACTGCGGCGCAGTGACGTGCATCTGCTGCCGGACTCCCGAGCACTAGGCTGCGAGCACCCAGGGGCGCATGTGCATGTGCGGCGGCGGGAGAACTCCAACGGGGCCTGGTCGAAGTCTCGGCACTCGTGGGTGGCGCCGCTGGACTTCCTGACGGTGTCGGCGTTCGACCTGTATTACGAGGAGCGGCACCGGCTGCGGGGAGATGGGGGCAGCGACTTCCTGCTGGTGAATCTGTTCCGGGTGCCGCTGGGGGCGCCAATGTCGCCGGAGGCGATCGGGGAGCTCTTCGAGCGGCTCGGAGCACGGGCAGGGCTGGGCCGACGGGTGGGTCCGCATATGGCCCGGCGGGCGTTCGGGTCGAACGTTGCGGACGCGGGCGGTACGCCTGACGAGGTGCAGGCCCTGCTGGGGCAGCGGAGCCCAGACTCCTCGGGGCCTTACCGGTTTCCTGATCCGGGCCGGGTGCGGGCGGCTGTCGAGCGGGTCCCGACTCCGCGTGCCATCGGCGGGCAGGAGGAGAGCCGGTGACGGCCGAGACGGTGCCCGTGTGGCCTGCGGTCGAGACACCGGCGGGTGATGCGCGCTTCGAGGAGATCGTTGACGCCCTTGATCCTAAGTTCCTGGAGATGCTGGGCTGGTGCTGGAAGCGCCGGGTGATCACCTTTCCCCGAGTGCATCCGGTGATCGGCCTGGCGGACTGCCCAGTACCGAATTGCCCGCTGGCCATCACGGTCTTCACGCACCCGATGTGCCGAGGCTGCGTAGAGCGGTGGAGCAAGACCGACCTGCCGTTGGAGGAGTTCCGCCGCATTCCGAAGACCGTCTCCACGGGTGCGGGGCAGCAGCCGTGTGCTGTTTCCCGGTGCGAGCGGCCCCGGGACACCGCCGCCGCCATGCTGTGCGCGACGCATCGCCTCCAGCGGACACAGGCGCTGGGCGGGATCGGGCTGGAGGAGTTCTTGGCTCACCCGCGGGTCGTGGGCCTTGCCGGGTTCGGCCCGTGCCTGATCGCCGCCTGTTACCTCGACCGGGTCGGCAGCAAGCATCCGTATTGCAAGACCCACACGAAGCGCCTGCGCGTGATCCGTAATGAACCCGGGTTCGACGAGGCATGGTGGCGGCGGACGGAGAGGGCGATCTCCCCCACGCGGGAGGTGAGCCTGAGGGGTCTGCCGGACCGGCTGGTCGCCGAGGCCCTCTACGCGTTGTGGTCCCGGGTCGAGAAGGGCTACAAGCTGCGGCCCGAGTGCCTGCGGCCGCTCTACGACCGGCTGCGCGTTCTGCAGCCCAGCAGCTTGGTACGGGTGGCCGACCCTGAAGCGGTGGGGTTCGGCCGTGAGCAGGCCACGATGATCCGTGCTGCACAGGTGGCGCTTGGCCGGTTGAACAGCACGCCGGAGACGGAGCGGGTCAAGGACGTGTGGGACATGGCCGTGTTCGGGCACACGAGCACGGTGCCGTTCACCGCGATCACGCAGTCGGCGCTGCGGGAGGCGATGAAGGTTTGGGTCTACGCCGATCTGCCGCGTCGCCGCAACAAGAACGCCGTTCACCACGCCCGCGCGGTCGTGGCGGCGGTGGCGATGCTGTCCGAGAGCCTGCGTCTCCAGCGCCCGGATCGCGGGGAGGACCCGGCCGGGTGGGGTCGGGGCGACATCGTCGCGTTCACCAACCGCATGGGACACCTGACCGCGAGCGGGAAGCTGAGCGCGTCCCGGCGTCTGGCATTCACCCGGTTCGTCCGCCGGGTCCTGCTCCGGTTTCGCACCCTGGGCCTGGCCGGGCCGGGCGGTCTGTTGGAGGGCATGCCGGTCGACTTCGCCCTCTGGCCGGAGGACATGCCCGACGAGCCGGAGGACACCGAAGCCGGCCGGGACCTGCCCGAGGAGGTGATGCGTGTCCTGTGCGCGAACCTCGACCGTCTGGAGGCAATGAGCAACACCGAGACGCGCGTGGCGACCGAACTCCTCATCGACACCGGTCGCCGCCCCGACGAGATCTACACCCTTGCCCTGGACTGCCTGGACGCGGATCCCGACGGATCCCCAGTCCTGATCTACGACAACCACAAGGCCTACCGGCTCGGCCGCCGCCTGCCCATCGGCGGCGAGACCGCGGATGTAATCCGACGCCAGCAGCAACGCGTCCGCGCCCGCTTCCCCGACGTCGCACCAGCCCGCCTGAAGCTGTTGCCGCGGCCGAAGACCAATCCCGAGGGCACCAAGCCGGTCAGTGACATCGCCAGCGCCCACCGAAAGTGGGTGGACTCGCTTCCAGACCTCACCGTTCCAGTCATCACCACGGAGGCTGGCACCCGGGTGACGCACCTGGTGCCGTTCGACAGAGCACGCATCTTCACCTATGCCTACCGGCACTGCTACGCCCAGCGGCACGCCGACGCCGGGGTGCCGCCGGACGTCCTCAAGGAACTGATGGACCACCGGCTCATCACCACCACCCAGGGCTACTACCGCATCGGCGCCGAGCGGCGCCGCGAAGCCGTCGACCGGGTCACAGCCCTCCAGTTCGACCGGCACGGCAACCGGGTCTGGAGGGAGGCGCAGAGCCTGCTGGACTCCGAGCACGTGCGCCGCGCGATCGGGGAGGTCGCCACCCCGTACGGGGTCTGCCGCGAACCCTCCAACGTCGCCGCCGGCGGCCACGCTTGCCCGCTGCGGTTCCGCTGCCTGGGGTGCGAGCACTTCTCCACCGACGTCTCCTACCTCCCCGACCTTCAAGCCCACCTCGCCGACCTGCTGCGCAGCCGGGAACGGCTGATGTCCGCGTTCGAGGCCGACGAATGGGCACGTACCCAGGCCATGCCCTCGCAGGAGGAGATCAGCCGGGTCCGCCGGCTCATCAACCGCGTCAGCTCCGACCTCGACCAGCTCACCGCCGAGGACCGCGCGCAGATCGAACAGGCCGTCACCCTCGTGCGCCGCTCGCGCACCGTCCACCTCGGCATGCCCCGCGTCGGCCAACCCCTGCCCGACGTCCGGCCCTCAAGGATCCACACGTCGTGACCACAGCCATGAACGACGGCCGCCAGGCCGATACCGAACGCCGCCGTGCCCGTGTGACGCGCGCGATCACCACCGCACGGCGCGACGGAAGCCCACTGACCGCCTCAGCCATCGCCCGCGCCGCCCGTGTCGACCGCACCTTCCTCTACCGCCATCGCGACCTCCTCGACGCGCTCCACACCGCGGCCCACGAACCGGCCAAGCAGCCGGGGAACGGGCCCGTCGTGACCCGTGCATCGTTGCAAGCCGACCTGGCCAACGCGACCGCGCGCAGCGCACGTCTGGCCGCCCTCGTCCATCAGCTCGAAGTGCGCCTGTCGAAAGCACTCGGCGATGAAGCCTGGAAGGCATCCGGGCTCGGGGCACCATCCGATGTCGCTGAGCTCCACAGCCAGATCACCCGACTCGAACAACGCAACGTCGAACTGACCCGGGCTCTGGAGGAACGTGATGTCGAACTCGGCGCTGCCCGAGCAGCCAACCGCGACCTCACCCGTGCCCTGAACCAACGTGGATGACGGTGCCCGGAGCCGCCGGACTCTGACCCGGCACTTCCGCATTCACAGGGCCAGAGTTCGGCGGTCCAGGCCCCCACGTACCTGGTCGGACGCAGCTACGGCTGAGGCTTTGGATGCCTGTGGCCGCTACCTCTCAAGCTCGAAGAGGTATCAACGGTTTGTGGGAACCGGGTCAGTGCGTGCGTACGCCGTCGATGGCGATCGACAGCAGGAGGCTTGCCTCGGCCGGGCCGTCAGTCTCTTGCTCGGTGGCCAGCGCGATGGCGCCGACGAGCTTCAGCAGTGGGGCAATGGTGATGCCGGCGCGCACGGCACCTGCCGTTTGAGCGCGTGCGAGGAGGGCGTCTCCGGCGGCGGTGATCATGTCGTGGCAGGTTTCGCCCAGCCCGGGGTCGCCGTCCCGCATCAGCGAGGCCCCCAGGCCCCGGTTGGCCACGGCGTGCGCGCCGACGGCGTGAAGCCAGGTGGTCAGCGCCTGTCCGGGGTCGGGTTCGGCGAGGAGGCGGTCCGCTTTCGCGCACAGGGCCTCCACCCGGTCCTTGAAGACCGCCTCCAGGAGTGCCTGCCGGGAGGGGAAGTGGCGGTGCAGGGTGGCCGAGCCGACTCCGGCACGGCGGGCGACCTCCTCCAGGGAGGCGTCGGCGCCGTGCTCGGCGATCACGGCCCCGGCTGCGGCCACGATCTTCTCGGCGTTGCGGCGGGCGTCGGCGCGCATCGGCCGACCGGGCGGGGCGGCGGCGTCCTTGAGCACGTGCACTCCTGACGGCTTGATAAACGGGGTGGTCCTCCATATCGTAGCGAACGAGAAACGGAGGGCCACCCCACTTACGGGGCGCTCCGTCTGGACTCGATGGAGATGACCGTGAAACTGACGAAAAAGACCGTCGTGGTGGCGGGTGCGACCGGCCTGCAGGGCAGAGCGGTGACCCATCACCTGCTCCGCGACGGCTGGCAGGTGCGCGCACTGACGCGCGACCCGGATGGCCTGCAGGCCACAGAGCTGGCGCAGGCCGGCGCACAGGTGGTCCAAGCGCAGATGGAGGACGTCGCCTCACTGACCGCCGCGGCCGAGGGCGCCTGGGGGTTGTTCAGTGTCCAGCCCACCGTCGGCTCGCCCGGCACCGCCCCGGACTTCTCCGCCGACGACGAGGTCCGCTGGGGAGTGAACGTCGCCGAGGCCGCGCACGCCGCGGGCATCGGGCACTTCGTCTTCACCTCGGTCGCCGAAGCGGACCGGCACCTTGAGGAGAAGCTGCCCGTGAACCTGGTCAGCAAGTGGCGGATCGAGCAGCACATCGCCGCGCTCGGCCTGCCCGCGACGATCCTGCGGCCGGTGTCCTTCATGGAGAACTTCACCGGCGGATACGCGCTGCGGAACGGAAGCCTGTCCACCGGGCTCGCGCCGGAGGTCCCCCAGCAGATCATGGCCGTCGACGATGTCGGCGCAGTCACCGCGCTGGCGTTCTCCCAGCCCAAGGGGTGGATCGGTCGGGCCGTCTCCCTGGCCGGGGACGAACTCACGCCGGTTCAGATCGCATCGGCCATCGGGGAGGCACTCGGCATGCCCCTGCCCTACGTTCAGATCCCGATCGACGCGATACGGGCCCTGAGCGAGGACTTCGCCTACGCCAACGAGTGGCTCAACGGACACGGCTACCGCGCGGACATACCCGCCACCCGGGAGATCCACCCCGGCACGATGGACTTCCGCATGTGGCTGGAGCGCACCGGCGCGTCCCAGATCGCCGCGTTCCTCGACTCCGCGGACACCACCGGGCAGGAGGGATGAGCGCCCGCGCTCACGACCTCGGGCGCGTCGGAATCTGGGCGGCGGACTTCGACTACCTCTCCGCACCCGAGGTCCGTAAGGCTGCAGGCATGGTCGAGGACCTCGGCTTCGGCACACTGTGGTTCCCCGAGCTCACGGGGCGCGAGGCCATGACACAGGCCGCGATCCTCCTGGCCGCCACCCGGCACATCACCGTGGCCTCCGGCATGACCGACATCTACGCCCGCGACCCGGTCACGGCCGCCGCCGCGCAGCGCACCCTGGAGGAGGCATTCCCCGGACGGTTCCTGCTCGGCCTGTGGGAGAGCCACCCCAGCCTGGCCGAGGACATCCGCGGCCACCGTTCCGGCCCGGCTCTGGCCACTATGCGTACCTACCTCGACGCACTGGACAACGCCTCGTTCGGGCTACCGAGCACGGCCGCCTCACCGAACCGGGTAGTAGCAGCCCTGGACCGCGACATGCTCGTGCTCGCCGGCGAGCACGCCCGGGGCGCGACGGTGCTTGGCATGCCCGTCGAGTACACCCGGACAGCCAGGAACGTCCTCGGAGACGACGCCCTGTTGGCCGTGACACAGCTCTGCGTGCTCAGCTACGACCGCGCGGACACCGCCAGCCTGGCCCACACCGCCGCCGCAGCCGCGCTGCCGAACCGCCGCGACCTGCTGCGTGGAATCGGACACGCAAACCCGGACGCGCTCGACAGCCATCTGGTCGACGCACTGGTAGCCCACGGCCGTGCCGAGGACATCGCCCGCCGCGTCGAAGAGCACTTCGACGCCGGAGCCGACCACGTCAGCCTCCACCTGGTCACCACCACACCCCACGCCCCGCCCGTACGGCAGTGGGAGCAACTCGCCGTGCACCTACCCGTCTGACCCGTCACGCCCGCACAGGCACACGGCACGAGCACGGCGCCTTGAAATCGGCCAGCTCAAGGTCACTCGCATCAGCGATAGCGCCACACCTGTCGCACCGGCTAGTGTTCACCACACCATCGCTGAGCTGCATAAACCACCATCACCGCGGCTCACACCACAGAGCCTCCCCCAGAGAACTCGCTCTGCGCGTCGTGCCAGCAGGCCCGGCAGGAGCAGATCGCCCGCCCCTGACCGTGACCGAACCCGCACCACCACCCGTACCGATCACGCGTCTCCTGCCGGACAGGCAGGAGATCGAGCGCGTACGGCTCTACGAAGGCCAGCAGCTCGACACCGGCTTGTCGATGTATCGCATCGGCGTCCCGCTCTGGCAGACCGCCGCCAGCGGCGGCGCCGAGCCGGTCGAGTACGCAACGTGGGTGACCTCCGCGCAGCTCCGCCCCCTCCCCGGCGTCGACCTGGACGCCGTGCCCACACGCCGCCGGCCAGCGACCGGCCCCACTGTGGCGGTGCCCGCCGCACCCTGGGCATGGGTCCTGGACGGCCGCACCCGCGCCCGGGCCGCCACCGTGCACGCCGCAGGGGTGCCGGCCGGGCACGACAGCGTGCACCGGATGCGACGCCGCCGACACCCGGTACCCCACGACGACTCGGCCGCCGATTAGGAAGTGCGAACAAGTCGCTGTGTAGAGCAATGCCGGCGAGGTCGTCCGTGGTACGAGCAGCACGAACAAGGACGTCAGGAGCGCGATGAGCCGGATATGGGTGGGGATCGACAGCGGCAAGGGGCACCATCACGGCCTCGCCCTGGACGCGGAGGGCAAGACGCTGTTGTCGCGGCGGGTCGCCAACGACGAGCCCGAGCTGCTGAAGCTGATCGGGGATGTCCTGGACCTGGCCGACGGCCGCGAGGCCACCTGGGCGATCGACATGACCGGCGGGGAGCCCGCGCTGCTGCTGGCCCTGCTCGTCGGCCACGGCCAGGAGGTCCTCTACATGCCCGGACGCCTGGTGAACCGGGCGTCCGACGGTTACCGCGGCGAGGGCAAGACCCAATACCGGGAAGTTTAGGTTCGCCATCGTCGTGTTCGGTCGGTGGCTGTGGTGATGGTAAAGGTGATCTCCGC
>NZ_JBIVXV010000030.1:0-86866 GCF_044769385.1 Streptomyces sp. NPDC090445 | reverse complement strand
CGCGGGCGACCAGGACACCCAAAACCGTTCGGGATGTCCGCAGAGAGCAGGAATGGGTCCAAGACTCACTCCTGCTCACTGATTAGGAACGGTTCAAGTCCCTGCCGCTGATGCGTTACGGGGAGGTGCCGAGCTTTCTCGGCATGGTCGGGGACGTGAGCGGCAGGACGGTGCTCGATCTGGCGTGCGGCACCGGCTTCTACAGCAGGGAGTTCAAGCGGCGCGGCGCCACGGACGTCTTCGGCGTCGACATCTCCGTCGAGATGATCGCCGCCGCGCGGGAGATCGAGCGGCGTGACCCGCTGGGCGTGCGCTACGAGGTCGGTGACGTGGCCGAGCTGCGGCCCCTCGACCGGCGTTTCGACGTCGCGCTGGCAGTGCAGTGCCTCAACTACGCCGAGGACATCGCGGCGATGGAGCGGATGTGCCGCAGCATCCATCAGAGCCTCGTGCCGGGCGGGGAGTTCTTCGTGCTCGCCCAGAAGCCCGACTACGGGTTCGACTGCGCGTCCCTGGAGGAGTACGGGTTCCGCTGCGAGCCGACCGGCGAGGAGATCGAGACGGGGCCGCGGGTGCGGGTCACGGCTCTCCTCGCACCGCAGCCGATCGGCATCGTCACCACGGCCCCGCGCCGCGAGGTCTACGAGGAGTGTCTGCGGGCGGCCGGGTTCAGCGCGGTGGAGTGGGTTCCGCTGCAGGTGTCCGAAGCCGGCGTCCGCGAGTTCGGCGAGGACTTCTGGGCGGACCTCCTCGCGAACCCGCCGCTGGAGATGCTGCGCTGCCGGGCCTGACCGGCGGATGGGCGGCCGTCCGGGGTGTCGCAGGCGGGAGATAGTCTCGGGGCGACGCAGCCGGGGGAGGGGAACGGGGCCGACGCCTGTACGGGCGGGCCCCGTTCGCCGTCCTCCATGAGAGACAGCAAGTGGGTTCCGTGGACGACAGACACAACGAGTGGGCGCAACGGGTGGCGGCGCAGGTGACCGCCGAGGCATCGACCGAGGCGTGGACGACACACCACGCCACGGCCTTGTCCCTCTTCCTGACGGGCGCCAGGACCTCGCACGAGCAGAAGCAGCGGGAAGAGCAAGTGGCGGGCTGGCACGCACGCCTGACCACCGCCCATGCGGCCGACGCCTTCGCCGAGGTGGCACGCCTCCAGGGCGAGCTCTGCGGCTGGATCATGGTGGAGCTCGGCCGCAGCGAGGACGCCCTGGCCGCGCTGAAGGCCGCGTTCCCCCTCCCGAGGCCCCGGATCCAGGGACGCTCCCTGTTCCCAATGCCGGCCTCGGAGGTGCGGGCCGGCGGCGAGCCCGAGTTCTACTTCCCGGACGTCGTCGCCTTCGTCAGCGACTACTTGGCGCCCATGGTGCGGCGCCCGCTGGACGGCGTGTCCGCCACCTGGTGCGCACGCTGGTGGGAACACCCGGAGGCGGGTTCCCGGCTGTCCGCGCTCTGGCTGGCCTGGGAGCACCTGCGGCACGAACCGGCCCTGGGCATCAGCGCCTGGTGGATCCAGCACGCCGACCCCCACCTGCGGGTGCTGATGGACCCGAAGCAGGGCCCGTTCGCGGGCTGTTCACCGGCCGGCGGCCACGCGGAGCCCACGCACGACCCGCTGCCGGTAGATCCGTACGACCCTGTGTAGCGCTCCCCCGGATCCGCCGGACGGGCGCCGCGGCGCTGGATGCGGTGGCCCGTGCCGGTCGGCCTGCCCCCCGTTCATGCCGGCATTCGGCTGCCGTGGGGCAGGCGGTGGGCGGCTACGGGTGGTAGAGGGCGCGGGCGCGCGTGAGGTCGGCGGGTTCGTCCCGGCCGAGGTGGACGAAGTAGTTCACCTGCCATGCCTGGGTGCTGCCCGCCTGCCGGTTGGTCGTGGCCACCCATGGCGGGTAGACGCGGAATCCGCGCTTGCCGCCGGAGCCGTCGCGGGAGACGATGCCGCGCTCGCACAGCACCTCGCGCGGGAAGACGAACTGTCCGAAGCCGTCGCCGTCGTGGCTGCCGATGACGAACAGGTCCACCCCGTCGCCGGCGTCGAAGGGCCGGATCGGCCCCTCCTCGGACCGCTGCCACACGGTGACGAACTGGCCCGCCTTCGTCGGGGTGGTCTTGGCCACGCGGAACCGGACCGACCGGCCGTCGAGCGTGAACCCGCAGGCCGCGTACTCGGCGCTCTCCGGTTCGGGCACCGGCGGCGAGCAGGCGAAGCCGCACGGGTCGTACACCAGCGCCTTCGCCGCCAGCAGGTCCTCGTGAAGCCGCTCCGTCCACGGCTGATGCGTCACCATGCCCTCATCCTGCCATCGCGGAGCCGCCCCAGGGGTCGTCCCAGGGCTCGTCCCAGGGCTCGTCCCGGGGATCGTCCCAGGGATCGATGACGCCTGGTGGTGCGTCGTTCAGCATCTGGTCGACGGTGCGAGCGAGCCCGTTCTCGTCGACGTGCGCGATCCAGGGAACGCCTCCGAGGATGCCGGCCAGGTCATCGGTGACGAGAGCGTCGAGGGCCGTGCGCAGATCGTCCGGGACCGGGTCGTTCACGAGGCAGAGCCAGGCGAGCGCGGCGGGCACGCGCACGTCTGCGGGCTGTGCGGGGTCGGTCCAGAGGGCAAGGGCCCAGGTGGCGGCGCGGGGGTCGGCATGTTCCCGGGCGAGTTCCGCGACGGCCAGGACGAGGCTCGCGCGGACCGTGGGCGCCGGCTCGGTCGCCAGGCGGGCGCGGAGGGCTTCCGTGATGCGGCGGGCTTCGCCCGAGGCGGTGGCCAGGGCGTGGCAGGCGGAGGTGCGGACCTCCGGGTCCGCGTCGTGGAGCAGCGGGAGGAGCAGGTCGGCGTCGGCGGTGACGGCGTTGCGTGACGCCTCGATGGACCAGTTCATCGCGTAGCCGTCGCAGTCGCAGAGCCACTCCTCCGTGGCCACCCGGAGAAACGTGTCGCGCGTGCCGTACCCCCAGTGCTGCAGGCGCGCCGCGGCGGTGGCCAGGTTGAGTGCGCGTGCACGGTGATGCGTTGACGGGTCTGCGGCGAGGCGCAGGAGAAAGGGCACGGTCAGCGGGGCAACGGAGCCGACCGTGCCCTGGTGGACCACGCTGCCCGAGAGCTGCCCCAGCGCCCGCCCGGCTGCCTCGGCGTCAGCGGAACGCAATCGGGCCAGCAGCTCGGGCACATCGTCGCCCGAGCCGTGGCTGTGCCCGAAGCGGTGCCAGGGCACGTCGGCGAAGCGGAAGCCGTCCTTGACGTCCTGCGGCATCTCCGCGATCACCGCGCGCACGTCGAGCGAAGTCCCCTCGTACAGCTCGAATCCGTGCTCGCGGACCTGCTCGTGATCGAACACGAGCTCCTCAGACGTCACGCTTCTCCCCCATCGCATCGGCCGAAACACCTCTGTCTAACACGACGTACTGACACCGTCCGGCGAGCGCACGCCGCGCGCCCGGCGCCGGCGGCCGGCCGGCCGGGGCGGAAAGTGGGCGGGCCGGGTCATGGGGCCGGTCATCGGGGAGGGGGCGGGGTGTTGGGGGCGGCTGTCGGCTTTGCCGCCGGGGGCGCCTTGGTGAGGGTGCAGACGCCGTCCGCACACCGGCGTTCCAGCCGGCCGCGGGAGATGGTCTGCGCCAGGCCGACCATCCAGCAGGTGGGGCAGCCGCGGAAAGCGATCAGGGCCAGCGGGGCCGCGAGCAGGGTGGCCGGGCCGGCGACGGGCACCAGGGCGATCGATCCGATGATCAGCCCGAAGCCGATGGCGCCGCGCGCCAGGTGGCGCGGTACGGACGCGCTGGCGAAGTCCCGCGCGGGCGCCCCGGACTGTGCGGTGGCTCGGATCCTTGCGTCCTGCGCCGGCTTCACGGTGATCACGGTGTTCACCGGGTTCACCGGGTTCACGGGGTTCACGGGGTTCACGGTCGCGGGTCTCCTCCGGCCGGTCGGGCGAGGGCTTGGTCGGGCGCTGTCAGGGCGTGGCGCAGTGTCGCGCGTGCTCTGTGCAGCCGGGATTTCATCGCGGCGGTGCTCAGGCCGAGCGAGCGGGCGACGGTCTTGCCGGGCAGGCCCTGGATGTCCCGCATGATCAGGACCTGCCGCTGGTCACGGGGAAGGGCACTGACCGCAGCCGCGATCCGCCCCGCCTCCAGCCGGTGCAGCACCGCGTCCTCGGCGGACGGTTCCGCGGATGCCTCCGGTTCGGCCGACGCCTCGTCGCTGCGCGGGACGAGCAGCCGTACCTGCCGGAGGCATTCGTTGCGCACGATCCGGAACATCCAGGAGGCAAGCGCGCCCGTGGCCCGGAGGGTGCCGATCTTCCGGTAGAGGATGATCAGGGCCTCCTGCGCCGCGTCCTCCGCGTCCTGCGGCGAGGAGCACAGCGACAGGGCGAACTTGCGTACGTGGGGCTGCGATTCCATGACGACGGTGGTGAGCGACGTGACGTCGCCGTTCTGAGCGGCCTTGATCAGCCGCTCGTCCGGCCAGGGGAAGCGTTGGTTCATCTGATGGCTCATATCCGGAGGCACCTGCGCGCCGGCGCCGGTCAGCCCCGGCTCTTGTAGCGCCGCATCAGGTGCCAGCTGCACGCGCCCACGAGCAGGGTTCCGATCACGACGAGGCCGGTGATCATCATGGGTGTTTCCTCCTGGTTCTGCCGGCCCGTTCGGCCGGTACACAGACAAGAGGCGGGGAGGTCCGGAAAGGATTCACCTCCGGCCGAAGTTTCTTCAGGTGAGCTGTTCCGGTATTGCCGTCGCTTGAACGGCAGCGCCCGGCTCCGCTGGTCGTGGAGCCGGGCGGGCGCGATGCGCGAGCGCGGGTGTCAGGCTGCGCCGCGGCGCTTGAGGACGGCGTAGAAGGTGATGCCGCCGAGCAGGAGGACCCCGGCGCCGACACCGAGCGGCAGCGCGAGCTTGCTCACGAGCGAGTCGGTGTCCTTCGCGGCAGCCGTGGTGCCGCCGGTCCCGGCCTGTTCGCCGTTCCCGGTCCCGTTCGCGCCGGACGGCGAGGGGCCCTGGGCGGCGTCGTCACCGAAGAAGAACACCGGGCTGTTTCCGGGACGCGGTGTGCCGGAGACGTCCACGGTCAGCGAGATCGGTACGACGATGCCTTTCGCCTTGTCGTGCGGCTCGGCGACCTGCGCCTGGATGTAGTACGTGCCGGGCACGTCGTATCCCTTGGAATCGGGGCTCTTCGCCTCGTCCTGCTCGGTGATCCCCCAGGGCCCGCAGACCCGCTCGATGTGCCCGGTCCTGCCCGCGAAGAGCTCGGTCAAGCGGTGGTCCTCGTTGCACTGCGTCGACTCGCGCTGGGCGTTGTAGACGGTGACGCCCCACCCGGTGGTGGCGGACTTGGGGAAGTCGGCCGGGATGTCCACGCCGCCCTTGACCGTCAGTTTCTGGCCCGCCTTCAGCTCGACCCGCCAGAAGGGGGCCTCACCGACGGCGATGGACTGCCGGTGGGTGCCCGGTCCGATCGGGGTGGCGCTGTTGAAGGAGAAGCCGCCCTCGGCGGCGGCCCCGGTGCGGGGCTCCGGAGTCCGCGCGACGGCCCCCTGGGTCGTCTTGTCGGCGATGCCGACGAGAAGCTCGACGGGCATCGGCTTGTCGCCGGTCCGGGTCACCTTGTTCTCGACCACGATGCAGCCGGTGTCGTCCGGCGCGGGCTTCTCGTTGCCTGCTCCGGGCTTGCTGCGGCCTCCGGTGGAGATGATGTTCGCCCATCCCATCGACTGCGTGAACTCCCGCAGCCAGTCGCGGGGTTCGCCGTCGCCCGGAGGGCCGGCCGCGACGGTGATGATGGAGCCGCGCGAGTACCCCTCCTCGGCGACGGCGGTGGCGCTCACCTGGAGCCGCTGGTCCGGCCGCTTCTTGACCTTGTAGTAGAGGTCGCGCCCCCCGGTGAACTTGTCCAGGTACTGGCCGGGCGTGACCAGCGGTGCGTCCTGGCAGCCGTTCAGGGAGCCCGTGACCGGCTTTCCGGTGGCGTGGTAGGTCCGCCATCCCTTGCGGAACAGGGTGCTCAGGTTGGCGGTCAGCGAGTCGGCGTCCTCGGCGTCCGCGTAGGACCCGCCGGTCGCGTCGGCGATGCACTTCAGCTGTGTACGGGCCGAGGAGGGCGTCCGGAAGCCGACCACGTCCACGGCGAGGTCGATGCCCTGTGCCTTGAGCTCGCGGGCCACCTCGCACGGGGGCGGCGGCGCACAGGTGTCGTCGCCGTCCGAGACCAGGACGATGCGGCGCTTGCCGCTCGTGCCGAGGTCCTTGGCGGCTTCGCGGAGCGAGACGCCTATCGGTGTGAACCCGACCGCCTTGAAGCCCTCGACCCGCTTCTTCGCGTCGGCACGCGCCGCCCGGTCCATCGGCGTGACCGGCAGGACCTGCTGTGTGTCGGCGCAGCCTTGTGTCTTGTCCTGTCCGGGATACGTGGCGCCGTAGACGCGCAGTCCCAGCGGGGCCTGTTCGGGGGCGGTGTCGATGATCCGGGTGACCGCCTGCTTGGCGGCGGCGAGGCGGGTCTGGCCGCCGGCGTCGTTCTCGTTCATCGACCCGGACAGGTCGAGAACCAGGTCGATCCGGGCAGGCTCCGGAGCCTCGGGTGCTGCGGGGGAGGCGCTCGCGGTCACCGCCGGCGACAGGAGCGCGCCGAGCATCAGCGCGGAAACAGCAGCGAGCACGCGTCGTCGTCGGCGTGGTCTCGGATACATGAAGGCGATCTCCAGGAGGTTTGTCTGTCGGCCCCTCGGCACGTGCCGGTCGGGGAACGGGCGCTCGGGGACGGTGGGACGTGTTCTTGGGAGAGGGTCCGAACCGCTGCGCCGGGCAATGGTTTTGCGTGCGGTACCGAACTCGATTCATTCGACGATAAGCAGATGCGAATGGTTCCACGATCCCTCTGGATGCCATAGTTCCTGTTCCCCTGGTGCGGCAGGGCGGAAGGGTCGTTCCGATCGCAACCCTGATCGAGGCGTCCGGTGGCGCGCCCGGCGGGCACCGTCCGGGCGCGCCGGACGGGCGTCTTGCGGCATGCGGATGCAGAGGGGCCGCCATCCCCGTGGCGGGGGTGGCGGCCGGCCTGTGTGCTGTGAACGTACGGGGGAGGGGTCCTGACCGCGGGTCAGATCAGGGCGGCGGCGGTCAGGGCGAGGGCGGAGCCGGCGAAGACGACGGTGTGGCGGACGTTCTGCAGGACGCGGGTCCAGGCGGGGAAGGCGCCCTCGGCGGCCCGGAGGAAGGCGGGGACGTCGATCCGCAGCAGCTCGGCGTCGCCCTTGCGGCGGAACGCGGCCTGGACGGACTTCACCGCGCCCAGCTGGCTCTGCAGGATCGCGATGTTCGCCAGGAACGCGATCGAGGAGAAGATCCAGGTCAGGGTGGTGCCCCAGGGGCTTCCGGCCAGGTTGAGCGCGGCGGCCGCGATGTTGACCGCTGCGAACGAGCCGGGCGCCCACCACTCGTGGCCACTGGCGTCGAAGCGGAGCCTGTTCTCCTCCAGGACCGCCGGGCGGATGTCCTGGCGCTCCAGTTCGGTGACGGCCGCGGCCTTGGCGACCGCACCGAAGCGGTGGCGCAGGAGCGGGATGCTCAGGAAGGCGGTGGCGACGAGGAGCTGGGCGACAGCGGTGGTGATGGCGAGCGCGTTCATGGGGTCTCCCGGTTCAAGGGACTTGCACTTAGTTCAAGTCCTGCACGTGAAGAACCATAGAGCCGAGTTGAACTAAGTGCAAGTGCCAGTCCGCAGCCGGGCAACCCCTGGATCGACGGGATGGGAGACTGGCCGACCGTTACGGAGCAGACGAGAGGACGGCACCATCGTGCGACGGCGACAGGGGCGCGCAGCCCTGGCGTACCCGGTCTTGGCGGCACTGGTCACGGCGGCGGCGACGGCCTGCGCGGGTCCGCTGGAGGACCTCGGCCCGCTGCCCCCGCGGTTCTCGGGTCCGCCACTGTCCGCGGACGCGGTGGTGTCGGAGTTGACGTCGATCCTGGCGGCGGAAGGCGTCGTCGTGGAGAGGGAGCCGTCGAACGTTCTGGGCAAGTGCCACGAACGGCTCAGCGGACGGCATGCGCCGCAGACGGTGGACGCCGCCCTGAAGTCGGCCTTCGCGCGGGCCCGTTCGGAGCACGGCTGGCAGCCCGGTCCCGGCCTGGGCAACGGGACGCTCACCCTCGGCAAGGGCAACTGGACGGTCATGGCCGGCTTGCCCCCGCAGCCGGCCCAGGGCCTTCAGGCGCCGATCGTGATGTCGCTGACGTGCGTGGACGGCGGCACTGCCGCCTCCACCCCCACGGCGCCTGCGTCACCGGCGCGCACGCCCGCTCCCGCATCGCCCTGAGGGCGGGCGGGGCGGCTCCGCTGCAGGAGCCGGCGGAGACCCGGAGACAGAATCGGCACACAGGTGTCAATGCCCGTCGCCGGGGATCCGAGCTGCTGGGATGGCGGAGCGAGGGGGCTTCAGCGACGGAGGTGGCGATTGAGCGCAGGCGGTGGGCTGCCCGGCGACGGATCCGCGCAGCGACCCGGACCCGACCGGCAGGACCGGACGGACCGGACGGACCCGCAGGACCCGCAAGACCGTCGGGACTGGCGGGACTTGGCCGGGCAGGCGGTGGAGTCCGTCGGCACCAGCCTCGACGAACAGGCGACCTGCGCGGAACTGGCCCTCTTCCTGTGCCGGCAGCTGTGCGAAGCGGCCGCGGTGGACCTGCTGCCCGAGCCCGTGACGACATCGCACACGAGGGCGGGCACCCGGTCCGCGGCGGGGCTGGACCGGGTCGCGGCGGTCGGACGGACCGGACTGCTGGAGGCCGCGGTCCCGCAGGACGGCCCCGGCCTGTCGGTACGGGCGGTGGACGACGGCCACCCGATCACCGTGTCGACGGCGGCCGGGCAGCCGGGCCGGGAGGCGGTGCACGAGGCGGTGCACGCGGTGTCGGTGCCGCTGGTGGGGCGGGGGCGGCTGTACGGCGCCGTGCTGGCGGTGCGCACCGACACGCCCCCGGACGGGGGCGGGGAAGGCGGGCCGGGGGGCGGGGCGTTCACCGACGAGGAGACGGCGGTGGTGCACTTCGCGGGCCGGCTGGCGGCCGTCCACCTCAGGCACGCCCGGGAGCACAGCGCCACGCACAGCACGGCGCTCAACCTCCAGCAGGCGCTGCTGGCCGAGCCCGGGCGGCCGCACCCCAACCTCGACCTGGCCACGCGCTACCTGCCCTCCGGCACCGGCGTGCTCGTGGGCGGGGACTGGTTCGAGACCGTCCGGCTGCACTACGGCCGCACCCTGCTGGTCATCGGCGACGTCATGGGCCACGGACTCGACGCGGCCGTGGACATGAACGCCTACCGCTCGATGCTCCGCTACGTCGCCTCCACCGACCTCCCCCCGCACCGGGTGCTGCGGCAACTCGACGCCGCCGTATCGGAGGAAGGCACCCGGCGCCCCGCCACCTGCCTGCTCGTCCGCATCGACCCGGCCCGCGGCAGCGCGGCGTTCTCCAGCGCGGGACACCTGCCCCCGGCGCTCTTCGGCCCCGACGGCACCGGCACCCTCATCGACGTGCCGGTCGGCCCGCCGCTCGGCACCGGCCTGGGCGGCTACGAACTCACCACCCGCACCGTCACGCCCGAGGAAACGCTGCTGCTGTTCACCGACGGCCTGGTCGAACGGCGCGGCGAGGACATCGACGTCTCGCTGGCCCGGCTGGCCGGGCTGCGGCTGCCCCCGGGCACCGGAGTGCAGCAGACGCTCGACCAGGTGCTCCTCGCCCTCGACGCGGGCCACGCCGAGGACGACGTCGCCGCGCTCGCGGCCCGGATCCGCCCCAGGGCCGACCGGGAAGCGACCGGCGCGGGCCCGGCGGCCTGAGCGGCCCGGCGGCCTGAGCCCCGCCAGGCGGAGGCCCGAGAGCCTGAGCCCCGCCGGGCGAAGCCCCGCCAGGCGACGCCCCGCCAGCCGGCAGGAAGCCGGGGTTCCACTCCCCCGGCCCCGGTTCAGGCCGACGCGGTGGCGGGCGAAGCCGCCCCGGCCCGGGCCGTGTCCCGCACGAGGCGACGGCGGCGCGTCGGCAGGCCGAGGGTGGGGTTGGCGACGGCCCATGCGGCGGCCTTGCAGACCAGCTCCTTGTACAGGGCGGCGAACCGGCCGGTCAGGGCCGCGCTGACGGCGCGGTCGTCGGCGGTGACGTACTGGATCAGGCCTTCCTTGCGGCCCAGCGAGATGCACTGGTTGAAGTAGCGGATCGGCACGTTCGGCATCTTCCCGCCGGTCAGGCGGGCCGCGATGGCGTCGGCGGCCTGCCACGCGGTGGGGCCGCCCGAGGCGCACGACATGCGCAGCGGCTTGTCGCCGGGGCCCATGGCCATGGCCGCGTCGCCGATGGCGTACACGTCCGGGTGCGAGACCGAGCGCATGGTGGAGTCGACCACGATCTGGCCCGTGGCGCCGACCTGCAGGGCCGTGGCGCTCGCGATCGGGTGGACCGCGAAGCCGGTGGTCCACACGGTGACCGCGGCCGGGACGGTCTCGCCGTCGGCGGTGGTGACGCGGTCGGCCTCGACGGCGGTGACGGCGGCGTGTTCGTGGACGGTGATGCCGAGCCTGCCGAGGACCTTGCTCAGGTGCGAGCGGCCCTTGGGCGAGAGCCAGTCGCCGAGGCCGCCGCGGACGGCGAGGGCGACGCCGAGGTCAGGGCGTGCCTCGGCGATCTCGGTCGCGGCCTCCAGGCCGGTGAGGCCGCCGCCGACGACGACCACCTGCTGTCCGGCGGCCAGGCCGGCCAGCCGCGCGCGCAGCCGCAGCGCTCCGGGCCGGCTCGCGACCTCGTGGGCGTGCTCGGCGACGCCCGGGACGCCGTGGTCGTTCCAGCCGCTGCCGAGGGCGTACACGAGCGTGTCGTACTCCAGCTCCGCGGCGCCGCCGTCCGCTTCGGTGAGGGAGACGGTCCTGCGGTCGACGTCGATGCCGGTGACCTTGCCGAGCTTCAGCCCGACCCCGGTGCCGGCGAACATCTCGCCGAAGGGGCGGGGCCTCAGGTCCTGGCCGGCCGCGAGCTGGTGCATGCGGACGCGTTCGATGAAGTCGGGCTCGGCGTTGACGAGGGTGATGGCGACGTCGTCCCGGTGGAGCCGCTTCGCGAGGCGGCCGGCCGCGGCGGCACCGGCGTATCCGGCACCGAGGACGATGATGCGGTGCTGCGTGCGCTGCTGCATTTTCCTGCTCCTGTCTGCGCGGGTCCGCCGCCGTCTTGCGCGGCTTCGCCCCTTGAACCGGGCAGCCCGCCGTTTCCTGACAGGTCGGCGGTGTGAAGCACGTCACACCGTGCGGAGTGTGGCAGCAGGGCTGGTCAGAAGGCGTGGAACAGGGGCTCCCCGTGCTCGGCGGCCGCCCACACCTCGGTCGCGTGCGTGAGCTTGTCGGGGTTGACCTGGTTGCGGAACGCGGCGATGCCGTCGGCCGTGATCTCCAGGCACATGATGCCGACGACCCGGCCGTCGACGACCGCCACGACGGCGGGGCCGCCGTTCGCGGTGGCCATGTGGATCCCGGCCGAGCCGCCGACCAGGGCGCGCTTGGCCACCCCGGGCTTGAACAGGCCGCGCATGAACGTCGCGACCGCGAGGGCGCCCTCGAACGCCTTCGCCCGGGCGGGGACCTTCCCGCCGCCGTCGCCGATCGCGATGGCGTCGGAGGTGAGCAGCCGTACGAGCGGCTCGGTCTTCCCGCTGGTGGCGGCCTCCAGGAACTCCTCGACGATCCGCCGGGCGGCGGCCTGGTCGATCTCGGTGCGCGCCTTGCCCTCGGCGATGTGCTTCTTGGCCCGGTGGAGGATCTGCTGGCTTGCGGCCTCGGTGAGGTCGAGGATCCCGGCGATCTCCCGGTGCGGGTAGTCGAACGCCTCCCGCAGCACGTACACGGCCCGCTCGTTGGGGGACAGCCGCTCCATGAGCGTGAGCACCGCGTACGAGACGGACTCCCGCTGCTCGGCGGTGTCGGCCGGGCCGAGCATCGGGTCCCCGTCGAGCAGCGGCTCGGGGAGCCACTCGCCGACGTAGCTCTCGCGCCGGGCGCGGGCCGAAGTGAGCTGGTTGAGGCACACGTTGGTGAGCACCTTCGTCAGCCAGGCCTCGGGCACCTCGATCCGCCCGGTGTCGGTGCCCTGCCACCGCAGGAAGGTCTCCTGCACGGCGTCCTCGGCCTCGCTCACGGACCCGAGCAGCCGGTAGGCGATGGCCTCCAGCCGCCCCCGTGCCCCCTGGAACAGATCCACGTCCTCGACACTCAGCGGCATACCGGGATCCTAGCCGCTGCCGCCGGAGCCCGGGCGATCCCGGAGCTCCCGGTACTGCCCCTGCCCGGCCATGCCTTCGGCCTGCTCAACCGCCAAGGCGTCGCGTACGCGCTCCAAGTCGCCGGGCGACCGGACCGCCGGGCCCCGAACGCAAAAGGCTTCGGCCTCCTCTGCGGAGGCCGAAGCCTTGATCGAGCGCTGGGCAGGCCTTGCACCTGCATCCCCCCACAGGAAGTGGGGTGCCTTTCCTTGGACCACCAACGCCGGTCCCGCGGCCACTCGTCATGGCCGCAAGCACGTGATCAAGAGTAGCGCATGCAGCAGGCATCGCCCGCCCTGTGGACCATGTGGTCGAATGGGCCCATGGGGGATACACGCACGGCCCTGGGGCCGCTGGAACTGGTCGAAGGCACCTGGGTGGTCGGAGACTCCCGCCGCCCCGGCGGATCGTGGCTCGAATTCCGCGCGGAGGGACTGCACCGGCAGGCGCGCGACGGGGACGGCGAGCTGATCCCGTGGTCCAGGATCATGCTCGGGATCGCCGTCTACATCGGGCGCGGGTACCCGCGTCAAGGGCAGTTCACGATGGCGGGATTGCTCGGCAACATGCCCGGCCCCTTCAGGGCGCATGGGCGCGGCCACCTCGACCTGACACTCCGCCACCCCTACGAGGACCGCAAGCTGACCTTCGACCGGCACCCGCGTGCGTACCGGGTGATGGAAACCTTCCTCCTGGAGCAGCTGCTGTCGCAGGTCGTCGCCGCGAAGGAGGCACACCGGCTCGGTGACCCCGACTGGCTGGGCCGCGCGGTCGGCCGTCTGGAACCGCTGAGCCCCTGGCTGACGCGCAGCCGACTCGACGAGGTGGTGCGGGAAGCCTGCTGGGGCTGATTCCGGCGACGGTGGGGCAGGGCGGCAGCGGCGAAGCACTGCACGCCGCGGTCCTCGACCGTGGTCCATTCAGTACGGCGTGCGTCAAGTAGCCGGATTCCGGGGACGGTTGGGCGTTGGCAGCGGCGTCGGCAGCGGCAGCGGCAGCGGCGTCGGCGTCGGCGTACCGGCTGCGGGGATGCGTTCCAGGACTCCGCCGGCGAAGACGTCGTACAGCGGGAGCGTCTCCAGGTGCACGTAGCCGATGTGGCAGTCGCAGACGGCCAGCGGGCAGGGGCGCGGGCCCAGCGCGGCGCGGTACGAGCCGTCGTAGAGGTTGCC
The DNA here is from genome assembly GCF_044769385.1 of Streptomyces sp. NPDC090445. Lineage (NCBI taxonomy): Bacteria > Bacillati > Actinomycetota > Actinomycetes > Kitasatosporales > Streptomycetaceae > Streptomyces > Streptomyces sp. NPDC090445. The sequence goes on along the minus strand of NZ_JBIVXV010000030.1, from coordinate 73,389 downwards.
GAGTTCGGCGCGGACGAAGTGGCAGCGGCGGACGGTGCCCTCGCCGTCCACGGACACCACCGACCGGCCCGTACGGCACGGCAGGCCGGCGGAGCGGTGCGGGTGGCGGCTGTAGGGGAAGAGCGGGTCCACGGCGGTCCAGGTGTCGGCCTCGGCGTCCGTGTACGTGTGGCCTTCGGCCGCGTTGACCCACAGGTAGACGTGGGCCGGCAGGTCGGCGCGCAGCCGGCGGGCGTGCGGGAGGTTCTCCGGCAGGCCGACGATGCCGACGCTGTGGCGGACGCCGCGGTCGGCGAGGTCGTGGACCTTCGCCAGGAAGCGGTCGTAGGGCGTCTGGCCGGGGTGGTACGTGCACCACAGGGCGAGGGTGTCGGGGTCGGCCTCGGCGAGCCAGTCGGTGCGGCAGCTGAGGTTGGTCTGGATCGCGACGCGCTCGACGTGCGGCCGGTGCGAGAGGTCGACCAGGGCGCGCCGGTACCAGGAGCGGACCAGGCCCTCGCCCCAGGGGGTGAACAGCAGCGACAGGCGGTCGTCGGTGGCGGCTCCCGCCCAGGCGGTGAAGCGTTCGAGGGCGGCCCGGTCGGCCCGCAACTGGGCCGGGCTGTCGCGGCGCTTGGCGAAGGGGCAGTACGGGCAGTCGTAGTCGCAGGAGGCGAGCGGTCCGCGGTAGAGGATCGTGAGGTCCATGGGCGGGCGGCCTACTTCGGCGCGTAGGCGGCCATGGCGGCGCGGACGGCGGGCGAGAAGAGGGCGGGGCCGAGCGCGTCGGAGTGCGCGAGCCCGTCCGGGGTGAGGCGCAGCAGCCCGGCGGCGCCCCTGCCGGGCTCCCCGGTCTCCTCGGTCTGCTCCAGCCAGCCACGGGCGGTGAAGTCCGCGAGTTCGGCGGGGAAGTCCTCGTACGGGTGGGTGCCGAAGCGCTCGCGGTAGTCGGCGACCGGCATGCCCTGCGCCTGGAGGAGGGACTGCAGGAGGTGGCGGCGGCGGGCCTCGTCCCCGTCGACGCGGCGGCCGTGGACGGCGCGTCCGAAGTCGGCGGTGGCGGTGTAGTCGTCGATGATCGCCCGTATCTCGCCCATGTCGACGGCGTAGTCGAAGGAGTAGTGGAGGGCGGAGGTGTAGGAGCGGGCGCCGCAGCCCAGGCCGATCATGCCGTCGGTCTGGCAGGCGTGGTCGTCGGGGCCCTGCGGGGCGGCGCCGGGGCGGCGGAACATGCGCATCGACACCTGCTCGTAGCCGTGCGCGAGGAGGTGGTCGCGGCCCTGCCGGTAGAGGGCGAGGCGCTGCTCGTCCCACTCGCGGTCGGTGTGGGCGGTGCGCCGGGCGAGGCCGGTGAGGGGGCGGACGTAGAGGGGGTAGAGGTACAGCTCCTCGGGTGCCCAGGCGAGGGCGGCGTCCAGGGAGGTGCGCCAGGTGGCGGGGGTCTGGCCGTCGATGCCGTAGATGAGGTCGATGTTGAGGACCGGGATGCGGGCCTCGCGGATCCGGCCGAGGGCGGCCTCGACGTCGGCGCGGCGCTGGGGGCGGACGGCGGCCCGGGCCTCCTCGTCGACGAAGCTCTGGATGCCGAGGCTGAGGCGGGTGGCGCCGCGCTCGGCGAGGACGGCGAGCCGGTCGGCGGTCGCGGTGGCGGGCGAGGCCTCGACGGAGAGCGGGACGGCGCGCAGGTCGGCGCCCATGCGGTGCTCGGCGATGTCGCAGAGGCGGGTGAGCTCGTCCGCGGTGAGGAACGTGGGCGTGCCGCCGCCGAAGGCGGCGTTGGCGAAGCGGACCGGGCCGTCGTCGCCGAGCGCCTCGCGGACGGCGGCGGCCTGGCGGTCGAGGGCGTCGAGGTAGCGGCCGGTGAGGCCGTCGGGGGCGCCGATGCGGGTGAACAGGTTGCAGAAGCCGCAGCGGACCTCGCAGAACGGTATGTGGAGGTAGAGCGAGAGGGCGTCCTTGGGCTCGCCGCGCCACAGGTCGCGCAGGGCGGGCCGGCCGGGCAGGGGCCGGTACGCGGTCTTGTGGGGGTAGGCGTAGACGTAGCTCTGGTACGGGCGCACCGCGGGAGCCGTCACGGGCAGGGGCGCGGCGGGGGCGGCGGGGGCGGTCGCGGGCGCCGGGGCGGCGGGGGCGGTCATGCGGACGGCTCCAGGAAGAAGTGGGCGTACGGCACGGTCCACACGGCCTCGTGGGCCAGGCGGTGGCCGGTGTAGCCGTCGTCGCCGTAGGTCGTGCCGTGGTCGGAGCAGACGATGGCGAAGCAGCGGCGGCGGGAGCTCATCGCGGCGAAGAGCCGGCCGATGTGCCGGTCGATGTACTCCAGGGCGGCGGCGTGGCTGGCCCGGGTGTCGTCGGCCTCGCGGGTGGCGCCGGGCAGGTGGAACCAGTTGGGCTGGTGCAGCGCCGAGGCGTTGAGGAAGAGGAACAGCCGCCGGTCGGCGGGGAGTGCGGCGACGACCTGCTCGGCGCGCTCGACCTGCGCCTCGAAGGAGGTGGGGGACGCCACGCCGAACGCGGGCTCCCAGTGGCTCTCCTGGAACATCCCGGGGAGTACGTCGCCCAGGGCGCCCTGCTTGTTGAAGAAGCCGACGCCGCCGATGCAGACCGTGCGGTAGCCGGCCGCGGCGAGGCCGGACACCAGGTCCGGGGTGTCGAAGACGTACGTGCGCCCGGCGGTGCTCTCGCTGCCGGCGAAGCGGGCGGCGAACAGCCGCGGGTGCGGGCCGGGCGCGGCGGGGGTGGGCAGGAACCCGGCGAACATCGCCTGGTGGGAGGCGTACGTGAAGCTGCCGGGGGCGTGCCGCCGCTCCCAGGCGCCGCCGGGCAGGTGGCGGGCGAGGTGCGGGATGCGGCCGGCGGCGGCCAGCTCGACGGCGACGTCGTGGCGGAGGGTGTCCAGGGTGAGCAGGAGCAGGTCGTCGCGGCCGACGACCTCGTTCATGTCGGGCTCGTTCATGTCGGGCAGGTCCGCGGGGGACGACGGCGGGTCGGTGTCAGGCAGGTGCACGGTGGTTCCTTGCGATGTGGTGCGGTGCGGCGGCGACTTGGGCCGCGTAGGTGTCCAGGCCCTCGGCTCCGCTGCCGGGCAGGCCGGTGAGGCCGGGCAGCAGGTCGCCGAAGGCGTTGACCTCAGCGACGGCGAACCGGCGCCAGCCGACGGCGGGCAGCAGGTCGACGCCGACGCACAGGGTGCCGGGGAAGCAGGCCGCGGCCCGTTCGCAGGTCTCCAGCGCGTCGGACCAGCGGGGGCCCGCGGCCTCGACGACGGCGGCGAGGTCGCCGCGGCTGCCGCCGAGGTGGAGGTTGGTCATCGGCGAGCGGCTGGTGCGGACGACGGCGTGGGTGGCGCGGCCGGCCACGACGACGACGCGGAGGTCCGCCGCGCGGCCGCCGAGGGAGGCCTTGGGCCACCAGCGTTCGACGTGCAGCCCGTCCGGGGCGAGGGCGTCGATCAGGGCGGCGGTCTCCGCCTCGCTCGTGATGCGGCGCACCCGCAGGGAGTTGTGCAGGCTGCCGTCCTCGGCCGTCTCCACGGAGGTGGTCGCCCGGATCCGGCCCCGGTCGGCCGTCTCCACGGCGACCACCCCGGACGCGGAGGAGCCGTGGGCGGGCTTGACGAAGACGCGGGGCGTGCCGTGCGCGGCCATCAGGTCCCGTACGTCGGCCCAGCCGCGCACGGGCACGGCCCCGCCGGAGGTCGGGGACGCCGGTACGGGCACCCCGGCGCGGTCGAGGACGCGGTGGCAGTGCCGCTTGTCGAACAGGACGGCCAGCTCGTCGGGGTCGTCGAGGCGGAAGCCGCCGCGGAGGGTCCGTACGGCCGCGGTGAAGCGGGCGTACCAGCGGGCGCCGCCCTCGACCCGGGTGGGGTCGGCGACGCCGCGCAGGATCCGGTCGACCTCCGGGTCCTCCCCCGGCGAGTCGAGGCGCACCAGCTCGTCGGCGGCGAAGGCCGCACCGCCCTCGCGCAGGACGGAGATCCAGGGCACGATGCGGGGCGCGGGCTGCCCGGCCCCGCGCACGGCCGCCGTGAACAGGGCGACGCGGCGGTTCTCCGGATTGCCGACGACCGCCCAGCGCGGGGGCGCGTGCTGCGTCATGGCCGGACCGCTCGCTACTCGCCGACGGCGACGAAGCGCCAGGTGCGGCCGTCCCACTCGTCCTCGTGGGCGCGGCCCCGGTCGAGGTCGAGGGTGACGCCGGCGCCCTCCAGGGTGTCCCGGAAGCGCTGCTGCAGCGGGGCGCTGAGGTAGTTGTGGTGGAGGTCGAGCTTCTTGAGGTGGGTGAGGGGCTGGCCGCCGAGCAGCGCGGCGCCGCCCTCGTCGGTGAGGACGCCCATGGACAGGTCGAGGGTTTCGAGCCGGGCCACGACGGGCGCGGACGCCATGGCGGTCGCGATCTCGTCCTGGATGTCGCTGTTGCGCAGGGCCAGGTGGCGCAGGCTCGGCAGCCGGTCCCCGGCCAAGATGGGCTCGACGTCGGTGAGCTCGCTGTCGCCGCCGTACTCGGACGTGCCGAGCCAGAGGTCGAGGCGCTCCAGGGCGGGCAGGGCGCTGGCGGCGATGTTGCGCACGACCCGGACGGGCATGCCGCCGGTCTCGACGGTGAGGGAGCGCAGCCGGCCGTGGGTGACGGGCGGGAAGACGAGGTCGGTGCCGCCGCGGACACCGAACTCCTCCAAGTCCTGGAAGGCGTCGAGGAGCGGGCCGACGTCGCCCTGGTTGATCCAGGAGATCTCGCACTCCTCGGACTCCATGTCGCCGAGGAACAGCGCGCGCAGGGCGGGGAGCCCGTCGCGGGCGGCCACGAGCGCGTCGATGATCCCCCCGGGGCCGCTGTCGTACGCGTCCTCCCAGGCCCCGACGACGATCGCACGGACGCGGGTGGTGTCGACGGCGGCGGTGAAGCGGGCGAAGGCCTCGGTCCAGCTCTCGTCGGCGTCGTAGGCGTCGGAGACGAGGCGCCAGGCGACGGCGTCCGGCTCGGGCAGCGGGGTCGAGCCCTCGTCGTCCGGGCCGGGGAAGGTGAAGACGGGCAGTCCGTACGACTCCGTCAGATGCGCCGCGTAGCTCATGGTTCCCCGCCGTTCCTCGTGTGTCGCGCACGTCGCGCCTGTCGTGCTGTCGTGCTGTCGTGCCTGTTGTGCTGTCGTGCCTGTTGTGCTGTCGTGCTGTCGTGCTGTCGTGCCTGTCGTGCCTGTCGTGCCTGTCGCGCCGTGGTGTGCGCCGCGCGGATGTGCTGCCAGTTGTAGCAAGCGGCACCGACAGCGCCGGTGGCGGGGCGGCGGAAGGCCGTGGCGGGGCGACGGGCGGGCGTTGTCAGACCCGTCCCCTAGCTTCGGAACAGACGCGGCGCACGGGGCGGCGCGTGGGGAAAGGGGACAGCCGTGTACCGGCAGGGGGACGTGCTCATCGTGCCGATCGACGAGTCGGCGGTGCCGCCGGACGCGGCCGATGCGCCGCCGGAGCCGCGCGACGGGCGGGGCCGGATGGTGCTGGCCCGGGGCGAGGTGACGGGGCATGCGCACGCGGTGGTGGGCCCCGGCCGGCTGGTGCGGGAGACGGGCCCGTTCGGCCCGCAGCTGCTGCACCTGCCCGACGGCGGGCGGGTGGTGCACGAGGAGCACGCCGCGATACCGCTGCCGAAGGGCTGGTACCGGGTGGTGCGCCAGCGGGAGTACGTCCCGGGCTCCGTACGGATCGTGGCGGACTGAGGGGCGTGAGGACCGTGATGACGCAGACCTCGGAGATCGGGATGGTCGGGATGGACGGGATGGACGAGACCGACCTGTGGCGGGCGGCCGCGGCGGCCACCGGGGCGGCACACCGCGCGGCCGCGGAGGCCGGGGTGCGCCTGGCCTACCGGGCGGCCGGCCTGCCGGAGCCGGAACGGATCGTGTGGGCGGACTCGCCCCGGGCCGCGGTCCGCCTGCTGGGCGACCCCGACGGCGCGTGGGGGACGCAGGTCAGGGGGCGCAGCGTCCGAGAGCAGGTGCGCAGCCTGCCGTGGGCGGCCGAGCGGCAGCGGCTGCACGGGGAGCTGGGCCCGCGGGGCTGGGGGCGGCGCTGGGCCTCGACCGGCGGCCGCCTGTGGGAGAACACCGAGCGGCTGGCCGACCGGATCCGCGCGGGGCTGGTCGAGGAGCTGGCGGAGGACCGTTCCGAGGAGGCCGAGGTGCGGCTGCTGCTCCTCGACGCGGTGCTCGGCCAGCACGACGCGGCCTGGCTGTGCGCGTTCGACACCGGGGCGGGCTCGCCGCTCGCCGGCCTGGCCGCGGTGGCGCGGTCGGCCGGCTGGTGGTGGCCGTACGAGCGGCTGGCCGTGGTGTGCGAGCGGCCGGTGGAGCTGCACCGGGACGAGGCGGGCCGGCTGGACCGCGCCGACGGCCCGGCCCTGGCCTTCCCCGACGGCTTCGCGCTGCACGCGTGGCGCGGGATGCCCGTGCCGGGCGGGTTCCTGGCGGAGTTGGGGGCGCTGACGCCGGAGCGGATCCGCGACGAGGAGAACGCGGAGCTGCGCCGGGTGATGCTGGAGCACTACGGCTACGAGCGCTACCTGGACGAGTCGGGGGCCGAGCCGGTGCACCGGGACGAGGCGGGCGTGCTGTGGCGGATACCGCTGCCGGACGACGAGGACGTCGTCATGGTGGAGGTCGTCAACTCCACGCCGGAGCCGGACGGTACGCACCGGACGTACTGGCTGCGGGTGCCGCCGGACACGCGGACCGCCCGGCAGGGCGTGGCCTGGACGTTCGGGATCCAAGCCGAGGCGTACGCACCCCTGCGCGAGACCTGACGGCGGGGGCCGCGGCGCAGTCGCCAGACCTCGATGCAGGCCACGACGACCACGGTCCTGAGGGCGGTCACGAAGTCTCCAGCTGCTTCGCCGCGGAGTCGGAGAAACGCGATCCGGGCCGGGCGCGGGCCGTACCGTGCGGCCGTCAGGCGACGGTCGCACTGCGTGTCGCAGCCGACGACCGACCCGGCGTCGCGCCGTCCGGGGCGGCGTGAGAGGGTCGGGCCCCGGCTCCGGGGAGGGGCCGGGGACGGGGAGGTGGGGCGTATGGCCGGCGGTGCTGCCACCGGTGGCGTGGTGCTCGTGGCGGACGACGACGCCGCCATCCGGCGTTCGCTGGAGCGCGGGCTGCGGCTGAGCGGCTTCACCGTGCTGCTCGCCGCGGACGGGCCCGGGGCGCTCGCGCTGCTCGCCGAGCGGAGCCCCGACGTCCTGGTCCTGGACGTGTCGATGCCCGGGCTGACCGGTACCGAGGTGTGCCGGACATTGCGGGCCCGGGGCGACGAGACGCCCGTCCTGATGCTGTCGGCCCTCGACGAGCTCGCCGACCGGGTCGCGGGGCTCCAGGCCGGGGCCGACGACTACCTGGTCAAGCCGTTCGCGCTGGAGGAGCTGGTGCTGCGGCTGCGCGCGCTGCTGCGGCGCAGGCCGGCGGGTCCCGCCGGGCCGGCTCCGGACGCGCCGCTGCGGGCGGGCCCGCTGGTGGTCGACCCGGCGACCCGCGAGGTGCACCGCGACGGGGTCGCGGTGCACCTCACCCGCAGGGAGTTCGAGCTGCTGGCCGCGCTGGTGCGCAACGCGGGCATCGTCCTCACCCGGGACCAGCTGCTGGACCGGGTGTGGGGCTACGACTTCGAGGTCCGCACCGACGCCGTCGACACGTTCGTCAGCTACCTGCGCCGGAAGCTGGAGGAGGGCGGGCGGCCGCGCCTGATCCACACGGTGCGCGGCGTGGGCTTCGTCCTGCGCACCACCGCCGACGACGACACCACCACCGCCACCGCCACCACCACCGACGACACCACCGCCTCCGCCTCCGCCTCCGCCTCCGACGACGGCCGGAGCGGCCCGTGAAACTCGCCACCCGTGTCGCGGTCTCGGTGACCGTGGTCGTGCCGCTGCTCGTGCTCGCCGCGGGCCTGCTGCTGCTCGGCCTCGTCCAGCGTGACCTGCGCCAGCAGCAGGACGCCCGGTTGCAGGACCGGGCCTCGGCGGTGCTCCCCGACGTCAAGGCGCTGCTGAACGCCGACCGCAACGACCGGCCGAAGGTGGAGCAGAACCAGCAGCGCAAGGTCCTCGGCGGCGTCATGGACGCCGGGATCCGGGTCCGCAACGCGCAGGCGTCGGTCGTGCTGGAGGGCGGGCCGCAGCCCGCCGGCGCGGTGCGGCTGCCGGAGCAGACCCCGGACGGCCCGGTCACCGTCCGGGCCAAGGGCCGCGCCTGGCGGGTGCTCAGCGTGCCGGTGGCCGGGCCCGCACCGGGCACGCTGTGGCTGTTCGCCCCGGCCTCGGCGACGGATCCGCAGCTCACCGCGGTACGTCGGCGCGTCCTGCTGGTCGCCGTGCTGGCGGCCCCCGTCTCCGGCCTGGTGGCGTACGGGCTCGCCGGGCGCGCCACCGCCTCCGTACGGCGCCTGAGCCGCCGCGCGGCCGCCCTCGACCCGGCGGCGGGGGCCGCGGCCTTCGCGCCCGCGCCGGCCGGCGTGGCCGAGGTGGACGAGCTGTCCGCCGCGATCGCCGGGCTGCTGGCCCGCTACGACGAGCAGGCCGCCAGGACCGCGCAGGCGCTGGACACCGCCCGCTCCTTCTCCTCGGCGGCCTCCCACGAGCTGCGGACGCCGCTCATGAGCATGCGGACCGACCTCGACGTCCTCGCCGCGCATCCCGACCTGCCCGCCGAGGAGCGGGCGGAGGTGGTGCAGGACCTCCAGAGCGACCACGCGCGGCTGCTCGAACTCCTGACGGCCCTGCGCATGCTCGCCCTGGGCGACCTGGTGGACGTCTCCGCGTTCGCCCCGCTCGACCTGTGCGAGCTGGTGGACTCGGCGGTCGGCGAGGCCGCCCGCCGCCACCCGGAGGCGCGGCTGAGCGCCGAACTGCCCGCCGAACTGCGGCTCTTCGGGTGGGAGGCGGGGCTGCGGATCCTGCTCGCCAACCTGCTCGCCAACGCCGTCGTACACGGCCGCCTCCCGCAGGAGCCGCCGCGGATCACCGTACGGCTGCGCGCGGAGGACGGCAGCGCCGTCCTGACCGTGGACGACGCGGGGCCCGGCGTCCCGGCCGCCGAACGGGACACGGTCTTCCGGCGGTTCCACCACCGCCCGGGCAGCCCCGGCTCCGGGCTGGGCCTGACCCTGGTCGCGCAGCAGGCGTCGCTGCACCACGGCACCGTCACCGTGGACGACGCGCCGGACGGCACGGGCGCGCGGTTCGCCGTACGCCTCCCCCTTCCCGTCCCGGACTCCCCCACCCCGCCGCTGCCGGCACGGCGCGCCTGGATCTCGTCGGACGGCTGACCGGGCGGGGACGGGGGCGGGCACAGGGGCGGGTCACAAAGAATCCACAAAAACGGTCCCTACGGTGCTGCCCGGCCGCGGGACCGCCCGTGCGACGGCGGCCGAGTTGGCACCGACACCAAAGGGGAACCGCCATGCTCACGAACCGCAGGACCGCTGCTGCCGCGCTCGGCACCGTCGTACTCACCGGCGCGCTGCTCTGCGCCGCTCCCGCGCAGGCCGACGCCGGCGCCCCGTCCGCTGCTCCGTCGGCGAAGTCCGCGCCGAAGGGCGACGGAGCCGAGGCCCTGTGCAAGCGCCTGCCGAAGGTGGAGGCCCGGGTCGGCGCCGCCCTCACCCGGCTGAACGGCGACGTCACCGTGCCCGGGTCGATCGCCCGCCTGGAGAAGCGCGTCGCCGAGGCCAAGGCCGCCGGCCACACCGAGGTGCACACCTACCTCAACGGCCGTCTGACCGCCCGCAAGAACATGCCGGCGACCCTGCAGAAGCGCCAGGCCGACCTCAAGTCCGTCAGCACGTGGTGCGCCGCCCGGGGCGCCAAGTGACCGCCCGGATCCGCGGCGCCGCCGCACTCGCGGCCCTGGCCGCCGGAGCGGTGCTGCTCCTCACCGGCTGCGGCGGCGACGCGGAATCCGCGCCCGCCGGACAGTCCGGACAGTCCGGACAGGTCGCGGACATGCAGCAGAAGCTGGACGACGCCGAGCAGGCGGCCTCCGCCGCGGACCGGGACGCCACCGAGGACAACTGACCCCGGCCGCCCGTCCTGTCCAGCCCCGTCCTGTCCAGCCCCGTCCTGTCCAGCCCCGTCCTGTCCAGTCCCGGGCACCCCGTCCCGGGCACCCCGTCCCCTTCGGCCGGCGTCTCGGCAGTCGTGCCGGCGGTGGGCGTACGGGGTGCCCGGGCGGACGCGGCGGACGAAGTCCGAACCGACTCCCGCACCCAGAAGTGATCTGGCTCACACGCTGTCACAGCAGTCGATCGTCCGGTGTCTTGTGGCCGACCCCCTGACAACGGACGGAGACGAGACACCATGAGCGAGAACACCCACGTGGTCGTGATCGGCGGCGGGTACGCGGGCGTGATGGCCGCCAACCGCCTGACGCAGCGCGACGACGTGACCGTGACCATCATCAACCCGCGCCCGTCCTTCGTCCCGAGGCTCCGCCTCCACCAGCTGGTCGGCGGAACCCACGACGCGGTCGTCGACTTCGCCGGGATCCTCGCCGCGGGCGTCCGGCTGACCGTCGACAGCGTGACCCGGATCGACGCGGCCGGGCGCAGCGTGGCGCTGGCGAGCGGCGGCACCGTCGGCTACGACTACCTGCTGTACGCGGTGGGCAGTGGCGTCGCCGAGCCGCGCGTCCCGGGAGCGGCCGAGTTCGCCCACCAGATCGCCACCCTGGAGGCGGCGGGGCACCTGCGGTCGGTGCTCGACGCCTCGCCCGCGGAGGCCGCGGTGTCGGTCGTCGGCGGCGGGCCGAGCGGCATCGAGACGGCGGCCGAACTGGCGGAGCAGGGCCGCCGGGTGACCCTGCTCTGCGGCGGCGTCCTCGGGCCGTACCTGCATCCCCGGGCGCGGCGCACGGTCGCCGGGCGGCTCGCCCGGCTCGGGGTGACCGTCCTGGAGGGCCCCGACACCAAGGTGACAGCGGTGACGCGTGATGCCGTACGGCTGCAGGACGGCCGCGAACTGCCCAGCGCGGTGACGATCTGGACGGCCGGTTTCGGCGTGCCGGACCTGGCGGCGCGCAGCGGGCTGCGCACCGACGCGGAGGGGCGCCTGCTCACGGACGAGACGCTGACCAGCGTGGACGACGAGCGCATCGTCGCCGCCGGGGACTCGGCGGCACCGTCGGACCTGCCGTTCCGGATGAGCGCCTACGGCGCGGGCTGCCTGGGCGCCCACGCCGCCGACACCGTGCTCAAGCGCCTCGCGGGGCAGCAGCCCGCGTCGATCGACCTGTCGTTCCCGGCCATGTGCATCAGCCTGGGGCGCAGCGCCGCCGTCTTCCAGCTCGCCCGCAAGGACGACACCGCGATGCGGCTCTACGTCGGCGGCCGCGCGGGAGCGAAGCTCAAGGAGCTCAGCTGCTCGCTCAGCGTCAAGCACCTGGCCAACGAGGCGGGCAAGCCTGGCGCGCACAGCTGGCCCAAGGGCGACAATCGGCGGGAACAGCTGCGGCTGCAGGGGAAGTTGCAGCCGCAGCAGACCGAGCGCGGCGAGGTGTCGACCGCCGCCGAACGGGCAGCCTGACCGCCGGCCGCGCGAGAGTCGAACGGGAACCGGGATCCGAGAAGCGGGAACCGAGAAGCGGGAACCGAGAAGCGAGAAGCGAGACATGAGCGATCACACCACTGACCCGGCGACCGAGACGTTCGTCGCGCACCGCAACCTGCTGTTCACCGTCGCCTACGAGATGCTCGGCTCGGCTGCCGACGCCGAGGACGTCCTCCAGGAGACCTGGCTGCGCTGGGTCAAGGTCGACCTCGACCACGTGAGCGACCAGCGCGCCTACCTGGTGCGGATCACGACCCGGCAGGCGCTCAACCGGCTGCGCAGCATGAAGCGCCGCCGGGAGGCGTACGTCGGCCAGTGGCTGCCCGAGCCGCTGCTCACCGCGCCCGACGTGGCCGAGGACGTCGAACTCGCCGAAAGCATGTCGATGGCGATGATGCTCGTCCTGGAGAGCCTGTCCCCGACCGAGCGGGCCGTGTTCGTGCTGCGCGAGGTCTTCGACGTCGGGTACGACGAGATCGCCGAGGCCGTCGGCAAGTCCCCTGCCGCCGTCCGCCAGATCGCCCACCGCGCCCGCCGGCACGTCGATGCCCGCCGCCCCCGCAAGCAGGCCTCCGCACGGGAGACCCGGGCGGCCCTGGAGTCGTTCCAGCGCGCCCTGGAGACCGGCAACCCGCAGGACCTCCTCGACGTACTCGCCCCCGAGGTCGTGCTGCTCAGCGACGGCGGCGGCATCAAGCGGGCCGCGCTCAGGCCGGTCATCGGCGCCGAGAAGTTCGTCCGCTTCTACCTCGGCGGCACCGCCAAGGTCGCGGCCGAGATCATCTGCGAGCCCACCGTGGTCAACGGCAGCCCGGCGCTCGCCGTGCGCGTGGGCGGCGAGCTCGACGGCGTCATGGCCGTACGCGTCGAGGACGGGCTCATCACCGGCCTCTACTTCGTCCGCAACCCGGAGAAGCTGACCCGCATCACCGCCGAGACCCCGCTCACCCTGCACTGAGCCCTCGCCCCGGTGCAGGTCATCCCCGGCAGCGCGCACATGTCCTCGCTCCATGTGCGCCTCGGTGTCCCGATGTGCGGCCTCAGCACCCTGGCACTCGCCGGGACACCGGACACCGGCCGTGGGCGCGGGCACCGCACCGCCCTCGTCAGGGCTCAATCCTCGTACGTGAATTCGTCGACCGGACTGGTGGGCGACGTGGCCACGCCGACCGTCACGGTGACGTCCACCGTCTTGGAGTCGTCCGCGTTCGCCTCGTCGAGCAGCCGAGTGGGTGCCTTCGCCGTAATCACGGTCGGGGACTCGATGGTGATGTCGTGCGCGAGGTTGTCCTTGAAGCGCACGGCCGCGCCCGAGGCGAAGCCCGAGCCCGTGACGGTGACCTTCCTGAAGGCCGTCCCGTGGTTCGGGTTGACGCCGCTGACCACGACGGGCGGGGGCCCGCCGTAGGCGAACCGCCCCAGCGGGACGGCGGGCGACGTGCCGAGCCGGTTGGTGACGCGGACGTCGACGATGCCGACTCCGTCGGGCACGACCGTCCTGATCGACTCGCCGGACTCGTCGATGGCGAACTCGGTGCACGGGATCGGGCCGAAGTCGACGACGCTGTCCGGGGTGAATCCCGTGCCGCTGATGGTGACCTTCGTGCCGCCCTGCCCGGCGGTGGAACTCAAGCCGGACACCTTCGGGCCGGGAGTGACCTGGGGCGCGCCGAGCAGGTACAGGTAGGAGAAGTCGGAGTGCTGGAACGCGACCTGGGCCACGAAGTCGCTGGTGGTCTTGTTGATGAAGAACGTGTCGTACCAGTTGTACGACGGGTTCCACCGGACGGGGTCGTCGGCATGGGGCTGGACGTAGACGTTGTCCTTCTTGAGCAGGTCGATCTCCGTCAGGAGGAGCTTCACCGTGTCGTTCGCCACCGGGCCCTCGGCGTGCGGGAACCACTTCCTGGCGGCGAGCAGATCGGACCAGGCCAGCGGGACCACGTCGTACGCGTTGACGTGGCGTTCGTGCAGGATCCACGGCCGCGAGTCGACGTGGTCGGCGAAGCTCTGGAGGCCGGCGGTCGGGGCGGCGAAGGTGACGAGTGCGAACTGCGGCGGGTTCGGCGTCCAGGTCTGGGCCTGGAGATGCGTGGCCAGCATGGTGGCGATGCAGCCGCCCAGGCTGTGGCCGGTCACACAGACCGTCGGCTGAGGCGTGGACGGCACGAGCGCGAGGAGGACGGCAAGTGCCTGCGTGAGCGTCGCGTTCACCGGGATGGCGGCGTCCGGCCGACCGGACCCGTCGGCCTGTTCCTGCTCGGCGGGCACCTCTGTGATGCCGCGCGCCGTGGCGACCTGCGTGAACGCTGCCATGGCACCGGTCGAGACGGCGATGTCCGTTGATCCGCCGGCCGTGAACGGCACCACCGTGCCGACGTCGAGGTCCTCCATCATGTCCGTCGGGTTGGAGACGGTGCCGCGGACGGCCACGACGATCTGGTTCGAGCCGTCGGAGTTCCAGGCGATGTAGGCGAGGTTCGCGTTGTCCGGACTGAGGGCCAGCCACTTCAGCAGCCACGTGCCGCCCGTGGCGAGCGCGGGGTCTTGCAGTTGTGCGGTGATACCGGTCCTGGCGCGCAGGGCCTGCTCGCCCCGGGATTCACCCGACGGGCGCGGGACCGCCGCCGTGGCGGCGATCGCCGCGAGGGTCATGGCGACCTGGGCGGTGGTCGGGGCGTCGGGCTGGGCCGGTGGGGCCGACGTCGTCATACGTGCTCCTTGTGCCCCGTGCCTCGGCTTCGTTCGTGTTGACCGCGCACATCCTCTTGCGCGGTGCGCCCGCACGAGGCGTTGCAACCCTGCGGGGCGGCGGATTTCAGGCTGCCGGCCCACGCCGGTCCGATCGTCGTGCCGGCCCGGCGCCGGGCCGGTCATCCGATGTCCGTGGGACGCCGAGGCCGGTCCCGGTGCGCCGTCGTGGTGTTCCGGGGGTGTGTCACCCCGGGATGCGGAAGCCGTTGAAGAGGTCGTCCATGCCGCGCAGGGCCAGCGGGGCGGGGGTGGCACGGACGGCGAGGTCGCGGGCCGCCACGGCGACGGGGTTGCGGAGGGCGCCCAGGCGGCCGACCCGGCGGGCGCGGACGCGAACGGCATCGGTCCGGTCGCGCCGGGCGGCGGTGTACTCGGCGAGGGCGGCCGCCAAGCCGAGGTCCGTGCTGTCCGTGCTGTCGGTGCTGTCTCCGGCAGGCAGGAGGCGAGCGAGGACCGCCGCGTCCTCGATGGCCTGGCAACCGCCCTGGCCGAGGTTGGGGGCCATGGCGTGGGCGGCATCGCCGAGCCAGACGATACGGCCGTGGTGGAGGGCCGGGAGCGGGCCGGCGAGGTCGTAGAGGTCGTTCTGGAGGACGTCGGCGGGGTCGAGGCGGCGGACGCGGTCCAGCAGGGCCGGAATCGGGTCGTGCCACGTGCCGAAGCGGTCCAGGAGTTCGGCCCGGGGATCGGCCGACCGGGTTCCGGCGGGGACGACGGCGGTGGCGTAGAGGTAGTACCGGCCGTCGGAGAGCGGGGTGATGCCGAACCGCTCGCCCCTCCCCCAGGTCTCGCTCATCGCCGATATGCCGAGGTCCGGGGCGTCCACGAGGGTCCGCCAGGCCGTCTCGCCGATGTAGTGGAGTCCCGGGTGGGCGGGGAAGTACGCGTGGCGCAGCGGGCTGCGGATGCCGTCGGCGGCGACGACCAGGTCGGCGGGAAGGTCCGGTCCGGCCGCCGTACGGACGGTCGGGCGGCCCTCGGCATCGTCGACGGCAGTGCCTGCAGTGACGGCAGTGACGGCAGTGACGGCAGTGCCTGCAGTGACGGCAGTGACGGCGGTGCCGAAGCGAACGGTCCCCGGTGGCAGCGCGGCCGCCAGTGCGGCCGTGAACGCCGGACGCGGGACGGCGATCGGGGCCGTGCCGTAGCGGGCCGCCATGTCCGCGGTGGCGACGCGCGTGAGCCACCGGCCGTCGGAGCGGCGCACACCCATCGCCGCGGGGATGGCGCTGCCGACAGCACGGGCGGCGTCCGCCACCCCGATCGCACCGAGGGCGCGCAGGGCGTTCGGGGCGAGCCCGATGCCGGCACCGGTGGCGGGGAGTTCGGGGGCACGTTCGCAGACGGTGACGTGCCAGCCGCGGCGGTGCAGTGCATGGGCGGCCGTGAGGCCACCGATTCCGGCGCCGACCACCACCGCGCGTCGCTTCGGCATGCGCCACCTCACCATCCGGATCCGGTACCCACTACACCTCCAGAGGATAAGGACAGGTGGTTAAGGGCCCGTCCGTGCCCCCGCATGCGCTTGCCCGTGCTTCGCGTGCGCCGCGTCCATTCGGGTGACCGGCGTACCCGCGGCCTGGGGCGCAAACGTTCTTCCTTTCTACGTTGATCTTGCTCCGCAGGGAGCCGGCGGGCCCACGGCCATGTCGCCATACCGCCATGCCGCCATGTCGCCCGTTCGCATCCGAATCCATTTCCGGAGGAACCCATGCGTCGAATCGTCCCGCTGCTCTTCGCCACCGTCGCCGCGGCCTGTCTGGCCGCCGTCCCCGCGGCGGCCGAACCCGCCTCGTCCACCGCGGCTCCGGCGGCGGTGTCCACGTTCGAGGGATCGAACTGCCCGTCCAACAGCCTCTGCCTGTACCGCGACATCCACTTCACCGGCGGCGGCATCGCGCTGAAGGCGGGCGACCACCTGCCGTGGCTGGGCGCCTACGGCTTCAACGACCAGATGTCCTCCTGGTCGAACGACACCGGCAGGGTCTGCTACTGGTGGACCGACGCCTACAGCGGTGGTGAAGGCCACGACATGAAGAACGGCTACCGCGTCAACGTGCTGCCGTCGGAGAACGACACGGCCTCCTCCGTCCGCTGCTACTGACCGGCATCGCTCAGGCGGCGGCGTTCGCCGGACTCACCGCCCCGCGGCTCAGGCCCGGGGCGGCTCGGTGAGCTTCGCGAAGTCGGGGGCGTAGACGGTCATCCAGTGCGGATGCAGCCGGTAGTAGACCACCTCGTCGTCCCAGTCGAAGGCGTCGTCGCCGTAGAAGTCCTTGAAGTACGCGAGCAGGTCCGGCCAGTCCGCGGCCGGCTCGCGGCCTTGGGGGTTGAGGATCTCCACCGCACCGTGGGTGAACACGCCCAGGCCCTCCCCGCGCATGTGCGCGGCGCTCACGGCGGGCCGCGCGGCGAGGTGGCGGGCCTTGGCGGCTTCGCGAGCCGTGCCGAAGTACCACTTGCCGCGCAGGAAGTGCCCGTCCACACCGCTGATCCGCGGCTCGCCCTTCGCCGTCACGGTGGACAGGGCGAGGGTGCACATGCCGGTGAGCACGCGGGTGAGCTGCTCCGCGGTCAGGGTGCGCTCGGTGTTGACGATGGAGCGGAGGTGCGGGGTGGAGCGGGCGAGGGAGGCGTCGAGGAGGGCCTGGAGCTCTTTGAGGTCTTCTGGCGTTTCGCGCATCGCGTCACTGTATCCACGGCCGTACGCCCGCCGGCGCGGTTTCCCGGAGCGCCACGGCTCCGCCATACCGCGTCCCTCGACTACCACTCCGAGCTGAACAACTTCTGGTACGCGCTCCGGGCCGGGCGTGTCACGGACGACCTGAGGCCGCGTCTGGACGACGCGCGCCGCGAGCACCGTGCACGGTACTCCGAGGCGCAGATGAGGGTCCCGGACGACGTGCTCGCCGCCGCCGACGACGACGTCCACCGCAGGCTCAGCCGGATGTACGGGGTCCTCAAGCGCATCGACGGCAGGATCCCACCGCGTGGGGA
Source organism: Streptomyces sp. NPDC090445 (assembly GCF_044769385.1). Classification (NCBI taxonomy): domain Bacteria; kingdom Bacillati; phylum Actinomycetota; class Actinomycetes; order Kitasatosporales; family Streptomycetaceae; genus Streptomyces; species Streptomyces sp. NPDC090445. The sequence goes on along the minus strand of NZ_JBIVXV010000030.1, from coordinate 56,070 downwards.
AGACGAGTCCCTGGACCAGGCCCACTCCCGGATCGAGGGGCTCTGGGACCAGCTCAGCGAGATGCGCCGCGTCATGCGGCGGGGCGTCGGCATGCCCCCGAGCACGCTCTGAGGACCGCGCCGGCCCCGGCACCGCGCTCCGTCGCCAAGGGCGGTCGGCGGTCGGCGGTCGGCGGTCGGCGGACCGGCAAAATCGATACCCGAGGGCCGGGAATTCCGCGATGGTCAAGGTATGAACACGACGGACCCGTTGACCCGGCTCACGCTCTCCTCCGGCCGCTCGGTCGCGCTCTGGGAGCTGCGGCTGTCCTCGACGTACGGCGGGCTGCTGGAGGGCTACCCCTACGCGCGCATGAACCGGTTCAAGCTGGACGGCCTGGTAAAGCGGGCCGGGAACGCGTTCCCCGCGCACCCCGTGCACCTCGTCGAACCGGTCCTGGACCACCCCGACCTTCCGGCCGGGCCCTTCGGCCCCGTCGAGGTGCTGCCGGCCGTGACGTGCATGGGCTTCTTCACCTCCCGGCCGGTCGATCCCGCGCACGATCCGGTGCTGTACCGCTCCGGACTCACCCTCGTGTGGTTCCAGCCGACCGCGGACGTCCCCGCGGACGGGGACGCCGATCCCGCCGGCCTCCACGACGTCCCCTGGGAGGAAGCCGCCACCGACTTCGAGCTGTAGGAAGCGGCGGACGGTGCGGCAGCGGGCGTTGGACGTGGGGCACTCCGTGTGGGTGTCCTGGCTGCTCTCGGCGAGGCGGAGACGTTCTACGACGGGCTGCGATGGCCCGGCCGGCTGAGGAAGCCGCCGCCTTGGCCCTCTCGCAGGGCGTTTCCGTGTATGCGTTCCTGTGGTCCGAGGAGGCCCGGGCCGACCTCGCGGCGACGAGCCGCCGGCGACGTGTGACCTCGGCCGGGCGCAACCGGTCGGCGGTAGGGCCGGCTGCCGCGTGTCCAGCCGGCCCAGGCCGAGGACTTCGCAGCCGCACGGCTCCGACGCCCGGCCCTGACGGCCTATCCCGGACAAGTAGTTGAGCGCGTTCAAAAACTCTGTCACGATACGTCGGCCATGACGAGTTCACTTCTGCGGCCACGCGGCCGGATACGTACGGCTCCCGGCACCGGCCCGGCCGGCGCGAGCCCGGTCGCGGGCAGCACCGCGCCGACGCCGATCCTGGACTGGGAGCACCCGCAGGTGACGGCCCTGCTGGCCGAGTTGGCCGACGACACCGAAGTCGAAGCCGACCCCGAGTCCGTGACCGGTGGCCCCTCGCACCAGGTGGCCGCCCTGCGCCGGGCCCACCGCCGGATCTCCCGCACCGTCCGCCCGGTCTACTCGGTCCAGGACGAACGTCCGGTGTCGCAGGTGCTGCGCCGGGGGCGCGGCTCGTGCAGCCAGCGGCTGGCGGTGCTGGAGGCCGTGGCCCGGGCCTCGGGGACCGCGACGCGGGTGCGCGGCCTGGTGGTCGACGGTTCGTTCTGGTATCCGCGCTTCCCCCGGATGCGGCACGTCGTCCCGGACCAGGTGCTGCTGGCCTGGCCGGAGTTCCACCTGGACGGCCCGGTCGCCGGGCAGTGGCTGACCGTGTCGGAACTCTTCGGCGGCCTGGAGCAACTGAGCGGTGAAAGCGGAGGCGGCTTCACCAACGCCGGCCCGGAGACGCTGTTCGAGGCGCTGTCGCGGACCGCGATCGACTGGGACGGCACCACGACGGCCCTGTGCCCGGCCGTCGGCGGTGACGCCACCGCCTGCGACCTCTCCGCCTATGTCCTCACCGACCTGGGCCACTTCGCCTCCCGCGACGAGCTGTTCACCCGCCACGGCCAGACCTTGTGCACCATGGCCAGACTCCTGGCCGAACCGGTCCTGGGCCGCCACGCAGCCGGCAGTTGAGGGGAGGCGACCGGCCTCCCGGGACAGAAAACCGGTCCGCTGTCGGTGGTGGGTGCGACGATCCCCAGGTCAGCGCCTGGAAGGACAAACCCATGGACGCAGTGGTCGGCGCGGCGTCCGAGGTCGCCGAGGAGTGGGACGAGGTCCCGAGCGGACCGGAGTGGCGGCAGGACATCCGCCGTCTCCGCAACGTTCTCGCCCCGCCGGCCCCGCCGGCCCCGCCGGCCCCGCCGGCCCCGCCACAATGAGCCTGTGCCTCAGGCTCCCGGCCCGCTGCCGCTGTTCAGGACGCGTCCTCGATGAGGCCGAAAGCCTCCGGGAACTCTTCCAGGAACTCGCGACGGGCCGGGTCGGACTCGGCTGAGCACGTCATGGCGGTCTCCTGACAGGTTACGGCCATCCCATCAGACACCGCTGACATCACGTTCCGTGTGCCGCACCGCGCGAACGCCCGACCTGTCAGAGCTCCTTGCGCAGGAGGGTGCACATCGTGTGGTGGCGGCGGATCGAGCCGTCGGGGGCTTCCTCGTCCCAGGCGTCCGGCTCGCGACCGTACACGGCGTAGCCCAGGCGCTCGTACAGGGCGCGGGCGCGCGGGTTGTCCTCCTCCACGGCGAGTTCGGCCCGGTGCAGGCTGCGGCTCCGGATCCGCTGTTCGGCGGCTCGGATCAGCAGGGTTCCCAGGCCGTGGGACTGTAGTGCCGGGAGCACGGCGAGCTGCCACAGGTATCCGGCTCCTTCGCTGACCCGGTAGTCGACGCCGCCGATCGCGACCGGGAGGTCCGCCGGGGTGCACACCGCCAGGTAGTCCACCTCGCCGGCCGCCGCGCGCGTCAACTCGTGCTCCACGTGGCGCAGGTGGGTGGCCGAGCCCGACCAGGTGCACGCGGGCAGGTCGCGGGGCAGCAGGTCGCGCACGCTGACGGGCAGCACGATGGTGGCCTCGGGGGGTTCAGGGGTGTGGATCACAAGGGTGAGCCTGTCTGCCGAGGCGTCGGCACGGCAACGCATTTGGCCGGGGGCGGGGTCGGCCCGGCCGGGGAATCCGCTTCGGGGTTCGGGCGTGGGCCGGGCATGATGCGTGGTGTGGATGAGTGGGGAAACCGGCGCGGGCAGGCGCGGTACACGCTGACGGAGACGGAGCACGGTGACGTCTGGGGCACGTGCGACGAGGTGGACGGGCTGTTCGGGGAGCCCGACCACGAGACGTACGAGCTGGCCGGCTGGGTGCCGGAGGAAGGCGTCGGGGCGGACGGCTGGGTGGGCAGCCGGGTCTGGCTGGTGCCGGAGGACAAGGCGCTCGATCCCTGGCTGCTGAGCGAGGCGGAAGCCCTGGGGCCGCTACCCGGGAGGGACTGCCTGCTGCTCAGCGGCGTGGACGACCACGAGGGTCCGCCCGGGGAATACCAGAGTGCCGTGCGCGTGCACGACGAGCACCGGTGGCTGGGCTCCTGCCGGGAGTTCGCCCACGTCGTCCCGGACCGGTGGGTGGCGTCGCCGATCGTGCTGCGGGGGCTCGCCCCGGGTACCCGGCTGCAGCAGACACTTGCGGCGGGCACCCGGGAGGCCCTGGAACTGAACCAGGCCGCACTGGAGATACGGGACGGCCGGGGCGGCGGCCGGCTCACCGACCGGCTGCTGTGGGGCAGGGTCCGCGGCTGGCGCCCGTCCTCCCGCGGGGCGGACCTGATCGACCTGGAGCTCGACACCGAGCTCGCCCGTCCCGTGCCCGCGTACGCCCGCCCCGTCGTGGAGCGTTGGCTCGCCGGGCCGCCGGACACCCCGGGCGCGTGGGCCGACCTCGACAGCCGGCAGCGCGGGGCCTGGCTCGACCTCGTCCGGGAGCGGGCCTGTCTGCGCACCGTCGACGACCGTCCGGCCGGGCACACCTACGTACTCGACGGCCGCCGCATCACCGACGGCCCGAGCCTCTACCTGGCGCTCGGAGAGGCGGTGAACGGCCCCGGCGGCTACTTCGGCGGATGCCTGGCGGCCGTCGACGACTGCCTCGGCGGCACCTTCGGCTACAGCGCCCCCGCAACCCTCGTCTGGGAGGACGCCGCGACGGCGCGCGAGCACCTGTCCCGGGTTCTGGCGCCCGACGGCGAGCCGTACGACCTGTTCGCGGAGGTGCTCGAAGTCCTGGCCGAGGGGCGGATGAGCGTCCGCCTGGCCTGATCCGCTGTGCTGCGGCGGCGAGCATCGCCCGGATGACGCAGTGGGCGGCCCGCTGCTGGTGCCGGTCTGGTGCCGGCCTGCATGCCGCCGGGCCCGGTGGCGGCGGAGGCCCGCGGTCTGCCGGAGCAGGCGTGGTCCCCGGCCGCCCGGACCGTCCACTTCGGGATGGCGGCGGCGGCGCGGCGCGCTGCTTCGGGCGGACGCGCGGACCGCGTGGAACGATTTCTGTATGACTGAGAGCTCGAGCCCGTACATGTCCTCGCCGCGGGTCACCGTCCTGGCGGTGCAGCCCGGCGATCCGCCGTTCCGGATCGTGGAGGTCGACGGGGAGGTGGTCGGTACGGCGAAGTCCATGACAGACGTGATCCTGATTGCCGCGGAGGCAGGCGTCAGCATCCACGACCTCGACGACCTGGACACGGTCCGGTGGGTGGGCGGCGGGAAGTTCACCTGGCAGGAGCCGCACTGGTGACCGTGCGGCCGATGACGCGCTACCCCTGGGCGAAGGCGAGCAGTTCCTTGATCCCGGGGGCGTAGCCGTCGGTGGTGTCCACGGTGAGGACGGGCAGGTCGAGGGTGATGTCGACGAAGTCGTCCGGCACGTAGCGGCCGGCGGCGATGTCGGCCAGGAGAGTGTGGTCGGCGTGCGCCGCGCGGTGGGCGTCGGTCCCGGCGCGCCGGGTGATCCGCCGGACGAGGGTTCCGGTCGACGTGGTGCAGCGGATCACCCGGATGTCGGCGATCTCGGTCAGGGGCTCCAGGCCCGGGCGCCACACCCGGTCCTGGAACGCGGACTCGGCGACCACGGTCACGCCGGCCTTCAGGAGCACGGCGAGGGTCGCGAAGAAGGCGTCCCGGGCGGGGAGGTTGAGGTGGTCGGTGCCGTCCGGTGCGGGGGCGGCACCGCGGACCATGCCCTGTTTGATCTCGTCGCGGATGATCGCCGGGCAGCCGAGCCCGTCGGCGAGAGCGCGGGCGAGGGTGCTCTTCCCGGTGCCGGGCGGGCCGCTGACGACGAGGAGGGTGGGGCGGTGCGGCATGGTGTCCTTCCCGGGGTCGGGGTCGGGAACGGGGACGGCGGCTGCGGGGCGGCAGAGCAGTCGGCGGAGCAGCGGCAGAGCACAGGGCACAGGGCACAGGGCACAGGGCACGTGCCATGGTGCCGTACGGCTGCCGGCTGCCGCGGTGTCGCCACAGCGGCGGTGCGCCGGCCGCCGACGCCTTCCCTGCCTAGAGGTTCCCGGCGCGGTCGGGGGGCCCGTACCGCAGGAGGATGTTGCCCGAGCGGAACGCGGTCACCGCCCCGGGTGTCAGGTGCATGCGGTCCTCCAGGCCGGCGAACAGGCTGCGGCCGCGGCCCAGCAGCACCGGGTTCACGAGGATCCGCAGCTCGTCCACCAGGCCGCGCTCCAGCAGGGTCGCGGTGAGTCCCGAGCTCCCGAAGATCGCGATGTCACCGGCTGCTTCGGTTCGGAGCCGGGCGATCTCGGCGTCCACTCCGCTGCCGTCGACGACGCGGGTGCCCTCCCAGGGGGTGACCTTGCCGCTGTCCGTCACCACGGTCTTCGGCACGGCGTTCATGAAGGCCGCGATTTCGGGCAGCCGCTGCGCGGCCTCGGCCGAGGTCCAGACGTCGGCGAAGTGCTCGTAGGTGCGTCGGCCGAGCAGCAGGGCGCCCACCTCGCGGGTCTGGCGCAGGGTCCAGTCGAAGAACTCCTCGTCACACAGGCCCCAGTCCAACTCCCCCTCGGCTCCCTCGTGATAGCCGTCGAGGGAGCAGAACAGGAAGGCGAACACCTGGCGGCGCCGGTCTCGGGGGGTCGGGTCGTGGCTCATCTCGTCTCCGTCCGGTGATGGCTGTACCGGGGAGGGACTGCCGGCGCAGGCGGAATTCATCGGTCGGCGGTGACCGTCTGCTGCGGGGCGCTGCCCGTCGGCCGCGGGGGCGCTGCCGCCTGCCGCGGGGGCGCTGCCCGCCGGCCGCGGTGCGGGCCGTGTTCAGCGGCGGTGGACGCGGTCGAGGCCGTACCACTTCGCCACGCAGGCGGCGACCCAGTCGCGCTCGTAGGTCCCCGTGAAGAAGGGTTCGGCGAGGTTCCCGATGTGGAGGGGTGTGTAGCCCGCGTCCGTGACGCCGCGCGCGGCCTCGGCGCGGATGCGGGCGTTCTGGGCGTCCCAGGCCGCGGCGCGGGTGACCGTGGCGGTCGTGAGCTGCTGAACGTTCGGGACGAGCGCGGCCGTCGACGCCAGCGTCAGGCAGCCCGCCGCCACCACGCCGACCCCGACAGCCGCAGCCGTGGCCGTGGCCGTGGCCGCAGCCGTGGCCTTGGCCGTAGCCGTAGCCGTAGCCGCAGTCGTGGCCGTGGCCTTGGCCGTACGGGGGCCTGCGCGGGCTGCCGGCCGGCGTGCGGCCCATGCTCCGAGCAGGGTGCCGTAGCCGCAGAGGGCCAGCTCCATCACCACGAGGTAGCTCGTCCAGGTGCGGGCGTACGTCCACCCGGTCGGGCCGTAGCCGCTGCGCAGGCCGGCCACCACGGCGAACGACCCCAGCAGCACCACGGGCACGGGGAGCAACAGCACGGTGACCGGCAGCTTGCGCCGCAGCCCGGGCGGGGAGCCCCGGCCTCGGCCCCGGCTGCGGGGGCTGCCCCCCGGGCCCAGGCTCAGGCCCAGGAGCACGCCGACGGCGGCGGCCCCGAGGTAGGCCCACTGGCCCGTGACCACGTCCCACATGCGCAGCCAGTCCTCGAAGGTGGCCCTGAGCTCGGCCGCGGAGAGCATCGACTGCCGCTCCGGCTGCTGGGCGCGCCGCCACCGGGCCCCTGGGGATGCGTAGAGCACGGCGAGACCGCAGACGAGGCCGGCACACCACAGCAGGCACCAGAGGAAGGGGCGGCGCCGGATGCGCGCCGGCCCGGGGGGCAGCAGTGCCAGCAGGCCGACCGCGGCGGCGAGCAGGCCGCTGACGAGGGCGAACGGCTCGCTCAGGGTGCCGATCGCGAAGGCGATGAGGAAGGCGGCGGCGAAGCCTGCTGCCCGGACGGCGGCGCTGCGGTGGCGGACGGTGTGGACGGCCAGCAGCAGCGCCCACACCCCGATGACGCTCGGGAGGGTGTGGGAGATCGTGGCGGGGGCCCACAGCAGGACCTGGTAGCTGCGGGTGCCGGCGAAGTAGAGCAGTGCCTGGATGACCAGGGCGCAGGCGGTGAGGGGCAGCACCCGGGGTCTGCCGCCGAGCCGGCGGACGAACTCCCGCCCGAGCAGGACCAGGCCCGCCGTGAAGGCGACGGCTATGACGGTCGGGAAGACCTTGATCCCGGTCAGTCCGTCGGCGTAGACGAGACCGCTGAGGAAGGCGTTGGTGATCCGGCCGTTCTGGGTCGTGTAGAAGTCGGCGGTGATGCCGAGGACTCCCAGGTCGCGGGACTTCCAGGCGGCGCACCAGTCGTCGGACGTGGGCCGTACGTAGAGCCCGAGGAAGCAGCCGACGGCGATCAGGGCTCCGGCCGCGGCGACGACGGTGGCGCAGACCCCCGGCAGGAGAAGCCTGCGCAGCCGCGCGCGGCGGGCGGCGCTCGCCCGGCCCGGCGCGGAGGGATGCCCGCGTACGCCCTCGCCCGCCATCGAAGCAGTGCCCATTCACCACCCCTTGTGCAGCGAGCCCCTTGTGCAGCGAGGCCCGACCTGCCGTCGTCGGGCACCCATCGTGTGCACGGTTCGCGGGCACCGGCATCCCGGGCGGGTCGGGACGGGTTACGGGGCGCGGTGCGGCGACGCGGTACGGGGGCGCGGTGCGGCAACGCAGAACGGGGGCGCGTCGCGGGGCCGCGTGACGGGCCCGCGCGGCCGGGCGGAGCCGTTGCTCACCCGTGCGGCGGTATGGCGTAGCACCCTCCGTACGGCTCTTCCACGATGGGCGATGGGGATGGGATGGGGATGGGGATCAGGGTGCGCGTAACGGAGGCCCGACGGGAGGTGTGGCGATGCCCGGTGTCCAGCTCGTCCGGTGGGCGGTCTTCCGGTGGTCGCTCTTCCGGTGGGCGGTGTTCGCGCTGTGCCTGGCGGGCGTCGCCCTTCCCGTGTGTGCTGCGGGCCGGCAGGTCGGGCGGCCGTCCGACCGGACACCGGAGCGGCCCGGGTTCCTCGTCGGACCCGTCGGGCACCAGGGGGGCGGCGGCCACGGTGACGCCGTCGGCGGCTACGCGCCGCTGTCGGTGCTCGCCGCCCCCACCGTCGGGCTCCTCGCCAACGCGACCACCGCCGTGGGCATCCCGCCGGCCACCGCCAAGGGTGCGCGGTACGTCGGGGAGAGCAACGTACTGCGGCTGCCGTCGGGCTGGTGGGCGTACCTCCCCGCCGCCAGGACGGCGTCGGACGTGGTCCCCCGCGACCATCCGGCGGCCCTGCGGCAGATCGCGCAGAGTCGCGCCTGGCTGGCCGCGGGCCGGGTCCCCGGCAGGACGCCGGCGCAGCGCGCGGCGGCCGAGCGGGCCCTGCTGTCGATGCGCGCCCTGCTCCGGCCGAACGGTGCGATGGCGGCGGGCTGGACGGCCGGCTGGCGGTACTCCTGGCCGCGGGACTCCGGCTTCGCGGCGGCCGCGTTCGCGCACACCGGCCACGACGCCGAGGCCTTCCGGATCCTGCGCTACAGCGCCGCGACGCAGCGCAAGGACGGCACCTGGGAGGCACGGACGAAGCTCGACGGTTCCGGCCCGCCGGACGGCAGGCGGTGGCAGCTGGACGCCAACGGCTGGGTCCCCTGGGCGGCGTGGCAGTGGTACCGGGCGGCTCCCCGGGACACCCGCCGGGCCCGGCTGACGACCCTCTACCCGATGATCCGCAAGGCGGCCGACCGCGCGGCGGCGTCCCTGCGCGGGGACGGGCTGCCCCCGGCCTCCCCCGACTACTGGGAGCTGATGACGACCACGCCGAACATCGGTACGGCCGCGCCCCTCCTCGCCGGGCTCAATGCCTCCGCGGACCTCGCCCGGGAGGCGGACCGGCCGGGCGACGCGGCGCGCTGGGCCGCCGCCGCGCGCCGGCTCTCCGCCGGGATCGCCGCGCGGTTCGCTCCCCTGGGGTACCAGCGCACCGTCGACGGGCGGCACGGGCGCGACAGCGCGGTGGCGTTCATGGCGCCCCCCTTCAACGCGGCCCCGGCCGACCTGCCGCGGGCGCTCGACTCCACGTACCGGGCGCTGCGCCTGCCGAACGGGGGGCTCACCCCGGGGAACGACCCCACCGCGCCGTGGGGCGGGAACGCCTGGACACCGAGTACGGCGTTCTTCGCGCTCGCCTGGGCCGGTACGGGGAGGCCGGCCGAGGCCGAACGGGTGCTGGGCTGGATCCTGTCCAAGCGGAACGCGCTCGGCGAGCTGCCGGAGAAGGTGGACAGGGAGGGGCGGCCCGCGTCGATCGCGCCGCTCGCCTGGACGGGCGCGATCACCGTGCTCTCCCTCGTGGCGCTCGACGGCCGGCCGCTGCCCACGCCGCCCTTGCGGCCTTAGCCCGCCGGTGCGCCCCACGGGAACGGTGGGACGTGGCTTCGCCGGACGTCCGGCTGCCGGGCCGGTGAGTGGCTCGTGTACGAGCGAACCTGCGGGGACGGGCCGTCGGGGGCTGGGGGGAGTCTTCGTCTTCCCGTTCGAGAGCCGCTTTCGAGAGCCGCTCTTGTCGCCGTTTCCGGGACGTCGGCGAACACCGTTCAAGACGGGGCGGGGTTTCAGACGGGATCCGTCCCGTCAGCGGGCGGCGGGGCGGTGCGTACGCGCTCCAGCGCGGCGAGGAGGTGCCGGTACGCGATCCTCTCGGCGGCCACAGCCCGCCTGAACGGTGTGTACCGCGGATCACGGCCGGCCCGGGCGTCCGCGGCGGTGGCGACGCGGAGCTCCCGCGCCCGGGCCAGATCGGTCACGGCGTCGACGTACCCGGCGTCGAGGAGCCGGTGCTCCAGGGCCTGGCCGAAGGCGCGGTCGGCGAGCGGGCCGAGCCGGTCGAGGTCGTCGGCGCAGCGCTCGGGGGCCGTCCCGGCACAGCCCTCGTCGAGGGCGCGGGACAGCGAGCCCAGGGTCGCCTTGAGGTCCGGGTAGCCCCAGGACGGGGCGGTGTCGTTCCTGCACCCGGTGGCGACGGCGGCCAGTACGGCGACGGAGGCGACGGCGCGGACCGCTCCGCCCGGAGCCGTGCGGCCGCACGCGGCAGAGCGGGGGAAGGAAGGCGGAGGCGGAGGGGGAGGGGGAGGGGTCATGGCAGCCCCGATCGCCGTCGGTCACGAACGAGTGGCACGAGCCGACCACCGCCGGGCCGCCGTGCGGCGGTGCTCTGCCCGCGTCCGGGGCCTGCCGGCGGGGTGGTCTGGCCGTCATCCTCGCCCGCGCCGGTCGGCGCTGCCACCGGAGGCGCCGGGGCGTGTCGCCCCGGATCGGCGGCTTACGGCAGTGGGCCTGCGGCGGAGCCCGTGCCCGGGCGTCCGGCCAGGGCGGCCATCCAGGGCTGGACCGCCCGGTGCCAGGGGGCGGGGGCGCCGCTGCCGGGCGGCCCGGACTCGGCCGCGGGAGCGGCCGCCATGATGTGCAGGCCGCCGTCGAGGCCGACCGCCGCCGCGACGGCGCTGCCGTCCGGCTCGGCCACGGCCGCGGGGGCGCCCGTGTACAGCATCTGGGACTGGTGCCAGGACGGCGGGCCGTCCGTCCCCGACACGCTGACCGTGCCCGCGCCGGCCCGGCCCGCGAGCAGGCGGCCCGCGACGCTGACGGCGCCGTAGCCGCCGTCGCCGCCCGCCTCCGTGACCGGGGAGAACTCCGCCTCCGCCGGGCTGTCCGCGTCCACGTCCGTGTCCGTGTCCGTTCCTGCGCCCGTGTCCGTGCCCGCGGCGGCCAGGCCCGTGCCGACGGCGCCCGTGCCGGGGCGGCGGAAGTACAGGCGGACGCCGCCGTCCTCCTGCGGGCTCGCCGAGAGCGGGCCCGTGGTCGCCGGCAGGCCGGTCGGGAGGGGGCCGCTGTGCGGGGCGTCCGGGGCCGGCTGGACCCAGGCGAGCACGGTCGCCGCCGTCGCCGCGTACACGTGCCGCCGCCCGGAGCCGTCGGTCGCGGTCACGGGGTCGCCGAGCAGGCCGGTGCCGCCCAGGTCCTGCCACGCGCCGAAGGCGGCGTCCGGGGCCGGCTGGGTACGGGCGCGCAGGGTGTGCCGGGAGTCCCGTACGTACACCGTCATGCGGCCCGTGCCGTCGACGGAGACGGCCGGTGCACTGATCGCCGAGGTGGCGGACACGTTCGAGACGTCCGGAGTGCCCAGCGACTGCCACGGGCCGAACGCGACACCGTCGGGCGCGCTCTGGACGGCGTACACGACCTCCCGGCCGTACGCCTCGTGCGTCGCGCCCAGGGTGGTGCGGGTGCCGAACACCGCGATCCGGCCGTCGGGGAGCCGGGCCGCCGCCGCCCCGGTGTCGATGCCGGTGCCGGGGAGGAAGCGGGGGCCCTGCCAGGGGGCCTGGGCGCCGCTGCGCGACCAGTACGCCATCTGCCCGTCCAGGGCGGCGAAGGCCCACAGCCGGCCGGCGCGGCCCTCGGTCATCCAGGAGGTGCTGTCGCCGCGGGCGTAGCGGAGGGTCTGGCTCCAGCCGGCGCCGGCGGGGCGGGTCGCGGTCTTGCGGTCGCCGCAGCCGGCCGGGCTGCCGCACCAGTCCTCGCGGTCCATCCAGGCGTAGGTCTTGAGGTAGCCGAGCTTCTCCTCGGCCGTCTGCGGGTCGAGCGTCGGGGGCAGGGAGGTGTTGGCGTAGCTCATGTAGTTCTGGAGCGAGAAGTGCGGCCGGTCCGCGGACTTGGCGTAGCGCTCGGCGGCGGCCTGCACGAAGCGGGCGCCGTACATGTGGTCCTGGTGGTCGAGGAAGGCGCCGCCGCCGGCCGCCTTGCCGGGCGTCGGGTCCTGCGTCCGTATCGCGGTCGGCCGGTACATCGCGAAGACGCCCGCGATGGCGTCCACCGCCTGGTCCTTCGTGTACGAGAACGCGAGCTCGACCGGCGTCCCGGAGGTCAGCTGGGCGCCCAGGGCGGGGACCCGGTCGTCCCACAGGCCGCGCAGGCTGTCCGGGTTGTCGCCGGAGATGCTGCGGGCCTCGCGCAGCTGCATCCACACCAGGTTGACCTCGGGCCGGGCAGTGAGGACGTCCACCTCGGCGCTCCCGCCGCCGGCGGTGGGGACGGACTTCCGCTCCCAGGGGCTGGTGCGGTCGCCGGTGGCCATCTGCGCGTAGGCGGCCCGTATGCCGTTCTGGCGGGCCTCGGCGTAGGCGGCGCGGTCGGCGGGGCCCTCGGGGTCCTGAAGGTGCGGGCTGTGGGCCTCGTTGCGGCCGTCGGACTCGCCGGAGGTCAGGTAGACGGTGGTGACCTTGACGCCCGCGGATATGGAGCGGCTCAGGTCGGGGTTCATGAAGAACAGGTCGTCGTCGGGGTGGGCGACGACGTGGAGGACCGTGCCTTCGGTCACACTCGGGCGGACGGCCGCCCGGGGGGCCGTCGCCGACTGCTCGACGCCGTATCCGTAGGCCCAGGTCGTCACGCCGGCGGCGCCGACGGAGAGCGCGGCGAGCAGGCCCGCGAGGCGGGTGCGGGTGACGAGGGACATGGAGAACGCCTTGGGGATCGGTCCGGTGCGGAGTGCCGCCGGGGAGGGCGGTGTCGGTGCCCCAATGGCTCCATCACTGCCGGAGACGACCGGGCCCGATTATGCATCGCCGGTTTTCGACTGACACACCATCAAGGGGTATATGCCGAAAACTGAATTGAATGGGCCATATGTCGTGGTTGTCCTATTTGTCGCAGCCTGGAGGCCCGGATTTCGGCTCTCGACCGCGCGGCGGGCGCCGACGGGATGACGCACATCACACCGGCGGGGCCGACGGCTGACGACCCGCGGCCGACGGCTGACGACTCGCGGCCGACGGCTGACGACTCGCGGCCGACGGCAGCCGACCGGTCGTTCTCGGCCTGTCGGCGGCCGCGGAGGGTTGCGGGACGGGTCACAATCCCGGCATGCGAATCGTGATCTTGTGTGGTGGTGAGAGCCCGGAGCGAGACGTCTCCCTCGCCTCGGGCGGCTCGGTCGCCCGGGCCCTGCTGGAGCGCGGCCACGAGGTGGTGCTGGTCGACCCGGCCGCCGAGACGCCGGTCCTGGCCGGGCCCCTGCGCCCCGGTGACGTGGTGGAGGCGTTCACGGTCGGCAAGGAGCCGCCGTCCGGCCTCGGCCGGCGGCTCCTGCAGCAGCGCATGGACGCCGCCCTGGCCGACGAGGCCAACGGGGCCGACGGGCCGGTGCTGGGGCTGCTGCGCGACGCGGACCTCGTCTTCCTCGCCCTGCACGGCGGCTGGGGCGAGGACGGCTGGGTGCAGGGCCGGCTGCGGGAGGCGGGCATCCGCTTCACCGGCGCGAACAGCACCGCGTGCCGGGCCGCCTGGCACAAGGACCGGGCACAGGCCGTCCTGGGCGCCGCGGGGCTGCCCGTGCCCGAGCGCGCGCTGTGGCAGCCCGGCACCGACGAGGTGCCGCACGACGTGCAGCGGCTGCTGGCTGCCGGTCCGGTGGTGGTCAAGCCCGTCGCGGACGGGTCGAGCGTGTCGGTGCACCGGGCCGACTCCCTCGCGGAGCTGGAGCGGATCGCCGCGGGGATGCGGGCCGGTGAGGGCGAGCTCCTGGTGGAACCGTTCCTGCCGGGCCGGGAGTTCACCGTGGCCGTGGTGGGCGACCAGGTGCTCCCGGTGGTCGAGATCGAGCTGAGCACGCCGCTGTTCGACTATGCGGCCAAGTACCAGCCCGGAGCGGTGAGCGAGGTGTGTCCGGCCCGGATCCCGGCGGAGTTCGCGGCCCGGCTCCAGGAGCTGGCCCTGCGCGCGCACGACGCCCTGGGCTTCGATGCGCACACCTACTCCCGCACCGACTTCCGCTGCGACGCGGCGGGCGAACCCCTGTGCCTGGAGGTCAACGCCCTCCCGGGGCTGACGGCCACGAGCCTGCTGCCCCTCGCGGCATCCGGCGCGGGCTGGACGTACGCCGACCTGATCCAGCGCATCGCGGACCTCGCCACCACGCCCTGAGACGCGCCGTACGGCTCTCCCTGCCCCGGCCGGCGGGCCCGTACGGCGACGGGGCGACGACGGCGGCGCGGGCGTACCGTGCCAGAATCCGAGGATGAGTTCGACCACTGACTCCACCGCACCGGTCACTCTCCGGCCCGCGGGTGCTGAACACCGTCCCGTCGTCGAGCAGTTGGCACAGCTGTACCGGCACGACCTGTCGGAGTTCCTCGGCCACCTCCCCGCGGCCGACGGGCGGTTCGGGTTCGGCAGCCTGCCCCTGTTCTTCGACGAGCCGGGGCGGGAGGCCCTGCTGATCCGGTACGGCCCGGCGCCGGCCGGCTTCGTCCTGACCCGTCCGCTGCCCGAGGGCGCGACCTCGATCTCCGCGTTCTTCGTCGTACGGGCGCTGCGCCGGCGCGGCGTCGGCCGACAGGCGGCCCTGCAGCTGCTGCGCTCCCGGCCCGGCGCCTGGGCGATCGCCTTCCAGGAGGCGAACGCGGGCGCCGCCCGGTTCTGGCGCGGCATCGCCACGGCGGCCGTGGGCCCGGCCTGGCACGAGGAAACCCGCCCGGTCCCTCCTCCGGCCCCCGCGAACCTGCCGGACGACCACTGGATCCTCCTGAACACGGCCGCCGACCGTGCGAGCGGCGGTGTCAGCGGGCCTTCGTAGGGTGATCGGATGACCGGAAACGGGATCGGGCAGCGGGTCTTCGACGCGGCCGCGGCGGACGCGGACCTCGCGGTCGTGGAGCTGGACGGTGCGCGCCGGTGGCTGGCGGCGGCCGGGCCGGAGCTGGAGGGCCCGCTCGCGGCCGAGGTCTGGGTGTTCGACGGGACGCTGTCCCGCGTCCTGCTGGTGCAGCACCGGTGGCGGGGGCCGGTGCCGCCGGGCGGGCGCGTGGAGCCGGGCGAGACCCCCCGGCAGGCAGCGGGGCGGGAGTTGCTGGAGGAGACCGGGGTTCGGGCGGAGCTGTTGCGGGAGCCGGCTCTGGCGACCGTCCGCTCCTACCGGCCGGGCGCGGCGGCGACGTTCGGGCTGTCGTACGCGGCGGTCGTCGACGCCGGCGTACCGCTGCAGGCGGAGAGCGGGCAGCCGGCGGCGTGGATGCGCCTGGAGGAGGAGTGGGACAGCTGCTTCCCCGGCGACCGGGCCCGGATGCGCCGGCACGCGGCATGGGTGGCCTCGCGCTCCCGACCGGGGCCGGGGCGGCGGCCTGCCGGATCGTGACGGGGCGCAGCGTCACGTCCGTCCGGGCCCGACGACCACATGGCGGCGCCTTTCCTCGCCTCTCCCCGCCGCGCCACGGCAGGCGGGGAGAGGCGAGGAAAGGCGAGGAAAGGCGGGGGAAGCGGGGAAAGGCCGGGGAGAGGCGGGGAGGGGCCGGTGCGGTCCTACTCCGGGCCGACGACGCCGTGTTCCCATGCCCAGGCCGCGATGCCGACGCGGTTCCGCGCCCCGAGTTTGGCCTGCACGTTGGCGATGTGCGTCTTGGCCGTTCCCGCGCTGATGAACAGCTCGGCCCCGATCTCCGCGTTGGTGTGCCCCCGGGCCACCAGCCGTACGATCTCCAGCTCGCGCCCCGTGAGGAGCCGCGCGGCTGTCGAGGGTGCTTTCTGTTCGGGCCGTGTCGCGAGCCGGCTGAGCAGCCGGACCGTGATCTGCGGGCTGATCAGGGTGTCGCCGGCCATCGCGGCCCGGACCCCCTCGATCAGCAGGGCCGGGCCGGATCGTTTCAGCAGGAATCCGCAGGCTCCGGCCTGCAGGGCGGTGTGCACGTATTCGTCGAGGTCGAAGGTGGTCACGACGACGACCCGGGTCTGCGGGGCGAGCAGCCGGGTCACCTCCAGCCCGTCCAGCCGGGGCATGCGGATGTCGGTGAGCACGACGTCCGGGCGCAGGTCCCGGGCGAGGGCCACCGCGCTGTGCCCGTCGGCGGCCTCCCCCACGACCGTCATGTCCGGCTGGGAGTCCAGGATCAGGCGGAATCCGCTGCGGATGTCCTCTTGGTCGTCGGCTATCAGGATGCTCGTGGTCACCGCATCATGATCACCCTTGGGGGGCTCCGTGTGCCGGGAACACGGCCGAAACGCGCCAGCCGCCGTCGGCGCCCGCCGGGCCGGCCGCGAGGGTGCCTCCGGCCGCCTCCACCCGTTCCCGCAGCCCGGTGAGGCCCGTACCGCCTGCGTGGCGGCGCCGGGCCAGGAGGCTGCGCGGGGCTCGCGGGGTGCGCGGGGGCGGGGTGTTGGTGACGGCCAGTTCGATGCCGTCGGGCCGCCTGCGGCGTACGGTCACGCGGACGCCGGCGGCGCCGGGCGCGTGCCGTCGTACGTTCGTCAGCGCTTCCACCGCGACCCGGTACGCGGCGGTGTCCGCCTCCCGGGACAGGCAGGTCAGGGCCTCCTCGTCGGCTTCCAGGACCCCGCCCTCGAACCGGCCGACGAGCCCGTCCAGTTCGGCGAGCCCGGGTGCGGGGGCGGCCGGGCCGCCGCCTGCCTCGCGCAGGGCGTGGACGGTCCGGTCCAGCGAGGCGAGGGCGCTCAGCCCTGCCGCCTCGATGCGTTCCAGCGCGCGTACGGCCTGGCGCGGATCGGCGTCGGCGACGAACCGGGCCGCCTGGGCCTGCACCAGGATGGCGCTCACGTCGTGCGCGACGAAGTCGTGGAGGTCGCGGGCCAGTTCCAGCTGCTGCTCGCGCCGCGCGTCGCGGACGGCCTGCCGGGTGTGCGCCGCGTGCCGGCGCAGGTGGGCGCCGACGGCGACCGCTCCCAGGCCGGGCAGTGCCCAGAAGGCCGCCGCCCCGAAGGCTTCCAGCCACGACGCCCCTTCGGCCCGCACCAGCGGTGCCGGCCACAGTGCCACCGCGGCGATCCCGAAGGCGGCCGCGGGGCTCCCGGACCGTACGGGCGACCATCGCGCGACCAGCCCGAGCAGCGGGAGGAGCACCGCCAGCCCGGCCATGGACCACAGGCCGGGGGCGCGGGCGAGCGAGCCGGCCATGGACAGCACGGCGGCGCCCGCGAGCACCGGGGCGTACGGGAATCGCGGAAGCGTGGTCATGGGACAACCCTATGAACGGCCTTGCGGGCGCGGCATCCGCCGTTCGGCAGAGGCTCCCGCACCGCCCCGGCCGCACGGTCTGCCGATCGGCGAATGGTGCATGGCGGGCGGCCGGAAGGAGCCTTGAGGCACACCGCCCGCCGCCCACCGAACAGGATCCGGACGATGCCGACCACCACCGCAGCAACCGCCGAACACGCGACCCCCGCCGCCCCGCTCCCCGCACCCGCTTCGCTCGCCATCGTGCCCGGTGTCTCGCGGACCGCCCGGTGGGCCGCCAGGGGCGCGGCCCTCACGCTCGTACCGACGGGGCTGTGGCGCACCGCGATCGCCTTCGGGGTGCCCTCGGGCTTCAAGGAGGGGGATCTGCTGCACGTCGACAACTACCCCGGGCGGTATTCCTTCTACCTGATCGCGCTGAGCGTCTTCGCCGAGCTGGTCGGCATGCTGGCCCTCGGCCTCGTCCAGCGCTGGGGGGAAGTGCTCCCCCACTGGGTGCCGTGGCTCGGCGGCCGGCGCATCCCGCCGCTCGCTGCCGTCGTCCCCGCCGCCACGGGCGCCGCGGCGGTCACACTGATCACCATCCACGGGGCGCTGCAGTGGAACAGCCCGGACAACATGGGCGGCGAGCTCACGCCGACGGGCTTCGCCCGGTGGGCCATGACCGCCTGCTACGCGCCCCTGCTGCTGTGGGGCCCGCTGCTGGCCGTGGCCACGGTCGCGTACTGGCGCCGCCGCCGACTCCACGGCTGACCGACCGGCGGAGAGAGCGTACAGCGGAGACGGCAGACGGCAGACGGCAGACGGCAGGTGGCAGGCGGCAGGCGGCAGGCGGGAATGCCTGCCGCCTGCCGGGAGGGTCAGCCGGTTGCCGCGGACAGGAGTACGTCCACGAGCCGGTCCGCGGCGTCCGGGCGCCCGTACGCCCTGGCGCGATCCGCCATCGCCGCCCGCCGGGCGGGATCGGTCAGCAGCGGGCCGACCGCGTGCTGCAGGACCTGCCCGGTGACCTCGCCGACCAGGGCGACGGCCGCACCGGCATCGGCCAGGTGCCGGGCGTTGTGGACCTGCTCGTTGCCGGCCGAGGTGGCGAGCGGCACGAACACGGCCGGCTTCCCGAGCGCGGTCAGCTCCGCCAGCGTCCCGGCGCCGGACCGGGACACCACGATGTCGGCCAGCGCCAGCACGTCCGGCAGCTCCGGCCCGACGAAGCCGGTCACGTGGTACCGGCCGGCCAGGACCGGGTCCAGGCCGGCGGCGGCCGCGCGGAGTTCGTCCACGTTGGCCGGGCCGCACTGGTGGATCACGTTCGCGTGGCTCAGGAGCCACGGGAGTACGTCCCGGACGACCCCGTTGATCTGCTGGGCGCCCTGCGCGCCGCCGGTGACGTACACGGTCGGCAGGCGGCGGTCGAAGCCGGTGAGGTTCAGTGCCTGTACGGCCTTGTCGCCGTGACCGGTGAGGACCTCCGGCCGGATCGGGTTGCCGGTGACGACCGCGGCGCCGCGCAGTTCGGGGGAGAGCAGTTCGAGCGAGGACTCCGAGGACAGGGCGATCCGCGTGGCCGAACCCGCGAGCTTGCGGTTGGCCAGGCCCAGGCGGACGGTCTGCTCGTGCAGCACGAGCGGACGCCGGCACAGGCGGGCCGCCAGGCCGGCCGGGACGGCCACGTACCCGCCCGTGGCGAGGACGACGTCGGGCTGGAACTCCGACACGATGGACCGGGCCTGTGCCACGCCGAGCGGCACGCGCGCCATGTCCTTCATGTTCGCCGCCGACAGCATCTTCAGCGGGTTCGCGGCCCGCCGGATCTTCCCGGTGGCGACCGTCCTGAACGGAATGCCCTCCGCGGGGGCGATGCGCGCCTCCAGGCCGTCGGCGGCACCGATCCACAGCACGTCCAGGGTGCCGCCCGCTGCCGCGAGCCGGCCCTGCAACGTCCGGATCGCCGTCAGGGCGGGATAGGTGTGGCCGCCGGTACCTCCTCCCGTCACGAGCAAGCGGAAGGACCGGGGCAGCAAGGGAGCGTTCACGCGGCAACCCTAACCGCTGCCGCGGACCGGCCGCGATCCGGGGAGTTGGGAACCCCGGGAAACCAACCGGAGGGCCGGGGAACCTGCCCGTCCGCACGCCCCGCGCCCCCCGCGCCCCCGCACCTGCGTACGCCGCCCGCACCCGCCGGCGCCCTTCACTTCAAGGCGTGCGGATCCCCCACGGCTGCCGGAGCAAAAGGAACGGCGAGGGCGGGGCGGGCCAATGCGTCGATCCGGGCCAGGCTCCCGGCCCACTCCGGGCCCATCTCGGTGTGGAGCTTGCCCTGCGACCGCAGGAAGTCGGCGCTCTCGGCAGCGGACCACGGCCGGGAGCGCTCCGCCTCGACGGCCGCGGCCAGCGCCGGGGGGTTCCGCCACGTGCCGGTGGCGTCCAGGGCGTTGGAGTGGCGCGGCGTTCCTTCGCCGCGCCGGAACACCGCAACGTGGTCGGCCAGCGCCTGCTCGTCGACCAGCCGGGCCAGGTCCATGATCCCGTCGTACGACCGGTCGGCGTTGGCCTGGACCGTGAGCCGGCCGTTGCCCCGATCCTTGACCTGCTCGTGGTACCGGTTGATGATCCCCTGGTTGCTCATCGCCTCGGGCACGGCGATGAAGACGCCCTCGACGCGGAAGCCGCTGTCCCGGTACGCCCGGATGGTCACGGCCACCGCCGCGGCGTCCTGCGAGGTCTCCTGGATGACCGCGTTCAGCCGGTTCTCGCGTACGTACTCGTGTGCTCGGGCCATCCACCGGCGGCCGTCCGCCCGGGTGCAGGCGGTCATGAGCCTGTCGTCCTGCTGCAACAGGCGTGCGTACGCGGGGTGGTAGGGCTTGTAGAGGTCGCTGTCCACGTCGACGAAGCCGCCGCGCCGGTTCAGCGGGTCCGCGAGCAGGTGCCCCACGCGGGTCTTGCCCGATCCGGGCTGGCCGACGAGGAACACGACGGTGGGCCGCTCCTGCGGCGACCGCCCCGCGCACTGCTGCGGGACGATCCGGTCGAGGAAGATCCGGCGGTTCTCGGCATCCGGCAGCAGATGCCGTGCCACCGCCTCGGGATCCGTCGTCACGACCCCTCCTCCGCCGGCAGGCGCCGCGCCAGGTCCGCGTAATGGCGGCGGGCCTCGGCGATCTGCGCACGGTCGGTCGGCACCAGCCCCTCGCGGACCCGCGCGCACCGCCCCTGCCCGTCCAGCAGCCGCGAGATCAGGCCGACGTCGGGGCTCTCCTTGCACTGCTCGGCATGGATCCGGGCGGAGTACGCGCCCACCGCGCCGTTGATCGCCTCGATGGCGGCCTCGTAGGCCACCGACTCCTCGCTCGACCAGGCGAAGCCCGTGATCGACGCGATCACCGGATCGTCATGCGGTTCGGAACGAACCATCAGGAACCTCTCTCCCGTCGGGGGCGCACCGTTCCCATGGTCAACCACGGCCGCGCAGGACCGCTCACATTCCCGCCACCTTCCCCGCCAACCCACTTGAACAAAGTTCAAGAAGAGCCTTGCGCGACCTCCACCTCGACCCCTACAGTTCTCAACGCCAGGACTTGAACTAAGTAAAAGTCAACCGTGGCCCACAACCCGCCACCCCACAACCGCACCACCCCATCACCGAAAAGGAACCCCCTCCCGTGAACCCCACCACCCTCGCCGCCATCCTCCAGCTCCTGCTCGCCGCCACCTTCTTCGTCATCCCCACCATCGCCTGGACCCGCGGCGGCGCCTCCCAGGACGCCGCCGAGGCCGAGATCAGCCGCCAGGGCCACAGCCCCTCGGTCCTCGCCCAGCACGGCATCGCCTTCCGTGAGAAGCCGTGGGAACTCGCCCTCGCCCTCACCATCGGCGTCGCCCTCACCGCCCTCGGCGTCCTCAACCTCACCGGGAACCCCACCGGCCGCCTGCTCTCCTGGATCGCCGAGCCCGTCGTCCTCCTCGGCGTCGGCTTCATCACCGCCGGCCAGGTCTTCGCCACCGCCTACACCCGCGCCGCCTTCGCCCGCTCCGCCGACTCCGCTCTCCACACCGTCGACGCCGCCGCCCTCATCGCCGCCGCCAACACCCCCTTCCCTGCCTGGCTCCGCCCCCTCGTCCTCACCCGCTTCGCGCTCGCCACGGCCGGCTCCGCCGCCGTCCTGCTCCTCCTCTGGCTCTGAGCCGCCGCGTCACCCACCGCCCACCGCCCACCACCCCACCCCGCTCCCCCGGCGACTTCCGCTCGACGAAGCATTCGTCCAGCGGAGATGGCCAGGGGAGCGGCGCACGTGCGCGCTGTGCTGACGGATGCGGCCTGGCCCGCCCGCCGAGCAGGCCGTGACGGCCCTGCCTCGCGGCCATGCTGGGCGAAGAAGCCAGGGGTCAGGGCGCGGGTGGCAGCGGCGAAGCTGTGGCCACCCGCGTCAGAGAAAGGCGATGAAGCTACCCTGCGACTGAACCAGGCATCGAGATGGCCTGCCAGAAGCGCCTCAGCCATGGTCAGCCTTCAGAGGGACTACCGGCGGCGGACGATCTCCTCGTAATCCTCTTCGGCGATCTGGTCGAGGAGCAGCGCTCCTGCCACGACGTCAGTCGTGTTGTCCCGGTGGTCCGGCAGGGTATGGGCGGGGTCGAAGTCGCGTTCCTCAAACGGCCAGGCAGCAACCGTACTGATCGTCTCTTCCCTGCCGACCTCTCCACCCTCGTGGCTGTCCAGGCAGGCCCCTCGGACCCGTCACCTGTTTGACCGGCTTCGTGGCCGGCTGGGGGCGCGGGGGCTCCACCGGTTTCTTCTGCGGTGGTGGCGACTTCGGGGGGTACGACGGCGGCAGCTTGGGGCCGCGGGCTGCCACGGCATCACTCATGTCGACCACGCTACGCCTGCGGCCGGTCAAGGCGCCGCGAATCCGCAGAATCAGCACGGAGGGGGGAGCGGGCAGAGGCCCGAGCCCCTCGGAGGCCGAGGGGTCGGGCCCGTTCTGATGTGCTTCGGGCTTGGCGTCAGTTGACGTGCAGGGTCAGGTTCTTCGGCCAGTGCGCCTTCTCCAGGCGGGAGAACAGGTCCTTGATGTGCTCCGGGCGCAGCTTGATGCTGCCGGGCGACGTGTAGTCGGCGTCGCCGTTCCACCGCGTCGGCTCGGTGGAGCCCTGGCTGCCGTTCCTGGTCATCTCGCTGTGGATGAACAGGGAGTCGCGCTTGACGGCCGCCCTCCTCCCGTGCTTGGGGTGGCACACCTTGTCGGAGAGCTGGATGGCGTACCCCTTGATGTCGCCGCCGCGGTTGGTCTGGTGGCCCCTCACCTGGTACGTGCCGTTCGGCAGCCACCCCCTGTTGCTCGCGCATTCGTCCGTGGATCCCAGGCCGGAGCCGGCCCGGTAGGTCCTGACCACGGCGCCGTCGCGGACGAGGGACAGCGTCGAACGGTCCGGGTCGTCCCAGTTCTTCGTGAACTTCAGGGAGTACCCGCGCGAGCCGGTGCGGGTGGTGGAGCCGCCGTTCCGGCCGCCGTCCGCCGGCTGCGCCTTGTGGGCCCGTACGGCCGTGTCACCGGCCTCGGCGGCAGCGACACCGGGGGCCGCTCCGAGGGCCACCGCGGAAAGCGTCGCGAGGGAAACAGCGGCCGTGGTGACGCCGCGGAAAGAGAAACGCGCTGCGATGTTCATATCGTCTCGTCATCCTTTTCTTTTGTGCCGCCGATTCCAGGCCTTCCCGGCCATCCGGAGTGATTTCGCTTCAGGGCACGGGTTTTCCACCGGGTTCGGAGGCGGAGGGGGAATGGCCGGGAACGTCGCACCGGCCGCCGCTACTTTGCCCCGCCGTCCCCGTGCGTTCTACGCTTCCGGGGCCACCGGTCCATACGCGCATATACGCGGCCATGCGTATGGGGTCTGACCTGCTGTTTCAGGGACCGGATGAAGGAGCGTGCCATGGATGCCCAGCAGAATGCGGATGCTGTGGACGGGCGGCAGCCGGACGTTTCCGCACGCGTTCGACTGGCCCGGCTCCTGAGGAGCTGGCGCGAGGGCAACAACCGCAGCCAGTCATGGGTCGCCAAACAGCTCCACACCAACCAGCCGACCGTTTCACGGTGGGAATCGGGAAGTACCCTGCCCGCTCCCGAGTCGATTCGCGAGTTCCGCCGGATCTGCACCGCCAAGGCCGCCGATGTCCCGCCCGGCGATCCGGAACTCGACCAGGCCCTCGCCCTCCACCGGCGCGCCCGCGAGGAGCGGGCCTCCACCGTCCCGAGGCAGCAGACGACGGCGCCGCTCGCGCAGCCGGACCCGCAGCCACAGCCGTTGCCGTTGCCGTTGCCGTTGCCCCACAGGAGCCGGCAGTCGGCGGCCCACGCCGCGGTGGCCGGAGCAGTCGTACTCCTGGCGGCCGCGGTGGCGTGGGCGGGCGCCCGGTACGGCGGGTCGACGCCCGAGGTCGCGCTGTCGCCCTCGGCTCCGGCCTCGTTCTGGTCCCCGCCGGCCGGGGCCAGGCCGGCGCCCACCGCCACCTGCACGGGAACCTCGTGTGCGTCGCTGGAGCCGGCCGCCACGACCTGCGCGTACGACGCCGTCACCGCGCTCGTCGGCCACGACCACGGCATCCGCGTCGAGCTGCGCCACAGCGGCCGCTGCCAGGCCGCCTGGGCCAAGACGAGCGGAACCACCGCGGGGGACCGTGTCACGGTCACCGCCAAGCAGGGCAACGCGCAGGAGCACCGCCAGCAGTACGGGTACGACGCCCACACCAGAATGGTCCCGGCGCTCACCCCCGGCGACGCCCGGGCCTGCGCACTCGTCGACGGCCGCGGCACCGTGTGCGCCACCGAGCCCCCGAAGCGGACCGGCAGCGGCGCCGGAGCCCCCGCCGCCGTCGGCCACCGGCTGCAGGGCGATCCGCCTGCCCGCGGGTACCAGGGACGCGACGGTCTCCGCCCGACGGCACCACCACCGCCGCCATCACCGCCATCGCCGCCAACGCCATCGCCGTCGTCGCCGCCGTCGCCGTCGTAGCCGCCGTCGCCGGGTCCGTGATCCGTGCTGCGCCGTGTGCTGCCGGAGCCTAGAGGCCTTCCCCTTGCGCCACGGCTTCGGCCGCTGCGGCGACGGCGAGCAGGTCGGCCTCCCGGCCGTGCCGGGCGACCAGTTGCAGCCCGACGGGCTCCCCCGCCGGGGTGCGGCCGGCCGGGAGGCTGATGGCCGGGTGGCCGCTGATGTTGAACGCCCAGGTCAGCGCCACGCTCAGGCTGTCGCCGGGCCCGTCGTGGCCGTGCGGGGCGTGGGGGGTGGTCGGGGTCGCCAGGAGGTCCGCCTCGGCGAAGACCCCGTCGAGGGCGGCTCCGAGCGCGGCCTTGGTACGTGCGGCTGCGGCGCGTTCCGAGGCACCGGCGGCTGCGGGGTCCGCGGCTGCGGGGTCCGGCCCGTGCCGCAGGGTCTGCCAGCACCTGGCGGGATCGGGTAGGCGTACCGGCACCTCGACGGCTTCTACCGCCCGGGCCTTGCCCCGGGACAGGGCTTCGAGGCAGGCCCGCGCCGTCGCCGCGACGGCCGGATCCGTCGCCGCGAACCCGAGCGTCGAGGACCAGGCCGTCCGCAGCGGCCGTGCCGGAGCCGAGGGCGGCGGCCCGTCGGCCGCGGTCCCGGTGAGGGCGGCCAGGTACGCGGCGGCGTCCTGGACGTGGCGGGCCAAGGGCCCGGCGATGTTGAGGCCCGCCCGGTCCCGCGCGGGGACCAGGCCGTTGGTCGGCTTGAGCCCGATGACGCCGCACCAGGCCGCAGGAATGCGTACGGAGCCTGCCCCGTCGCTCCCGGTGGCCAGCGGCACCATCCCCGCGGCCACGGCGACGGCCGAACCCGCGCTCGACCCGCCCGGACTCCACTGCCGGCCGAGGGGGTTGAGGGTCACGCCGCGGGCGGTGGCACCCCAGGTCTGCCAGCGGGTCCCCCGGCCGGGGGTGGACGTGGCGCCCACGGGTACGCAGCCCGCCGCCATGAGCCGTGTCGTCTGGAGCGACTCCAGCCCCTCGGTTCCCTTCACCGCCAAGGGCACCCCGGCCAGCGGCAGCCGGGCGCCCTCCTCCCGGATCCGACGGTCGATCAGCTCGGCGTGCTCGGCGGCCTGCTGTGGCCACAGCGCGGTGAAGGCCCGCAGCCCGACGTCGTCCCGGGCGATCCGCTCCAGGGCCGCCGCCGCCACTTCGCGCGCCGACAGCCGGCCCGCGTTGACCGCTGCGGCGATCTCGCAGGCGGACAGGGCGGCGTAGCCGTCGGCAGTGCCGAGGGCAGGCGACGCGAACCGGCCCGGGTCCGGGGTACTCACAGCGACCTCCCGCTGTCGGAGTGATGGTGCCGGGCCGGGAGATCAGGATCGACGACTCCCCCAGCCGGAGAAGTCCATTCAACGTCAGCCGAGCCGAATGGCCGACCTGCATTCCACGCATCGCGGTTCGGCTCGCATGGCTGCCGCGCGCCGCCTGCGGTGAGGACTCCGGTGCGGCATGGGCGGCGCGGCTGTGCGGTGTGTCAACGAATGCGTCGCAGGTCACGGAACCGGGGGTCCCCGGTCGGGCCGTCCCGTCTGGTGTACCCAGTCGCCATGGCCGGTGCGCTCGTTCGGTGATGTGACCTCCCCGTCCCGGGATGCGCCTGTCCGCCTGCGGCTGGGGTCAGTACGTATGTGCAGTCTGGAGATCCGTTCATCATGGCAACACCGCATCAGCCGGCCCCCCCAACAGCCACAGCCCCGTCCCGGGCAACCCCTACAGCACGCCCGGAGAGCATGCGCACGTCCCGACGCCGGGGAACCACGCCCCCGCGCCCGGCGTTTACGTCGGTGCACCTCCCATGGGCCAGGTGCCGCTCGTGTGCCGCGCCTGCGGCGGCCAGGCTGCGGCGAACCACAAGATCCGGGCCCATGTGGGCGTGCTCATCCTCATGAAGTTCGAGCATCTGGACGGACCGTTCTGCCGCGCCTGCGGCATAGCCGTCGTCCGGCAGATGACCACCAGGGCGCTGTGCCTGGGCTGGTGGGGCCCGCTCTCCCTGGTCATCTTCAACCCGTTCAGACTCCTGTGGAATCTGCTCGCCTACCTGAAGTACAGCAAGCTGCCCCCTTCGATGCCCGCCCCGGGACGTGCCCATCTCGACACGGGTCCGCCGGTGCTCCGGCGGCCGCTGGCCTACGTGGCGCTCATCCCGATGGCCTGGGCGATGTGTGTGGTCTTCCAGATCATCGTGCACTCCACGTGAGCCGAGGCCGGGCAGCTCCCGGCATCCGGCGCCCGGCCCCCGGCCCCCGGCCCCCGGCTCCCGGCTCCCGGCACCGTCATCGCGACCGCCTGACCCGTTCGTTCAGCAGTCGTTGAGAAACTCGCCTTAGTCTGCAGACAGGGCGGCCGGGCCGGACCGGACCGGTACGACGAGAGGATCGGGAGAGGTGCGAGGGCGGGGCGGGATGGGATTCGAAGGGCAAGTGTGGCGGCTGATGCGACTGCAGCCGCATCAGCCCCCGGGCGAGCAGCAAGGCGCGCGGAAGCAGGAGCGGGAGCCGGAGCGGGAGCTGCTGGGCGAGATCGAGATCGTGGACACCGACTTTCCGTGGCTGCACGGCCGCTTCACCGCGCAGCGCGCGTTCGCCGAGTTCAGGCCCTGGTTCGACGAGGCCCTCGCGGCGCTGGAGGACGAGGACTTCGAGCGGTTCGACGAGGTGTACGACTCGATGACCCGCACGCTCAGCCTCGTCTCCCCCTCCGGCCCGGTCGCCGAGTTCCTGCTGCACATCCAGGGCGACGCGGCCTGGTTCCGGTGGAGCAACACGCCGTTCGAATCCTGAGCCGCAGGTCGGGTGCGTGAACGTTGCCGACCCTGCGGACGTACGTCCGTAGGGTCGACGCCTAGGGTGGCCCCGGCAGTCCATCCATGTCGCCCACCCCCAGCCGGCCTACCCACAGGAGTCACCCATGGCGCGCTCGCTCGACGACCTCGTCTTCGTCCCCGTGGCCGACCAGGCGCCGGGCCAGGTCGGCCGGCAGACCCGGTTCGCGTACCACGAGGAGGACGGCCGGGTCTGGGCCGAGTACGCCGGCGGGGACGTGGTCAGGGGCTATCTGGTCGGGACGCGGGCGGGCGACGGCATCGACTTCCGCTACGTCCAGCTCCGGCTCGACGGCACCACCGCGTCCGGGCACTGCACCTCGCGCGTGACGGAACTTCCCGACGGCCGTCTGCGGCTGGAGGAGACGTGGACCTGGGAGTCCCAGGAGGGCAGCGGCACCAGCGTGGTCGAACAGCTGCCGCTCGGCTGAGGCCCGGGAGACCCGCCCGGAAGACCGGCATCCGGCTCGGCACGCCGCCCTGGAGACCGGCATCCGGCTCGGCTTCCCGCCCGGGGTTCCCCTCGGTATCCCGCCCGGAATCCCGCAGTCCAGAGCACCGTCCGCCCCACCCGTCCCCCCGGCCCCAGCCCGGGCCGTACCGCACGCCGTACGGGCCGTACCGCACGCCGAAGCGGCGCCGGGGGCGCCCCCGCAAGCGATTTCCGAAGCCCGCTCCGTCCACCGACCGGTTCCGGCCAATCGCCCACCCAGGGCTGCGGCCGGAGCCCGTCCCGAGCCGTCGGGGGACCGGCCGCGCCGCGCCCGTCAGGTCGGCCGGATCGCGCTGCTCCGCCCTCCGGCGTCCTGTGTACTCACTCCTCCGCTCCCCAGGCAGCACCCCGCCCCTCCCCCGCACAGGGGGTCGGGGGCTACCTCGCCATGCCGCCGCCCGCGGGAGCAACCGACTTCCCTCATCGACGAGTTGGCCGAGTTGGAGGAGGAACCCATGTCCCGGAAACAGCCCGCCCAGGGCCAGGCGCAGCAGCAGGAACAAGCCCAGGCCGAGGCCGAGGACCAAGCCCAGGCGCAGCAGCAGCCGCACGCAGCACGGGCCCAGGACCCGGACCCGGACCCGGACCCGGACCCGGACCCGGAGCCGGAGCCGGACCCGGAGCCGGAGCCGGCCCCAGACCAGGGCCCGGAGCCGGAGCAGGAACCCGCCGCGCCCGGCCTCCCCGCGCCCGCGCTCCCCTCACCCCCCGAGTTCACGTACACCTGGGGCCAGCACAACAAGACCATGGAGCAGCTCTCGCTCGCGCAGATGGCCCGCCGCGTCCCGGCCGCGCTCGCCCAGACGGCACGGCTGGCCTGGGCGGTGAACCGGACGGCGTTCACGTGGCTCGTCTGCGCCCAGGTCCTCGGCGGGATCTGTACCGCCGGCGCGCTCGCGGCCGTGTCCCGGGCCATGGGCCCCCTCCTCGCCGGCGGTACCGTCGAGCAGCGCATCAACAGCGCCGCCTGGCCGCTGGTCGCCGCGGCCGCCATGACCGCCCTGGGCGCGCTGGCCTCCATCACGGCCGGCAGCGCCGCCCGGCGCCTGAACCCCGGGATGTCCACGATCGCCGACCTCGCCATGGTCGACGCCCACATGGACGTCGAGCTGTCCGCGTACGACGCCCCCGACTTCACCGAGCGTTCCGAGGCCGCCGAGACCGGTTCGGCCCGTTCCGGGATGCTGTTGCAGGATGCGCTCGGCTTCACCGGCGGTCTGATCGACATGGTGGCCGTCGCCTCCGTCCTGTCCGTCGTCCACCCCGTCCTGCTGCCGCTGCTCCTGCTGTCGGTCATCCCGCGCGGGCTGGGCTCGGTCCTCGCCGCCCGCCTCGACTACCGCCTCCACAACGAGACGATCGCCTCCCGCAACATCCGGCACATGATGCGCTGGCACCTCACCACCCCCAAGCTCGCGGACGAGCTGCGCGGCAACAGCATGCGTCCGTACGCCCACCACTGGTACGCCGCCGTCTGCTCCCGGATCGACTCCAAGATGGTCGGCTCCGCGCCCCGCTACCTCGCCGTCTACCTCACCGCCGCCGTCGTCTCCGGCCTGTTCACCGTCCTGACCTGGGCGAGCCTCGGCGCCCTGGTGGTCGGCGGGTTCATGGCCATCGGCGCCGCCGGCACCGCCATCGTCGCCATGCGCACCTCCACCGCCGCCCTCTCCCAGCTCGTCGTCTACGGGGCCGCGATGTTCCAGCACGCCCTCTACCTCGGGGACTACACCGCGTTCATCCGGCAGGCCGCCGAGCAGTCCGGGCCGCGCGGCCCGCAGGAGCTCGACGCCCCGGAGAAGATCCGCCTGGAGGCAGCCACGTACACCTACCCGGGCAAGGACACCCCCGCCCTCGGCCCGGTCGACCTCACCCTCAACCGCGGCGAGGTCATCGCCCTGGTCGGCGAGAACGGCGCCGGCAAGTCCACCTTCATCCGCCTCCTCACCAGCCTCACCGCCCCCACCACCGGAACCGTCTCCTGGGACGGCGTCCCGACCGCGGACGCCGACCAGCGCTCGGCCTGGCGGCACGTCGGGCTCGTCACCCAGTCGTACGGGTACTGGCCCTTCACGGCCCGCGAGAACATCACCCTCGGCCAGCCCGACCCGCGCGGCGAGGACGCCATCCTGGACGCGCTCGGCGCCGTCGGCATGAAGGAGACGGTGGCGGCGTACCCGAACGGCCTCGACACCCTCCTCGCCCGCTCCCTCTGGGGCGGCCACGAGCCCTCCGGCGGCCAGTGGCAGCGCATCGCGTGCGCCCGCGCCTTCCACCGGAGGCCCAGCCTGCTGGTCATGGACGAGCCGACGTCCGCCATGGACCCGCGCGGCGAGCACATGGTCTTCTCGGGGCTGCGGGAGATGAAGGACGACCGGATCACGGTGATCGTCACCCACCGCATGGAGAACTGCCGCCTCGCCGACCGCATCGTCGTCCTCGACTCCGGACGCATCACCGAGCAGGGCACGTACGAGGAACTCGTCCGCCTGGACGGCTCCTTCGCCGAACTGGTCCGCCTCTCCCAGGACCGGTAGCCACCCGAGCCCCCGCCGCGCCGGCTGTACGCAGCCCTGCCGGCGCGGCGGGGCACGGCAAGGCAGGCAGGCGGGCAGGCGGGCAGGCGGGCAGGCGGGCAGGCGGGCAGGCGGGCAGGTCAAGGCGGTACGGGGCAGAGGTGTGTCGGCGCCGTACCGGATCATGGGCAGTGCGCCCGGCGCTGCGCACTCCGGGCGCGAACACCGGACGCGAACACCGGGCGGGGCACCGGACCGGCCGGGCCCGACCACCACTCACCACAGGAGCACGTCATGACCGCCGCATCCGCGGACCGCGCCAGGGCCACGGCATCCGCCGCTGCCGTCATCACGGACGAACAGGGCAGGGTGCTCATCGTCAACCCGGTCTACAAGGAGCGGTGGAACCTGCCAGGCGGCCACCTGGAGGAGGGCGAGCTCCCCACGGCGGCCGCCCGCCGCGAGGTCCGCGAGGAGCTCGGCCTCGACCTGGAGATCGGCGACCTGCTGGTCACCGCATGGGTCACGAGGGCGGAGGGCTCCCACGTGTTCCACGTCTTCGACGGCCCCCGGCTGACCGCGGAGCAGCAGCGGGCCATCACCCTCCAGGACTCGGAGATCGGCGAGATCCGCTTCTGCCTGCCGGAGGACATCTCGCCGGACATGGTCCCGCCGTTCGCGCTCGCCATATGGCGCCGCGCGCTGCTGGCACGCGAGGAGCAGCAGCCCGCCTACCTCGAACTCGCCCTGTAGCCACCGAGCCGGCAGCCGCTGCCCGGCGTGCCGTCCGCGTCACCGCGTCACCGCGTCGCTGTCACCTGGCCGACCTGTCGGCACGCTGTCGGCGCAGCCTGCGGCTTCAGCAGCGCGGGCAGGCCTCGCGGATGACGCGCCAGTTGAAGGTGGTCGTGCCCGTCTGCCCGATGCTGTCCGTGATGGTGACGGTCACGGCACGGGTGCCGGTGCTGCGGACCACGCCGGAGATCAGACCGGTCGTACGGTTGATCGACGTACCGGCATGCAGGTTGACGGCCGAGAAGGTGTACGGCCGCACGCCGCCTACGCCCCCCATCTGCTCGCGGACGAAGTCGTACTGGAAATCGGTACGGTCGCCGGAGCCGAACACGATCGGCTTGTCCAGCACGGTACCGGCCACCGGGGCGGCGGGCTGCACGGCACCGGCCGCGTCGGCGGCCGCCGGCGCCACGGGCGCGGCCAGCAGGGCGGCCAGGCCGAGGGCCAGCGCGGCCAGCCGGCGCGGGGTGCGCGGGGATGCTGTCAACTTGACCTCCGAACTCGTCGGCAGGCAGCGGGCGTTCCGGTGCGGTTCCCTGATCCCGCCGCCTCCCGCATTGGGTGGAAATGTTCGAGGTGCGGAAGAGCGTCCGAATCCTAGACGGGCACGGCCCGGAAGTCGACGGGACTTCTCGGCCACGTGCGCGCCCACTCACCGCTGCGGTGTCGGCCCCGAGCCCACCGCACAAAACCCGCTGCGGCCCGCCTGCGATGCGTGCTACTCCACTGGGCATGGGAGATCTCGCTGTGGGCGATCTTGTGACGGAGCGGCTCGTGCTGCATCGACTGACCGTCGGTGAGGCGGAGGCGCTGGTGGCCGGGATACGAGCCGGAGGCGTTGGCGTTCTCCGGGCGCCCGAGTACCCGATGGACGGGGATGTGGCGGCGGCCGGGCGCTTCCTGCGCTCTTGCGCGGAGGGGCGTGGCGGCCGGCATCCCGGCGCCCACGAGATCCGGCGCCGTGACGACGGGTGTGCGATCGGGGGGTTGGATTTCCACGGCCCTGCCGGCGAGGACGGCAGCGTCACGATCGGCTATGGCCTGGTGCCGTCAGCCCGCGGCCGGGGATACGCGTCCGAGGCCTTGCGGGCGCTGCTGGCATTCGCGCGCGAGGTCGGCATCACGTGCGTGAAGGGCGACGCCGACCACGCCAACGCCGCGTCTCAGCACGTGATGACCGCAGCCGGCATGCGCCTGGTCGCAGAGGACGAACGAGTTCGGTACTACGAGGCAGCCTGGTCCGACGCATCCACCCCCTGAGGCCGAGCGGCATGGCGGCCCGCCCGGGAAGCGCCGATGGGTGTCGCCGTACTGGTTGTCGCCGTACTGCGGCCTCGGGGAACATCGGTACAGCGGTTGGCACTGAGATTGATCACGGTTCGATCGGGGCGAGCGCGCTGACCCGGTTCTCGTACTCGCGACGGGCCTTGCGCTGGGCCGGGACCGCCGGGGAGCCCTGGGCGCTGTCGAGCGGCCGGCAGCGGGCGAGGAGCCGGCGGTGCACGTCGGGGACGGCGCTGACGCGCAGGGTGTAGCCCTGGCCCCGCCGTACGCTCACGCCCTGGCCGAGCGCGGCCCGCTCGGCGGGCTCCGGTTCGGCGGCGCGGAGGAAGTCGGCGACCTTGCCCGGCATGTCGAGGGTGACCGGCAGCTCCGGAGCCGGGACTTCTTCCTTGCTGCCGTTGGCCTCAGCGGCGCGCAGTCCGTCGTAGGCCAGCTCGCGCTGGAGGTGCTGCTGGTCGGTCGACACTCGCTTGTAGACCAGGTTGTCGGGACGGACTGCTGTCTGCCATCGGTGAACACCACCCCGAGCGGGCGCAACGGTCATTACCGTCCAGTCGCATGACGACGGTCACAACCCGTACGGTCGAATACCCGGCCGACAACCTGACGATGATCGGATACCTCGCGCTCCCGGCCGGTGCCGAGCGCCGGCCGGCAGTCCTGATCGGACCCGAGGGGATGGGGCTCAGTGATGTCGAGCGCCGACGGGCCGAGGCTCTGGCCGAGCTGGGGTACGTGGCGCTGGCCTTCGACCTCCACGGC
Source organism: Streptomyces sp. NPDC090445 (assembly GCF_044769385.1). NCBI lineage: Bacteria > Bacillati > Actinomycetota > Actinomycetes > Kitasatosporales > Streptomycetaceae > Streptomyces > Streptomyces sp. NPDC090445. Next base: position 23,150 of record NZ_JBIVXV010000030.1, on the reverse strand, counting down.
GGACGCTATTTGGAAGACCCAGAGGAAATGTTGGCTCGTTGCATGCCGCTGCTCGCCGATCCCGACCGCATGCGAGGAATCGGTCACGCCGCGCTCAACGTGTTGCGTGCCGAACCACGGGCCGACCCCGACCGGACCGCCGCCGTCGGCTACGGCACCGGGGGCGCAGTCGCACTGGAACTCGGTCGCGATGGCGTCGACCTGCGCGCGATTGGGACAGTCAACGCACTGACCACGGGCCGACCGGGCGAGGCGGCACGCATTCGCTGCCCGGTATGGGCCGGGGTCGGGTCGGAAGACCCGATCATGCCGCCCGTGCAACGGGAGGCGTTCACCGCAGAGATGCAGGCCGCGGGCGTCGACTGGCGCCTCGTGGTCTACGGAGGAGCCCTTCACGCCTTCCACCACCCACCGGTCGACCACACCGTGCCTCCCGGCGTCGGCTACCACCCACGGCACGCACAGCGAGCCTGGCGTGACATCGTCGCCCTGCTCGCCGAGTGCCTGCCCGTCACGGATTGATCCGATCGGCTCCTGATACTCACTCCTGCCCGCCGCCGTCGTCTCGCCGCCGGCCCCGCCTCCTGAAGGCGTTCGGCGAGCTGTTTCCACCCGGCGTCCAGGCCCCGCACCAGCTCCGCCAGGTGCTCGGTCACAGGCATGCCCAGGCTCAGCCCGGCCAGCACGTCCTCCTCGACCGCGTCCCCGTCGGGCCCGTCCAGCAGGCGGGCGCGCGGGTTGGACCAGCGGTGCGACGGGGCGGCGAAGACGTCGCGGTTGTTCAGGGCCCGGTGCAGCTGCTCCAGTACGCACACCACGTACGCGTCCCGGTCCACCGCGCCCTGCGGCAGATCCGGGTTGGCGTACACCGCCTTGCGCCACGCAGGCGGCACGAGTTTGTCGTCCACCTGGCGCGGCAGCAGCGGCTTCACGGCGATGGCCGCGCAGAGACGCGGGTCGCCGATGGTCTTGTCCCACTCGGCGAGCGGGGAGTTCGTCGCCACGGCATTCGCCTTGCATTCCTCACGCTCGGTGAAAATCTGGAACAGGAGCTTGGCACCCTTCTTGTCCAGGTTCAGATACCCGAACTCGTCCAGGCAGAGCACGTCGACCTTGCTGTAGCGGGCGATCACCGACGACACACTGCGTCCCGCCTCCGCTTCGGCCAGCTCGTTGACCAGCGCGGAGGTGCTGGTGTAGAGGACGGACAGACCGGCTTCGGCGATCGCCGTACCGACCCCGATCAGCAGGTGGGACTTGCCGGTGCCCGAATCCCCGATCAGGACGAGCGGGCGGCCCTGCTGGACCCTGCTCGCGGCGGGCGGCAGTGGACAGCTCCACATGATCATTCTCAGCGCCAACGGCTGTACCGATGCTCCCCGAGGCCGTACTGGTTGTCGCCGTGCTGGTGTGAGTGACCGTCACGTGGGATACGGCTGCAGCTGGAGGTCGTGTGCCTTGCGGAAGGTGGAGACGGTCGCCCAGGCCAGCCTGGGGTTGACCGCGAAGTGCGAACGGACTTCGGCCAGCTGTGCGAGGGATCCGTCGCCGACCCCGGCGGTGAGCCGCTGCACCTCGGCCTCCACCAGGGAGTTGTCGAAGATGTCGATCAGCGTTGCGCAGAAGTAGACGTAGGCCGCCGTTTCGAGGCGCAGCCTGTTCAGTCTGTTCAGTTGGTCGTGGTCGGACCGGGCGGGTTCTGGGGTCGCCGTCGACGGGGACAGCCCGTCGGTGAGGCGTCCCACGGCCAGGAGCAGCGAGAGGGCGGTCGGTGGTGGAGCATGTGTCAGTAGCTCGTCGACCGTGCAGATGAAGTTCCCGGCTTCCGGCTCGGTGTCGAGTCGCTGCGCCGCCACTTCTGCCGCGAGGGCCTTCCGGGTGAGGTCCGTGTGCACCATGGCCCGGGTGAGCTCTTCCAACGACCGGTTCGCGGTCGGGTCCCCGTGTGCGATCAGGATGAGTTCACGCGCCACGCGGATGAGGTCCCGCGGCAGTCCGCCGGAGAGCACGTGGCACAGGCACACGAAGGCCTCGGGCATGCCGATGACCCAGCGGCGCATCAGGGTCTGCGACATGCTCAGCTTGGCCGGGCACACGGTGATCACCGTGTCCAAGGAGGAGTCGAAGGCGTCGCGGACGGGCAGCCCGCGCCGTTCGAACGAGCTCATCGCATTGTCGGAGATCGAGATCAGGTAGTAGCAGTCCTGCTCGCCGAAGATCCCCTTGATGTCGTTGATGAACTGGTACACCTGATCGTCGGAGTCTATTTTGTCCAGTTCGTCGATCCCGATGAAAACCCGGTTGTTGATGGCGAGCTTGCGGAGGAACTCGTTGAGCCTTGCCACGAGCTCCGGGAAACCCATGGGCTTCTCGGTCATCGTGACGTTCGCCGCGACTCCGCCTTCCAGTCCGACCGGGGTCTTCACGCCGGCCGACCACGTACGGGAGACCGACTGCTGGTAGGCAAGGCCGCGGAGCAGTTCGGCGGCCTCGGCGGCGGCTTCTCCGTAGATCTCCTTGTTCGCGCCGAACTCGTCCGGCGGCTCCCGCCCATGACGCTCACGGAAGGTCAGCCAGAGCGGAATTCCGGCAAGGGAGACGAGGATCAGGACGAGTGCGGGCGCGAGGTTCGGCGAGAGCTGCCAGCCGATGAGAACGGTCACCAGCAGGAAGACTCCCCACCCCAGGGTGAACGTGAGGACCGACACGGCCGCCGTGTCCACGGCCCTGCGCCGCCGGCGGTCATCCCACTTGTGGCCGCCGAGCGCCTGATCGGCCTTCTCGGGTGCGACGGCGGCACACACCCTGGTGAACAGCAGCAGGACGAACTCCCGGGCGTCGTACTTGACGGGCGCGTGCAGCAGGACCCGAACCGACGGTTTGCCTGCCGTGGAATCACTCGGCGGTGCGTGTTCCTTCGAGCAGAACTGCTGCAGCAGCGTGGTCTTGCCGACGCCGCGCGGCCCGGCGATCCCGATGCTCCCGCCCGGCATCATGCGGATCAGCCGATCGGTCTCCTTCTCGGCCGGTACCTCGATGTGGAACAGCGGGTTCTTCATGCCCGCCAGCCCGCCGGCTTCCGCGATGTCGAGCGTCAGGGAGTAGGAGGGCAGCCGACGGCGATTGAGGTGCTCGCGCAGCAGCCCCGCCACCGCTCTCCGCAGTGCCGAGCTCCACTCCCCCTTGGCCGCCTCCAACCCGCTCCTCAGCAAGGTGTAGTCGGCCCCTTCCACCGCCATGAGGCGTTCCCGACCGCGGACCTTTCTGGCTGTCAGCGTGATGGCGAAGCATGCCAGGCTCATTGCGAGACCCGTCCACGCTATCCACAAGGCGATGCTCGGAGGAGGATCACTGAGGTAGGCGAACAGGAGGACGAGGCTGAACAGGAGGATGAACATCAGACTGACGTCGGTAAGAAATCGCAAAGCCGACCACTGTGTGCCGGTCGGAGTGCCGGTTCCGCTCACTCTCTGGGTCGCGTCCTCGAAGGCCTGCTCCATATCCTGGAGGCGGTTGCGTTCCACCGAGGTGGCGGCCTCGATGACCTCCGTCCGCTTCCCGACCTCCTTCCGCAGTTCGTCGGCCGAAACCCCGATGTCGGCCATGGCCGACGCGATCTCCGGGTCTTCCAGCTCGGCGGTGATTGCGTCGTCAATCTCTTCCTGCTGGATCTTTCGCTGCTCAACTTCCGCCATCACTCTGCCTCCTCCGCTGACGCGGCGGTGGCAAGCCACACCACACTTCCAGGATGGCTCTTCCACGGCGGGCAGTCGACCCCTCCCACCGCGGACCGGCCACGATGACGGCGCTCGCCTTCGGGAACCGGTGGGTCGACGGCTCCTACCGTCGCAGGCCGGGGCGTCGGTCCCGCATGAGCTCCCGAGGTACCGCGGCGCGGGGTACGGGGCGGTACGGCGCGGGTCGGATCCGGGGGGCGGGCGCCGAGCGTTGTTCGGTGGCGAGGGCTTGGTGTGCGGCGGCGTCGAGCAGGGCGCGGGGGACAGGGGTTCCCGTGCGGTGGGCCGCGTTCAGCAGCTGCCCTGCGCATTGCTGCTCTACGGCCATGACCGCGGAGTACGCGTGGACGAGGGCTCCTGGCCGTTCGGCCACCCAGGGGGCCCAGGGGGCGGTGTACGCCATCTGCCAGCCGGTGGACGGCAGTCGGTACAGGGAGGCTGCGAGCGGGCCGGGGCCGCCGGCGTCCGTGAGGATCTCGGTTGCCGGGCGCGCGGGTCCGGGCGTGGCGGCGGGGGTCCATCGGGCGCCGTAGAGCAGCCCGCCCAGCCGCGTCGCCGTCGTCCGTGAGACCACGGTGGCGGGGTGCGGGTGCGGGTGGGGGTGGGGGAGCGGGGGGTGTTCGCGGGGGTCGGTGACGTCCTGCCAGGCGGCCGCTGTGTTCCTCCATGCGGCGGCGGATTCCCGTAGGGCCGTCGCGGCCCGGGTGAAGTCGTGGGCGGTGTGCCGGTACGCGTGGGGCAGTGCCGGTGTGGCTGCCGTCAGTACCCGGCCGGCGAGGAGGCGGGTGAGGGAGTTCCAGTGGGCCATGTGATGCAGGTCCGAGTCGCTGAGCCGGTGCTCGTCATGGTCGTGCAGGGCCAGGTAGGCGGCGCTGGAGAGCCGTTCGCTGTCTTCTGCGAGGCGTGCCGTCACTGCCGTGGTGGGGTCGGTCGGCAAAGCCTGCACCGGGATCACCGGCAGCGCGAGCGGGAGTGCCGACAGGTGGGGAGCGGCATCCCTTGCGGTGGGGTGCGTGAGGACCGCGGCTGCCTGGTCGAGGCAGGCCACGGCCTCTGCGAAGGCCTCGGCGGCCCCCGGGTGTTCGGTGTGCTGCGCGATCCGGTGGACGACCTGCCCGGCGGCCTGTCCCACCTCGGCGTACCGGCTCGCGAGGTGGTCGGCGGCGGCTCGGTGCCGCAGCAGGCAGGCGTACGGGGTGAGGGGTGCGCCGTCCGGTCCGAGGTGGCTGCCGATGGTGTCGCGCACCGCTGCCAAGGCCTCGCCGGCCGCCTCGATCCGCGTACCCGAAGGCCCGGCGGCGCCGTCTCCGGGAGTCTGCAGATACTGCCGGGCGCGGTTCAGCCGTCCCGAGGCCTGGGTGAGCCACTCCTGCGGGTCATCCGCTGCCGGCGCCGGGGAGCGTCCCTGCGTTGCTGCGTGTGTTGTCAGCGGGTTCGTTTCGGGGCCCAGGCCCTTGCGGATCTGCTGCAGGACGTGGTCGACGCGTCCGGCCAGGGCCGCGCACTCCTCCGGGTCGGCCGGGGTGTGCGGATCGCGGGCCGCCGCTGCGAGATGGGCGAGGGAAGCGTCGAAGAGCTCGCCCAGTGTCGTCATCCGTGTTCCCGCACGGAGGCGAGGGCCTGTGCGGTGAGGTGCATCGCGGGGGGAGGTGAGGACATCCGCATTCTCTCCGTTTTCGTTCTCTTACGGGTCGGTGGCCGGATCCAGGGCCTTGTGGATGCGGCGGGCGGCTGTGCTGTGGGGGCCCTGGATGCTGATGACCGTGGTCAGGAGCTCCTCGCCGAGCCGGTGGCTGAGGGCGGGGTCCGTGATCGTCCGCCAGAGGCTGTAGGTGCGGTGGATGGCGGCTTCGGTGTCGGGGTGGTCCGGTCCGTGCAGGTCGGCGCGCAGGCGGAGCGCGTGCAGGTACCAGCCCACCGCTGTGCGGTGGTCCCCCGTCAGGCTGGCGAGGTAGCCGCGCACCTCCCGGATGTCCGTCATGGCTGTGCTGACGCTCTCGTTGGTGGCTGCGGTGTGCTCGGTGTCGAGTTGCTCGGCGAGCAGGACGGCCCTGCCCAGGTCGCCCTCCCGGGCCAGGGCGGCGACGGCAGCGATCCGGGCGGGTACGTCCACCTCGTGCGGGGGTTCGGGTGGCGGTGGTGGTAGCGGCGTCGGTGGCGTTGGCGTTGGTGGCGTTGGCGGCGTGTGCGAAGGGGCCGGTGTGGTCCAGAAGTCCGTGGTGACCACGCCCCAGGGCAGGAAGACTTCGTCGTTGCTCACCAGTTCACCACCCTGCGGATGCCGGTCACCCGGGTCATGTAGGACGAGGAGTTGCGCCAGCTGCCGTACGGCACGATGCGGGTGCGGACCCCGGTCCGGGGCGCCTCGATGAGCATGCCGGAGCCGATGTACATGCCGACGTGGCCGGGGCTGGCCGCCGAGCCGTCGGAGCCGGCGTTGAAGACGAGGTCGCCCGGCTTGGGGCGGTCCAGGTCGACCTGGCGCGGCAGCTTGATCTGGTCGAAGGTGACGCGCGGGATGCCGATGCCCGCCGCCTTGTAGGCCTGTTGCACGAGGGACGAGCAGTCGCACCAGCGGGTCGGGGCGGGGCCGTGCGCGTCGGTGCAGTCGCCGCCGAGGTGGTACCAGCCGCCCTTCTGCTGCAGTGCCCAGCCGACTGCGGTGCGGACCTGGGTCGGCGTGTCCGGGGGCAGGCTGAACCCGGCGGGCAGGTCGACGGGGCCGCTGCCGTCGCCGGGCGCGGTGTACTTCGCCGACCTCGCCGTGATCTTCATGACGTATGCGTACGTCTGCCCCGCGGCGAAATCGGCCGGGGGAACGCCCCGGAACTGTTCGACGCGGCCCCAGCCCGCGTTGTATCCGGCGAGGGCCAGTTCGACGGGCGAACCGCTGTACTCCGGGTGTTTTTTGGCGGTCTTCAGCAGGCTGCACATCATGCGCCCCTGAGCGGGAATGGCGTCGGCCGGATCCATGACGTCCTTGTCTCCGTCCCCGTCGCCGTCGACGCCTTGAGTGGCCCATGTCGCCGGGATGAACTGGGCTATTCCATAGGCGATGGCATTGCCGTCCGCCGTGCGGGAGATTGCGTTCGGTGTGAAATTCGATTCGGCCCACAGTTGCGCGGCCAGGATCGACGGAGGCAGGCCCTGGTCGCAGGCGGCGGCCGCGGCGAGGATGAGGGGTGCGTACGCGGCGGGTACGCCGTCCGCTCCGCCGATCCGCAGCGCGCCCGCGGTGGGCCAAGTACCGATGCCGGTGCCGGTGCCGCGCTTGCTGTCGTCCTCCGCAAGAGTGGCGAACAGCATCACCATGCCGATCCCGAACGTCAACGGAGCGGCCAGGGCACCCCCCGCAGCGGTAAACCCTAACCACCGCCTCACCCGCATTGACTCCCCCCGGCCCCCGTAACCGATGTGCGTGCATGAAGAGCCCATCAGACCGATCCGGCCAGCATTTGATCTTGCCGGTTTCGCATGACGGATCGCGGCCGACACTATGGCATTTCCGATTGAGGTCGCGCTTGTTGAACATGCATCAGAAATCTCGCCGGGACGATCGGTGTAGGGTGCCCGAACGCTGTGGTGCCGGCCGCGTCGACAGTGGTGTGAAATTCACATGATTGACGGCCGGCTTTGTGGGGCGCAGTCGGGGGGATTCATGGGGAAGAAGACCGAAGCGGCATGCGTGACGCTGCCGGCACCGGCCCGGCTGGTGGCGCCGGTGATGGCCGCCGTCGGGGGCAGCGGCCGCTCCACCGTGGCGTACCTGCTCGCCACCGCCATGGCCCCCCTCGCCGACACGGTGGTCGCCGACTTATCACCGCGGCTCGGCTCCCCCTGGCCCTCGTGGACCGCGGACGCGCCCGCCGGCGGCGGCCTCGCCGCGCTCCCGCCCGACCGGCCGCTGAGCCGCGCCGACATCCGCGGCGCCGCCACTGCCGTCGCCATCCGGGAGGCGGCGCTGCCGGCGGCGTCGCCACTGCCGTCATCGTCGTCGGCCGACAGGCATTGGTCGGTACTGACCGACGCACGCGAATGGCACGCCGCCCCGCTGGAGCTGCCCGCCGACCCCGCCGCCTGGTACCAGCTGGCCGCCGCCGGCGGCTGGCAACTCCTCCTCGCCGACACCGCCCACCCCGTCGCCCACGACATCCTCACGGCACGCTGCTCCGGCCTGCCGGGCCTGACACGGGCCTGGTGCGCCCTGCCGTTCACCGTGCCCGTCCTGTGCGCACAGCCCACCGCCGCCGGAATCCAGGCCCTGCAGCAGGCCGTGATGGTGCTGCACGCCGAGGGCCTGCCCCTGCAGCGCACCGTGGTCGTCTTCTCGGCTGCGTCGGAGGGGCGGCTGCCTGCGGTGGCGCGGGCCGCCGCCACAATGCTGTCCGCCCGCGCGGCCGCCGTGGTCCACCTGCCCCACGACACGGACATCCGCGCGCACGGGCTCGCCGCCACCCAGCCACCGGCCCGCATCCGCGACCGTACGCAGCAGGCAGCCCGCGAACTCGCCTCGGCGGTCCTCGCCGCCGCCCACGAAGCCTTCGGCGAGCCGCTGCCGGCCGCCCCGCAGCCCGCCGCCGCCTCCCCGATCCCCGTACCTGTCGTTTGACGAGGAAGCACAACGATGAGCCAGATCCTGACGACCCTGCACACGCTCACGGCCGACCCCGGCCTCGCCGTCCTGGCCGACGGCCCGGTGCCCGCCTTCAACCCGGCGCTCCCCGAAGCGGTCAACAACTCGGCCAAGACGATGTTGTCGTGGACCGCGGGCGGCGGCCTCACCCTCGCCGTCCTCGGCGGACTCAGCGGATGGGCTCTGACCGCGATCGGCCACAACACCGAACGCGCCGCCCTGGCGGCCCGGGGCAAGCAGGGCGTGCTGTGGAGCCTGATCGGCGCCGGGGGCATCGGTGTCACCTCCTCCCTGGTGCTGGCCGTCTACACCATGTCGAAGGGCGGCTGACCGTGGACTCCTCCCCCGGACCCAAGGCCCGCCGGGCCCGCATGCTCCTGGCCGGCGGCGCGGTGGCGGTTGCGGCGCTGCTCGTCGCGGGTGGGTTCACGGCAGCGACCTTGATGAACGGCAACGACGCCAAGGGGCAGCTGCGGGCGTCCGCCAGTACGGTGGCACCCGCGGCGCCGACCCCGGGCAGTACCGGAATGCCGACTGGCCCCATGACACCGGAGAAGGCTCAGAAGATCACTCTTCGAAAGCCCACAGACCACAAGAACGGCGTGGCCGTCGGCTTCCCCGGCTCTCCGAGCGGGGGAATCTCGGCCGTTGTGTACTTCTGGGAGGAGTACGCCTGGCTCGACGACGAGAAAGCCAGCCAGCAGCTGAACGCCGTGGTCTCCAAAGACGCTCCGGGCTATGCGGACAAGAAGATTTCCGAGATCCGCAAATGGCGTGAGGCCATCGGCTTGGCCCCTTCGGGAGGCATCCCGGCTGACATCACCTTCACCACATCCGTTCACGCGGCACGGGGCAAGACCCTCAAGGCACCCGGCTTGCCGGTCGGCGACGTCATGCAGGTCTGGCTGTCGTACGACCGCTTCGCCACCGGCCCCAAGGGCGGCCGGGATGAGAACCCCCTGCGCGGTGAGACTGTCGCTTTCGTCGTGAAGTGGGAAGACGGGGCCTGGAATTTCACCGACAAGTATGACTTCATGGGCGACTTCCCTGTCGCATACGAGCCCACCAGCCCGTACGCCTGGAACGACGGATGGGTCCAGGTACGCCATGCAGGGTGATCGTCTGCGGCGCCTCGGCCGTTCTTTCATCCTGCTCTCCGTTCTGCTGACGTTACTCGGGGCAAGCGGATCCTTGTCCATGGCGGTGGAAGCCGACGAACGCAAGCACCACGCGTCCGTCGGTCCTCCCTCCCCGATCCCCGCCGAGTGGGCGCAGTGGGCCGTGGGCATCGACCCGGACCGCCACTACTGCCTTGTCGATCAGGTCGACGACCGCAGCAAATGCTGGCTGCCGGGATCTGATGACCCGCCGTTCCCGGGACGGACGAACCTTTGCGAGGGCGCCGACGGCAACGGCGCCCGCAACTGCGACGTGCAGGGCCAGCGCGAGGCGGAGGCCCGGAAGCTGAAGCAGTGGCGCGAGGCCTTCTCGGAGCAGGACCAGAAGAGGTACGCGGAACTGATCACGTTCGTCAGCCACTGCGTGACCAAGAACGGCCGACCCTTCACCGTGTGCAAGAAAGAGGGAACAGACAAGCTCGGGGACCCGGTCCTGACGCCGCTGGAGTGGGCAGCGGGCAAGTTCTCCCAGTTCGCGTCCAGCGCGTTGACCGAGGCTGCGTCCTACATCGGCAAGTCGGTGGTGTGGCTGCTGGAGAAGTTCGCACTGGTCTTCACCTCGAGCTCGTCGATCAACCTCAAGGCCACCGGGTTGGGCAAGTTCACCGCCCTGATGACGGCCCTGTCCGCGGTCGTGGCGTGCTTCCTGCTGCTGCTCCAGTTCGGGAAGGTCGCCATCAGCCACAACGGCGCCCCGGCCGCGACCGCGCTCACCGGCCTGGCCAAGTGGGCGGTGATCTCCTCTGTCTACCTCCTGGTCGCTCAGGAGGCATTGAGGTGGTCGGATGTCGTGTCGGACTGGATCGTCACTTTCACCTTCAACGACGGCAAGGGCAGCGGCTCGACGTCGGCGACCAAGGCGATGCAGGACCAGCTCGGTGCGCTGTTCGGCGGGCTCATCACCGGCGGGGGCGGCGCGGCCACGGTCGGTGGCGCGCTCATCACCGGTGAGGGTGTTGCCGCCGCCGCGGTGGGCGTCATCATCGTCATCGGGATCATCTGCATCCTGGCCATCGCCGCCCTGTGGGTGGAGATCCTGCTGCGGCAGGTCGGCATCATGCTGATCATCGGCACCATGCCGATCACTCTCGCCGGGCAGTTGTCCGACGCGACGGCCGAGTGGTGGCCCAAGGCGCGGAACGCGTTCATCTCGCTGGTGCTGATGAAGCCCGCGATCGTCTGCTGCTTCTCCGTCGGCTACTTCGCCATGTCCAAGGGCGAGGGCGTGCAGAACATGATCGTCGGGCTCGTGATGTTCCTCGCTGCGGCGCTGTGCTGGCCGGCGCTGGCGAAGTTCATGGTGTTCACCACCAACGGGGCCGGTGCCTCGATGGCCTCGGGCTGGATCAGTTCGCTCGGCTCCTCCGCGTCCTCCAGGGCAGGAGGCCTGGCCGAGCCCAGCGGCGCCGGCTCAGTCGGCGGCGGAGTCGGCTACACCAAGGCCCTGGACTCCGAGAACGCCACCGCCCAGGCGGCTTCCTCGGCCCCGGCGGCGGGCGGACGGGCCGGCTCGGCGGCAGGGTCGGCGCCCCGCTTCGGCGGGAGGGCGGTCGGCGTCGCCACGTTCGGGCTGCAGGCCTTGGCGGCCGGGAAGGACACCTTGGAGTCCGGCCTTGCCAACACGGCGTCCCACGCGGGCCTCGACCAAGGCGCCGCAGGCGGCCGGCACGTGGTGATCCCGCCGCGGCGGCAGCCCACCCCCGCACCGATCGGGACCCCTCTGTCCCCTCCCCCTCCCCCTCCCCCGCATCGCCTCGCGCCCGGCTCCGCCGCCCCCAAGGGATGACCGTGTCACAGCCCGTTTCCTACTCAGGGTGGCAGTCCGAGACCACCGGCTTCATGGGCCGCCTGTCCGGCTCCGGCTTCGTCATGGTGGCCGCGGCCGCTCTGATCGCGACCCTGCCCTTCAACGTCGGCTGGCAGAGCGCGTTCCTGTGCCTGCCCCTGTCGCTGTTCCTGCTGGCCCTGGCGTTCGGCCGGGTCATGGGCTTGAGCGCCGACGAATGGATCTCTCTCGCAGTAAGGCACCAGATCTCTGTGGCTACCCGACGCAACCTGTTCTTCTCCGGCGCGTTCGCACCCCGCTCCGCGGCGACGGGCCGCCAGCCGATGGATCTGCCCGGCACCCTGGCCCGCCTGCGGATCCTCGACGCGCCCGACGGGCTCGGCGGGCAGCTCGGCGTCGTCCACGATCCCGTCGCCGGCACCTACAGCGCCGTCGCCCGCATCACCTTCCCCGGCCTGGCGCTCGTCGACACCGACCAGCAGGCTGCCCGCGTCGCCGCCTGGGCGGCGTTCCTGCGTACGTACTGCACCGAGGACACACCCCTGACGCGTATCGCCGTGCACCAGCGGTGCCTGCCCGACGACGGGGCCGCGCTCGCCAGTTGGACCGCCCGCCACATCAGCGCGGACGCCCCCGACGCGGCCGTGACCGTCTTGTCGGAGCTGATGGACAGCGCGGGACCGGCCGCGACCGCCCGCGAGACGTACCTGACGGTCACCCTGTCCGCGTCCCGGGCCCGTCTGGCCGTCAAGGGCGCGGGCGGCGGGCAGACCGGTGCCGCCGCCGTCCTCGTACGCGAACTCCACGCGATGGGGCAGGCGTTGTCGACGGCCAGCCTGCAGGTCGTGGAGTGGCTGTCACCGCGCATGGTCGCCCAGACCGTGCGGACCGCGTACGACCCCGACGCACAGCAGGCGCTGGCCGCCCGCAGGGCGGCTGCCGAGCTGCCCGGCTGGTCGGGGACCGACCCGGGCCTCGACCCGGACCTGGCGGGTCCGGCCGCGGCCGAGACGGCGTGGGGGGTGTACCGGCACGACGGGGCGTGGTCGGTGTCGTACCAGGTCCGCACCTGGCCGCAGTCGGACGTGTACGCGACCGTCCTGCAGCCGCTGCTCCGCCCCCGGCAGAACGCCCGCCGGTCCCTGACCATGCTGTACGAGCCGATCGGGCCGCGCCGGGCCCGGCAGGAGCTGGCCCGTGACAAGGCGAAGCGGTCCTCCGCCCGGCATCTGCGGGCCAAGACGGGGCGGGACGAGAGCGAGGACGAGCGGCGCGAGGAGGCCGTGGCCCGCGCCCAGGACGCCGCCCGCGCCGCAGGGCAGGGTGTCGTCCGGATGACGGCCGTCCTGACGGTCACCGTCACCGACCACGCCGAGATGGAGACGGCCTGCGCCGAACTGCAGGCCGACGCGGCCGCCTCCGGGCTGGAGGTCCGCCGCATGTGGGGCGCCCAGGACACCGGTTTCGCCACCGGCGCCCTGCCGCTCGGCCAGGGCCTGCCCGACCGCCGGACGGGATTCTGATGGGCCGCCTGTTCTCCCGGCGACGCCCCGCCGGCGACACCCTCCTGGAAGCCATGGGCATCGACGAGGCCGCCGGCCTCGCCGAACGTCCGCCCGCGCCCGTGCCCGTGCAGCCGACCGCGCGCGAGCTGCGCCGCGCCCGCCTCCTCGAAGACCCCGAGACATCGATGCGGGTCGCACCGAAGAAGGGCTGGACCCAGCCCTTCGCCGGCCGGGCCGCAGCGGTCCCGCGCGGCGAGATCATCCGCGCGGACACGGCGAACGTCGCCGGCCTGTACCCGTTCCTGCACGCCGGCAGCCTGCCCCCGACAGGCGCCTACATCGGCCAGAACACCCTCACCATGCAGGCATTCAGCGCCCACCCCGCGGTCTGGGTCAAGGAAGGCCTGTGCACCAACCCGAACGTGATGATCACCGGCATCCCCGGCTCGGGAAAGTCGGCACACGTCAAGGCCCTGGCGCTGCGGCTGATGGCGTTCGGACACCGCACCCTCATCGCCGGCGACGTGAAGGGCGAGTACGCGGCGCTGTGCGAGTACCTGGGCGTGGAACCCGTACGCCTCGGCCCCGGCCTGCCCGGCCGCCTCAACCCCCTCGACGCGGGCCCCCTCGGCACCGGCCTGGACCTGGTGAAAGACCCGGCCGAGCTGCGCGGACGGCTCACCGAGATCCACCGCCGCCGCCTCACCCTCCTCAAAGCCCTCCTCGAACTGCAACTCCGCCGGACCCTGGACCCGCAGGAGGAAGAGGCCCTCGACGTCGCCGTCCGGGAGGTCACCGGCGAACTGCACGGCACCGGCGCCACCCGCCTGGCCGTCCCCACCCTCCCCCTCGTCTACGACCGGCTGCGCGACCCCACCGACGCCATGGCCCGCGAACTGCGCATCCGCAACGGCGACATCCAGCGTGCCCGCGAGCAGATGGCGCCCATCCGCTCCGCCCTCGGCGCCATGGTCAGCGGGCACCTCGGCGGCCTCTTCGACGAGGAGACGTCCATCGGACTGGACTGGGACGCCCCCATCCAGTCCGTCGACATCTCCGCCCTGCAGGAGTACGGCGACGAGACGGTCGCGATGGTCCTGTCCTGCGTCTCCACTTGGGCGCAGTCGGCGATCGACCAGCCCGGGCAGCGCCCGTGGATCGTCGTACGCGACGAACTGTGGCGGCAGATGCGGTCCGGCGGGGCGACGATGGTCAAGAAGATCGACGCCGACCTGCGCCTGTCCCGGGCCACCGGCACCATCCAGGTCCTGGCCACCCACCGCCTGTCGGACTTCGAGTCGGTCGGCGCCGCCGGGTCGGAGGCCGTCGCGATCGCCCGCGACCTCATCGCCTCCTGCGAGACCCGCATCCAGCTCGCCCAGGACACCCGCCCCCTCCAGATGACGCGCGAGGCCATCGGCCTCACCGACTCCGAATGCGCCCTCATCAGCTCGTGGGGTGCAGGCCAACGCGGCCGCGCCCTGTGGAAGGTCGGCCGCGGCGGCGGATCCCACGCCGTGCAGCTCGTCCTCTCCCGCACCGAGGAGCGTCTCTTCGAGACCGACGAGAGGATGGTGATCTGACGTGGCCCGGCGCGGGCCCGCCGCGGGGCTGGACGACAACAGCCTCCTGGCGGCGTACGGGGCCGGTACGGCCGTCACCGTCGGCGGCGCCGTCCTCCTCGCCGCGCCTCTGGCCTCCCTCCTCTCGGGCGGCGGGTGGGCGCACAGCTCCCAGGGCATGCCCGTGACCGTGGTCCTCGCCCTGGCGAAGGGACCGGCCGCTGTATACCGGCCGGCCCCACCCACCTTGCTCTTCTACGCCCTGACCGTCCTGCTGGTCCTGCTGGTCCTGTTGCTGGGCCTGGCCATCGCCAAGGCAGCCGGCCGCTTCTCCGCGTTCGGCGGCCGCGGGGGCGGCGCCCAGTGGGGCGGTGCGAAGGTCGAGAAGAAGATGGCCGCCCCCGACGATCCCGGCCGACGCACCAACCGGATCACGGCCGGGCGCGGGCAGCAATCGAAGAAGGTCGTCGCAGCCCAGCCCAACATCAGTGCGACCGTCTTCGGTGTACCCGGCTCTTCGAAGACGACTGGCCTGGTGCTGCCCAATGCGGCCGAGTGGGAGGGCCCGCTGGTGGTGACGACGACCAAGGCCGCCGACCTCGACATCATCCACGCCCGCCGCCGCTGGTTCGGCCCGGTGTGGGTGATCGCCCCGGCCGGGATCCCGGGCCGGGACACCGACCACTGGTCCCCGGTGGAGTACTGCACCGACGCCAAGGCCGCGGACCGCATGGCCGCCTGGCTCGCCGAAGCCTCCTCCTCGGCAGGCGACAAACGGGCCGCCCCCTGGGTCGACCAGGCCAAGAGCGTCCTGAAGGGGATCCTCCTCGCCGCCCATCTCTCCGGCGGCGGGATCTCCGACCTGCGCCGCTGGATCACCCTCGGCAAGGACGCCGTCGACCACGTCCGCGCCGTCCTCCTCGCCCACGGCCACACCGACGTCGCCGACGACTACGCCTCCCCGTGGCTGCGCCTGCACGAGGACGGCGTCGGCTCCGTCCAGTTCAGCCTCAACGTCCTCGCCCGCGTCTTCGCCGACGAGGAGGTCCGCGACACCTGCGCCCGCTCCGACTTCGCCTTCGAGGACTGGCTCGACAAGCGCGGCACGATCTGCGTCATCGCCTCCGAAGCCGACGCCGACCGCTTCGCCCCGCTCATCAGCTCCCTGATCGCCGGCGCCGTCCACGCCGCGGAGACCCGCTACAACCGCTACGGCCAGGCCATCGACCCGGCCGTCGGCATCTTCGTCGACGAAGCCGGGAACATGCTCCGCTACCCGCGCCTGCCGAACATCCTCACCACCGGCCGCGGCATGGGCATCGTCCTCCTCACGGTCTGGCACGACCTGTCCCAGCTCCGCGAATCCCTCGGCGTACAGAAGGCCAACACGGTCCTGTCCGCGTCCGGACTGCGCATGCTCCTGCCCGGCTGCGGCGACCTGGAGACCCTGCGTCACTTCTCCGGCCTCTACGGGCGCACCGAGGTCCTGAAGACCAGCCGCGGCCGCTCCCGCGGAGACCACTCCACCAACACCCAGGCCGTCGAGACCGACCTCGCCCCCGTCCACTCCCTCCAGCAGCTCCCCGACTTCACCGCCGTCGCCCAGTACACCAACCTCCCGCCGATCAAGGTCCGCATGCGCCTCACCTTCCGCGACAAAGACCTCAAGAAGCTGCTGGCCGACCCCACGACCACCACCAAGGGAAAGTGACCGATGACCGACCTCAACCCCGCAGACCTGTGGCCGTCACCGCCCGGCACGGCAACTCCCGACCCGCATCGGTGGGTGTGGGCGGCCATGGACCCCGACGAGCGCCGGATCCGCATGCGCGAGCTCGCCACCTGGGTGGACTGGCTCCGCACCACCTTCGAGCTGCACAACGTCATCACCCACTGCTGGTACCGGCATCCCCCGGTCGTCGAACACCTCACGGCCCTCTACACCGCCTGGACGCGCACCTACACGGGAGAGACCGAGCCGGGCCGCGAACTCGCCGAAGCCGACTGGATCCACACCCTGTACGCCTTCATGCCGCGCCTGCAGCTCCCCGCCTGCGCCACCGGCACCCACCACAACCCGCCGCCCCGCATCCCCCACCCGGCCGACACCGAGGCGGACTTCGCCCTCTACCTCTCCCACGCCACAACCGCGCCGACGGCAACACGCTGAAACCCGCTCCGACATCGCGAGGGCACCGACGCGGCCGGCCCTGGCTGAGCTCGCGAAAGTCAGGGGCGCGGACGGCGTACGGAAAGTGCATGGCGGCTGCCCCTGCGGCTGCCGTACGGTCTGGGTCCCGGCCAGGCTGCATCGGCAGCGCGGCGTGTTCAGAGAGCGATCCCCATGACCGACCAGCGAGCAACGACGACCCTGTGGCGCCCTACCGGCCCCAAGGAGCTGGAGCTGGTCCGGGAGCTGGACTGGCGTGCCTGGCCGCCCCGGCTGCCGGAGCAGCCGATCTTCTACCCGGTGCTCAACGAGGACTACGCGGTGAAGATCGCGAGGGACTGGAACGTGCCGCACAGCGGCGTCGGCTTCGTCGCCCGCTTCGACGTCGATTCGGACTTCCTGAGCCGGTATCCCGTGCAACAGGCCGGCGGGCAGACGATCCTCGAGCTGTGGGTGCCGGCCGAGGAGCTGGACGAGTTCAACGCCCACATCGTCGGCAGGATCGAGGTCGTCCACGAGTTCCGCTGAACGGCCGGGCCCGCGGCCGCTCGGGGCCGCCGGTGTGCCACGGGCAGGCGAACCGGTGGGGCCCACGCAGCGGTGCGGACCGCGGCGCGGGCCCCGCCGCACGCGTATCCGTACGTCCCCGCCACCGCCTGCGGCCCGGAGGGGGATACTGGCCCCATGGCACCGCTGCACCACTCCCCCCACCCTGCAGTCCCGGCGGACGTACTGCTGCGCGCCCGCTACAGCAGCCGCCTCCCCGCCGCGCTCGCGGGGACCTGAACGGCCCGGACACCGGCACCGTGGAGCTGCCGCTCCACCTCGCATGGTCGGGCCTGCGGGCCTACCACCTGGACCGGCCCCGGCAGCGGATGAGCCTCTACCGCACCGTCCTGGCCGAAGGGGAGGCCGCCGACCTGGCCGCCTACCTCACCAAGGACCTGCTCACCGCCCAGTGGCCGGTGCTGCGGACCCTGGTCAGCCGCCATATCCGTACCGTCTGGGAGGACGCCTTCCCCGAGCTGCACGACCGCGCCGCGGCGTGAGGCTCACGCCGCTGCACCGCCGCCTCCTGGCGGACGTGATCGCCATCGGCAGCCCGTACCCGCTCGTGATCACCGGCGGCCACGCCGTACGGGCCCACGGCCTGGCCGGCCGCGGCGCGCCCCGCGACCTGATCGACGTCCACGCCGCCTCGCGCCCTCGACGCCGACGCCGATCCCGACACGGATCCCGATCCCGATGCCGACACCGACGCCCACGACCTGTAGGTGGATCTCCGCGCCGCCCGCGCGCCACAGGGTTCCGGCCTCCGGCCAGTGGGACCAGTGGGGGGAGGGGCGGGTGTCAGCGTTCCCGGAGGACCGACGAGGACGTGGCGACAGACGCAGCGTTGCTCTCCTTCAAGGCCTGGAGTGCCGGCTGCTCCCTCTTGATGGCCTGCTGCTGGAGGCCTGCCTCGACAGCGAACCAGGTCCTTTCGAGCGCATGCTCTTTTCGGCACGCAACATCGGCGACGGCGGTCGAGATTTCGAGCTGGGTCACGACCTTGGGGGCATGGAACCGAGAGTCGTTCCTGGCGTCGAGCGGTGTTTCGTAGGTGAAGCCCTTCCCCTTCATGCAATGCGACCACTTGGCGAACACCGCGAGCACCTGGGGATCCTTCTTGGAGGCGGTAAAGGATCCGGCGTCCATCGCCTTCACCACGTGGGACGTCTTCACCTGCGGCGCCCTGGTGTCCGCCTGCCGGGCGCATTGCCGCAATGTCCCGGCGTCCGCACCCGACGTGTCCACGGCGCCGGCGCTGACGGCCTCGTCGTACGCCTTCTGCACGGATTCGTCCGGGTGGTATCCGCGCTCGGCCGCGAGATCGGCGCGGTGGATGCCGTAGCGAGAGTCCATGGCGGAGACGCCGGAGAGTTGCGGAAGGTCGGGAGCCGGCACCCACTGGGGGAAGCCGGCGTTTGCCATGCACGTGTCGATCAGGATGTCGCGCGCTGCGCTCACCGTCTTGAGGTCCAAAGCCGAAGGCGTGTATGCCTCGAGCGGAAGCCGCCACGTCGATACGTCGTCCGGCCTGCCCACGACAGCAGGAGCCACCGGCCCCGAAGACCCCTCCCCGGCACCGGCTTCGGGTCCGCTTTCGCTCCCCGATGCCGCACACCCTGCGATCCCGAGTCCGGCCAGCAGAAGAACGGCCACGGTCGGCACACGTAAGGGCGACACCCTCTTGGACGACTTCATCTCATACCCCCGTCTGAAATCTGCCCGTGATCAGCTGCCTAAACCGCCAGGCGCCTTCTCCCGCTGTCATGACGCTGGACGGCAACAGCCAACACGGCCACGCGCACCCGGCCAGAGGCCGGTTTTCGCCGGAGCACGGCCCGGACTCGTACCGGCTCGACAGCCCCGCGGGTTCAGGGCGCCGGACGGCAGCGGGTCCGGGTCGTCGCTCTTGCCGTCATCCGTTGGCGGAGGAGTGGCTTCGTCTCGCCGTGGCCTGCGGGATGGTGGTGGCGGTACCCGCGGTGCGGGGGTTGCCGTCGCCGCACATCGTTTTGGCGTGCAGGGCCGTCAGTGCGCCGTCGATGGGGTGGGGCTGCGGCGTGCCCGAGGCGTCCAGCTTGTTCCACCGCATCAGGTTGATCGCCACGGACATCTGCCGCTTGCCGTCCGCCCGGGTCAGGGACAGCGTCCCGGCTCCCCACGCCGAGCCGTCGTGCCCCCAGAAGGTGCCGCAGCCGGTGGTGACCTCGTGCAGCCCGAGGCCGTACTGGATCGTCGACCCGTCGAGGGCGCGGACCGGCAGGGTCTGCTGCATCTGCTGCAGGGACGCCCGGCTGACGATCCTGCCGTCGAGCAGCTTGGCGTAGAAGCGGTTCAGGTCCTCCATCGTGGAGACCAGGCCGGCGCTCGGCCCCAGCCAGGAATTGCTGTAGACGCTGTAGTCCCGGGGCGGGTCGAGGAGGCCGAAGAAGGACTCGTACATCCGCGAGTGCGGGCCCTGGACGCGCGGGCCGGCCGGGAACTCGGTGTGGCGGAGGCCGGCGCGTGCGATGACGTTGCGGGTGATGTGGTCCTCGGCGGTGCTGCCGGTCACCTGCTCCAGGAGCCGGCCGAGGAGGATGTAGTTGGTGTTGGAGTACACGCCCGTCGGGCCTCCGGGCTCGCCGGTGGGGGGCGCCGCGAGCCCCAGCTCGATCAGTTCGGCCGGGCGGAACTCGCGGAAGCGGTTCTCGTCCAGGCTCTTCGACGACATGTCCGGCAGGGACGGGAACCCCTGCAGGGACGGGAACGCGTACAGGATGTAGTCGGGGATGCCGCTGGTGTGGTTCAGCAGCATCCGGACCGTGATCTTCCGGCCGCGCTCCCCCGGTACCAGGTGCGGCAGGTAGTCGCCGATCGGCGCGTCGAGCCGGATCCGGCCCTGCTCGACCTGCTGCATGACCGCGGCGGCGGTGAAGGTCTTGCTGATGCTGCCGACACGGTGCTTCATGTCGGCCCTGACGGGACGTCCGGTCGTGACGTCGGCGACCCCGGAGGCGCCGCGCCAGGTCCGGCCGGAGTCGCGCACCTCGCCGAACACCCCGGGCATGCCGGCGCGGTGGACGTCGTTCAGGGCGGACCTCAGCTCCGCGGGGTCGAAGCGGAGGGCGGGCGCGGCCGCCGCGCTTGTGCTTGCCGCCGCGGGTACGGGGGCTGCCGCCGCGGGTACGGGGGCTGCCGCCGCCGTGACCGCAGGGCCCGTGCACACGCTGAGCGCGGCCGCGCTCGCGCACACCGCCCGTCGGATCTTCATCGCATGCGTCCTTTCGTGGTGGGTGGGGGCGACGGGGGCTCTCCCCCGTGCCCGTCCTCGGCGTGCGCTGCTCACGCGGCCAGGGCGCGGCGCAGGGCTCCGGCGAGTTCGGCGTTCTGCCGCTGCGAGATGTCGGCGGAGAGGATGGCCTGCGACCCGTGGAAGGTGCCGGGCCACTGGTGCAGCTCGACCGGTACGCCCGCCTGCAGCAGCCGCAGCGCGTACTCGATGTCCTCGTCGCGGTTCGGGCAGAACTCCGCCGTGGCGACGTACGCGGGCGGCAGGCCGGACAGGTCGGTCGCCCGGGCCGGGGCGGCGTACGGTGTGGCGGGCTGCGAGCCGAGGTAGTGCCGCCAGGCGGCGGTGGTCTTGTCGCGGGTGAACCAGGGCGTGTCAGTGAAGTTGCGGGCCGACCACGTCTGCTGCCGGTCGTCAAGCCCGGGCTGGTTGAGCAGCTGGAAGCAGATCGCCGGGCCCTGCTCGTCGCGCGCCCGCAGCGCCACCGCGGCCGCGAGCCCGCCGCCGGCGCTGTGGCCGCCGACCGCGATCCGCGCCGGGTCGATGCCGAGTTCGGCCGCGTGTCGGGCGGTCCAGCCCAGTACGGCGTACGCGTCGTCCAGGGCGGCCGGGAACCGGTTCTCGGGCGACCGGCGGTAGTCGACCGAGACGACCACCGCGCCGGAGCCGTCCGCGAGCCGGGCCGCCCACGGGTGCTCGGTGTCCAGGTCGCCGAAGACGAAGCCGCCGCCGTGCAGCCAGACGACGGCGCCCGCACCGCCCTGCCGTGCCCGCGAAGGGTGCGGGCGGTAGATCCGTACCGCCACGTCGGGGTCCGCGGGCACCGTGCGGTCCTCGACGTCCATGCGCGAGGTGTCCGGCGCCGCGCTCACGGCGACCAGCGCGGCGACCGTCTTGCGGGTGGCCACCGGGTCGTTCAGGTCGGTCCGGGGCAGGAACGGGATGAAGGGTTCGAGTTCGGGGTCCATGGCGACGATCCTCACGGCCGCGCCCCGGGGCGGTCACCCGCCAACCGTCGCGCGTCCCGCACCGATTGCGCGCCGATCGGCGCCCCTGCCCCGACCTCCTGCCCTTCTATTCTGTGTGCCATGGAGGCACTGGCCGTACGGCTGTCGGGACTGGATCCGTACGTCGACGGCGCCATGCGCATCGTCGCGTTCTACGACACCCTGATGCGCCGACGGGTCGATTTGCCGGCGCTCGCCCGGGCCTCGGCGGGCCTCGCCGAGTGCGTGGCCGGGATCCGCCTCCACGGCACGGGGCGGGCGATCCGCATCGCGCCCGACGGCAGCCAGGCACCTCCGCCCGGCTTTGGTACCGGCCCCGGTCCCGGTACCGCCTCCGACCCCAGCCCCGGCCCCGTCCCCAGCCCCGTCCCCGTCCCCGGGCCCGGCTCCGCCCCCGGTCCCGGCTCCGCGCCGCGGGCCGCCGCGTCCACCACGGCGCCGATCACCCTCGACGAGGAGGAGATCGGCACCGTCTGGCTGGAACGCCCCGGCCCTCCCGGCCCCCTCGACGAGGTGCTGCTGGACCGGCTCGCGATCGCCGCCGCGGCCGCCGCCGAACGGTACGGGCCCGCCCGCACGACCATGGCCGACCCCGCCCTCGTCGAGCTGGTCATCAGCCCCGACAGCGACGAGGCCGCCCGGGCGCGGGCGTTGCGGCTCCTCGGGTTCGCCGCCGCCGGGCCGCCGGTCCGGGCCGTCGCCGTACGGTCGGAGCTGCCGCTCGACCGGATCGGCGGGCTCGTCTGCCCGGACCGCCCTGTGAAGGCGGCACCGCTCGGCGGCGTGGGGGTCATCCTGGCCGCGTGCGTGGACGCGGCCCGGTTCCCGGCGGGCGTACGGGCCGGGATCGGCGCCGCGGACAGCCCGGACCGGTCCTGGCGGGAGGCCCGCACCGCCCTGCGCTTCACCACCGGGCGCCGACCGGTCGTCCACCACGACGAGCTGGGGGCGCTGGCGCTGCTCGCCCGGATCCCGGAGGAGGCCGTGCGGGAGAACGCGGATGTCGCCGCGATCGCCCGCATCGCCGGCACCCCGGAAGACCTGGAAACGCTGGACGCGTACTGCGCCGCCGGCTCCCTGCGCCAGGCCGCCGACGTCCTGCACCTCCACCACAGCAGCGTCGCCCGCCGCCTGGACCAGATCGCGAAGACCCTGGGCATCGAGCTCACCGACCCCACGGGCCTGACCCGGGCGCGCCTCGCGCTCACGGCATGGCGCCTGATCGACAACTGAGCGCACTGCCTTGTGGAGGTCGTCTCGTGCTTCGGATCCGCTTCCGGCGCCTCACACGTCGGATGTGACGCGGCGGCATTGCCCTACGGGACGTTCCAAGCGGAGCCGTCGCGCCACAGGTCCCAGCCCGGCCTCGCCTCGCGGATCTGCTCGGCGGTCAGGCCTTCGTAGCCGCCGTGGTCCCACTCCAGCAGGTCGGGATCGGGCTTGGCGCTGGTCAGGCCGTCCGTCCAGCGTGCCGGCCCGACAGGCTCCAGTCGATCTGGCCGTGCCTGATCACCATCAGCTCACCCATGGCTGCGCACGCTATCTGATCTTGTGGCAGGTCGAGACGGTTCCTTCGCCTTCGCCACCGCCGCCGTCGCCGGTCCCGAGTCGTCTGCGGTGGGTTCACCGAATGAGATGACCGCCTACCAAGACCGGTCATTTCCGTCAAGCCACGGGTTCGAGTGGCGTGACCCGTCTCCACCGGTCGGGTTTATTGGAAGTACGCCCTCACCGGGAACCCCCGGAAGAGAA
>NZ_JBIVXV010000029.1:0-87854 GCF_044769385.1 Streptomyces sp. NPDC090445 | reverse complement strand
CCGAGTAGTCCCTCATCGCCATCGGCGGTCTTCTCGCTTCCTCCGGATCAAGCAGATCCAGTATCAGCGTGTCCACCACTCAGGGGGAGGCCCCGCCGCCGCAGGCTTCACGGCCGGCAGGGCAGTCACGGATGTGCTCACTGGGCCATGCAGGGAATCGTGTGCGGACGTTTGAGCAAGCGCGTGCGTGGGCGCGGGCTGCCTTGCGCATGGCTCGGAAGAATCGCCAATGCCCACGGCACCCCCACGAAAGGTCCTGCTCTCGATGAAGCACATCGGACGACGAGCCGCCGCCGGACTGGCAGCGCTCATGCTCCTCGGTATCGGTTCTGCAGGCGCCCTCGCAGCGGACGACCCGGACGACTCCGGCACGGTCGTGATCCTCAACAAGGGCGACAACAACAAGATCGCCGGACGGGACCTGATCGACGGCAACGACCACACCACCGGTACCGGCCACACCGTCACCCGGGGAACCGTGCCGCCCACCACCCCGATCACGACCGCGCCCCGTCACGTGGTGGCGTTCTACCAGACCGGTACCACCACAGGCGACGGCACCCCGTACGTCTCCCCGGCACCCCTGGCCGGGTACGCAGACGTAGTGGAGGTGGCCGCTTTCCACCTCAACGACCCCGCGCAGTTCCCGATCCTCACCCTCAACGACGACGCCCCCTCCGCAGCCAAGTACGCCCCGATGTGGCGCGACGTTGCCGCCCTGCAGGCCAAGGGAGTCAAGGTCACCGCCCTCCTCGGCGGCGCCGCACCCGGCACGTACACACGCCTCGACGCCGACTTCGCCATGTACTACCCACCGATCCGCGACGCTCTCAAGACCTACAAGCTGGACGGCATCGACCTCGACATCGAAGAGACCTTCACCGAGGCCACGGCAGAAAGACTCATCAACCAGCTGCGCACCGACTTCGGGCCCAACTTCCTGATCACCCTGGCCCCGGTTCCAGGCGACCTCACGGCAGCCGCCGGCAGCCGGCTCCCCGACGTCGACTACCGCACCCTCGAAGCCAACGTCGGATCCAAGATCAACTGGTACAACGCCCAGTTCTACTGCGACAACGGCAGCCTCGCCGACACCAGCGACTACGACGCCATCATCCAGAACCAGTTCCCCGCGTCCAAAGTCGTGGCGGCCGCCATCACCAACTCCAACCTGAACTGCTCCGGCTTCGTCGAAATGCCGACCCTCCAGAACACCCTGCGCAGCCTCGCCAACAGGTACCCCGGATTCGCCGGCGCCGCAGGATGGGAATACGCACCCTCCCGCGACGTCAACGCCACCAACTGCCCCACCGGCCCCGCCAACTGGTACTGCGCCGTCAGGCAAGCCCTCCCCACCGCAACCAACCCCTGATTTCCACTATCCTCCGGGCTCCCGCAGCTGAACGAGCGCCTGGCGGTGATCGACGCAGCCGAGGATGCCCGGCACGTCCACGGACGGCCGACTTCGATCGGCTTCGGCTTCGACTTCGAGCAGGAACGGGCACTGCTCCATCCACTGCCGGCGGACGGCTACCGACTGCGGTATTGACCTGACGCCGGCGGTTCATCGCAACGGCCGGGTCACGGTCGGCCAGTGCTACTACTCGGTGCCCGCAAAGTTCATCGGCCGCCTGAAGGTGCGGGTGAAGCTCAAGGCGAACGAGCTGTGGATCTACGGCGGCTGGCACGTCGTGGCGGCCCGCCACCCGCGTCTGACCCGCCGTTACACCTTCCACGACATCCTGGAGGATCACTACCTGGAGATCCTGCTGGTCAAGCCCGGCGCGTTCGTTGGAGCCTCGGCGCTGGCCCAGGCCAGGGCCGAGGGCGGCTTCACCAAGACCCACGAAGCGCTCTGGGCGGCCGCGAAGCAGAAGGCCGGCGATGGGGAAGGGATCCGGCTGCTGATCGAGGTCCTGCTGCTGCACCGTCAACTGTCTGCCCACGCGGTCGTCGCCGGGATCACCACCGTGCTGGGGATCGGCTCGGTCAGCACCGACCTGGTCGCCATCGAGTTCCGCAAGGCCATCGAGGACACCGAGGAAGAACACGACACCAGCGGTCAGGACCGCCCAGACGAGGAACCGGCCGGTGGGCCGGTCGAGAAAGAGGTGACAGGCGGAGCGAAGGTCGTCTTCCTTCACGCCCGCCGCCTGCCGGCCGACTCGCGGCGTGTCCCGTGTGGTGACCGAGCGTCATGCGGCCGGCTCCCGCCGGGCGGGGAGTGCACTCGGGACCGATCCGACCGGTCATGAAAGGGGATTCCTCAGCATCTGGTGTACATGGGCTCCGGCGGCGAACGGAAGCTCCGACATACGCCGTCGATATCTGTCGCACACTTCCGACAAAAGCTCTCCATCGGCATGCCCGAGCGAGTGCAGGAACTGGCGCACGGCTGCGCACGCATCGCCTACGCGCAGCCCGGTCCTGGCGAAGAACGTGGCGTTCGCCGACCACAGCCGGTAGGCAAGACCTCGCACCTCTGCCGGAGGGATGGAGGCTCTGGAGCCGAGATCCACAAATGGCGGCAGGTAAGGCGCCCGGGTGACGAGACCGCCGGAGTCCTGAACCACGAGACCGCTGTCGTCGGCACCTACAAGGAGGTCCCTCAGATCGATGAGGTCCATCGGCCGAGGTTTGTCCGGTTCGATTGCGGACATCAGGGAAACCGTACGCGATATCTCTATGCCGGCGCCTTCGAGTAGCGCCGAGGCGTAGTCGATGGTGGCGCCCGTCCAAATGTCGTCGTCCATGAGGACGACCGACTTGGCCGCAATCGCCCCCACTTGCTCCTGTGGACTGGGCCATCCCGGGCGCGCGACTATTCCATGCGAGTGCAGCTGCACATCGAACGGGTGAAAGACTCGTGATATGCCCAGTCGATGGGTTGCCGGAGTCGAGGTGTCCAGAGAAACGACAACCTTGCCGACGCAGAGCTCGCGGGCCACCTCCCTCTGCTTTTCATGGCTCAAGAGGTCGACCGTGACCCGCGGCCCTCCGGCACCGAGCAGACCGGCTTGTATGCTTTTGAGGACGCTGTATTTGAACTCGGCCAGGGCAGGCTCAAGGACCCTTCTGGGCACCGACTCACGCCAACGTCTTGTAGCCCACTCCAGATCGTCCCGCACGGCGTATCGGCGAACGGCTTGAGTTCTGACAGCGCCGCCGCACCGACCGGATGCACTCTCTGCTGCTGCGGGGGTTTCCGCTGCCGCGGCGCGGATCTTCGTGGAAGACATGAAAATCGACCTGGGGAAAGCGGGGGCGGCGATCACCCTTTTTTCGTGTATTGCAGATTCCATCTTGGGGTCTTCCAAGACTTGGGCGAGCTGACTTTCGCAGCCTCCTCGCGCGACGATCACGCAGCGGCCGTGCCTGACGAAGCATCGGGCAAATTCTGAATTATCGGCCCCGACGACCAGCACCACTTCGCATTCTTCGTCCCATGACCGGCGCAGGTGGTTCTGGAGACGGAGCAGGACCGTCGTGAAATTTATGGGGTTGGCCACCCACTTCGATTCCCACGGGCAAGCCATGATCCAGTCATGCTGCGAGATCCTGTCATGGACAAGCGCGAGGCGTTCATCTGCCGGCACCGCCTCATGGGACAGCTTGACCGATACGTAACGATCGTGACTGGGAGACAGGTAGGCGCCTGCTACGTGCTCTCCATTCGATTCAAGCGCCCGGCGCGCGCTCAGCAACATGTCCACATGTCCCTGATGAATCGGAGAGAACGCCCCGGTGGCCAGCAGGACGAGGGGCCTGGCTCGGCCCGTACTTCTGGTCAGTTTGTGAACCGGCGTGCAGAAGAACGGCTCAAGTTTTGCTTCCTGAAGGTCTTCCTGAGTTGCCCCGTCGTCAAAATATCCGGTGCTCTGCAGCGCTGATGCGCCCCACTCCGTGATCACGTCCCGGTAGAAGGGGTCACGCCATGCGTGCTCCTCCTCCGCGGACACGACCATCGATGATGCGAGTGCCACGTGGTCCCCCTGGCGACGGCGATTTCCTCTTGCTTTAAGCCGGGCCTGTCGGCTTATAGAGCACATCGGTTCTGAGAATTGTCTTCGTGCCCTCGAGGAGGGGGGCCGAGTCGTGAAGTGTTCGATGCCAGAAGAGAAGTGCATCGCCCGGTACGGGGTGGTGCGCAGTCAGTATCTCCTCGGGCTTCGCGGCCCGCTGCCAGTCCGAAAAGTCTCGCTGTGCAAAAGCAAGGTCGTTCTGCTTGTCGGCGATGAACCGCGTTTCTCCCCCCACTGCCTCATACGACAAGTAGAGGACCACCGTCAGGAGGGTTCGTGTTCCGTCCGGGGCCCGGTAGGGCGCATCGTAGTGCGGGACGAGAAGTCCGCCGCGCTCGTACCTGATGAATCGCATCCTCGGATTGACGGACAGCGGCTTCCAGGACATCCCCTCCGAATCGGTCGGATCATCGGGCTTCACCTCCAGCGACAGGCACGACTGGAGTCGTCGGTAAAATTCTGCAGCCAGGGCGCCGGAGTCGGCCGTAGCGCGCAGAGAACCGACCGGATCGCCCGGGGAGTAATGGGACAGAATGCCGTCCCGTCCCGTCGGAACAAGGCGCTGGGCGGCGAGCTCAGCCGAGAGGAGCTCCACTTCGGCCGAAGTGAGAAAATTCCCGATCACTTTGGCATCGACGTGCGGAAGTTCTGACACGGTCGGGGCCCATGACCCGCCGGCCGAGATGCCCAGCTCCGTGTCCCGGGAAAGGCGAAAGGGATTGACCGCCATTCCTGCCATTTTCAGTCCTCCGCCCGGGCGGTGCCGTGGCCGTGACTCCAACCGCCCGGGACGGCAGAGGGCAACACATTGAGGTGTATGGCCGGACTGCTGGCCGCGTACTTGTGTGCGTTGAAGGAATGGAGAGACTCCAGGCGGGTTGCCATTTCCTGGAATTCAAGGTGGGCTGATTCCGGCCAACCCGTCTTTCGTATCTGCCTCTCGTCGGACGGGAGTGTGAGCCAGTTGAGATAAAGCTCGACAAAGTCGTACGGGGTTCCGAAGACGTCTTCGTCCGTGCGCCCGTCGTACATGTCACCCGTGGGAATGGCATCGATGACGGAGCGAGGCAGTTCCAGGTGGCGAGCCAGCGCGTACACCTCGCTTTTGTGCAGGTCACTGATGGGCTGAACGTCGACCATCGCGTCGGAAGCCTTGCCGAAGAAGCCCAGGTAGGCGCCCTCGTCGCGGTTCGTGGTCCCCAGCACGATGGCGGCGTGCCCGCGCTCGGTGAGCGTGCTGACGGCGTAGTAGAAGGCCGGCGTCCGTATGTAACTGGCGAGCTGTCCTGAGGCCCAACCGGCGCCGGCCCGAGGCAGATCCGCGTCCACTGCGCTCTTGAGGGCCGAGTGCGCCCCGGTCAGGTCGACCAACAGGGGGGTCAGGCCCAACGCATCACAGACCTCCCGGCTGCGGTTCACCCCGTCGGATTGCCCTGTCGCTGCGGAGGTGTCGTAGATCGGCGCCATCACCGGAACGACGTTCACGAGCGGCGAGCCGGGGATTTTACGGGCAGCCTCCGCGATGGCCAGCACGACGGCCGAGTCGACACCGCCGGATATGCCCACGACGACGGAGTCGAGTCTGTTGTGCTGCAAGTACCCGTTCAGGACCCGGCACTTCTCGCGGACGTAGTCGGCTGCGTCGAACGCTCGGGCCGAACGCATTTCAGAGAGGCAGTCGAGGAGGGCGGGGTGCAGAGCGGAGAGCGGGGGCGGACTGACGTGGCGCACAGAGTTTTCCTAGCGGGATGCGTTCTTGGGATGAGGGGGGGAGTTCGCGTGATCACGACGCGACTGATAACGACACCGCCCCAAGCGCGCCGTGCGTCTCCAATGCCCGCTCCTCGCGCGCCAAGCCCATTGAACGGAATGACGATACGGCATGGACTTGGTCCCCATCGCTCGCCACCGGTTGGCCGGTCTCCGGCGGGCGTCCCGGTCCACGAGCCGGCACGGCTCCGGGCCCACGGTCGACGTCATGTCCGGCCGCTTGCCGACGGGTTGAGGTACCCGTGGCCCGATGGGCGCAGAGAGCGGAGATCGCTGTCGTTATCGTCATGGTGACGATATTAGACCGCGGTGAACTCTCGAGGCAAACGGTGATGGCGCGGAGTCACCTGCCGCTTCGGCCGAGGCGGGGGGCGGATGCTGATCCGACATCAGTCCCTCCGACCCCCGCCTCGGCGCGGCTGCGGCGTGAACGGCCTGAAGCCCGACGCCGCGAAACCCCGCATCCCGGACCATTCGGCGCGCCGACCGCCGTCGATCGAGTGGATCACGACGAGGTGACCACAGAAGTCGCACGGGCGCACGGCCCCACCGGCCGGACCCCGAACAGACACGTCATCGCTCACGCAAGAAAAAATGTCGGCGGGTGTCGGCAACGATTCCAGCGCGGGGGCGCCGGGAATGCCACTCGGAAGTAGAAACGGATGGATGGTTGAACACCGATTCGACACATCTACCAGGGGAGGTGTTGGTTCCATCGGCACGCCGGAGACGGAAGCCGACCCCGCGCCCCGACCTGTGGCCCCAGGGCTGGCTGCGCGTCGCTGACGGCTTGGCCGTCAGCGACGCCTTCCCCCCGCCGAGCTGTATCCACGCCAACCCCCCAACTGGCCATCGTGGAGCTCGTGCAGCGTGTCGCTGCCCGCACGAGCAGACCGGGCCGGGCTCAGCAGTCGTAGCGGTGGGCGTACGGGGTGTCCGGGCAGATGCGGCAGACGAAGAAGTACATCCCGCCGAGGTCGCCCAGGCCCATGCCGTGCCCGAACGCGTTAAAGGCGGCGGGGTCCGCCTCAGCCCGCCAGGACGGGACCTCGGCACGGTCCTGGCGGGGGTCGCGGTCGTCCAGGGGGAGCCAGCAGCCCATGCCCGGTTCCGTCGCGGTGACGCTGAGCAGGTGCTCCATGCGGGTGCTGCAGCCCGCGCAGTCGGGCCAGTCGGGCCCCTGAGTCCACCCCGGGTAGCCACCAACCTTGCTTTGCTGCGTGGTGGCCACCTCGAAGTAGTCGAAGCCCCGCTCTTCCTCCAGGGCCTCGAACCGCTCCTCCAGCAGCTCGCTGAGCCCCTCCGGCAGATCCCAGTTCGGGTACTCCACAGCCGGAGTGGGGGACACCGTGCACGGACGAGGCAGGTAGTCCCCCTCCGCGGTATGCGGGCGGGGAGGCTCCCCGGCAGCCGCGTCGACCGCCGTCAACGCCGTGCTGCGCCAGTGGAGGCTGGGGTTGGCCGCGTACTGGCCGTCCTCGTGAACGAGCGGGCACCACAGGACCTGCAACAGGTCTGTGCCGGCGGGGAAGTCGAGGCCGGGCACGTCCCGGGCGTAGAGCTGGACCACTGGGACCATCGCGACCGGCTCGGGCCCGACGGGCGCGCCGAGCGGCTTGTAGTGGTCCGGTTCGGCGCACATCGGCCAGGGCTCGTCAGCCGGCCACAGCAGCGGCCCGCCGACGGAGCTGTCGCCGGGGCCCGGCTGCCCTGCCCGGGGGTAGAGGAGGGTGACCTCGCGGGCCGTACCGGTCAGCTCGGGAAAGACTGCCTCGACGTCGAAGGGGATCGGTGCCAGCGGCCTGGGCCCGGTCGGCCGGGCCTGGGCGGTGTCCTGCTGCGTGTGCCCTGACGGCATGGGGTCTCCTGCTGCTGGTGGTGGTACGCCGCCGACCCTAGCCCCCGCCCCTGACAGCTGGCGCGTCCCCCTACCCCGCGGCCCTGCATCCGGCCCTTGGGGGAGACATCGTGGTCATCCACGTCGGCCGCATCTGCTGACACGGCCCGGGCGAATCTGTGGCGCGCTCGGCCTGGGCGGAGCGCTACCGTACCGGCACCCCCGCTTCCAGAGGGACGTCGACGGCTGCTGCTTCCGTCCGGCCGGAGTGGGCGTCCCTGCCCTCCGGGGTCCGTGCGTACGTCGAGTCCCGTCTGGGGGCCGAGGTGGTCCAGGCCGAGGGGAAGACGGGTGGGTTCACTCCCGGTGTGGCCTCCCGCCTCGGACGTCGCACCCGATCCCTCACCGGGGCGGCGTCGCCCCCACCGTCCGCGCCGGTCTCGGGGCGGAATCCGGCGAGGTGTATCCGCCGAGACCTCGCAGCGCAGGAGGTCGGCTGCTCTCCGGCGCATGGATGATCACGAGGGCGTGGGGTCAGGTCCGGGTGAGGCCACAGCCGGTGTCGTCGAGGGCGGCCGTCCCGACCTTGGGGTCGAACCACCTGACGACCTCGGGGAAGACCACCCGTGTACGACGACAGTCGAGTTGTCGAGCCGCAGAAGAGTCGGGCGTCCCAGAAGAGGCCGCCGCAATCGTCCGGCCCGGCAAGCGCGCAACGTTGACGGGCACGTCTCGTGCGGAGAGTTTGTTCCGGCCCTGGGTGGCGAGGCACTCGGCCTGCAAGGATGTCCTTTTGGCACTGAAGGTTGGGCAGGGGCGCGTGAGTGGAACCAGGGGCCGACCGTACGCAAAGCGAGCCGCCGGCAGGCTGCCGTGCGGTTGCTGCTGCTGATCGAGGCAGCAGCGCAGGATCCGACCCCGGATTGTGAGGTACCGGGCGAGACGGCCGGTGTTGTTCGCACACAGGTAAGACTGCAGAAGCTGGACTTCTGGGTGCGCTACCCGGACTTCCTCACCTCCCAGCTGATGGCCTGGTGCGAGGAGGGCCCGCAGGCCTCAAAAGCTCGGGTGCGCGTTGGCCACTGCACGACCGGCACGGCCTCGGCGACCTGCGTCAGCATCGGCTCCACCGGCAGCCTGAGCATCACCCCAGAACCTCCCTTACGCATCGTCCCCCCTTCTTCCAAGGGTCCGCTGGACCGGGGCCGGTTCGGCCGGGTGGGGCGCCGCGCAGCCGTCGTTACGTGCGCAGGCGGAGGACAACGACTTCGGCACCCACCAGCAAGCTCCCATACATCACCGAGCCGGCCCCGGGACTGAGCCGGGCCGTGTCCGGCCCACCCCATGCGTGGCCACCGCCCGGCTCATGGGCGCGGCCGGGGCGACGCTCGGGCGAACCCGGCAGCCACAGGGTGGTGCGGCCTCAGTGCAGCGAGGACGAGCCAGCCCGCCGCCGCACCGACCATGTACCAGAACAGGTCAGGCGCGTTAAAGGTGGAACCGAGAATCAGGCGGGCCACAGCGCTGTGCCGGGAGAGCTCCGCCGGCACGGCGCTCAGCTGGAGGAATTCGATGGCCCAACTGGCAGCCAGCGCGGTCCCGGCCGCGCGCAGAGGGGTCAAACGGGGCGCGACGAGAACGGTGAGGGCCAGCAGCAGGACCGTGTACAGCGCGTCTCCGCCGTACTTGGCCACACTTCCCGCCGCCACGGTCCGGAGTCCCAGCCCCGCGCCCACGGTCACCACCGCGGCCGCGGCCGCCATCAGCCGGGTCCGCACAAGGTCGGTTGCGGTGGTGCTGTCACGGCATCGGGAAATGAGGTTCACGGGGTCATACTGCGGCAGCCCGGGACCGGCCTGCCAGACGGGTCCGGTAGCCCGTGTAGCCGCGAGCGTCACCCCCGGAGAAGGTGGACGGGTGGATCGGGAACAGAAGCAGCGCCGCGACCGACTCTCCGCCCGTATACGGCTGAAGAGGCAGGCGGCCCCC
Organism: Streptomyces sp. NPDC090445; assembly: GCF_044769385.1. Lineage (NCBI taxonomy): Bacteria > Bacillati > Actinomycetota > Actinomycetes > Kitasatosporales > Streptomycetaceae > Streptomyces > Streptomyces sp. NPDC090445. The sequence goes on along the minus strand of NZ_JBIVXV010000029.1, from coordinate 78,236 downwards.
ACCGATGATGCAGGAGCAGAGGCGGCGCAGCGCCGCGTGCTGCTTCTCGACGTGCGCCGGACCTGTCCACCGCGCAGGCGGTGGAACGGCAGACGGTGGGACGGCCGCGATGCGTGGGCTCAGCCGCCGAGTGTTCCCCGAGCCCGACGTCCCGAACGGCTCGCCGGCCCCGAAAGACGGACCCGACCGGACACGGCCTGAGTGCGCCCCCGGGCGTCGGCCGCGAGTCGATGGGAGATTGGGCTCTGATGCTGGTGCCCTGGTGGAAGCCCGCTGACACCGTGGGCTCACGGGGCATCGCTCGTGGGCTTGGGAGTGTGTGGTGGGGGATCGCCGCGACGGTGAGAGGAACACCCATTCAAGCCGTGAGACAGCGGGAAGCTGCTCAGCGCCTCGTCTCGTACCTGGTCAGGACCACGCCGCCGGGAAACGTCCGCGTCTCCACCAGGTTCAGGTTCACCCAGCTGTCCAGCGCGGTGAAGAACGGCGTGCCGCCGCCCACCAGGACCGGATGGGCGGCGATCACGTACTCGTCGATCAGCCCGGCGCGCATGGCCGCCCCGGCAAGCGTTGCGCCGCCGATGTTCATCGGGCCGCCGTCCTCGGCCTTGAGCCGGGTGATCTCGGCGATCGCGTCGCCGGTGACCAGGCGGGTGTTCCAGTCGACCTCGTCGATCGTCGAGGAGAACACCACCTTCGGCGTGTCCCGCCAGTTCCGCGCGAACTCGATCTCCGGCGGGGTGGCGTTGGGCTGCTGGTCGCCGGTCGGCCAGTAGGAGCTCATCGTCTCCCATAGCTTGCGCCCGTACAGCGACAGGCCACTCGCCTGCTCGTGGTCGAGCCACCACTGGAACAGCTCGTGGCTCGGCGGTCCGCTCCAGCCGATGTCGTCGCCGGCCGCGGCGATGTAGCCGTCCAGGGTCAGGTTCATGCCGTAGATCAGTTTCCGCATGGCCCAGCCTTCCGTCCGTGGGTGTCCGGCGTATGGACCAGCGCGGTGCGGGAAACTCGTCGGTGCGCGATATGGGCTCGCCGGTAGTCCTCGTGCTCGGGGCTCAGCGTGGTGTACTCGGCCGACACGGGCAAGCCGACTGACTCGGAATGTTTGCATGGCGGAGAGCGCGCAGGCGCTGTAGAGCGAGGGGATGGCAGAAAGGCCCATAGCACGCCTGGGCCGTCTCGCGGGGGCCCCTATGGTTCGGGCAAGTACCTGCGGGGCGGTGGAGGCTCGGCGGCGTCAGCCTTCGGTGGTGGTGTCGGCCTCGGAAGCCTGCGGGCGGCAGTCCTGCCTGGCTGAGCTCGACGATTTTGGTCCGCCCGTCGAAAGGGCCGCCGACAATCTTGATGCCGACGGTGTTGTTGACGATTTCACCCGCGAGCCAGCGACGGATGAGTGCCAGGTGCTCGGAATTCTCGTCCCCCATGCCCGAAGCTGACCATGGGCTTGGGCGGAGGGCAAGTAGATCTCAAGTCGCTCGGACGGGTTGGGGTTCGTAGAAGGAGCATGGCGAACAGGACATCGGCCCGGCGCCGGGCGAGGCAGAGCAGGGCCTGGGCGTGGTGTTTTCCCTGGGCGATCTTCTTGCCGTAGTAGGCCCGCGATGCCGGGTCGCCCAGGCCCGCGAAGGCGGAGAGGAAAAGGGCCCGTTTGAGCTGCTTGTTTCCTCGTCTGGCCGGTTGTTCACCGCGGATTGAGGAGCCCGGGCTCCTGGTCGGCGGGGCGAGGCCCGCGTAGGCGGCGAGGTGGCCGGCGGTCGGGAAGGTGCTGCCGTCGCCGAGCTCGGTTGAGGTGTATTCCGCGCGTGCTTCCACGGTTCCGTCTGAGGGTTACCGCGTGGCACGTGAGGAGGCGTCGCCGGAATGAGGTGATTCGTATGCCGGTACCGAGAATGCCTGTGAAAGCGGGGTGGCGAGCGTGTCCGAGGTCGCGGCCAGGGGATCTTCCAGGGTTAAGGCCGGCAGATGTGCAGACCGGCAGGCGTAATGCGAACAATTGTTCGCAGGTGGCGGCTTTGGGTCTCTGTCCTGGCATTCGAGGGCGATCTACCATTAAGGAGGCTTATTGATCCCCGCACCTGGCTGTGGCCAAACGGTAGGGAGGCCGGCATGGAGTTCGGGAACGGACCCGGGGCAGTGGACGGCTCGCACTATCTGCCGATTTCCGAGCACGGTCTGATCGGTGATCTCCGCACCGCCGCGCTCGTCGGGACCAACGGCACGATCGACTGGTACTGCTGCCCCCGCTTCGACGCGCCGAGTGTGTTCGCGTCGATCCTCGACGCCGAGCGGGGCGGGTCCTGGGAGCTCGCCGCCGACGTGCCGGCGCGTACGCGGCAGTTCTACTTCCCCGACACCAACGTGCTGATCACGCGGTTCTACGCCGCCGACGGGGTGGCGGAGATCCAGGACTTCATGCCGGTCGTCGACGAATCCCGCGAGGCGTCCCGGCACCGGCTGATCCGGCGGGTGATCTGCGTCCGGGGCACCCTGCCGTTCCGGGCCCGGATCGCTCCCCGCTTCGGCTACGGCGCCGAACCGCACACCGTGCGCGCGCAGGCCCACGAAGCCGTCTTCGAGTCCCCGTCCCTGTCGCTGGCGCTGTCCTCCACCGCGCCGCTGGAAGCCGACGGCACGGACGTTTCGTCGCACTTCAAACTCCTCGAAGGCGAGTCCGCGGTGTTCGCCCTCGACCGGATCACCGATGACCTCCGCCCGCAGGCCTGTCCACGCGCCGAGGCCGAGGAGCAGTTCGAGGCGACGGTCCGGTTCTGGAGCCGCTGGCTGAGCCGCTCGCGCTACCGCGGCCGTTGGCGGGAGATGGTGAACCGGTCCGCGCTGACGCTGAAGCTGCTCACCTACGCACCGACGGGTGCGATCGTCGCCGCGCCCACGACGAGCCTGCCCGAGCGGGTCGGCGGTGAGCGCAACTGGGACTACCGGTACGTGTGGGTCCGCGATGCCGCCTTCTGCGTCTACGCGATGCTCCGCCTGGGCTTCACCTCGGAGGCCGAGGCGTTCATGGGCTTCCTGTCCGAGCGGTGCATCGAGCCGGGGGCCGGCCCCCTCGGTCCGCTGCAGATCATGTACGGCATCGACGGGCGCAGTGACCTGCCCGAGTCGGAGCTGTCCCACCTGGAGGGGCACCTGGGATCGGCGCCGGTGCGGGTGGGGAACGCCGCCACCGGTCAGCTCCAGCTGGACATCTATGGCGCGCTGATCGATTCCGTCTACCTGTACGACAAGTGGGGGAAGCCCATCAGCAGTGACCACTGGGACGAGGTCGGTGCCGTGGTGGACTGGCTCTGCGACCACTGGGACCAGCCCGACGAGGGCGTCTGGGAGACCCGGGGAGGCCGCAGGAACTTCGTCTACTCGCGGCTCATGTGCTGGGTGGCGATCGAACGGGCCGTCCGCATGGCCAACCGGCGCGGGCTGCCGGCCGACCTTCCCCGCTGGCAGCAGAGCCGGGACGCGATCTACCGGCAGATCATGCGCGAGGGCTGGTCGGCGAAGCGCGGAGCCTTCGTCCAGGGCCTGGGCGGCGACGTGCTCGATGCCTCCGTGCTGATGATGCCCATGGCCAAGTTCATCTCACCGACTGACCCCAAGTGGCTCTCGACCCTCGACGCACTCACCACGGATCTGGTCTCCGACTCGCTGGTCTACCGCTACGACCCGCAGGCCAGCCCGGACGGCCTGGCCGGTTCCGAGGGCACGTTCTCGATCTGCTCCTTCTGGTACGTCGAGGCGCTCACCCGCGCCGGACGCCTGGAGGAAGCCCGGCTGGCCTTCGAGAAGATGCTCACCTACGCCAACCACGTCGGCCTCTACGCCGAGGAGATCGGCCGCAGCGGAGAACAACTCGGCAACTTCCCCCAGGCGTTCACCCACCTTGCGCTGATCAGCGCCGCCTTCAATCTCGACCGCGCCCTCGGCTGAGCCCACGACCGGACGGCCACCATCAAACTGACGCAGCCGAGCGCATCACCGGGATCGCGGAAACCACCGGGTTCCGGTGATGGGCGCTCACCTCCACGGCTTGTTGCCGTGTCCGGTCTCGCACTCCACAACGACGAGCGGTGCATGGAAGGTGCAGACCGTCTGGGCCAGCCGCGGCCCGGCTTCCGCAACGAGGAAATGGCCTGCCTCGAAGTGGCGTGGCGGTATCAAGGGCGCCGCGACGACAACTGACGTCAGCCCGCCCCTGTTGCCCCGCTGGGGCCTCGTCGTCGACGGAAACGAGCAGCAGCGGCTGCTGGACATAGCCGCCGGCTGCGGTGGCACCGACGTGGCGTTAAAGCTCCGCCCCGTAACCCGGCCGGCCTCGGGCCGTTTCAATGGGCCGCCACGGTCGGCAGCATCCCGGGTGCCGGCTCGGCGGCGCCGTCCTTCACGCCGCCCTCGCGGCCGCGCGCGCCGGCGCCCGTACCAGCCTGGTGTCCGTCGTCGGCCGGGATCTCGCCGCCCTCCCCGACCACCAGCGGCACCCGAGCATGGACTGGTCCGCCCTCGACATCGGCACCGGACCGTCCGCCGCCTTCACCCTCACCTACGGCGACGACGACACCCTCACCGCCCGCCACGCCGACTACGGCGCCTCCCAAAGCTCATCCTCGACCGCTGCTTCATCAGCGAACTCGCCTACGGCCCCTCCACCGCGGCCGCAGTCGCATCACCTGGCCGCAGGCGCTGGACTGGTCGACCTCGTCACCACCCGCAAGGGCGCCCTCATCCATCTCACCGCCACCCCCGATCTCATACGCACCCGGCTCCTCGCCCGCGACGGTGAGGCCCCGCAGCTCCCCGAACCGGCCGCCCTCGTTGCCGCGTACGACAAGGTGTTCCGCACCATCGCCGTTCACACGAGCGTCCTCACGATCCACGCGACACCGGGCGGTACTCAGCCTCATGGACGAGAATCGCCGTAGCGGAACGTAGGGCGATGCGCCCCCGCTAGGCTCCTGCGGCATCACCTGTACCTCACGCACGGAGGCATCGATGGACATCCGCGAAGCCCAGAAACCCGCCTGGGAGAACAAGGTCGAGAAGGGCTTCAACACCACCGATGTGCCACTGGAGTTCGGCCTCCTCAACGCTGAGGTCGGCGAAGCCTTCACCGCCTGGCGCAGGAGCCTGCCCGACTTCGGAGAGGAACTCGCCGACGTCGTCCCCTACGTCGCCGCCCTCGCCGAGATGACCGGCATCGACCTCGCCACCGAAGTCGAGCAGAAGCTCCTCAAGAACAGCGCACGGACCTACGAACGCAACCCTCATGGCGCCCTGGCCCGCGTCTCCGGAGACTGACCCAGCCATCCACGAAGCGCTCACGACCCGGCCGGCCAAGGCGGCCCGAGGGCCCGCACCCCCACACGGTGCGGGCCCTCGGTCAAAAAACTCACGTCACCCACCCCCTGATCGCGAGGAGAGCCGTGCCCACAGAGCAGCCCCGACCACTCCTCCCCCGGGAGGAGTGGCTCGCCGCCATCGCCCGGCCCTACACCGGGACCTGCGTCCTCGTCACCGATGACGAAGGCCGCGTGCTGATCGTCAAGCCGACGTACCGCGCGGGCTGGCAGTTTCCCGGCGGCACCGTCGACCACGGCGAGGACCCTGAAACCTGTGCCCGCCGCGAGCTCGCCGAGGAGACCGGCCTCGACCGGCCCATGCTCGGCATCCTGACCGTCTCCTGGTCCCCGACCGGAGCCCGTCTGGGCGGCCCCGCCGTCAACTTCGTCTTCGACGCCGGCACCGTCCCGACCAGCACCCCGGTTCGCCTGCCCGAAGGCGAGCTCGAAGCACACACGTGGGCGCACCCGGCCGAAGCCGAACAGCTGCTCCTGCCGTCAGGCGCCCTCCGCCTGCACGCTGCCCTCCAGGCCCGCGTCACCGGCACCGTACGGATGCTGCGCAGCGGCGACGACTGCTGACCCCCCCTCGCCCTCGGGAGCCTGAAGGCCGAGAAGACCGCCGAGTCCGGCGGGGCAGGTCAGAGTGCGGTGGTCGGCGGAGAGTACGCCCAGGGCGACGATTTCGTGGTTCTCGTCGTCCCAGTGGGTGAAGGCGACCCGGTCTTCGGTGAACCCGCATGCCTTCGGGGACTGCCAAGACGATCTTGATGGTGCCGATGGTGCCGATGGTGCGCTGGCCGGTGTTGCGGACGACGAAGGCGGGGTAGAGCCAGCGGTCCTGGCTGGCGGTGATGGCCAGCCCCCAACCAGGCACCGTGCGGGATCAGCACGCAGGACGCCCGCTGAACCCGCCTGCAGTCCGCCGACATGACCAACCGACGGCCCGGCGCCGTGCCGCGCACACCGCGTTCACTCGAACGAGCCCGCACGGGCATCTCGGATCGGCCTGGCCGGCTGTGCGCGGCCGCGGGCCCCTCAGGCAGTGCTCGTACTCATGAACACCGATCAACGGCGCCGCAGCAAGGGGGCGAGGGCCGCTGCGACCGCGGCGCCGACGACGGGCGCGAGCAGGTACGCCCACAGATGTCCGGTGGAAGCTGAGAACACGGCCGGCCCCAACTGCCGGGCGGGATTCACGCCGCCGCCCGACAGCGGTCCGAGGAAGACGATGGCGGCGGTGACACAGGTGCCGATCACCGGCGGCAGGAACCGTAGGAGCGGGGGGCGGGTGCCGAAGAACGCCACGATCAGCATGATCACGGCCATGGCCGCGGCCTCCACAGCGAACACGGCACCCGAACCCCATCCCCGGGCGGGCGTCAGCACCGCGTAGCCGACCTTCCGGGCGGCGTCGCCCCACACCAGATCGGCCAGGGCCACACCGGCCACCGAGCCGGCCAGCTGGGCCACCACGAACGGCAACACCGCTTTGCCGGGGAAGAAACGCAGCAGCCACAGGCCGATGCTGACGGCCGGGTTGAGGTGACCGGCGGTCTCGTGGCGCATGGACGGGCCGAGCACGGCTGTCACGATGACACCGACCAGCAGGCCCATCACCACCAGCTGGGAGGCGAGCGTGGGCAGCAGACCGGCCAGCGGAGTGCCGGGACCGGCCATCCACCGCGCGGTGGTGACCACGATGAACAGCAAGCCGGTGGTCAGCGCGAACTCGTAGACGGCGACCATGGCGAGCGGGGTGCGCCGCGCGGGCACTGGCGAGGGTGCTTCAGGAGGCGGCGGCGTCTGGGTTTCGAAGGATGTCAATGTCACTCCATGGAATTCTGCGAACGTGTCCTTCACCCGGTGCAGGCTCGTGCCGTTCCCCAGACGGATGGCACGGCGTACGGGGAGGGACTTGCCTCCCTGCCATTCCTACCGCGCCCATCGCACTCCCGGTTCGGTGAGCGCGGCGAGTCGGTCGGGTGGCGTCGGTCGTGGCGTTGACGTTGGCCAGCCAGCCACACCCCGGTGCGGTGGTACGGGTGGCCCGGATGCTCGGAGTGTTCGCCGCCGGGCGGACAAGCCCCCGGACAGTTACCTCGCCGGACTCCACCGGCGCGCCTCGGCGATCTGGCTCAAGAGCCTCACCCGAACTATTCGGTGATCACGACTCGGCAGGCGCTCCCGGTGTCGTCGGGGTCCCGGAGTCAAGCGCGGTCGAGCATCCCGTGGAGATGGTGCCCGCGGGCCGCCTCGACCTCGTGGACATGGGAACCAGCGTTGAGACCGTCTTTTTCCCGTGGCTGCTGAAGCAACTGCGCTGAGCCGGGCGCTGCCCGGCCATCCCCTCCTGCTCCCAGTCAGCCCATCGAGACGAGCACGGCGCGGAGTGTGTCAGTAGCGTCGGCGCCCAGGTCGGTCAGGCTCCGAGTGCCGGCGGCGGCTGAACCCGGACGCTCGGACTCCGGGTCCGGCAAGTGCGAGGCCCGCCCTCGTGGGCGCTCACGCTGCGGCACAGTGGTCGTCGCCGGCTCTTGGCATACGCAGCAGATGCATCCGTGGCTGGTCCTGGCCGACGACGCGACGGCGGAGGACCGGGTGTCCGGCTGGTTTACGGAGATGGATGCCGCCTGCTGGCCGGGCTGGTGGCCGGGGAGATGTCTGTGCGTCGGCTGGCTGCGCCGGGCACGGAATCGTTGGCGGTGCCGGGCGAGGTCCGGGTGGGCGACCGGTTCCGGCCGGGGGCGGGCGGCCTGCGGGTGACCCTCGCCTGGCCGGCCCGTCTGCGGGGCGCCGCCTCGACGGGATCGGCGGGCGAGGTGGTCCGCCACGGGTGCCGTACGCCGGGCCAGGGGAGACGTGCGTGTGCACCCGGCACGCCTGTGGCGGCCTCGTCCCGGTGTCCCGGTGTCCCGGTGTCCCGGTGTCCCCCGGTATGAGGAGCACGGCCACGCCGCCGCACCCGTGTTGGAGTGGCATCCCGGCGGCGGCGTCCGGTGCGCCGGGCTCGCGCGGTCGCGTGCCGGCGCGACGGCCGGTAGGCCTGCGCACGCCTCAGGCACGTGATTGCACGACGGCCGCCACCGGGCAGGTGGCGGCCCAGCGTGGTCAAAGCGGTGCGCTCGTGTCCGGACGTACGGGAGGCTCACCGGGTGACTTACCCAGAACACCGCGGCGGTGCCGGACGCCCACGCCCTGCCAGGGCATCCGCACGTCCGGTCGGCCTCGCGTCGTCGACTGCCGAGGCAAGGGCGCGTAGCGTCGGTGCGGCGTTGTTCTGTTGGCTGTTGTGTGTGGCGCCTGTGTCACACCAGTGCCGCGCCGCCGTCTATCGCGAGTGTGGTGCCGGTGACGTAGGCGTTGGCCAAGACGAAGAGATAGGCCGCCGCGGCTTCGTCGGCGGTGCCTACACGCCGTGTGAGCAGCTCGGACCCGGCGCCCTGGAGGAAAGCCTCCGGGTCCGGGACACTGCCGTCCCACAGCTCGGTGCGGATCACACCGGGCTGGATCACGTTGACGCGCAGAGGGGCGAGTTCGACGGCGAGTGCCCGCGACAGCGCCTCGATGCCGCCGGTGATACCTGCCGTGAGCGCGGTTCCGGACAGGGGGCGGATCGCGAGGACGCCGGAGCTGAAAGTGATCGAGCCGCCGTCGCGCAGTCGCGGTGCAGCGTGCTGGGCGGAGAGGAACGCGCCCCAGAACCGGCGCTCGAAGACGGCCCTGGCCTCCTGCGGGGTGGTGTCGACCAGCGGCTTGATCAGCAGAGATTCGCCCGCGGTGTAGACGAGGTGGTCGAACTCCCCGACCTGCTCGAAGAACGCGGCGATGGCGTCGCCGTCGGCGACGTCCAGGCGGCGGCCTTCAGCCGGCTCGCCCAACCGCTTCGTCGCGGCGTCCACGCGGTCCTGATTGCTGGAGGCGACCACGACGTCCGCGCCGGCCGCCGCGGCCTGTTGGGCTACCGCGAAGCCGATGCCGGAGGTTCCACCGATGATCACGATCTTCTTGCCGGCCAGAGACATGGGAACCATTCCTTCGTCGATGCAGTGCCGGGGTTCGGCAACCGCCATGGCAAGAACGTACGCCTCCACATCGAGACGGTGAATGACTTGAGATCTCGATTCCCTGTCATATCGTCTCGCCATACAGGCACTAGAGTGGTGCTGTGGACATCCTGAGCAACACCCTCGAAGTCCTGCGCACGGGACGCCCGATGGTGACTCGCACCGACGCGCACGCCCCGTGGGCCCTGAAATTCCAACCCATCTCAGGAGCCGGATTCCACGTGGTCGTGGAAGGGCACTGCCACCTGCTGCCACCGCACGGCCAACCGCTCGCGCTCGGACCCGGCGACATCGTGTTCCTGCAGCGCGGCAGCGGACACACCCTGTGCGATGTGCCGGGCCGCGATCCGGTGGACTTCGTACCGGACCGCGTGGACCGTTCCTCGCCGATCGGCCAGGTCACCGTGGACGGACCAGGGCCGCACACGGTGCTGGTGTGCGGCGCGTACGCGATCGACGTTGACCGCCCACATCCGCTGTTCAGCGATCTACCGGAGGTCATCCACCTCCCCGCGGCTCCCGGCCGCCACCCGGTGCTGCGCTCGGCGGTCGATCAGCTGTGCGCCGAGTTCCACGCGCCGCAGCCGGGCTCGGACGCGGTCGTCACGGCGCTCATCGATCTGCTGCTGCTGTACATCCTCCGGTCGTGGTACGCCGAACTGCCGAAGGAGCGGACCCGGGGCTGGGCGGCCGCGCTGACCGACCCGGCAGTCGCCCCGGCCCTGAAGGCGATCCACGACGATCCCGGCCGTCCCTGGACCGTGGAGTCTCTGGGCACCCGCGCCGGGCTGTCCCGCGCGGCCTTCGCCCGACGCTTCGCCTCGGTGGTCGGCGAGCCGCCGTTGACCTACCTGACCAACTGGCGGATGGCCACCGCGGCGCGGTTGCTGCACCAATCGCCGGCCCCGCTGAGCACAATCGCGCAGCACACGGGGTACACGTCGGAGTTCGCCTTCGCCAAAGCCTTCAAACGACACTTCGGATCGCCGCCGGGGGCCTACCGCAAGCAGGTCAAGACGGCAGGCGACGAACCACGCGGATACGACTGACGGTGAGGGCCAGGACATCACCGCAGCAGATCGGTAAGCGGTGGCCGCTGCCGATCACGGCCTCGCGGTGGCCCCGATGCGGCGGAACGCCGGGCGGACGGGTGCGAGCTGTGCGTCATCCACTCCGTGGCCGGGTGGCCTGCTGTGCTGCCCGGCGGGCCACGCCCGCACCGGGTGCATCGAAATCGTACTACTGGACAGAACTGGTGCCCCGCGTGTCGAACTCCCGGGCCAGACCGACGGTGTGGAGCCGTGCCATCTCCGAGTCCTTGATATCAACCGGCCCGATCGGGGTTGACTTGATGCTGTCCCAGTTGTACCGGTCGTAGATGTTGAACTGATAGTCCATGCTGATCTTCGGCTTTCCGTCCGCGCCCGGAACGACGGACACCTCGCCGGAAACCACCCGCTGATGACCGCCGACGCCCAGATACCAGTCCCGGTTCTGGAAGTTCGGGCCCGTCTCGAGCGGAGGTCCGGGCGCCCGGTACTCCACGGGAATCGAGACGGGCGCACCACCGGCCTTCTCGAAGGCGGCCAGAGCGCTGGTAGATCAGTTAGGGCGGTGCTCCGCGGGGCGGGTCCGACCGCTCGACGATTCGGTGGTCGAGCGGGTCGGACGCCGGTGCCGGGGGCGGGGTCAGATGAGGCCCTGGGCCAACATTGCGTCGGCCACCCGCTCGAAGCCGGCGATGTTGGCGCCGGTGACGTAGTCGCCGGGGGCGCCGTAGCGTTCCGCCGTCTCGTACGCGACGTCGTGGATCGCGCGCATGATCGCACCGAGTTCGTCCTCGACGCGCTCGGCGGTCCAGGCGGTTCGGGCGGCGTTCTGGCTCATCTCCAAGGCGCTGACCGCGACGCCGCCCGCGTTGGCGGCCTTGCCCGGGCCGAAGGCGACTCCCGCCTCCTGGAGGATGTGCACCGCCTCGGGGGTGGTGGGCATGTTGGCTCCCTCGGAGACGGCCTTGACGCCGTTGCGGACCAGGGCCAGGGCGCCCTCCGCATCGAGCTCGTTCTGGGTGGCCGACGGGAAAGCGACGTCCGCGGCGACGTCCCAGACACGGCCGCCGGCGACGTAGCGGGCGGAGGAGCCGCGGTACGCGGCGTACTCGCTGATCCGGGCCCGCTCGACCTCCTTGACCTGCTTGAGCAGGTCGAGGTCGATGCCCTTTTCGTCGACGACGTAGCCGGTGGAGTCGGACGCGGTGATCGGGTTGGCCCCGAGCTGCTGGAGCTTCTCGATCGTGTAGATCGCCACGTTGCCGGAGTCGGAGACCACGGCGGTCTGGCCGTCCAGGGCGGCCCCCTTGCGGGCGAGCATCTCGGCGGCGAACAGGACGCTTCCGTAGCCGGTCGCCTGAGGGCGGATCGCGGAGCCGCCCCAGCCCCGGCCCTTGCCGGTGAAGACGCCCGCCTCCCAACGGTTGGTGATGCGCCGGTACTGGCCGAAGAGGTAGCCGATCTCCCGGCCGCCGACACCGATGTCACCCGCCGGCACGTCCGTGTGCTCACCGATATGTCGCTGGAGCTCGGTCATGAACGACTGGCAGAACCGCATCACCTCCGCGTCGGAACGGCCGTGCGGGTCGAAGTCGCTGCCGCCCTTGCCGCCGCCGATGCCCAGTCCGGTGAGGGCGTTCTTGAAGATCTGCTCGAAGCCGAGGAACTTCACGACGCCGATGTTGACGGACGGGTGGAAGCGCAGGCCACCCTTGTAGGGGCCGAGTGCACTGTTGAACTCCACCCGGTAGCCCCGGTTGACGTGGACGGTGCCCTCGTCGTCCTGCCACGGCACCCGGAAGATGATCTGACGCTCGGGCTCCACGAGGCGCTCCACGACCCCGGGCTCCGCGAACTCGGGACGGACGGCGAAGACGGGGTCGAGCGTGGCCAGCACCTCCCGCACCGCCTGGTGGAACTCCGGCTGCGCGGGGTTGCGGCGCTCCAGCTCGGCACGGAGCGAAGCCAGTCTGTCCTTGGGAGCGTGCGGAGCCCTCTGGTCCTTCACGGGGATGTCCCTCTCGCTGGTCGGTGTCCGGGGTGCTCGTACGGATTGCTTTGATCGGGTCGGCGAGGCCTACGGGTACGGTCCTGTCGTACGCGTCCGGGCCTGAAGACCGGTGGTGTCGTGACGTCCCCGCCAGCCAGCGGGGGAGCGGTGCGCACGGGGCCGTGCCGAGTGGATCTTGCTGGCCGAACGGTCCGGGCAGCCTATTCCGCGGGTCCCGACCAGCCCCGAACCTCTATCCGAAGACCACAAAAAGACGCATCAGCAGGACATCCGACCACCCTCTCGGACATCTTCGAACGGGGGCGCGTTCGTGCGCGGGCGCGGGGCGGCTGCGGGTCACCGTCGTGCACACGTTCCAACGCAAGGGTGACCCCCGTACGTACGACCAGCTTGATCTTCAACCTGTGCGGCGGGGTCGTGGGGTCGTTGACTGCGCCTTCCTGGACGCTGTAGTCCCCGTTTTGCGGGGTGTGTGGACGTCATGACGTGAGGTGGTGGGTCGCGTGTTCTTGCGCCTGGTGGACGTCCAGGTCCAGGGCGGGTGCGTTTCGGTGCTTGGGCTCAGCAGGCGGTGTCGGGGCGGATGTGGCGGAAGTCGTCGCGACGGACTCGGGCTGGGGTGAGGCGGCCGGACGGCGTGCATTTCACCCGTGGACGGCGTCGGCCGGCTGCCAGTGGCCGGGCCAGTCGCAGTTGGGTGGAGACCGCGAGGATCGACCAGGTCCAGTGGTCCGCCGTCTCGGGTGGCGGATCTTCGGGCAGGTATACGGGAACGTTTCGTCAGGGATCTCGGCCATGTGCGGCCGAGCGTCGTTCCGGCCTCTCCATATGCGCATCCTCAACCAGGTGTGCCCCCCTCCCGAGCGGGGTCAGCAGGCCCAGCTGTCGTGTCCTGGCGGGAGTTCTCCACGAAGAAGGCCGGCGAACGCGCGACCACACGCCAGCAGGGAGTCGATGGGCAGGTCCACGTGGAAACCTTCGTAACCGCCCCCGTGCCGTAGGAGTTCACGAGATCCTTCGGGATGGCGGGGCCCATGCGAGCAGTCGCTACAGGACGCGCTCCGAGAGGTGAAGCGCGAGCGCGACGCGATCGGGGTCCGTACCGAGGTGCCGGCCCAGACAGGACGAGACGAACCCCACGAAGCCGGTCGTGGCTTGCATCTCCCAGTCGTCGCAGGCGCGGGCCAACCACTCTGGGGCGTCAGCGACCGCCTTCGCTTCCTGCGCCAGGAGGTACAGCCACACTTCGGCTTGCTCGTTCCTCGTCACCACGCCCGACCCTCGAACGCCGGCGGGACGACGCCGGTGCCAAGGGCCAGGCCAGCCTCGCGCGAGCAGATATACGGGTCACAGCAGCAACTCACAGAACGACGGACATCCCCTCGCGAACCGCACTCTAGGCCTGCTTGGGGGCGAGCGCCCGGGTGTCCGTGTCGACGCGGTAGTTCTCGACCACGTCCGTCAGGTGGCGGATGACCTCCTGGGGGTCGCCGTCGGCACTGACCTCCGGAACGTCCAACTCCGTTACGCGCTCACCCGCCTGCGGCACGAGTCTCGCCACCGGTGCGCCGGGAGGAGACGCCGCGAGGGCGGAGATGAATCCCTGCTCGTCGTGTACAACAGAAACACGCATGCCGAATCCCTCCAGCGATCTCTGGCGCGGTCAGGCGGTGGTGCGGGTGAGGTAGGCGGTGTAGGACTTGACGGTTCCCTGCCCGCTGAGCCCGCTGTTCCTCGCCTTCGCCCAAAGGTAGGACTGGACATTGCTGATGTCCCCGGAGCCGATGTCCTTCTTGCCCACCGAGACGTCGTCGAACGTCAGCCAGTAGAGGGTCTGCCGGAAGTCGGTGACCGGGTGGGCGGACACGGTGAAAGTGCCCTGGTCGAAGAACGAATGAGGGCCCCACGTGACCTCTCCCCGGTACCCCGGGGGCAGGTTCTGGACGAAGTAGTAGGAAAACGTCTGAGTGGCCATCGCTTCCTCCTGGGTGTGTGGACGTCCGGATCAGCGCATGCCGCCGTTCCCAGAGTTCCGCCGCCCGCATTCCGGGCGTCGTTCACACCCGCCGCCCGAGGCGCTCGCGATCGAGCCTTATGCGCAGCCGAACTACTGGCCGCGACGTTTACCTTCACTTTCCACGGTGATTCCGAGGGCCCGGTGGCGCAAGTCGATCCGGCTGGTGCGGTCTCACCCCAGCCGGAGTCGCCGCGCAGACTCCCACCCGGACGGTCTGGCCCCAGGTCAGGTCAAGGCGTCGTCCTCCATGCCGTCGCCGAAGGCGACCAGGGAGGTGCCTGTGCCACGGGACGGACAGGCTTCGCGGAGGTACCAGAGGAGGCGGAAGGCGACTCCGTCCACAGCCTCAGCGACGACGGCTGGCGCCGGCGCTACGTCGACGGCTCCGCCGCCACCGGCCACACCCTGGAAGCCCTCGATCCCGGCCTCGATCCCTGCGTCACCGGACACCCGCTGGCCGCGATGCTCCAGCGTATCCGTCTTACCGGAGTCCACGGAGTATCCTCCGGCGGGAGTACATTCCTCGATGCCCTCGGGGAAGGAAGGTTCCGCGCCTTGCCGGACGGTGGTTGGTCGTGCTCGCCCTCGCGGACGGCCCGCGGGCCGGTGCGGGTGCCATGGTGACGCCGAGGTCGGCGAGCCGTCGCTGCTACGCGGAGCCCGGCTATGCGGGCCACCGTCTGGCGCGCCAGTGGCCCCAGGCATGGCCGTCTGGGCGATCACGCCCATTGGCTGCCTGATGGGCGTCGCGGATGCTTCATAGGTCGGCGATAGAGCCGTTCACCAGGTGTTGCCGGCAGTCCAGAGCCTCCCCCGTCCACCGCGTGCAGTCCAATGTTCGAATCCAGGGGGGAGTGGAGTGCGGTGCCGTCCGTCCAGTGGCCTGTCTGCTGAGCCCCGGCTTGGCGGCCATCCCCGCGAACGGCCGCGGGCGCCGCCCTCACCGGGGGCAACGCCTGACCCGCGCGGTCCCGGGGGGCCGGACACCCCATGGTGTCCGGCCCCCTGGAGGGCGTACACCGCGATGGTCGTCCCCGCCCGGGTGCCGCGGCTGTGGTGTCAGTGGGGCGGGCTATCCTTCCCGGCACCGCATACCGACCGTGAGGATCACCAGAAGTGACCGGCCGCCTGACCGTCTTCCCGCTGCCCTTTCAGACTTCCCGTTCCCCGGCGTTCACGACGCCCCGGACGCTGCGGGAACTGCAGATGATGCAGTGCAGCGCGCAGCTGCGTGCCAAGCCCGCGTGGTTCGAGAAGATGAACGACGCCGACATCGTCGCCAGGTGGACGCAGGAAGCGGTGGCGCAGGGCCTGACCGAAGCACAGGTGCGCTACGTGCTCGCCGAGCTGGGGCACTACGCCGTGCTGCGGGACGCGCGGACCGGCATCGAGGTGTCCGCGGTCGACGGGGTCTGGCAGTCGGACACCCTCGTCGACGAGCAGCTCGGGTCCCGGTTGCGGGAGGCGGTCCGGGTCCTGGAAGAGGTCCCCGAAGCGGAGCGGGACTGGCATCCCGGATCCGGGGGCCAGGTGCTGGATCTCGTGCACCCCTCACTGTTCTGCCTGGTGCGGGAGGCGAGCGGAGGGCCGGAGCGGGCCTGGCGGAATCCGACGAACCACTACGCGAAGTACGAGTTCTCGGAGAGGTTCCAGTGGCTGCCCACGGACGCCGACGTCAGCGACGACGGCGCCGTCGCCTTCCGCTCCTACGTCAACAACGTCCACCCCGAGGCGCACCGCGCACTGGCCTCGGTCCTGCCGGACGTGTTCGCGCGCCTGCGCCCGCTGTTCGAGAACGTGCTCACCGATCTGCGGCACCCGCGGCCCCTGCGCATCGAGGCCGATCCCTACGGCTGGTACGACTCGGAACCGGAGTATCCGCGCCAGTCGTCCTACAGCGACAACGCGGCCTACATGGACGCCCGCGCTGCCTGGGACGAGGCCTATGAGGCCTGGTGGGAGAACCGCCGCCCGATCGTCCCGGACGCTCCGGCCTTCAGCCCGCCCGCACTGCCCGACGCATCCGCCCGGGTCGACCTGCGCGGCCGACGACTCCAGGTCATCGTCAAGCTCGCCACCGTCCACCTCACACCGGACAAGCCCGAGTACCCCGGCGGTTCGTGGCACGTCGAGGGCATGCTGAACGAGCGGATCGTCTCGACCGGCATCTACTACTGGGACAGCGAGAACATCACCGAGAGCCGGCTGGGATTCCGGGCCGCACTCGACGACCCGCATTACGAACAGAACGACGACGCCGGGCTGCGCGAGGTCTACGGCCTTGAGGACGAAGACGCGCTGAACCAGGTGCTGGGCTCGGTACCGACCCCCGCGGGCCGCTGTCTGGCGTTCCCCAACGCCCTGCAGCACCGCGTGGACGCGTTCCGCCTCGCGGACCCCACCCGCCCGGGACACCGCAAAATCCTCGCGTTCTTCCTGGTCGACCCGGCAGAGCAGATCGTCTCGACCTCCGACGTGCCGCCGCAGCAGCCCTGGTCCGACACCTCGACCATGACGCTCGAGCAGGCCAAGTCGTACCGCGAGGAGCTCATGAAGGAAAGGAAGTTCTTCGTCGACGAACACAACGAGCAGCTCTACGAACGGGAGTTTTCTCTCTGCGAGCACTGAACCGCCGGTCGGGGCCCGGTCGTTCGTGAGGTGGGGCCTGGTTGTGCAGGTCGGTTGAGCACTGAGCAGCTTCACTGGTCTGCAACATTCGGCCCTGCGGCCGGGGCGGGGGTGTTACGGCGGCACCGGCGCGCCCAGGTGATGCCGCCCATCGGGGCCCGCCAGCCGGTGCCGGTGGCCCGCTTGTCCTGGCAGCCTGCGCAGCCGTCCTCGCCGTGGATGTGCCCGGTCGCCGCCGCTCTCCCGCCGGGCGTCGGGCACACCTCCGCGGATGAGTGCGAGCTTCGGGTTGTCGACCGGCGGCAACGGTGCGCGCCCCACCTTTCCGGGCGCGCTGCTGGTCTCGGCAGTCTGCCGCTGTCGAGTAGTCAACACTCCTTGTCGCTGGTCTGGAATGGAGACCGACTCCGCAGGGGCGGGACCGGCTCAGGCGCCGTACCAGCCGAAGGCCCCAGCCTGCTCGGGCCAGTCAAAGGACTGGTGCAGGGCCACGAATGCGGTGATCAGGCGGGGGTCGAGGTCTCCGGCCCGCACGCGGTAGCCCTCGGCCATGCCCTGGACGACCAGGCGCGTCCGGCCCGAGGCCTCGCGCCAGGTGATCCGGCGGGGAGGACGGAAGCTGGCGTCGTCCTCGGCCATGAAGGCGGCTATAGCGAGCATCCAGCTCAGCAGCAACCCGGTCGGCCGGGACGACCCTGAACGAGCTGATCCGCATCGCCGGTGCACGCTGGGCGGTCGAGGAGTGCTTCCAGACCGCGAAGCAGGAGTGCCAGCCGAGGCGGGGCGCGGCCCGGAGTGCCAGCGGAAGTAGTCGGCTGCGGCGCCCCCAGCGGCTCTTGACGAGGGCGTCGGCGGGCTGGTCGTGGGTCATGCTGGAACGCCCTTTGACAGCAGCCGTGGTGGCTTTCTCGTAGAGTTCCGCCTTCGTCAGAGACCGCAGCCACCCGGCGCCCGAGCTCCCGGTGCGCTACTTCGCGGGAGGCTTCCGCTCGAGCCCCGTGTTCCTGGAGGCGCTGGCCTTCTCTCCCATGTTCTGCGGGCTGCGGGCCCGCTCGGTGCTGGCGCACAGAGCCTTCATCAGGTCGACGACGCCGGTGGCGGCGCGCCGCCGCGATGGTACTCGGCGGGAACGAGCAGGCGCACGGCGTGTGGCAGGCCGCAGGCTGCGGGCCCGAGGACAACTGGACCCGTTGGGCCAAGCCGCTCACCGCCTGACCCGGCGCCGTCCGGTCCGCCGTACGGGTGAACGCCGTGTCCCGATCCCGGCACCGGGGCCGGGAGCGGGACACGGCCCATCAGTGGCCGGGCTGCTTCCAGAGGGTGAGGTTCGCGGCATAGGCGGGCGGGTCGTAGGGGCGCCCCGTCGGCTTGACGTCGGTGATCTGGAGCATGGCCAGGTTGCCCTCGGAAGTGACCGAGCACAGTACGTCGCCCTTGACGATGGCCTCCTTCTCGATGAGCGCCGTATTGGAGAGCTCGGCCGGGAGCGGCGTGGTGTCCGCCGCCTGCCGACAGGCCTCGGGAGTGGTGCCGGGGGACTTCGCCATGGCGTGGCGGAAGTACATGTTCTGGAGGATGTACCAGAACTCGACCTTCTTGTCGCTGATGTCGCCGCTCGGCAGCACCTTGGGCGCGTCGAGGTCAACCGTGATCATCGAGCCCGTGGGGGGTCCGATGAGCAGGGGCTTGTCCTTGAACACCACCTCGTATGCGGCGGGCTGGGACGGCTTCTGCCCGGACGGCGTCCCCGGGGGCTGCTCAGGGTCGGACTTCTGACCCTCCGATGCAGACGGCTGCTGAGGCCGTGCGCTCGTGCCCCGGTCCGCTGCGGCGGTGTTCCTGCCTCCTCCCGTGTCCGTATCCCCCTGTCCGCCGGAAGCGGCCCAGACGATGCCGCCGCCGACGACCAGCGCCGCGGCGGCCGCCGCGGCGAGCAGCCCCGTCCTGTTCCCCCGCGCGGCCGGGGCTTCAGGAGGCGCCGGCGGAGCCGCGGGAGGGACCGGCGGGGCCTGCGTCGGCGCGGCGTGCACCGACGGCCCGCCCGCCTGCGTGGGAACGTACGTCGGGGAGTACGCCGGCGCGGCACCCGCCGGCGCGGCACCCGCCGCCGGGAGGCGGTCGAGCTCCGCCTGCCTTACGGCGACCGCGCCCGCCCAGGGCTCGGGCAGCCAGTCCTTGACGTTGGTCGCGGCGCGTCCCGCCAGTCGCTCGCACAGCTCCACCAGCCGCCGCGGCGTGGGGCGTGCGGCCGGGTCGGCCGCGAGTGCCGATTCCAGCAATGGCCGCAGCCAGTCCGGATAGCCCGAGAGGTCGGGCGGACGTACGGCCGTGTTGGCGATCTGCGTCGCCACGGTCAGGGCGCTGCCCGTCCCGTACGGGTGGCGGCCCGTGGCGGCCACGGCAGCGATCAGGCCCAGCGAGAACACGTCGCTCGCC
This sequence comes from Streptomyces sp. NPDC090445, assembly GCF_044769385.1. Taxonomy (NCBI): domain Bacteria; kingdom Bacillati; phylum Actinomycetota; class Actinomycetes; order Kitasatosporales; family Streptomycetaceae; genus Streptomyces; species Streptomyces sp. NPDC090445. The sequence goes on along the minus strand of NZ_JBIVXV010000029.1, from coordinate 58,683 downwards.
GCGGTGACGTCGGCACCCGTGCCCTGCTCGGGCGACATGAACTGGGGCGTCCCGACGAATCCGCCGGTGCTGGTGAGGCGGGTGGAGTCGGCGGCCCGCGCGATCCCGAAGTCGATCACCCACGGCCCGTCCGCCGCCAGCATGATGTTCCCCGGCTTGAGGTCCCGGTGGACGATCCCCGCCGCGTGCACGGACTCCAGGGCCCGCGCCACGCACGCCACCACCTGCAGGGCGGCAGTCAGCGGCAGGGGCCGAACGCGTCCAGTGCGGGGAGCCCAGTAGTTCTCGCCGCAAGAACAACGCTCAGCCCGGGAGCCTCCCACGACCTGGGCTGATCTCAGGGAAGGCCACCCGGCTGTACGGGTTGGCCGGTAATGTTCGTCTTCAACCTCACTGTCGGCCGCATCAGCGAAATACGCGGCGTCTCGGACCGCCTCGGCCTCTTTCTCCAGCTCGGCTGGGACTGGCCCAAGGCCGACTGAGCACAGCCCTCCACCACCGTCGTCCCGCGACGCAGAGGGGTGCGCGGACCGGCGCCATGGCGGGCGGTCGCCGGCGCGGCGACGCCGGTGCCGGCGGCGTCCCGACGGCATACCCCGCCGAGCCTTCGGGTGAGTAGCCGGCGGGCCGGAGCCGCGAGCGTCTCAGCCCAGCGGCTCCAGGCGGTGACGGCCACGCACACACTGCACACTGCAACCGCGCCCCAGGCCGTGGGAATCCCCTGCGTGCCGGTGCGGGCGGCGACCACACCGCCGACGATCGCACACGTGGCGTCCCGGTCGCCGCAGCCACCGGCGGTCCGCCACAACGCCTCCGTCAGATCGTCCGGCTGACCCGCGGCACACCAAAGGGCGAACGGAACCATGCCGGGAATTGAGATCCCGTAGCCCGAGCCGAGTGCTGACGCGCGAGGCGTACGGAGCTGAGCTCGGAGAAGCTCGCGGCGACCAGCGGCCCGGAGCGTCAGGCACGTGAGCGGCGACCTCCCGGAGGAACTCGCCACGCACAGGGACGGCTCGCCCCTGCGAGGCCGCTGCCGGGTCGGGTCCCGGTCGCTTCGGTCGCTGACCAAGGCCGAACGGACGAGACAGCCACCAGGGCCGGGACCAAGGGCCGCTCGGGCATGAATCACCCTCCACCTTGATCCGGCCCCTCGTCCTGGCCGTGCCCCTCGGCATCGGCGCCGCCACCCTCGCCGGGTCCCCGTACTGGATCCCCCCGGCGCTGACCGAGGTCGTCGAGAACGCCCTCCTCGCCCTCGGACCCGGCACCTGCCCCGACCGGTGAGCAGCCAATGGCACGCCGGGCGAGGCCCCGTTACCGGGTGAAGGGAACGACCGGAACGTCCACGAGCGGGCGGTTTCCCCGGGCCTCGGGCGAGGGCGTCGCCGCCGGGGAGCAGCCCGCGGAACACCGGAACCATCCGTGACCTCCGTCACTTTCGGTTACCTCAGGCGCATGCTCCGGCCGAGTCGGGGCAACCGCGGCGTCATGCCAGAAACTCCGCGGGTCACCCCGCGGTACCGCACCACCGGAGGTACGAAGAGCCGTGTCGGAACAGCAGACGATCCACATCGCCGGAACCTGGAGGTCCGCCGTCTCGGGGGCCACCCGCGAGGTCCTCGACCCCGCCGACGCCACGGTGCTGGCCGTGGTCTCCGAAGCCGGCACCGCCGACACCGACGCGGCGGTCGCCGCAGCCCGCGACGCCTTCGACGCCGGCATCTGGTCCCGGGCCCCCACCGGGGTCCGCGCCGGCCTGCTCCGCCGGACCGCCGTCCTGCTGCGCCGCGACAAGGCGAGGATCGCCCTGCTGGAGAGCCGGGACACCGGCAAGACCGTCCAGGAGGCCCTGATCGACGTCGAGTGCGTCGCCGCCGCGTTCGAGTACTACTCCTCCCTCGTCGCCGACGGCATCGCGGGCCGCGTCGTGGACGCCGGCTCGGAGGACGTGCACAGCGTCGTCGTCCACGAACCGCTCGGCGTGTGCGCCCTCATCACCCCCTGGAACTACCCACTGCTGCAGGCCGCCTGGAAGGTCGTCCCGGCGCTCGCCGCCGGCAACACCCTTGTGCTCAAGCCCAGCGAGGTCACTCCGCTGAGCACAGTGGTGCTGATCGAGTTGCTCGCCGAGGCCGGACTGCCCGACGGCGTGGCCAACCTGGTCACCGGCCCCGGCGACCCGGTCGGCGCCCGGCTCGCCGCACACCCGGCCGTCGACCTGGTGTCCTTCACCGGCGGCCTGACCAGCGGCACCTCGGTCGCCCGCGCGGCCGCCGACACGGTGAAGCGGACGGCCCTCGAACTGGGCGGCAAGAATCCCAACATCGTCTTCGCGGACGCCCTCGCCACCGAGGAAGGCTTCGACACCGCGGTCGACCAGGCCCTCAACGCCGCCTTCATCCACAGCGGCCAGGTCTGCTCGGCCGGCTCGCGGCTGATCGTCGAGGAGGACGTACGTGAGGAGTTCGTCACCGAACTCGCCCGCCGCGCGGACCTGATCCGCCTCGGCCGCGGCACCGACCCCGGTGTCGAGTGCGGCCCGCTGGTGTCCCCGGCGCAGCGCGCCCGCACCGAGGAGTACGTCGCCTCCGCCCTGGCCGAGGGGGCCGTCCTCCGGGCCGGCGGCCGACGCCCCGACGATCCGGCCCTCGCCGACGGTTACTTCTACCGGCCGACCGTCCTCGACGGATGCCACCGCGGGATGCGGGTGGTCCGCGAGGAGGTCTTCGGACCGGTCCTCACCGTCGAGGTGTTCCGCACCGAGGACCAGGCCGTCAGCCTCGCCAACGACACCGAGTTCGGCCTGGCCGGCGCCGTGTGGACCGGGGACCCCGGGCGCGCCCGCAGGGTCGCCGCACGGCTGCGCCACGGCACCGTCTGGATCAACGACTTCCACCCCTACCTGCCCCAGGCGGAATGGGGCGGCTTCGGCAAGTCCGGCACCGGCCGCGAGCTCGGGCCGGCGGGACTGGCCGAGTACCGCGAGACCAAGCACGTCTACCAGAACCTCGCCCCGCGCCCCGTGCGCTGGTTCGCGGGATGAGCAGACGAGCACAGGAGAGGAACCGCACATCGTGAACACCCACCCCCACACCACGCACGCGTACGACTACGTGATCGTCGGCGGCGGCACCGCCGGCTCCGTCATCGCCTCCCGGCTCACCGAGGACCCCGACGTCTCGGCCGCCGTCGTCGAGGGCGGCCCCAGCGACGCCGACCGCCCCGACGTGCTGACCCTGCGCCGCTGGACGGAGCTGCTCGGCGGCGAACTCGACTACGACTACCCCACCACCGAACAACCCCGCGGCAACTCCCACATCCGGCACAGCCGGGCCCGCGTCCTCGGCGGCTGCTCCTCGCACAACACCCTGATCTCGTTCCGGCCGCTGCCCTCCGACTGGGACGAGTGGGCCGACGCGGGCGCCGACGGCTGGCACGCCTCCGCCATGGACCCGTACTTCGACAAGCTGCTCAACCACATCGTCCCGGTCGCCGACGAGGACCGGAACGCCATCGCCCGCGACTTCGTCGCCTCCGCCCGCACCGCGCTCGGCGTACCCGTGATCGAGGGCTTCAACGAGAAGCCGTTCCACGAGGGTGCCGGCTTCTTCGACCTGGCCTACCACCCGGAAACCAACAAGCGGTCCTCCGCCTCCGTCGCCTACCTCCACCCCGTGATGGACACCCGCGACAACCTCACGATCCTGCTGGAGACCTGGGCGTACCGGCTGGAACTTGACGGCAGCCGGGCCCGTGGCGTGCACGTCCGCGGCGCGGACGGCACCGAGGCCCTGCTCACCGCCCGCCGTGAGGTCATCCTCTGCGCGGGCGCCGTGGACACCCCGCGGCTGCTGCTGCTCTCCGGCATCGGACCGGGCGAACAGCTGTCCGGGCTCGGCATCCCCGTCGTCCACGACCTGCCCGGCGTCGGCGAGAACCTCCTCGACCACCCCGAGTCGGTGATCGTCTGGGAGACCGAGGGCCCCATCCCGGACAACTCCGCGATGGACAGCGACGCCGGCCTGTTCGTGCGCCGGGACCCGGACTCCGCCGGCCCGGACCTGATGTTCCACTTCTACCAGGTGCCCTTCACCGACAACCCCGAGCGGCACGGCTACGCACGCCCCGCGCACGGCGTGTCGATGACCCCGAACATCCCCAAGCCGCGCAGCCGCGGCCGCCTCTACCTCACCAGTGCCGACCCGGCGGTCAAACCGGCCCTGGACTTCCGGTACTTCACCGACGAAGAGGATCACGATGCCCGGACCCTGGTCGACGGCATCCGCATCGCCCGCGAGGTGGCCCGTACCGAGCCGCTCGCCGGCTGGCTGCGGCGGGAGGTTTGCCCGGGTCCGGAGATCACAGGCGACGAGGAACTGAGCGCCTACGCCCGGTCCGTCGCGCACACCGTCTACCACCCGGCGGGCACCTGCCGGATGGGCGCCGCCGACGATCCGGACGCGGTGGTCGACCCGGAGCTCAGGGTCCGGGGCCTGGACGGCCTGCGCATCGCCGACGCGTCCGTGTTCCCCACGATGCCCGCCGTCAACCCGATGATCGGAGTGCTCATGGTCGGTGAGAAGGCCGCCGAACTGCTGGGGGGCGGTGCCCGATGAGCCGCACCCCGGAACACGCGACACACGCAGAGAACCCGGACCCGCACACCGGCCCCGCCCAGGGCGGCGCGCCCGGAGCCGAGCACCTGCCGGAGCCCGGCGCGCAGCACGACCCGGGGCACGCCCCAGGGCCTCTCCCGCAGTCCCCGCCCGCCGAACCCGCCGCGCCGGCGACGGCCTTCCCGGCCGTCTCCCCGGTGGCGGCCTCCCCTCTGGCGGCCTCCCCTCTGGCGGCCTCCCCGGCGGCGGCCGCCGCGCTCGGCGCCGCCGCCGTGTCCGAAGCCGTGTCAGAGCCCGCCACCGGCACGCCCGCCGGCGCCCCGGCCTGCCCCGCCGAACCCGCCGCCGACGCGCCCGCCGAACGTCCCCCGGTGTTCTCCGTCCGCGGCCTGTGGAAGGTGTTCGGCCCGGCCGCGGCCGCCGCCCGCATCCCCGGCTCGCCCGAGGCGGCCCTGTCGCCGGCCGACCTCCGTGCCCGTACCGGCTGCACGGCCGCCCTCCGCGACGTCGGCTTCGACGTGCGCAAGGGGGAGGTGTTCGTCGTCATGGGGCTGTCCGGCTCCGGCAAGTCCACCCTGGTCCGCTGCCTGACCCGGCTCATCGAGCCGACCGCCGGCCACCTGTCGGTGGACGGCGAAGACGTCCTCGCCATGGACCGGAACGGGCTCCGCGAGCTGCGGCGGCACCGCGTCGCCATGGTCTTCCAGCACTTCGGCCTGCTCCCGCACCGCACGGTCCTGGACAACATCGCCTACGGGCTGGAGATCCAGGGGATGGGCCGCACCGAGCGCCGCGTCCGCGCCGGCGAACTCCTGGCCAAGGTGGGCCTGCACGGGCTCGGCGAGCGCCGCCCCGACCAGCTCTCCGGCGGCCAGCAGCAGCGCGTCGGCCTCGCCCGCGCCCTCGCCTGCGACCCCGAAGTGCTGCTTTTCGACGAACCGTTCAGCGCCCTCGACCCGCTGATCCGCCGCGAGATGCAGGAGGAGGTCGAGCGCCTGCACCACGAGGACGGCCGCACCATGGTCTTCATCACCCACGACCTCGACGAGGCCCTCCGCCTCGGCGACCGCATCGCCCTGATGAGGGACGGACGGATCGTGCAGATCGGCACACCCGAGGAGATCGTCGCCTCGCCCGCCGACGACTACGTCCGCGACTTCGTCCGCGACGTCCCGCGCGAACGGGTCCTCACCGTCCGCAGCGCGATGCGCCCCGCCGGTCCCGGCGATCCGGGCCACGGGCCGGCCCTCGCCCCGTCGGCCACCGTCGCCGACGCCATCGAGGCCGTCGCGCGCAGCGGCGGCAGCGCCCGCGTGGTCGACGACGGGCGCTGCCTCGGCATCGTCGACGACGCCGCGCTCCTCGCGGTGGTGGCCGGCGTATCGCACCCCGCTCCCGGCCGGGGGGAGGCGACCGCATGAGTACCGCCGGCCATACCAGCACCCCCGCCGGCCGGACGCGCGGCACCGCCCGTCCCGGCACCGGGGCCCCGACGTCCCCGCCCGGCGCCCGCCCCCGCACCGGCCCCGGAACCCGGACCAGTACCCGGGCCGTGGTACCCGGCACGGGGGACACCCGGACCGCGGGCGCCTCCGCAGGAAGCGGCACCCCCGCCCGCCCCGGCAGCCGCTCGGTCGGCGCGCGCGCCCTGTTCACCCGGCACGCCCGCCGCCGCCTCATGCCCTTCGCCGCCGCCGCGGCGGTCCTGGTCACCCTCGGGCTGCTGTTCCCCGGCGCCGCCTGGCCCACGGCACTCGACGTCGACCTCTCCGGCCCGCTCGGCTCCGCCGGCGACTGGATCATCGACAACCGCGACACCCATCCCGCGTTCCTCTACTTCTTCGGGCACATCAGCAACGCCGTGGTGATCTCCGTGCGGGCCGTCTACCTGGTGCTGCTCGCCGCGGGCTGGACCGGCGTCCTCGCCCTCGCCGGCCTGCTCGCCTGGCGCCTCGCCGGTGTCCGCCAGGCCGCCGTCTCCGTCACCGCCTTCGCCGTGTGCGGTCTGCTCGGCATGTGGATCCCCACCATGCAGACCCTCGCCCTGATGGCGGTCGCGGTGGCCGCGTCCGTCCTCATCGGCGGCCTGCTCGGACTGGCCGCCGGACTGTCCCCGCGTACCGGACGGCTCCTCGCCCCGGTCCTGCAGACCATGCAAATCCTCCCGGCGTTCGCCTACCTGCTCCCCGTCGTCCTGGTCTTCGGGATCGGCGTGCCGGCCGCCGTCCTCGCCACGATCGTCTACGCGGCGCCGCCGATGGCCCGGCTCACCGCGCTCGGTCTGCGCGCAGCGGACGGCGGCGTCCTGGAGGCCGCCGCCTCACTCGGCGCGACCGGCCGGCAGCGCCTGCTGACGGCCCGGCTGCCCCTGGCCCGCCGCCAGATCATGCTCGGCATCAACCAGGCCGTCATGATGGCCCTCTCCATGGCCGTGATCGCCTCGGTGATCGGCGCCGGTGGCCTCGGCGACCGCGTCTACCAGGCCCTCGCCTCCGTCGACGTCGGCGCCGCCCTGGCCGCCGGCATCCCCATCGTGCTGCTCGCCGTCGTCCTCGACCGCACCGCGCACGCCGCCGGGGAACGCCTGGGCGCCGGCCCCGATCCGGCCGACCGCCCCCTGCTGTGGCAGGTCTTCTCCGGCTGGTACGGGCACCTGCTCACGGTGCTGGCCGCCGTCGCCGTCTCGGTCGCCGGCCGGATGCTCGGCACCGCGCAGTGGCCCGGCACCTGGACCGTGTCCATCGCCGAGCCCGTCAACCGGGCCGTCGCCTGGACGACCGGCCACCTCCGCTCCGGCGTGCCCGTCGTGGGCGGCACCGCCGACTGGGCCGCCGCGTTCACCGGCTGGGTCCTGGACCCGCTGCGCGCGGCACTCCAGGGGCTGCCCTGGTGGTCGGTGCTGCTGCTGGCGGCCGCCGCAGCCCTGGGCGCCGGTACCTGGCGGACCGCCGTCAGCGCCGTCACCGCCCTCGCGGCCGTGGGCGCCCTCGGAGTCTGGGACGCCTCCATGGACACCCTGTCCCAGGTCCTCGCCGCGGTGGCGGTCACCCTGCTGCTCGGTTTCGCCATCGGCATCGGCGCCGCCCGAAGCGCCCGCGCCGAACGGCTGCTGCGGCCCGTGCTCGACGTCTGCCAGACCCTGCCACAGTTCGTCTACCTGATTCCGGTCGTCGCCCTGTTCGGTGTGGGCCGCGCCCCGGCTGCCGCGGCCGCCGTCATCTACGCGCTGCCCGCCGTGGTTCGCGTCACCGCCCAGGGACTGCGCGAGGTCAGTCCGGCCGCCGTGGAGTCGGCCCGCTCGCTGGGTGCCACCCGGGCCCAGCTGCTGCGCCAGGTCCAGCTGCCGCTGGCCCTCCCGTCCCTGCTGCTCGCGGTCAACCAGGCCGTGGTGCTGGTCCTCGCCGTCGTCATCATCGGCGGCCTGGTCGGCGGCGGCGCCCTCGGATACGACGTCGTGTTCGGCCTCGCCCGCGGCGACCTGGCCACCGGACTGGTCGCGGGTGCGGCGATCGTCTGCCTCGGGCTGCTGCTCGACCGCATCACCCAGCCGGCGAAGGAGTCGCAGGCATGACCGTCCGCCCTCCCCGTTCCCCCGACCGCCGTACGGCCCCGGCAACCCGTACGGTCCCTGCAACCCGTACGGTCCCTGCGGCCCGTGGCGTCCGTACGGCGGTCACCGCGGCTGCAGCCGCGGCCGGCCTGCTGCTGGCCACCGGCTGCGGCGCGGCCGACATGACCGCGCAGGCGTCCCCGTACGCCGCCGCGCAGGGCGCCAAGTCGGTCACCCTGTCCGTGCAGTCCTGGGTCGGCGCCCAGGCCAACACGGCCGTCGCCGGCTACCTGCTGGAGCACGAACTCGGCTACCGCGTCGACACCGTCCAGGTCGACGAGGTCCCCGCCTGGGACGCCCTCAGCCAGGGGCGCATCGACGCCCTCCTGGAGGACTGGGGCCATCCCGAGCAGGAGAAGCGGTACGTGAAGGACAAGCAGACCGTCGTCTCCGGCGGGGAGAACGGCCTCACCGGCCACATCGGCTGGTTCGTGCCCGAGTACTTCGCCAAGGAGCACCCCGACGTCACGGACTGGAAGAACCTCGACCGCTACGCCGACCGGATGCGCACCCCGGAAAGCCGGGGCAAGGGCCAGCTGCTCGACGGCAGCCCCTCCTACGTCACCAACGACAAGGCTCTGGTGAAGAACCTGGGCCTGGACTACGAGGTGGTGTTCGCGGGCTCCGAGGCCGCCCAGATCACCCAGATCAAGCAGTTCGCGAAGGAGCGCAAGCCGTTCCTGACGTACTGGTACGTGCCGCAGTGGCTGTTCGAGACCGTCCCGATGACGGAGGTGAAACTGCCCGAACACAAAGAGGGCTGCGACGCCGACCCGGAGAAGGTGGCGTGCGCCTACCCGCACACCCCGCTGAAGAAATACCTCAACGCCCGCTTCGCCGAGATCGGCGGACAGGCCGCCGAGTTCCTGAAGCGGTTCCGGTGGACCGCCGAGGACCAGAACGAGGTGGCGCTGCTGATCGCCGAGCGGAAACTCACCCCGCAAGCGGCCGCCCGCACCTGGGTGGAGCGGCACGAGGACGTCTGGCGGGCCTGGATCCCCTGACGCCCCGCCGGCGCGCCCCCGCCCGCGCGCCCCCGGGTGCGCGGGCGGGGCCCTGGCCTCCGTTCGATGGGCAAAGCCCTGGCCGACCCCACCCGCCGTACGATCCTCGACGAGCTCGCGGAGCGGCCCGGGCAGATCCTGTTCGGGTCGGCGTCGGGCATTACGATCATGTGGTTCTTGGCTCCGCCGAAGTACTGGGCGCGCTTGGGCGGGTGCGGCCTGCCAGAGCGGAATCATGACAGGGAAGTTGAACGGGGTGATGCCGGCGACCACGCCGAGTGGGCTGCGCAGCGAGTGGACGTCGATGCCGGTGCCCGCGTTGTCGGTGAACTCGCCCTTGAGCAGGTGCGGGATCCCGGCGGCGAACTCGACTACCTCCCGGGCGGGCCTAGAGTCGCGGTATGCGCATCGTCTCCCTGCTTCCGGCGGCCACGGACATCGTGGCGGACCTCGGACTCGTCGCCGACCTGGTCGGACGCACCCACGAATGCGACTGGCCGCCCGCCGCGGTCGCCTCCGTGCCCGTCGTCACCCGCGCCGAATTCGACGCGGACAACCTCAGCAGCCGGGAGGTCTCCGAGGCGGTCGGCGGGGCCGCCCACTCCGGTTCCTCGCTCTACACCCTGGACACGGAGGCGCTCGCCGCGCTCGCACCGGACGTCCTGCTCACGCAGGATCTCTGCGACGTCTGCGCGGTGTCCTACGAAGGCGTCTCCCGCGCGGTGCGCGTCATGGACACCGGTCCCCGGGTCCTCAGCCTGGAACCCAAGACCCTCGACGACGTACTGGACTGCCTGGTCACCGTAGGGGACCTGCTCGGGGTACGGAAGCGGGCCGAGCGACGGCGCACCGAACTGCGCGGCCGGCTCGACGAGGTCCGCCGGCTCACACGCGGCATGGCCAGGCCCCGGGTCGTCGCCATCGAATGGCTCGACCCGCTGTGGCCCGCCGGCCACTGGGTACCGGAACAGATCACCGCGGCCGGCGGGGAACCGCTGCTGGCCGCGCCCGGCGAGCACACCAATCCGATGACCTGGGAGGCGGTCCGCGAGGCCCGCCCGGACGTGGTGCTCGTCCTGCCCTGCGGCTTCCCGCCCGAACGGACCATGGCGGAGACCGACCTGCTCACCGCACTGCCGGGCTGGCAGGAACTGCCCGCTGTGAGCGCCGGGGAGGTGTGGGTTCTGGACGGCCCGGCGTACTTCAACCGACCGGGTCCCCGCGTGGTCCGAGGCGCCGAGGTGCTCGCCCACGTGCTCCACGGAGTGCGGGCGGGGGGCCCGGTGACCGAGGCGGAGGCTCGGCGGCTGGGCTGAGCCGGATCCTCAGTCCCGGCCTTGAGTCACGGGGTAGGGGATGAACGTGCTGCTGTTCTCGTCGACGGTCAGGGCGCGCCCCAGGGGCGGGACGGCGCGCTGGGGGCAGTCGAGGCGTTCGCAGAGTCGGCAGCCCATGCCGATGGGGGTGGCGGCGGCGGTGTTGTCGAGGTCGAGTCCGTCGGAGTAGACGAGTCGGGGCGCGTGCCGGATCTCGCAGCCGAGCCCGATGGCGAAGGTCTTGCCGGGTTCGCCCCAGCCGCCGCGGTGGCGGGTGACGGCGCGGGCGGTCCACAGGTACCGCTGTCCGTCGGGCATGGCGGCGACCTGGACGTGGATCCGGCTCGGCGCGGCGAAGGCCTCGTACACGTTCCACAGCGGGCAGGTACCGCCCGCGCGGGAGAAGTGGAATCCGGTGGCGGACTGCCGTTTGGACATGTTCCCGGCCCGGTCGACCCGGACGAAGGAGAAGGGGACCCCGCGCAGCCTGGGGCGCTGCAGGGTGCTCAGGCGGTGGCAGACGGTCTCGTAGCCGAGGCCGAAGTGGTCGGTGAGGCGTTCGATGTCGTAGCGGAACTCCTCGGCCGCCGTGTGGAAGGCGCCGTACGGGAGGATCAGCGCGGCGGCGAAGTAGTTGGCGATGCCGATCCTGGCCAGACCGTGGGCGGGGGAGCCGGCCGGGAAATCCTCGGTGGCGAGCCGGTCCAGCTCGTCGCCGTACTCGAGCAGGGCGAGTTGGGTGGCCATGCGGAACGCCTGCTGGCCGGGGCGCAGCCGGCCGGACAGGTGCAGGACCCGTGTCCCTTCGTCGTAGTGGTGCAGCCGGTCGGAGTCCGAGGCGAGCCGGATCCCGTGGTGCTCGGTGAGACGCTTCGACAGCACCCGGACGACCTCTCCGGGGCGGACGCCGATCTCCCGGGCGAGGTTCTCGGCGGCGAGGTCGGTGTCGTGGAGGTAGTTCTGGCGCCGGTAGAAGAACTCGCGGATCTCCTCGTGCGGTGAGCGGGGCGCGGCCGGGCCCCCGTCCCTGCCGTCCGCGGTGTCGGCCAGCCGCTCCGCCAGGAGCTGGCTGCGCCGCCCCAAGTCCAGCAGGACGGAGGCCACCGCAGGCATCCGGGTGGCGAGCTCGGCCAGGTCGGAGGGAGAGACCCGGGCCTCGGCGACCTCGTTCGCCAGAGCCTCGCGCAGGTCGGCGACGAGGCGGCTGGTGTCGCGTTCCGAGAAGAACCCGGGGTCCACGCCGAACGCCTCGGTCAGCCGCAGCAGGACCGGCACGGTCAGCGGACGGGAGTCATGCTCCATCTGGTTCAGATAACTGGGAGAGATGGCCAGAACGCGCGCCAGCTCCGCCTGGCTCATCCGGCGCTCCTCACGCAGCCGCCGCAACCGCGCACCCGCGTACGTCTTGCTCACCCGGTCTCCTTTCGGCCTCGTCCGGCCTCAGATTACGCATGATCCCGTCGCTGTGAACCCTTCGCACACTTGGCAAAAGCGCCGCGGAAGATTCGCAGAAATTGGCAGACGTACCTCATTGATGGCACTGCGTGCCGCTGTCAGAGTCTGTCGTGCGGCCCGCCGGACCCCGGCGGCCAGGCAGACACACTGGGCCCGACTCGCGCCCTGACGTCGGGAATTCCGGACAATCCAGCCAGGCTGGCCTGCAGCATTGCTCAGCTCCTCCCCAGGTGGGGCCGGCGGCCCGCAACCCCAGATCGAGGCACACAGTGCCAACCTCCCGTCGTAAGAGATGGCAGGTTGGCAGGCCAAGCGAACCCATGGAGACGGTGACGGTCATGGCAGACACCAACACGACGGCGGCGGCCGAGCAGCTCAAGCAGCGGTGGGCCGACGACCCGCGATGGGCGGGCATCGAGCGCACCTACACCGCCGAGGACGTCGTCCGGCTCTCCGGCAGCGTCCGCGAGGAGCACACCCTCGCCCGCCGCGGCGCCGAGCGCCTGTGGCGACAGCTCCACGACATGGACTACGTCCACGCCTTGGGCGCGCTGACCGGCGGCCAGGCCGTGCAGCAGGTCCGCGCCGGCCTCCAGGCGATCTACCTGTCCGGCTGGCAGGTGGCGGCCGACGCCAACCAGGCCGGGCACACCTATCCCGACCAGTCCCTGTACCCGGTCAACTCCGTCCCCCAGGTGGTCCGCCGGATCAACAACGCGCTGCTGCGCGCCGACCAGATCGCCACCGCCGAGGGCGGCGCCGACACGACCGACTGGCTCGCCCCGATCGTCGCGGATGCCGAGGCCGGCTTCGGCGGCCCGCTCAACGCCTTCGAGCTGACCAAGGCGATGATCGCGGCCGGCGCAGCGGGCATTCACTACGAGGACCAGCTCGCCTCCGAGAAGAAGTGCGGCCACCTCGGCGGCAAGGTCCTCGTCCCCACCTCCCAGCACATCCGCACCCTGAACGCGGCCCGCCTCGCGGCCGACATCGCGGACACCCCGACCCTGGTCATCGCCCGCACGGACGCTCTCGCCGCGAACCTGCTGACCAGCGACGTCGACGAGCGCGACGCGCAGTTCTGCACCGGCGAGCGGACCGCAGAGGGGTTCTACCGCGTCCAGAACGGCATGGCTCCCGTCATCGCCCGCGGCCTCGCCTACGCCCCGTACGCCGACCTCATCTGGGTCGAGACCGGCACCCCGGACCTCGCCCAGGCCCGCGAGTTCGCCGAGGCGATCCACGCGCAGTACCCGGATCAGATGCTCGCCTACAACTGCTCGCCGTCCTTCAACTGGAAGGCGGCCCTGGACGACGACCAGATCGCCACGTTCCAGAAGGAGCTGGGTGCCATGGGGTACAAGTTCCAGTTCATCACGCTGGCCGGCTTCCACTCCCTCAACCACGGCATGTTCGACCTGGCCCGCGGATACGCCGAGCACGGCATGACCGCCTACGTCGACCTCCAGGAGCGCGAGTTCGCCGCCCAGCAGCACGGTTTCACCGCCGTGAAGCACCAGCGCGAGGTCGGCACCGGCTACTTCGACCTGGTCTCCACCGCCGTCAACCCCGCCTCCTCCACCACCGCCCTCACCGGCTCCACCGAGGAAGAGCAGTTCCACTAGGACGCCCCGCCCCCGCCCCCGCCCCCGTCGGCGCCTACGGCCGGCGGTCCGTGTTCAGCGGGAGCCGGACGACCGTCTCCGCCCGGCTCCCGCCCCACCCTCGTCAGGAGACCGCATGACCACCACCACCGCTACCACGCACCAGGTCCGGGTCCTTGCGGCACCCGGCGACCGCCACGACGAGATCCTCACGGCGGAGGCGCTCGACTTCATCGGCCGCCTCGACGCGGCCTTCGCAGACCGCCGTCCGGACATCCTCAAGGAGCGGATCCGGCGCAAGGACCGCCTCGTCTCGGGATCACCGCTCGACTTCTCCATCGCCACAGCCGCAGTCCGTGCCGACGCCGACTGGCGCGTGGCCCCGCCCGGCCCGGGCCTGGAGGACCGCCGGGTGGAGATCACCGGCCCGCCGGACCGCCGCATGACGGTCAACGCGCTCAACTCCGGTGCCCAGGTGTGGATGGCGGACTTCGAAGACGCCACCGCCCCCACCTGGAACAACGTCATCGGCGGCCAGCTCAACCTGCTCGACGCGATCGAGCGCCGCATCGACTTCACCACGCCCGAAGGCAAGGAGTACCGCCTCGGGGAGGACCTGGCGACCATCGTCGTCCGCCCCCGCGGCTGGCACCTCCTCGAAGAGCACCTGGAGATCGACGGACGGCCCGTCCCCGCGTCCCTGGTCGACTTCGGGCTGTACTTCTTCCACTGCGCCCAGCGGCAGATCGACGCCGGACACGGCCCGTACTTCTACCTCCCCAAGCTGGAGAACGCCGGCGAGGCCCGCCTGTGGAACGACGTCTTCGTCCTCGCCCAGGAACTCCTCGGCATTCCGCGCGGTACCGTCCGCGCCACCGTCCTCATCGAGACCATCACCGCGGCCTTCGAGATGGAGGAGATCCTCCACGCCCTGCGCGAGCACAGCGCCGGCCTCAACGCCGGCCGCTGGGACTACCTCTTCAGCATCATCAAGACCTTCGGCCACCGCACCGACTTCCAGCTCCCCGACCGCGCCCAGGTCACGATGACCGCCCCCTTCATGCGCGCCTACACCGAACTCCTCGTCCGCACCTGCCACAAGCGCGGCGCGCACGCCATCGGAGGCATGGCCGCCCACGTGCCGGCCAAGGACCCCGACGCCAACACGGCGGCCCTGGCCAAGGTCCGCCTGGACAAGGAACGCGAAGCCGAGGACGGCTTCGACGGCTCCTGGGTCGCCCACCCGGCGCTCGTCCCCGTCTGCCGCGAGGTCTTCGATGCCGTCCTCGACCAACGGCCCCACCAGCTCGACCGGACCCGCGAGGACGTACACGTCCGCGCCGCAGACCTGCTCTCCGTCCGCCGCATCAGCGCCCCGCCCACGGCAGCGGGAGTACGGGCCAACGTGGCCGTCTCGCTCCGGTACTTCGAGGCCTGGCTGCGCGGCCACGGAGCGGTCGCCCTCCACGGCCTCATGGAGGACGCGGCCACTGCCGAGATCGCCCGGGTCCAGCTCTGGCAATGGCTGTGCCACCGGAGGATCGACCGGGATGACCTGATCGCCGTGTTCGAAGAGGAATGCACCGCGCTCACCGCAGAGCGACCGTACGCCCTCGTCGCGGAGGCCAGGGCGGTCCTGGAGCGGGTCGCCCTGGAGCGGGACCTGCCGGCCTTCTTCACCCCCGACGCCTACAGCCGTCACCTGGTCCGCCGCGGGGAGGTGCGGTCATGAGCGCCGGTATCCGCCGGGTCGGGGTCGTGGGAGGCGGGCAGATGGGCGCCGGCATTGCCGAGGTCTGCGCCCGCGCCGGACTCGACACGGTCGTCTGTGAGGCGGACGACACGGCCGCCCGTGCGGCCCGCGAACGGGTCGCCGTCTCCCTCGAGCGCGCCGTCCAGCGAGGCAAGCTCGACCGGATCTCGGCTGAGGACGCCCTCGCCCGCCTCGTCTTCACCGGGAGCCTCGACGACCTCGCCGACCGGCAGCTCGTCATCGAAGCGGTGACCGAGAACGCGGACGTCAAGATCGAGACCTTCGCGGCGCTGGACAAGATCGTCGAAGACCGCCAGGCGATCCTCGCGACGAACACCTCGTCCCTGCCCGTCATGCGGCTGGGCATGGCCACCGGGCGCGCAGACCGCGTCGTGGGCCTGCACTTCTTCAACCCCGTGCCCGTCCTCCCGCTGGTCGAGGTCGTCTCCTCGCTGCACACCTCCCGCGAGACCGCGGAGACGGTGGAGGCCTTCGCCCGGGAGACCCTGGGCAAGACGCCGATCCGCTCCCAGGACCGGGCCGGCTTCGTCGTCAACGCCCTCCTCGTCCCGTACCTGCTGTCGGCGATCCGGATGGCCGAGTCCGGCTTCGCCACCCCGGCAGACGTCGACGCCGGCATGGAACTCGGCTGCGCACACCCCATGGGGCCGCTGAAGCTGGCCGACCTCATCGGCCTCGACACCGTCGCTGCCATCGCGGAGTCGCTGTACGACGAGTTCAAGGAACCCCTCCACGCGCCGCCGCCGCTGCTGATGCGGATGGTGCAGGCCGGGCTGCTGGGCCGCAAGACGGGCCGGGGGTTCCACACCTACGACCGGGACTGCTGAGGGGCCCGGTGCCGCGGCCGGGCTGAGGGTCCCGGCGGCGTGTGGTGGAAGGGGGTGCGGCGGAGTGGTGTCCGCCGCACCCCCTTCTCGCTGTGCCGTCGCCACTACGCACGGCCCTGGCGCGCGGGACTACGGCGACGATGGGCGCAGCGGCCCACACCCCGACCCGTGTGACGAAGTTGCCCCACGTGACCGTGGTTGGACGGCGAGGGGGCGAGGATGAATGCGCGGAACGACAGGTCCACCGCAGATGACGAGCCGATGGTGACCATACCTGCACGCGACTACGGCAACCTGCTCGCTGCGCGTCGACAGCCCGGCGCGCAGAACTCTCGGATGAGTGCCCTGAAGCAGACCCTCGGCAGCCTGGTCGAATACGTCGAACTGCTGGAGGCGGATCTGATCGAGGCGGCCGAGCAGCAGAATGCTGGGGAGGCCGCTGCACCGCAGCGTGTGTCCGGGGACGTTGCCGCCGAACTCGGCCGGCGCGTTCAGCAGGCCCGCGCGGTCATCGGCCCTCGAGGCTGGAGCCTGTCTCTTGGAAGTGCGGTGCGCATGGTGCTGCATGCCGGATCGAAATCCTGTGGCAGCAGCACTCGCCCCGCAGCGGCTGATCGAGCGGGTCGTGGGCCTCGACGAGGCGGCAGCGCTGCCGCCTGGCTTCGACCGGGCCTCCCCCGCCGGGATGACGATGACCGATCCGCTCCACGGCTGAATCCACGCCGGACGCGGCCGGGGCGGCGGGCGTGGCGTAGGGATGTGTCCGGGTTGTCGGGTGATGATGGCGCGGTGCGACTTGATCACGTGTCCTATGCGGTGGCCCGCGACAGCTTCGCCTCGACCGTCCAGTGGATCGGATCGGCCCTCGGCGCCGGGTTCGTCGACGGGGGCGTGCACCCGCGATTCGGCACCCGCAATTTCATTCTCCCGCTGAGCGGCGGGACCTACGTCGAGGTCGTCACCACACTCGACCACCCCGCCGCCGACCGCGCACCCTTCGGCCAGGCGGTCGCGCGCCGCGCCGCCGAGGGCGGCGGCTGGCTCGGTTGGGTGGTCTCCGTCGACGACATCGCCCCGGTCGAGGCCCGCCTCGGCCGCACCTCGGCCGAGGGCCACCGCGTCCGCCCCGACGGGTTCGACCTGAGGTGGAAGCAGATCGGCCTGCTGGAACTGCTGGAGGACCCGCAACTGCCCTACTTCCTCCAGTGGTTGGTCCCCATCGAGGAGCGCCCGAGCGCCGACCCGCGCACCTCCACCACCATCCACGGGGTCTCCATCGCCGGCGACGCCGCCTCCATCGCCGAATTCCTCGGCGAACCGGCCGACCACCCCCTCGACCAGATCGACGTCACCTGGGTCGAGGATGAGGAACCGGGCCTGGTCTCGGTTGAGTTCGCCACCGCCCACGGCCCGGTCACGATCTGAC
The DNA here is from genome assembly GCF_044769385.1 of Streptomyces sp. NPDC090445. Taxonomy (NCBI): domain Bacteria; kingdom Bacillati; phylum Actinomycetota; class Actinomycetes; order Kitasatosporales; family Streptomycetaceae; genus Streptomyces; species Streptomyces sp. NPDC090445. Next base: position 41,048 of record NZ_JBIVXV010000029.1, on the reverse strand, counting down.
CAGGGCCCGACTGCCCCGCCGGAGCAGCCGGCTGGGGCGCGCCCTGGTCCTCGCCATCCAACTGGCCGCGGCACCGGAGGTCCTGCTCCTCGACGAGCCGACCCGCGGACTGGACTACCGGGCCAAGGAGCAGCTGATCCGATCTGCATCTGCCTGGCCGGCCCGGCCGTCCTGACCGTCTTCCGCCGCGCCGCCCGCAAGGCCCGTTTCCAGGCCCCGGTCCGCTTCACCCGCTCGCCCGAGCGCATGGACGCGGCCGGGGCCTGACAACGGACCTGCCTACGCCTCCGCGAGACCGGGGACCGGTCGCGGCCGGCCCTCGGCGTCGATGGCGACGAAGGTCAGGCTGGCGGTGGCCACGTCGGTGGCGGGGGTGGTGGTGGCGTTCCAGCGTTCGGCGGTGACGCGTACGGCCACCGTCATCGAGGTCCGGCCGGCGCGTTCGAGGAGGGCGTGGACGGTGAGGAGGTCCCCGGCGCGGGCAGGCGCGATGAACGTCATGCGGTCCACGGAGACCGTGACGGCGGGGCCGTCGGCATGGCGGCCGGCCGAGGCCGCGGCTGCGTCGTCGATGAGCTTCATGACGACGCCGCCGTGGATGGTGCCGTAGAGGTTGGTGTCGTGCTCGCTCATGATGTGGGCGAGGGTCACACGGGAGTCGGCCGGCGCCTTGTGGGCGCGGTTGCCTGCGGTGGTGTCCGTGGTCACGGAACTCTCCTTCGCGAGTCGTGGCTCGACCCGGCGGCGTGCCGCGGGCGCGAAGGAGCGACGGGCCGGTGTGTGCCCGCTGCCGCCGGCCCGCCCACGAGGCCCTCGGGTCTCCGTACGCGCTCGTCGCGCACGGGCAGCGGGCAGGTCTTCGGACTCGCGGGCACGCCTGCCGGGTGGTGGACCCGGCGGACACCTACCGGCCGTCGCTTCCCAGGAACTCGCGTTCCCAGTGCGTATGACGGCGGTCGTTCCCGCTCACCGCTGCGGGGCAGTCCCGGATTCCCACCGGGTTCCCTCTTACGACGCATCCCGCCATGGGGTCCCCCATGCCGTTCAGGCCATGGGGGAGGACGGGGCGAACCAGCTGCGCTCTCACCCTAGGTCACAGTCCTGAGCATTTCGGCGGCCGAGCCGGATGGCGTACGTCTCACGTCCCGAAGGGGCCGCCCCACGGCCTTCCAAACCGACCACCCGGCAAGGCCTCAACGTCGGCCCGCCCGGTCAGATAGCCGGTACATCAGCCCTGCCTGTGGTTCAGCTTCCGAAGTCCCCTCTCGCAACGGCCTTCGCCTGGCCAGCACCGATGCCCGGACCGGATGCGGGCTTGAGGGCTCGGATGATGGCGGAGTGCAAGCCGTCGGCGACAGCGTGCGTCGGGGTGATCTCGACGTTCGCGAACCCGGCGGCCTCCAGCCCGGCGCGGTACTGGCGAAGGAGAGGGCGCCGGCGATGCAGCCGACGTAGTCCCCGCGCTCGGCCCTCTGCTCAGGGGTGAGGATGTCGTCGGCGACGACGTCGGAGACACCGATCCGGCCACCTGGCTTGAGGACCCGGAAGGAGCTCGTTTTTGCAAAGGGGGAAGGCGGCTCTGACCGGCAAATTTCTCTGCAACGGCATTGCATGACGTGAATCTCTCGATATTGTGGCCCCGAACCGTCACACCACTCACGACTCCGCCCGCGCAGGGCGGGCGGTCTCTCGCGCCACGCGAGGGGTACGTGGAGAGGGGGGTTCGAGATGGGCAAGCGAACGCGTCGGCGGCGCAAGGGAGGCCAGCAGCCTCCGCCGCCCGGCATGCAGTTACTCATCGCAGCTCTGGTTGCGATCGGTGCGCTTGCCGACTGTGTGAGGCAGTTCCTGTAGCAGGGAGCTGGGGCGTGGTATGCCGGTAGGGCCTGGCCTGGTGGGCGGGTCCGACCGCTGCATGGTCGGCCGGACCCGCCCAATCTCACGCAGTCACTGGTTTGGCCCCGGTTGCCGCCGGGGCCAAACCGCCTGAAGTGACATAACCAACTGAGTTGCTTCAGTGAGCGTGTGAATCACAATGCATCATGAAAGCCCAATAGGCAACGTGACGCATAAAAGTTGACGTGCAGGATGTTCTGACCTGCGATAACGCAATAAAAATGTACCTGGGTGTCAACTTATATGTGTCAGAGGGACTGACCGGCCGCCCCGTGAGCGCCGCGATCTCGGCCGGGTCAGTCACGGTGCGTGGTGTGCGCTGCCAGCGCTGCGCGAACCCGGATTCGCTGGGCAGGCCGCGCGGCCACCACCATGGCGGGATCCCCTGATGACCGAGCTCCACGTGTTCCGCGCCCAGCCGCAGCCCCGGATTGCCCCGGAGTGATCCGGGAGCCGGGCGGGCAGTCCACCGCCGGCGCGGTGACCACCTGCGCCGTGGCCTGGACGGTGCGGCCATCACCACTGCGGACCTGGCGACGGACAGCCGCCACCAGCGCCCGAACCCCGATCACCGGTGGACCGGAGGCGGGGCCGTACGCAGTGGAGGCGGCGCAGGCCGGCCAGGGCGGCGATCATCACGTCCGCGCCGAGGGTTCCCGCGTCGAGGGCACGGAGCCTGCTGTCGGCGTTGCCGCGGATCGGTACCGGTACGAGTGCCGGGCGGAGGGCCTTGAGGAGGGCCGACCTGCGGGGCGCGCTGGTTCCGACCCGGGTGCCGGGCGGCAGCGCGGCGAGTGCGGCCGCGGGGTGGCCGGTGGGGAGGACGAGGACGTCGCGGGTGTCCTCCCGGGGCAGGACCGCTCCGACGAGGATGCCGGGGGATCGGTCGTGCGGGCCGGGCAGGTCCTTGGCGCACGCGATCGCGGCCTGGACGCGGCCGTCGAGGAGGTACCGGTCGGCGTTGCGGGTGAAGGCCCCTTGCCGCCGATCGCCGCAAGCGGGCCACGGTGCGGTCGCCCTCGGAGATGATCTCGACGATGTCGAGGACCGCCTTCGGGTACCGGGACCGGAAGGCGCGGGCGAAGCGTCCGGTCTGCTCCAAGGCCATGGGGCTGGGACGGGTACCCTTTCGCGGCAGGGAACGACAGGCTGACCTCGCGCAGGGCGGGCTCCGGCTCGTCGCCGCTGCTGCCGGGGTAGGTGAAGGTGACCTTGTCGAAGCGGACTTCGCGCAGCCGCTCGGGCAGCGCCCGTCCGCCGACCGGGATGGCCCGGGTCTTCGCCTCCCGGCACAGCCGCTCGAAGTCGGCGACGAACAGGGACTCCTGGTGCAGTTCGGTGATCTGCAGCACGAGCGTGTCCAGGCTCGCGGCGCCGGTACGGATGGCCGGCACGGCCGTGCCCGCGACTGCCAGGTCCATGGCCCCGCCCCACAGCAACGCGCCCAGGGCGCCGTACGTCAGGAGGGTGGCGATGCCGCCGGCGCCGTCGGCGACGAGCCCGATCCGTGCAGCTCGGCGGGCCAGGCGGGTCTGTTCGCGTTCGCTGGTCTCGACCATGGTCCGGAAGTGGCCCAGCAGGAACGGGCCGACGCGGTGGACGCGGACCTCCGCAGCCGCCTCCTTCTGGGTCAGCAGCTGGCCGATCAGGTGTCCGGCCCGGGCGTGTTGGACGAAGGCGTGGAAGGAGATGTACTTCTGCCGGGAGATCATCAGCGAACTCCACGCACTCGGCAGCGTCATCAGGACCAGGAGGGGCAGCAGCACCGGGTGCAGGACGGTCAGTACGCCGGCCGCCGCGAGCAGGGACACTCCCGCGTTGAGGGTGCTGGTGCAGTAGCGGATCATGCGCCGGGCGGAGTCGGCGCCGTACCGGGCCGCGTCGAGGAGCCGGTGGAACTCGTCGTCCTCGATCGCCGCGAGCTCCGCACGGTGCACGAGCCCCAGGTACTGCTCGGTGGCCACCCGCTGGACTTTCGGCTCCAGGGTTCAGGTGGCCGCGGTCGAGGCCGAGCGCAGCAGTGAGCCGAGGAACGCGGTGGCGGCCACGACCGAGAGCGCGGGGACCGCCTGGGTGAGGCGCTCGTTTGTGCTGCCGTCCGCGAGGATGTGGCCGAGCACGCTGTTGACTGCGATCAGGCCGATCGCCTGGGTGATGCCACGGCCGGCCTCGGAGGCCAGGACCATGCGCAGGGCCCGGGTATCGGCCAGGTGCGCGAGCCGCAGCCCGGTCGCCACCAGGCGCGGCAGTTCCCGCGCCATGGTCCAGAGTCCGAGCTTGAGCCAGGCGCCCTCGTGCCGGTCCCACCCGATGTCGTAGGCGAGCTCGCCGCCGAAGAGGAGCTGCTCCGAGTCCGACACCCCCGCGGCGCCGGATCCGGTCGTCGAGTCCTTGCTCACGCGGCCCTCCTGGTATCCGGTCGTGAGTCGCGGCTACGGGAGGAGGAGGCGTCAACGCGGCGCCCGCCGGCCGGGCGCGAGCACGGGGCGGGCCGGGGGTGTTCGATTGCGGCGGTGGTGTCGAGTCGGTTCGGCAGGGGATGCACGGGATCCTCCGGATGGGTGCAGGGCTGGTACTGGTGCTCTAAGAACGGCTCCCGATCGGGTGCGTCACGGCCGAATTGGGGGCGAGTGGTGAACGGATGTTCTAGTCTGGCCTTGTGGGCTTGGTAGGCCTGCGGTGGTGGCGTTGAAACTCGCTCGAACAGATTCCTGTCACTCTTCCGGGGGATTGCGGGCATCGGTGCGGTCGCCGGGCCCGGGCGTCTGAGGGCATGACGGGGAGGGCAGTGGCGGGGTGCGCCGCTGCCCTGTGGAGTGTGAGGAAGGCTCAGCTGGTGGTGGCCTCCAGGGCCTGGTTCCAGGCGCTGATGCTTGCCGGGGCGAGGAGCGGGGCGACGGGGGTGGCGAGGTATTCGTGCTCGACGAGGTAGAGGGCCGCGGTGCCGGCATGGCCGCGGAAGAGCTCGTTCATACGGCGGGTGATCACTTCGGCGTCGGCGTCCGGGACGCCGAGGATCCTCCGCGCGAAGATCTTCCGGTTCCAGACGTCGATGCCGAAGACGGAGGGGTCGCGGGAGGCGTGGGAGGCCATGACCGCGGCCGTGTAGGGGCCAACGCCCTTGATCTCCTGGAACCGCGCTGGCGAACTTGGACGACCGCGCTCGCATGGTGATCACCCGGATACGCTGACCGAGCCATCGCAACATCGGCCCGAGCCGGGGCAACGCCAACGCCGGGCCGGGAGTCCCAGGGGAGGATTGCGTGCACGACCGGATCACGCTGGAGGCCATTGCCCACGTCGTCGGCGGTCACGAGAAGCCGGCCGACGACTATCAGGGCGGAGTCGTATCGATCATCCGCCTGCGCCCGGACTTCCCCCTGGACACCCTGCGAGGCCTCGACGAGTTCTCCCACCTCATCGTGACCTGGCACTTCCACCTGGGATCTGACGCCGACCTCCACCTCGGAGCCCGCAGCCCCCGCAGCGACCCGGCCTGGGAACCCACGGGGACCTTCGTGCACCGAAACCACAGGCGCCCCAACCGCATGGCAACAAGCTTTCCCCGGCTGCTCAAGGTCGACGGCAGAGACCTCCACGTCACCGACCTCGACGCCGTGAACGGAACCCCGATCTACGACCTCGGCCCCTACTTTGAGCAGATGGGACCCCGCGGCCCTGTCACCGCCCCGGCATGGCCGGCGGCGATGCTGGCGCACTACTGGGACCCCGCAGCTCAACGACCCGAGTAGCACCGCACATGTGGATGGCTGAACGCTGTCAACCCTGTCTGGTGGACATCCATGGGTCCCGCTCTGGCGCGTGCGTAATTTCAGCCTCGGCAAGTCGGCGGTCGGGAAGCCTCCGCGGCAGGTGCTCCTGATAGCGGCGACAGAGATCAGCGTTGGTTGACAGCAGGTCCATGACGCCCTTGTAGGCGGGCGAAGTCGGAGGGTTTCGCCTCGGCGCTGTTTGGGCCAGGCCCTCACCGGAGCCAAGCGCGGTCTTTTCGCGCCCAACCTGTGTCAGTTCGCCCTGGTGGTGCTATTTCTGTCGAAGTGATCCACGCTGAAGACACGACCGAAGCGATCAGCGGTGCGACCGCCGACACCCACGGCCTGTGCTGCACGCGATTGGCTGGACCGTCCGGCTGAGCCCGGAGCATCACGGCAGGTCGGCGAGCGCCTTGCGGCCGCCGGTTGGGGCACCTCTGGACAGGGGTGTAGGTGTGTCCCGGTGCGCCTCCTGTACATGCCCGCGCGGACCACGGCCGACCATTCCGCCGCCACCTCGGACGGCAAGGAAGCGGTGGCCACCGCCTACACCCTCGTCGCGGGATCGCCTCCTGAGCCGCGGCGAGGAAGTCCTGCCCCGCTGACAATCCCGTCACCGACACGAACGCCACGTCCGCGTCACCGGACCCGGATCGTCCTGCAGAGGGTGCCCGGTCTGGTCATCGTCCCGGCCTGCGGCAGCGGTGACGACCCCCTTGCAGTGTCAAGTGCGGTTGCGGTTGCGGTGCCGGGTAGGGCAGGGTGGGCGCATGACGGATTCTCCCCGGGCTACCCGGATCGTCTTGGCCCCGGACGAGGCCGCGGAGCTGGACCGCCTTGCCGCGGCGGTGAGCGAGCACATCGAGGCACTGGAACAGGCCCGCACGGCACTCGGGCGGGCCGCCGGCCGGATTGCCGCTCGGTACGAGCGAGGGGGACCGGCCGCGGTCGCGGCGCGCGTGGGTTGGTCGCGCCAGCACGTCTCCACTCTGGCCGCTGATCACCGCGCCCAGACCCAGCCGGCAGACGGGGCGGAAGCGGCATGAGTACGGCCCCTGACCCCGCCCCCGGTGGGAGCGGCCCGCAGCCGGCCGCGACGGCCGAGGACCTGCGCGCGGCCTTGGCCCGGCTCGCCCCCGATGCGGTACCCACCTTCGACGCCGAGCGGGCCACCGCAGTGGCCCGTGCACGCGAGCAGGTCAGCTCGGCGCCGATGCGCCGGTTCCTGCGCCAGTGGGCTCTCTACGTCGCGATCGAACGCCACCCCGATCAGGCAGCGCGCCTGCGCACGCTGGAGGACCAGGCGGCCAACGCCATTACGCCCGCCCAGGCGCGGGCGATCGCCACGGAGATCGGCGACATCCTGGACCGGGCCGCGGCCGAGGCCGGCATCCCGCTCGGGGGAGTCAGGTGAGCGGCTGGAGCTGGGAGTACGACCCGAACGCCGACGAAGTCGTCAAGGGCCTGCCCGCCCACGTCACCGCGGAGGTCGAACGCCTGGCCGACGAGCTCGTCGCTCTCGCCGACGTCGGCGTCGACGTCACCGACATCGGCGAAGGCGGCCGCAAAGGCGTCCCGGGAGGCCTGCGCCGCATCCCTCTCCTCGACGACGGCTGGTTCTACGCCCTGCCCCTGCCCCGCATGCGGCTGATCGCGATCGTCCGCGTCATCCCGCCCTACACCGACCTGTAGCCGCCTGAGCCGCTCGCCCGCCCGCGACCCGGCATCGGCTTCTGTGCAGTTGCTCCGATCCTGGCTATGACGTGGCGCCTCGCGGGTGACAAGCAGCAGCGGCGCAAGAAGATGGCTCGCCTCCCCGCGGAACCAGCCGGCGATTCTACGCGTTTGATGTCTTGCCCCCCGCAAGACGGCTTTTCAAGGCTTACCTGGCAATGAGGTGGGCCGAGACGAACGGCCGGATCACGGTCCTGGAGCTGCACCGCGAGATCACCGAACGCGGCTTCAATGGCAGCTACACGATTCTGGCCGACTGGATCCGGTACAGCCTGACTGCAACGGACAGCGTTCCGCCAGCGCTGGCGCCACCGTCCGTCCGGCAGGTCACCGGCTGGCTCACCCGTCACCCCGCGACACTCGACCTGGACGAGCAACAGTCACGCAAGGCGGTCCTCGCAAGGTGTCCGGAGCTGGCGACGGCGGCGGCCCTGATCAGCGAGTTCGCGGAGATGATGAGCACCCTCGCCGGCGAACAGCTACCGACTTGGATCACCAACGCCACCGCAGCAGCACTTCCCGGCACCAGCACCTTCGCGGCCGGCCTCGAAACAGATCTCGCCGCCGTCACGGCAGGGATGACCACCCACTGGCACTCGGGACCGGTGGAAGGAGCAGCCAACCGGATTAAGATGCTCAAGCGGCAGATGTTCGGCCGTGCTGGCTTCCCGCTCCTCCGCCAACGCGTTCTGCTCGCGTGACGCTGAGTACCGCTGTCACGGAACTCGTGCCAGACCCAAACTGGTCCTGTTCGCCGACCGCGCCCTGACGGTTCCGTGGACCCTGTGACCCGTGATGAGGAGGTCGCTTCCCGGGTGACGGTCGACCTGCTGTCGAGGCTGGCCGCGAACGGTCCATCGGCTGGATCATGAACGCCCGCCGCAACTGCCGGGACTACGAGCGTCTGCCCCAGCACTCCGAAGCCCACCTGAACTGGGCCTTCATCACGCTCATGACCCAGCGCCTGGCCCGGAAGGGCCCGCGCACCGACAGCTGGACGAAGAGGAACCGGCCCGGCATCTGACTCCGGGTCCGTCCCTCATGTGAGGAACTCGGCGCCGGGTCCCGTCCCCTCAGCCCTCTGCGGCGTACGGTCACCGAGTTCACCGGGCCGGGGCTCGGGGCCCCAGGGGGCGCTCGCGACGGTCGCCGGAGAGGTGAGACCCAGCGCGGGGCTGTCCTTACCGTCCCGCATGTGGTTGAGCCAGCGTTCGTACCAGCTCCAGGACCAGAGCCGATCCGATCGAGTCCTGGAAGCGAGATCAAACGCAGGCCGAAGTCGTTCGAGAAACCCGCCAGTGCCCTGTGCGTGGGTGACTACCTGCAGACCCAGACCTGCAGGTTCCCCGCCGAGGACATGGGAGTCGACGAAGGGTTCTGGAGGGTGGAGTGGATCGCCCACCTTGAAGGCGCGGCCCTTCAGACCCTGTTGGCCGACCCCGAATGGGCGCGGGGCAAGGTGATGCTGGCCAACGTCTACGGCATCTCGGGCGTCCTGGTCATTCCCGAGACCAGCGTGCGGGTTCTCGTCGTCCCCAGCCCCGAACGGCTGCGCAACGATCTGGACGGGCCCTGGCACGAGAAGTCGTACTTCCAGTTCATCGGCGCCACCGTCCCCAACGAGGATGATCAACAGCGCAGGGATGCCGTCCTGCGCCCGCCGGCCCAGGCGGATGACGCTGACCTCTGCCCCAGCAGCTTCTCCAGCCCTGCTGACCGTGACCTCCACTTGCACGGGGTGACAGGGATCCGCCCCGTGCCGGTCTCGCAGCTGCCGTGGCCACACCGCCTGCCCAGATGCCCCCACTTTCCGCGTGTGGAAGCGATCGAGAAGACCTATCCAGACGACTGGTACGCCGGACAACTGGCACATGCGGAACTCTTCGCCCGGCTGACGCCGGAGGACTTCGCTGCTTGCCCCTACCACCAGGGCAACTGGGCTGCGATTGCCGAGGCCGCGACCGAACTCGCGGCTGCCGAGCTCGCCGACGGCGCCGAGCGCGGACGAAAGGCGTACGCGATGGAGCAGCTTGACGAACGGGACCGCGAGTGGGCCCGTGCTCTAGTGCAAGATCCCATCTGCTGGGACGAGAACCACGACAGCCTCACGAACGGACAACACCGCACCTGCGCCCTACGCGCGGCCGGCATCCCCTGCCTGCCAGTCGAAGGCCGCCACCTGCCCGACAGCACCAGGCCAGACGCCGTGGACGCCCGCACTCACGCCCAACAGACCGTCCACGGATTCTGGCGCGACGTACTCGCCGCCGTCCTCGGCCCCTCACACCCGCTGGTCAAGGCGGCGCGCCTGCTTGTGCGCTTTCCCACCCTGCGGCTGCTGCTCTCATCAGCGCGAAAGCGCCGCGAGTAGAGGCCCGACCCCCGAACCCCCGAAAGCGCCCTCGGGGTGGGGCAGGGCGGTCGCGTGGATATCGGCACCAGTTGGTCGAACACCCCGTCCGGCTGCAGGTACACTCCCGCAGACCGGCATGCCGCAAGGCGGATATACAGAGACGTTCGCAGACGCCCGATTGATGGATCTGGGCCTGCAAGATCTTGTCCAGATGGCGCAACTGGCGAGCCGCTTGGTACGCAAAGCGCACTGCCCGGTGTCCAGGTTCTTGCGCCATCTCGATGAAGCCGTTGGCGAGGTCCAACGTCTGATTGACCAGGGCCACAAGGATGCTGCCGCGCTATTCCTAAGGGCTCGTAACACGATCATGATTCGTGCTTGTTGAGGCGTCTCCAGCAGATGAGGCTGCAGGCGAGGGAGACGAACGCGGTCGAGGTGGAGCGAGTCCGAGTAGGGGAACGGGTCCTCGTACGCGATCTTCCGGTAGAGGGAGAACTCCTCCGCCTCGTCGAAGTGGACCTGCACGGGCTGCCGCGCCTTCGCCCGGCCGAAGTCACGGCAGCAGTTGACGAGGATCTTGCGCAGCCATGCGGGGCCGGCGGCGGCGTCGTGGAGCTGTCCGTACCGCTGGAACGCCTTGAGCAGGCACTCCTGCACCGCGTCCTCGGCATCCTCGCCGACGAGTGCCCGGGCGATGGAGTAGAGGCGGGGAAGCTGCTCGCGCGCGAGACAGCGGAACTCCTCCGCCCTCTGGGTCCGGATCTCCTGCATGGACAGCACACACCTTGAGACGGCCCCAGCAGCAATTTTATTGCGTTCCGTCCCGTTTTCTACTGTCGGCAATAATCCGGGCCGACACGCCGTCCTCGTCATCACAGGAACAGGTTCTTCCGGAGGAGGTGACGGCCATGACCGCGGTGGACCCCGTGGAGCTGGACGCCAAGGTCCAGGCTCTGTACCGCCTGGTGGCCCAGGAGCCACACGGCTCGTACCACTTCGAGATGGGCCGGTCCCTGGCCCGGCGCCTGGGCTACCCGGCCGAACTGCTCAACAGGGTTCCGTCGGAGGCCGTCGATTCCTTCGCCGGGGTCGGCTACTTCCTCGACCTGGCCGTGCTCGGCGAGGACGAGCACGTCATCGACCTGGGCAGCGGCTCCGGCACGGACTCCTGCTGCGCCGCACGGCAGGTCGCAGGCGCAGGGCGGGTCGTGGGCGTCGACTTCACGCCTGCGCAGCTGGACAAGGCCAGGCGGCTCGCCGCGGCCGACGGCTTCGCCCAGGTCGACTTCCGCGAGGGCCGCATCGAGTCGCTTCCGGCCGAAGACGCAAGCTTCGACTGCGCGATCTCCAACGGCGTCATCAATCTCTCCGCCGACAAGGAACGGGTCCTTGCGGAAGCCGCACGCGTCCTGCGACCCGGCGGCAGGCTGGCACTCGCCGACATCGTCACGGAACAGCCGCTGACCGAGTCCATCATCTGCGACGCCGCTCTGTGGGCCTCGTGCATAGGAGGCGCCGCCCACGAGACCACCTACCGGCAGGCCATCAAGGCCGCCGGACTCCAGATCAAGGAACTCCGCGGCAACGACTATGAGTTCCTCTCCGGACAGGCCCGTCGCGCCAGCGCCACGTGCGGCGTCAAGAGCATCTCCCTCCTCGCGGTCAAGGCGGGCCACTGAGCCGATCCCGCGGCCCGCAAGGCCGCAGCGTGCCAGGAGGCGCGTCATGACAACGCTCACCCACCGCAGTGCCGAGACCAGCAAGGGCCCCGCTGCCCTCCAGCCCGGATCAGCCTTGATGGCCCTCGCCGGACTTGCGTTCATCGGCTACGCGGTGATCTTCTTCGTCCGCAACTCACCGACTCGTTCCTCGAACTCGGCATCGGCCGAGCGCAGGTCGACGTCGGCAAGACCGAGATCCGCGCGTTCAGCCCCGAACTGCACGACTACGTCGCACACCTGCAGATCGCTGTCTCGGGGTTCATCGCGGCGACCGGGCTGGCCGTCGCCGCCCTGGCGTGGTTCGGCGTGCGCCACGGCCACCTGTGGGCATGGGTCACTGCCGTCGCGGCACCCGTCCTCGGCCTCGCCGTCGCACTGCCCGCCCACTACCCCTACCACTTCGACACGCTCGGACGCCTCGGCCTGATCTACCTGGCCACGGCCGTCTTCGTCATCGGTGGACTCCTCAGCCTGAAGCCGCTGCTCACGGCGCGAAAGGCCGACTCACCCGGACCGACGCAAACCTGACGGAGGCAGACCATGCCGAAGGCGGCGTGGTGACGCCGTGATGCTGTCAGCCCGGCTGCCGAGAGGGTCGGGCCTTGGTCCGCGACTGTCCGGAAATGGTCCGGATCTCGGTCCTCGCGGTCCCCAGGCGGAGAAGCTGGCGTGGGATGGGAAGTTCTGGGAGTGATCCATGTCCTGCAGGCCCCCCGGCAGCTCGCCAGCTGGGCCCGAGGGTGTGGTCGTCTTATCGCCAAGGTGCCTGGACGCGCTGTGCCTGTTGTCGTGCGGAGGCGGCGTCCGCGCGTGCCATGGACAGGAGGTGGGGGAGTCGCCCGGCTGCCTGGGTGTTCCACCAGCAGTGGGCGTCGGGCGAGAACGCGGCCTTGGGGACGTTGTCAATGGCTTCTTGGTACACGGCGGGCGAGTCGTGCCATTCGGTGTCACCGATCACTCGCAGGGAGCGGTGCGAGAGACCGTCGAGGAGGGTGAAGAGCCGGGGGACTGCTGCCAGGCGGTGTCGGCTCGGGCCGGCTTGGCGGGCCCCGCCTGGATATTGGGTCCAGAGGAGGTACCGGGCAGGCCACGGCAGGTCGATCCCTTCGCGTCCGTCGTAGGCCACGACCACCGGCTCGGCCATGGAGGCAGCGATGCCGGTCACCATCCCGCGCCCCGCGTGGTGCAGTTGGTCGGCCAGCCTGACCACCCACGGTTCATCCTGTAGGTCGCGCCTGATCGCCCGCTCCAGGGCGTCGTATGCACGCGCCCATCGTGCCGCTACCGGAGAGGCGTGGTTGCTCTGCAGCGCTGTGCGGCCGCCGGAGTCGAACTCCGGGTCCCGCCACTGACCCTGTGTACCGACCCGGCACAACTGGACATGTCCATCGACCCGTCCGCGCCCCTCGAGTACGCGGCCTTGCGCCCGGTCGCCCGTTCGGCCGCGGCGTCACCGAACCCGGCGGTGCCGCCGGTACGGCCGAAACATCTGAACCGGTACCGGGAATCAGGCCGCGACGAGCTCCTGCTCGCGGTCCGGCGTTTTGACCTTGGGCTTCTTGTTCGGCAGCGAGAGCCGGAAGATCTTGCGCCACGCGGAGAACACCTGCTTGGGCAGCGGCCCGGTGACGTACTCCAGCTCGTACTTCTCGAACAGCGCGCGCACCTTCACCGCGACCTCGGCGTACCGGTTGCTCGGCAGGTCCGGGAACAGGTGGTGCTCGATCTGGTGCGACAGGTTGCCGGTCATGAAGTGCATGGCCCTGCTGCCGCTGATGTTCGCCGAGCCCATCATCTGGCGCAGGTACCACTGGCCGCGCGTCTCGCCCTTGATCGACCGGCGCTCGAAGACCTGCACGCCCTCGGGGAAGTGCCCGCACATGATGACCGAGTGGGACCAGATGTTGCGGACCAGGTTCGCGGTGAACGTGGCGGCGAGCGTGTGGAGGAACGACGGGCCCGACAGCAGCGGGTGGATCACGTAGTCCTTGAGCACCTGCTTGCGGATCTTGCGGCCGACGGCCTTGGCCTGCGCGCGGAACTCCGGGTTGTTGCGGCGGCGCTTGTGCAGGTTCTTGCCGAGCTCGAGGTCGTACGCGGCGATGCCGTACTCGAAGAAGCAGGCGTTGATGAAGTTCCACAGCGGCTGGCCGAGGTGGAACGGGTGCCACTTCTGGTCCTCGTCGACGCGCATGATGCCGTAGCCGAGGTCGTTGTCCTTGCCGATCACGTTGGTGTACGTGTGGTGCAGCTCGTTGTGCGAGTGCTTCCACTGGTCGGACGGCGAGACGTGATCCCATTCCCAGGTGGTGGAGTGGATCTTCGGGTCCCGCATCCAGTCCCACTGGCCGTGCAGGATGTTGTGGCCGATCTCCATGTTGTCCATGATCTTCGCCACGGACAGCCCGGCGGTGCCGATCAGCCACGCGGGCGGGAAGATCGAGAACAGCAGCACGCCCCTGCTGACCAGCTCGAGCTTGCGCTGCGCCGAGATGACCTTGCGGATGTAGGCGGCGTCCTTCTCGCCGCGGCTGGCGATCACCTCATCGCGGATCGCGTCCAGCTCGCGGCCGAGCTCCTCGATCTGCTCCGCGGTCAGGTGGGCGGTGGGGTCGATGGCGGTCAAGGTGTTCCTACCGTTCGATGTCGCAGGGGCCCGCCGCGGCGGACACACAGGTCTGGATGAGGACGTCCGGCTCGGCCTCGGTGATCTCGCCGGTGCGCAGGTCGCGGACGGCGCCTGTCTTGAGGGGCGTGACGCAGCCGAAGCAGATGCCCATGCGGCACCCGGACGGCATGAGCACGCCGGCCTCCTCGCCGACGTCCAACAACGGCGTGGAGCCGTCCGCGTCGACGGTCTTGCCGGTGGCGCTGAACGTGACCTTGCCGCCGTCACCGGCGACGACGATGCCGGGGCGGAAGCGTTCGGTGTGCAGGCGCTCTTGGACGCCGTGTTCGCGCCAGAGCTCCTCGGCGGCGTCGAGCAGGCCCGCGGGCCCGCAGGCCCAGGTCTCGCGGTCGGCCCAGTCGGGCACCAGTTCGTCGAGACGGGTGATGTCGAGCATGCCGTCCGTGTCGGTGTGCACCTCGGTGAGCCGCAGCTTCTTGTCCGCGACCAGGTCGTGCAGTTCGCCGCGGAAGATCACGTCCTGCGGCTGTGGCGCGCAGTGGACCATGACGACGTCGTCGAACTCGATGTCACGCAGCATGCCCATCACAGGCGTGATGCCGCTGCCGGCCGTCAGGTAGAGCACCTTGGCGGGCTTGGCCACCGGCAGCACGAAGTCACCGGTTGCCTGGTCGAGCTGGACCAGCGTGCCCGGTTTCGCCCTGCGGACCAGGTGGTTGCTGACCTTGCCGCCCGGGATCGCCTTCACGGTGATCGTGACCCGGCCGTCTCGGCGGTTGGTCGGCGAGGTGATGGAGTAGGCACGCCACAGGCGCCTCCCGTCGACGTCGACCCCGATCCGCACGTACTGACCGGCCGTGTGGCCGCGCCAGCCCCGTCCCGGCCTGATCACGATGGTCGCGGCGTCACCCGTCTCGGGGTGCACGGCCTCGATGCGCCCACGCAGGTCAGCGCCCGCACGCAGCGGGCTGACCAGGTCGAGGTAGTCCGACGGCAGCAGCGGCGTCGTGACCATCTCCAGCAGTTTCCACGCCCCACTGCGGAGGGCTGTACTCGTCATGACCCCAGCTTGGTGTGCCTCAGGGCGTAAAGTCCTGACCGCAGGACGTAAATCTGGTCGGCTGAATTGTTCGCAAGGAATAAAACATGAGCCATCCCATCCGGAGGGTCACCGAACTGGCACTGGATGAGACGACGGTCACCGCACTTCGGGCCGCGCTGAGGGCCACCGCCGACGAGGTCGTCCAGGCGATCATCGACGAGGTCCCTCCCTACGCCAACGCCCTTTCGGGCCGCATGGGCGTCACCATCCGGCGAGCCGTCCGCACTGCCCTGGGGCACTACCTGGACCTCGCGAGCGGGAATGCCACAGGCGGTGACGCCGGTGGCGCAGCCTACGAGCTGGGCCGCGGCGAGGTGCGCGACGGCCGTTCGATGGACGCCCTGCTCGGCGCCTACCGCGTCGGCGCCCGCGTGGCCTGGCGATGCCTGGCAGCGGGTGCCGTCCCCGCAGGTCTGCCCGCCGCCGAGGTCGCCAAGTTCGCCGAACTGACCTTCGCCTACATCGACGAGCTCTCCGCCGCGAGCGCCGCGGGCCACGCCGACGAACTGGCCGCCCGGGGCCGGGACCACGAGCGCCACCTGGAACACCTGGCCCGCGACCTCCTCGCCGGCGCGAGCCCGGACGTGCTGCTGGCCTCTGTTCAACGGGCCGGGTGGCAGCCTCCGGTTTCGCTGACCGCGGTCCTGCTGCCCGCCGCCCAGGCCCGGCCCGCCTACCGCGCGCTCGACCCGGGCACCCTCGTCCTCGACGATCTGCCGGACGCCTTCGGTGTGCTGCTCGTCCCCGATGCCGACCGGTCGCATCTCTTGCGGCAGCTGACAGACCGCACCGCCGTGGTCGGCCCGGCCCGGCCATGGACTCGTGCGTCCGCCTCGTACGCACGAGCCGCACGTGCGCGCTCCCTCTCCTCCGATATCCGCGACACCGAGGACCACCTGCCCGAGCTGGTGCTGAGCGCCGACGCGGACGCGTTCGCAGACCTGCGTGCCCGAGCCCTCGCACCCTTGCGGACCTTGCCCGTCGCGACCGCACGGCGGCTGGAGGAGACGTTGCGGGCGTGGCTGCTCCACCAGGGCAGGCGGGACGAGGTGGCGGCGGCGTTGTTCGTCCATCCCCAGACCGTCCGGTACCGGATGTCGCAGCTGCGGGAGCTGTTTCCGGATCTCGCATCGCCACACCGGGTCCTTGAGCTGACGCTGGCGGTCGGTCTTCGGGTTAGCTGACGCCCAGGTCAGGCGCCGCTCTTCGGGCTCCTGGAAGAAGCCCGGCTTCTTGGGGGAGTAGCTGACCAGGACGTTTTTGGTCTGCTGGTGGTACATCAGCTCCACCCATGCTGACCTGGGAAAAGGGAAGTTGGGGCGGGTCGTTTGTGGGTGCTGGTCCGGAAATGGTCCGGATCTTGGTCCGGCGGGACCCACCCGGGTCATGTCTGGGTGGCAACGGCAGCGATTGGGGGCGGTCGGGACCGGACAGATCAAGTGGGCGGGCAGTCTGGACGCCAGCCACGCAAGATCGACATACGGTCGCGGGTCCGCGGGCTGCTCCAAGACCAGGGGGTTGAAACGCCCATGGGCCGAGGCAGGCCGAGGCCCACGGGTCCAAGGTCCAGCTGATCATCGCGGACAACGACTCGGCGTCGATTCCGGGCACAGCCTTCGGCAAGATCGAACTTGATTACGACAATCCACTCGTCCCAGGTGTGGCCCACCCTGGACCGGAGCACACCCACCGAGCCGACGACGAGTCCTGATCGGGCTGTTCGAAGGTATCGATGCCTACGTCGGCCGCGTCCTGGACCACCGCGGCCCCCGCACCGTCATGACCCCGGCACCGCTATGTGCGCCTGGCGGACCCCGCCATCGCCGAGATGATCGAAGCCCTTGCCGCCCGGGCACCGCAACAGCTCGTCCCGGTCCGCTCGCTCGTTGCCGCCCGCCAGCACCGTGCCGTGGCCTTCGCCCGCATCTGCTACGATCATCTCGGCGGCTCCTTGTCCGTGGCGATCACCGACGCGATGACCGAACAGGGATTTTTGGACTGGGAGTTCGGCCCGGTCCTTACTCCCCCGGGCGCCGCATGGCTCACGGACACGGGCATCACCCAGGAAACGGCACCACACGTACGCACGTGTCTGGACTGGACGGAGCGGCGCTTGCATCTGCGGGCGCGGTCGCCGCAGCCGTATTCCACCATGCAGTTCAGGAGTCCTGGCTCGTGCCGGCCGGAGGCTCCCGCGTCGTGCGGCTGACGGACCAGGGGCGCGACGCCTTCCGACGGCACCTGGCCTGCCTGACGAGGCACTCACGGCTCACTGAGCTTGTTCTTCATGTCCGGCGATTACCCGTCCGGGCGATCATCTTCGGGGCATCGTTCGAAGCCGGAGTATAAAGAACAAGCTGAGGAGGCCCGGGGTTGGTGCTCAGGCCGCTGGTGGAGCCGATGCTGGCGCAGGCTGCGGAGTCGGTGCCGGGCCCGGCTGCGGTGCGGGCGGGTGTGGCGCCCGAGCAGAAGCTGGACGGGCACTGGGCGTTGCTGTTCACTCCGGCCGGGCCGAGCGGCACGGTGCTGGTGCAGACCCGTAGCGGGGCGCTGGTCCACGACCGGTGGCCGGACCTGGTGGCGGCCGCCGAGGAGCAGCTGCTGCGCGGCCTGGTCCTGGACGGCGAACTGGTCGTGTGGGACATGGAGGCGGGACGGTTGTCGTTCGAGGCGTTGCAGCGCCGGGCCGCCGCTCGCGCCCGCGGTGCCCGGCCCTGGCCGACCGGTGGCCGGCCTGGTTCGTCGCGTTCGACGTCTTGCAGCTGGACGGTGAGGAGCTGTTGCAATGGCCCTATGTCGAGCGGCGCACACTGTTGGAGACGCTGTTCACCGACTACGCCCTGACGGCCCCGTGGACGCTGTGCCCAATGACAACTGACCTGGCCAAGGCCCGGGAGCGGCTGGAAACCTGGACCGACGTGTCCGGGGTCGAGGGCCTGGTCATTAAGCCCCTGACCAGCCAATATCTGGCTGGCTACCGCGGGTGGACCAAGATCCGCCGACGGGACAGCACGGAGGCGATCATCGGTGCCGTCACCGGCACCCTGACCCGCCCAGGGCTTCTCGTCCTCGGCCGCTACGACACCGGCGGGCGACTGCGCGCCGTCGGCCGCACGGTCCCGCTGCGCCCGGAGGTGTCCCGGCAGGTCGGTGAGCACCTCGCCGCGGCCGGCCCGGGTCACCCTTTTGATGGGGTGCGGTTCGCTGCGTCATGGGGGAGTCGTGACCTTCTGGACGTGGTGCCCGTCCGCCCGGACCTGGTGGCGGAGGTCAGCGCCGATCGGGCCGTTGACCAGGGCGTTTTCCGGCACCCGCTCAGGTTCCAGCGGATCCGCCTGGACATGACCGCAAGCGACGTCCCGCCCTTCGGCCAAGGCCTGGCCGCGGCCGCCAGCTGACCGCCTGTCCCGCGCTGGCGAACGGGTTCCTCGGGGGCCGACGCCGATGGGTGCCGGCGCCCGTCTCGTGTCCTTCGGAGGGGTGAATCCGGGCCTGGCGTACGCGTGGGCGGCTTGTGCGGTGTGCTCCCAACTCACCCTGAAATTGGGGCTATTGATGACAAGCGGGATCTTTCGACATGTCTCCGGCGCGGCCCGATGATCGGGCCGCTGGTTGTGTGATCGGAGTGCGATCCAGATGGTGCGTTCGGTGCGTGAGGTGTACGACGAGGGGCAGGCCGCGGGCCGGCTGCGGGTGCCTCTGGCGGCCTGGCGGCCTGGCGGCCTGGCGGTGGGCGACGGGTTCGGGCCTGGCCCCGCCGACGGACGCCGGCCCCGGGCCGGTGGTCGCGGTCAGGCCGCCGACCCGGAGCAGGTCCGCGCGGCGCTACGGGGCCCGATCGGTGCCGGCGTGGCGGCGGACCGGCTGACGCAGGCTCTTGGGGTGCCGCTGCCGATTCTCCGGCCGAGGGTGACCGCCTCGGGGGTTGGTCACCTCGTGAAGGCGGGTCTCCTGGTCTACCTCGGCGGGGACACGCAGTTCCCCGACGTCCATCCGGACCAGGTGGCCGCGCTCGCCCGCCGCCGGGACCTGCCCGCTCTGCTGGACCAGCACGTGCCCCTCGGCCCGGACCAGGCCGCGCGCCGGCTCGGGGTCCGCCGGACGGAATTCGACCTGATCGCCGGCTGGCTTGGGTGGCTGTCCCCGGTCGCCTCCGTGGACGTCGACTACAAGCACCACGGCGGGATGACCACGGTCCCCTTGTACGACGCCCGGGACATCGCTCTCCTGGAGGTGGTCCGGCCTTCCGTGGATTGGCGGGCCGTGCGCACGGTCGCGGCTGGCCGCCGTTCCCCGTTTGTCGGCCTGGGACAGGTCGTCCCGGGCGCTGACCGGGGGCGGAGGTGGCGTGGATCGCCAGGGTGGGCCGGGCAGCGGTGGCGTGCTGGCGCCGTCGGCACCCCGACTTCCCCGGCTCGGTGGCCGGCACGGTCGTGCGCCCGCAGTTCGACCGCGGCGCGGTCGTCGCCTGGCTCCTCGCCCACGACAAGATCGAAGTACCCACGGGGCCGACGGTTGCCTTGCTGGTGCTGGCGGGGTCCCATGGCGCCCGGCACCGGTGACGCCTCGAAGACCCGTGGCTGGTCCTGGCCGACGACGAGGCCGGCGAGGACACGTTGTCCGGCTGGTCCACCGACGCGGACGCCGACGCGCTGGCGGCCGGGGCGTCGGTGCGCCGGCTGATGGCGCCGGGTGCGGGGGCGTTGGCGGTGCTGGGGGAGGTCCAGGTGATCGACCGGTTCCGGTCGGGGTCGGGTGGCCTGCGGGCCACGCCAACGTCATCAGCGAGCGGTTTGTGCAGGCGCTCGGCTGGGGATTCCCAGCCGAGCGTTCTGCGTGGGCGCCCATGGCGTGCGGCGGCCGGCACGCGGGGCGGAATGACGGTCGTCGTGGCACCGGCAGCAAGTGCCCCAGTCTCCAGGCGCAGCCAGCGGAGGCTTGCCCAGCCCGCACGACGCCCGCCGGATCAGCGCCGCTCGTACAGCGCCAGTTCGGGCAGGAGGCGGAACGCCTCGCGGGCCGCGGTCAGCGCCTCGTCCCACCGGTGCAGCCCCTCCAGCCTGCGGGAGAGCGTGTACAGGGCCTTGGCGAGGTCGGGGACGTGGGCGGGGCGGGTGGCGGCCAGGGTGCGGTAGACGGCGACGGCTTCCGCGAGGGCGGCGAGGGCCTCCCCCGGCCGGCCGGACTGCTCCCGCCGTACCGTCACGGCGATCAGGCCGCTCGCCAGGCCTTGTAGGTGGGCGTCCGGGTCGCGGGAGGCGAGGGTGCGGCGGATGCCGAGGGCTTCCTCGAGGGCTGCCAGGGCCTGCTCCGTGCGCCCTACGGCCGCCAGCCGGGTGCCGAGGGTGTGCAGTTGCACCGGCAGGTGGGGCAGGTGGGCCTCGGGGTAGGCGCGCGTCAGGCCGCGGAGGATCCGTACGCACTCCTCGGTGGCGGCGAGAGCCTGCTCGGGCCGATCCAGGGCCGCGTGGAGCGCCGCGACCGTGCTCAGGCTCGCGTTGAGCGCCATCAGGTGGGCGTCGGGATGGATGGCGACCAAGCCCCGGTGAATGGCCAAGGCCTCTTCGGCGGCGGCCAGGGCCTCTTCCTTCCGGCCCGAGTCCTCCAGGGCCCAGGCCAGCCGACCCAGACTCTGGGCCAGCTGGGGCAGATGGGCGTCGGGACGGGTCCTGGCCATGGCGCGGCTGAGGTGCACCACGCGTTCGGCCACCGACAGGGCCCCCTTCAGCCAGCCCATCTCCGCACCTTTGACCGCCATCTCGCTCAGCGTCGCGACGTGAGCGGGGGAGTACGCAGAGCCTGCACCGGCCATGCCGTCGTGCAGCCGGGCGGCTTCGATGAGCGCCTCCATGGCCTCCTCCTTCCGGCCCAGGTCCCACAGGCGTTCGGAGTGGATGTTCAGGCTCCGGGCGAGTTGGCGGGCCTCGGAGTCCGAACCTGCCCCGGCATCGCGACGCAGGCGCACCGCCTCCTCGGACGCGGCCAGCGCCGCCTCCTGCCGCCTGAGATCGCCCAGCAGGGCGGCGAGCTTGTTCAGACTCTCGACGAGGTCGGGGGTGCGGCCGCCGCCCAGGCCGCGGGAGAGCGCCACGGCCTCTGTGATCGTGGCCAGGGCCTCCTCACGGCTCCCGAGGTCACGCAGCCGGTCGGCGTACACGTTCAGGCTCGCGATCAGGGGGACGGCGTCCGGCAGGGAACGGGCGACGGTGACGGCTTCCCCGGCGGGGGCCAGCGCCTCCTCCCGCCGGTCCAGAGCCGCCAGGCGCGAGGAGAGGGAATGCAGGCTCCACACCAGATCGGAGGTGTGGGGGAGGCCGCGGTGGCGGGCGACAAGGTGCCAGGCCAGGTCGCATGCCCAGACGGCCAGGCGCTGGCTGCGAGGGACTCGGTCGTCGAGCTGCCTGAGGGTGTCCAGCGGGGTCCGGGGATCCGCGGCGATCTTCTGCAGGCCGGCCACGAGCGGGCCGGGACGCTCCACTTGGGTGGCGGCGGCCATCGCCGTGGGTGCCAGGACGGTGCGGTGCCGGACGCACAGCGCGGTCAGCTGGTCGTCGAGCTGCCCCGCGAAGACGGTGTGCGCGGCCGCGCGGCTGTAGAGGGTCAGCAGCCGGCCCGCCTGCTCTTCGGTGATGCCCGGTACGAGGTCGTGGGCGAGCCCGGGGTGCGCTTCTAGGCGGCGGCCGATCAGACGCTCCGTCAGCCGATCGGGCTGCAGGCTGCCCCACGGACCCGAATCGGCCGACGGATAGAGGGCGGCGATCCAGGCCAGGACGGCATCGCGGCGGTCGCGCGGCTGGTCGGCCAGCCCGCCGACCTTGCGCAGGACCTCGGCGGCCTGATCGCGGCCGGCGGCCCCCACCAGCAGGGCGGCGGCGAGCGCGGCATCGAGGGTGGCCGTGCTCAGCGCCGGACTGAGACCGCAGGCAGTCGCGCTCTGCTCCCAGTAGCGGCGCTCGTGAAGGAGCAGGCGGTCCTCGACGCCGGCCGCGGGTCCCGCCCCGTCCTCGGCCGGACCGGGGTCGGCGGCGTCCAGCAGATCGGCCAGCGCGGTCATGTGCAGGGTCAGCGCGTTGTCCATGCTCGCCCGGTTCACCTCGAGGGAGGGGAGGGCGGCGGCCAGCGCCGGCCAGTCGGGCCCCTGTCGGCCGCGCACCTCGGGCAGCGCGGCCGCGAAGGCCTCCGCCGCCCGCCGGTACGCCTCCGGACGCGCGGCCGCATCGCTCTCCAGCGCCGGCAGCGCGGCCACCGGGGTGCCGTCGAGTAGTTCTTCGGCGGTACGGCTCACTGCCTGCGCGCTGGCCCACCAGTCCCCGGCCGTCCGGGCCAGCAGGAAAACCTTGAACGGCGTGGCACCCCCGTGCTCGGCGGCGGCCTCCAGGATCGCGGCGAACTGTGCCGCGCGGGTCTCCGCGTAATCCAGCACCACCAGCAGCGGCTTGGCGGCCCGGCCCACCGCCCGCAGTTCTGCCGGAGTGGCACCGGCGCGCGGCCACAACACCGCCCAGCCGTCCGGAGCCAGGGTGGCGGCGAGCTGGTGGGCCAGCCGGGTCTTCCCCTGCCCGGCCGGGCCGTGCAGCAGCCAGCTGCCGAACCCCTCCTGCCGGCACCAGCGAGCCAACCGGCCCAGCAGTTCCTCGCGGCCGTGGAACGCCACGACTTGCCGGCCCGCCTGCAGCAGCGCCGCCGCCGAGCCCAGACCGCCGGCCGGCGCCACCGGACCGGCCTCGGCCACGTCCTGGAACTCGACCGCTTCGAGCACCATCGCACCGGCGCAGTGCTCGGCCAGCACGGCCCGGAACTCCGCGTCGTGGTGCAGCACGTACGCCGGCACCACCGAGAGCGCGGCGTGCCCGGAGCGGCCCGCGTCGGCCGCGACCACCCCGGTCAACAGGCGGCCGCAGAACATCGCGGCCCCTGACAGCCCGCCCCACGGCGACGACCCGTCGGTCGGCCAGACCGGCGGATATGGGCCGAGGTCCATCATGTGCCGGTTGGCCACGAAGCCACTGCCCGGATTCACCGTCCCCGCCAGCTGCGCGGCCTCCACCGCCGCCCCCGGCCGCTGCACCACGTCCGGTACGCCCCAGGTCGCGCAGGGCTGGCCGGGCTGCTCGGTGACCAGGCGGCCCCAGTGCACCCCCGCGCCCGCCGGTGGCCGCCACCCGGCGTCGTCCACTTCCACCAGGGCCGCATCGTCGCGCCCGCCGGGCGTGCCGCACCACACCACGGCCCCGCCGAACACCGCGTCGCCGCCCGGCCGGAACACCTGCACCAGCGTGCCGCGCCGACCGGCTACGTGTGCCGAGGTCAGCACCAGCCGCGGACCGACCACGTACCCCGATCCCGGCCCGCCCGGTCCTCCGACCGCGACCAGACGATCCCGCCTCATCGCATCCCCCGTTCCGTACGCCGACGCCCGGTCAGTCCTGGATCCGGCCGCTCACGTCGCCGGGACCGGCCGGCCGGTCCGCGCCCCCGCTGACCAGCAGATCGCCTCCGGCGGGACTCCTCGGGGTGAGAGTGAACGACACCCGGTGCGTCCGGCCGCGGGCCACCCCGGCCTCCGCGTCTGCCGTCACGGCCCACACCCGGAAGCCCGCCTTCGCCCGCGCATCGGCGCGCAGTTCGACCTCGAACTCCATCTCCACCGGCCCGACCACGAACGAGATCTCGTGTCCCGCACCGTGCGCCGCGGCCTCCAGCAGCTCGTCCCGCACCGCCGCCACCGCGTCCGCCAACCCGATCTCCACGCATCCCACCCCGTCCCCGTCGACTGCACGTCTGCCCAGGCCGAGCTTAGGGGCACGGCACCGCCCTGCGCAGGCGGTCATGAACAGTTGTCCGAGTCCGGACGAGGTCCCAATAGTTCTCGGGGAAAAAACAACGCTAAGGCCTGAGCCGCAGGTCAGCGTGCGGGTTTCACCGGGGCCGTGGCAGTCTGCGCGTCGTGCTCGCGCAGCATCCGCAGGACGGTCGCGGGCGAGGGGTGCTGTCCCTTTTTCGCGCCGGTGGTGATGACGAGCCGCTTGGCGATGTCGCGCAGGCTCATCTCCTGGTCGCGCAGGTGGAGGGCCATGGACAGCATGGACTCGTCGGTGACGCCCGCGCCGCCGAAGTTGGTGTTGATGTTGTTGTAGATCGGGATCAGCCCGCTGAGTTTGATGGGGAGGATGGACGTGCCGTCAGTGCCGTCAGGAGGCGCGGGCAGGGTGTAGGTGAGGACGACGCGCCCGTTGCCGGTGTTCGCGCCCGTGGTGAAGGTGCTGCCCACAGGTCCGGCGCTGGATCCGCCGCCACCGCCGGCGCCGGAGAACTCCGTGTTGGTGATGCCTCCGCCGCCTCTGCCGCCTCCGCCGAAGACTCCGCCGCCGCCACCCCCGCCGGCAGTGATCCCGCTGCCCGGGTTTCCGGCTTCGCCGGGGCCGCCGATGCCGCCGGTGCCGAGGGCGCCGGGGTCACCGGTCCCGCCCGTGCATCGGCGCCGATCCCACCTGCTCCGCCCGTGCCCGGCGCGTTGGGGGTCGCGCCCTCGCCGCCACCGCCGCCACCGCCGCCGGTGATGGCGGTGCCCGAGGCGCCGTCGGCGCCGTCTACTCCCGTCGGGCCACCGGTGCCACCTGCGCCGCCGGCCAGTTCGGCGGTTCCGCCGCCGCCTCCTCCGCCGCCGGCCGTCACCAGCCGGGAGGGCAGGTCGAAGGCTCCGGAACGGACGTCCGAGGCGCCCCCGCCACCACCGCCCTGGGAGAGGTCCGACGACCCGCCGGTGGCACCGCCGTTGAACCCGCCAGCGCCCGGACCGCCTCCCGTCGCGCTACCGCCCACGCCGCCCACGTTGACCTGCAGCGTCTGGCCGGGTGTGACGGCCAGGGTGCTGGTGACCACGGCACCGGCACCCCCGGCTCCTCCGGGATTGGGATCACCGGATCCGGCACCCCCGGACGCTCCTCTGGCCTCCACGGACAGCTGCGCCACCCCGCTGGGCACGGTGAACGTGTCGGCCGCCCCGGTGTAGTCGAATGTGCACGCCACCTGGCTGCCTGTTTGTACACAGGAGCCCTGCGCGCGGGCAGGGCTCGCCAGGACCGGTACGAGAGCCAGGGACACGCCCGTGGCAAGCATCACAGCCGCCAGGGAGCGGATTCGCGGCCTGGCGCCATGGTGCGGGATGACAGGTCGTGTTGAAGTGGACACTTGCGGACCTCCTTCTGCTGCCGCACGCCGGCCACCGACACGGAAGCCCGTCACCAGCGGCCAGGGCGGCACGGCAGTGCAGTACTGGAAGGGATATTCAGCTGACGGCCCCCAGAGGCCACGGAGAACGCCCCCCTCAGGGGTCGGCCGGCACCCCATGCCGCCTCACCCTGAGAAAACGCCCCGCGCCGCCGTCAACTATTCGGGACACGAGCCGAAACGGGCAGGTTGGCCGTTCAGGGCGCGGTGGCCCCGAAGGTCTGGGTGTTGGTGTTGCTGGCGCCGGGGCTGTTGAAGTTGGTGTTCGTGTTGATGTTGTTGTAGATCGGGACCAGGCCGCTGAGATCGACGGGGAGGATCGACGTGCCGCCGCCGTCCCCGTCAGCTGTGGGACAGTCGGGGCCGGGGATGTTGGTCCGGTCATTGACGAAGTCACCCCCGGGGGCGCCGCGGTCAAGCACACTGGCGGTGTTGGTGACCGTGCAGGGAGCATCGGCCGCCACGTCGACGGTGACTTCGATTGTGTAGCTCGTACCTGGCGCCAACGGGTCGGCGCTGGTGCAGAGAACTGTGTTGCTGTCATGGGAGAAGAAACAGCCGACGTCGTTGGGCCTGTTGATGAAGTCGACGTCCGCGATTGTGAGCCCTTCCGGAAGGTTGTCCGTCATTTGTGTCCCTTCGGCGGAGGTCGGTTCATCTCCGGTGTTGGCGACCGTGATGCGGTAGATCCCCTGTCCGCCGCGGGGGAAGTCCCCCGTGTGGGTCTTCGTGATGGTCAGCTGGGCCTGCGCGTAGGCCGGGGTGACCGAGACGGTGAGGGGCAGTGCGATGCCCAGTCCGAGGACGGTGCCGAGGGGAGTGAAGCGCCGCCGCAATCTGTGGATGGCCATGATGGGTCTTCTCCTGTGGTGGGTGTGGGGCCGCCAGGAGGCACAGACCCGTCTCGCGGAGGGCGGGCAGCACGCTCATGGGGACGCCTGCACCCTCAGGAAGGCGCCGAACCCGGATTGATCACGGCCGTGGGACTCGCATCACCCAATCGCCACGCAGTTCCCCTTCCCACGTTCAGCGCCCAGCTGGTGGCCTGGACGCTGTACCAGAACCTGCCCCCACTCTGCCCGGCCGGACGGCCGGGCCCTGACCCCGGAGTTTGGACACCGGAGAGACTTGGACCTTGAAGGTCCAGGAGAACGGAGTCCCCGTGGGGATGAAGCACTACCCCGCCGAGTTCAAGGCGGACGCGGTCGCGTTGTACCGGTCGAGGCCGGGAGCCACGATAAGAAGGGCGCCAGGTCGGCGGGGGTGGCCCGGCAGTACTCGGGGACGGCCGGTCGGATCGAGAATTCCCAGGTCGGTGTGTTCCTGGCCTATGGATCCGACCGGGGGCGGGCGCTGATCGACCGTGAGCTGTATCTCCCGAAGGACTGGATATCGGACCGCGCGCGGTGCCGGGCTGCCGGCATCGGCGACGCCGTCGAGTTCGCCACCAAGCCCGATATGGGTCTGCGTATGCTGAAACGCGCTGTGGAATCGGGGATCCCGTTCGGGTGGGTGACCGCCGATGAGGTCTACGGCCAGACGAGCCGTATCCGGCTGTGGCTGGAAGAACACGACATCTCTCATGTCGTCGCGGTCCCGAAAACACAGATGGTCATGACCATGGAATTCTTCGGCCAGGCACGCGCGCACAAGCTGGTTGCCGAGCTGCCCGATGATGCATGGGCCCGTATGAGCTGCGGGGACGGCGCCCACGGGCCGCGCGAGTACGACTGGGCGGCGGCCCCGGTCCGGCCCTGGCGTCGGGAAGGCTGGGACCACTGGCTCCTGGCACGACGCAGCCTCACAGATCCCGCGGATATCGCGTACTACGTCTGTTTCTGCCCGGCCGGGACTTCCGTGGAGGAACTCGCCCGGATAGCAGGGTCTAGGTGGATGGTCGAGGAGTGTTTCCAGACCGCGAAGAACGAAACCGGACTCGACCACTACCAGGTCCGCGGATACACGGCCTGGTACCGGCATATAACCCTCTCCATGGCCGCCCTCGCCTTCCTCGCTCTCCTGCGAGCCGAGGCAAAAAAGGGGATCCAGACACCGCCAGCGATCAATCCCTCATCCCCATCACCATGAATGAGGCCCGACGCCTCTTTAACCGCATCTCCTCTCCCCTCCGCCGCCAGATCCCCCACATACTCGCATGGTCTCTATGGCGAAGAAGAAGCCAAGCGCGACCTCGCATCAGCCATTACCAACGCAGAGGACATCACGGAGTGTCGTTGCAGTATTAGACCGTGTCCTACGTGGTGAGGCGGACGAGCCGCTTATAGCAGCACAGGGCAGCGGGAGGCCGAGGAAGGCGAGGTAGTTGCGGGGGTGGCGTTCGTAGCGGTGGGTGAGGCGGTGGTAGCCGGTCAGCCAGGACATGGTCCGCTCGATCACCCACCGCCGACGCCCTAATCGTTCGCTCGACTCGATGCCCTTGCGGGCGATGCGGACGCCCCTTGTCTGCGTGCAGTTTCCGGGGCTTGAAGTGGCGGCCGCGGTGGGGGTCGTGTCTCGTTTGGTTGCCGAGCACCATGGTCTTCAGGGCCTGGCTGACGTGGGTGTTGGCGGCCGAGACGCCGACGAGGAGGGGCAGTCCGGCCGCGTCCGGCAGGATGTGCATCTTGGAGCCCGGCTTGCCCCGGTCCACGGGGCTCTGACAGTTCACCACGGCGCGTTGGTCGGCCGCGGACGGGACTGCCCCGGCGGTCACCGCCACCATCGCCGCCCGGGCGGATCGCATGAACATCAGGCTTCACCCGTCTGGGCGTGGGCCGTGCCCGGCGGCTCTGCCCTCCTGCGGTTGTCGGACACGGGCGGTCTCGGCGCCCGTGCCCGGAACGTGGATCCCCGGTGGGACGAGGCGAGTGCGACGGGAGTGGCCCTGAATCCCCCTGACGGCCCGGCGCAATGACCGGTACAGCCCACAGGGGCTGGAAGCGCACGCCAACCACTCGAAAGCACAGACACCGGCCTGCCCCTCGACCGCGTCCTCTAGACGAAGCACCACTGGATCAGCGCCAGGTCCGATCCGATGCAGTCTCGCGATCGGCTGAATGGCTCCTCGTTCCTGCAGGGTTCCGGTGGCCTCGGCCGGACCCGACCCGACCCGAGCAGATGCGATCCACGGTCCTCCCAAGGTTTGTCCAAGGCCGGTCGGCCACTGTGATGCATGCCGCCGCGCCTCCCGGGGCGGCGCCTCATCGCACGGAGCGGACCGTGCACCGGCTCGCCCGACAAGGAATCGAGGATGCAGGATGACGAAATCCGCCCTGGTCGCCCTGGCAGGTGCCGTTCTGGCCACCGGCGCGACGTTCGGTGCACCGGCTCCGGCAGCCGTCGGCTCGGACACCGCCACCGCCGCCGTCTCCGGGGCCGCCGTCACGGCCGCGCCGCTGCCCGACAAGTTCCCCACCCACGCCGCGGCACTCGCCCGGCTGCGGGCGGGCGGACTCGCCGGCCAGTTCCCCGACCCGGTGTCCACGAACCACTGCTCGACCCGCAAGAAGGACGTCACCGGCTGCACCTCCTTGGAAAGGATCAACGTGAAGACGGTGGAGGGCATGCGCATCTTCGCCCAGAAGAGCAATTGCCGGATCCAGATCACCGGGGGCACGGAGTGGGGGCACGCTCCCCGCAGGGGCGACTACAACAACCACAAGTACAAGAGCCACTGGAACGGCTACAAGCTCGACATCTCGCCCACCGACTGCGTCGGGAACTACATCAAGTCCCACTACCGGCGCGACGGATCCATCGACGGCCACCCGAAGTACGTCTCCGGTGGCGGCAACTGGTACGTCGACGAGGGCGACCACTGGGACGTCACCTACTTCTAACCGCTGCCGGCCGAATGGATGTGTCATGACCAAGAGGCGCAAGGCTCTGACCGTGATCGCTGCATGCGCCGCCGGGCTCATGGCGGCCGGTCCTGCGCACGCCTCCGCCCCCGGAACCGTCACCGGTGACGGAGTGCGTGTCCGCTCCTGTCCCTCCACCGGCACCGACTGCCGGATCTTGGCCACCGCCCGGCGCGGAGACAGGATCACCATCCACTGCCTCGACGGCACTCAGGGGAACCCCTGGTTCCACGTCCGTCACGCGCGCAGCGGCACGTCGGGCTACATCGACGGCAGCTACGTCCGCCGTTCCGGGCCCGGCACCATCCCCATCTGCTGAGTGAGGAGCATGCGATGCGAGGAGCAGCAGCAGCAGTACGAGGCGTGCTGGTCGGCTTGGTCGCGGCCACCACGCTCGCGGTCTCCGCTGCACCCTCGGCGGCGGCCGTCGCCGGGAGGATCAGTGTGGACGGCGCACGCATCCGGTCCTGTGCCGGTACCGGTTCCGCCTGCCGGGTCCTGGCGCTCGGCTACTTCGGGGACGCGGTGACGCTGAAGTGCCACACGACTGTCGGCGGCCGGAGCTGGTCCAGGATCCACCACCACCGCAGCGGCAAGACCGGTTACGTCTACGGCGAGTACGTGTACCAGGACGCCGGCAACGGCGACTGGCCCCCCTGTTAATTCCATCAAAGGGAGTTCTCATGCATCTGCGTAAAATCACCGTCACCGCGGTCGCGGCCGCGGCGGGGATCACGCTGGGCCTGCTGCCCGCGAGCCTCACCACGGCCACGGCGGCGCCCGCCCCGACGGCAGCGGCCTGCAACCCCGGCGACGCCCGGGTGGTGAGCACCAGTGACATGGCGGGACCGCTCGTCGAACTGCTCTACAGCCCCTCGTGCCGCATCGCGTGGGGCCAGGTCAGGCGTGCCGAGCGCGGCGACGTGGTCGAGGTCAGGAACCGCCTCGGCGCCCGGAAGACCGCGACCGTCGGTACCGGCAGGACCACGGCCAAGACCGGCTCGGTCAACGACAAGAACACCGAGGCATGGGCCTGTGTCACGACCCACAGGGGCAACAGGGCGTGCACGGGCGGATACTGACGTGCTCCTCACCCTCTCGGCGCCCCGCGCACACTCCACCACGATTGGAGGAGCGGACTCATGAAGAGACGACTGCTCGTTGCGACGGTCGGCCTGACCAGCCTGATCGCGATGGCCGGACCCGCCCATGCAGCCTCCGCCGCAGTGTCGGGTTCAGTGCGGGCCACGACCACGTACTACACCACCCCGCGAACCGTCACCACGGGCGGCACCGATCTCCACCTCCGGCTCAACGCCCGCAGCGTGGACATGAAGGTCTGGTGGTACAAGTGCTCGGACAAGCGTGTGCGCGGCAGTGCGGTGAACTTCTGGGCCCACGAGACCGGCCGCAAGACGCTCGGCACGGACTTCGCCAAGGGCGCCACCTTCTGCCTCGCGGCGGCCGCCGACATCGGGCAGGGATCGGCCCCGTGGTCCGGAACCCTTTCCTGGAACGCCAGGTCCTGAAAGCAGGGAGACGAATGATGCGCTTGCGAACACTCGCCGCTGCCGCCTGCGGCACCGCGCTGGCCCTGGGCATCGCGGCGACGCCCGCCCACGCGGGGGAGGCGGGGCCGGCATGCGGGTACGAGGTCTGCCTCGGCACGACCAACGGCTCCGCCACCCTCTACTTCGACCGCTACGGCGGAAGCACGTGGCAGGTGTGCGACGACGCACCGGACGGCAAGCGGGCGATCGCCGAAGTCCGGAGCCCCTCGGGGCAGGTGCTCAGGCTGCAGGCCGCGGGGGGCTACGGCACGTGCAGCACCCAGCAGACCCTCTATCCGGCTCCCGCCGGCGGCAGCGCGGTCTCGCTGAAGGTCTGGGTGCAGAACGGCTCCAACGGCTCCCCGCAGTACACGAGGTACGGCACCTACCGCTGGTAGACCGCCCGGACGGACAGGCGGCCGCCCGCGGCAGAGGGCGGCCGCCGCACGCACGTGTGGCTGCCCGCACGGCGGATGACGACAGCCGGCCGGGCGACGGGCGGCGGTGAAACCGCATCCGGCCGTGGCCCCGGCTGTGAGCCCCCATGCAATCGGCCAACTCATGGACGATTCTTGGAAACCCTGCCCGGGTCGCGAATGCCCTGGGGCGGCACCGGCTACGGATCCCGGGCATGACGATACTCTTCACGGTCCTCGGCGCTGTGGAAGCACACGTCGACGGCCGGGACATCGACCTGGGTCATGCACGGCAGCGAAGCGTGCTGGCGGCACTCGCAGCAGAGCCGAACCGAACCATCCCCATCGCAGAACTCCTCGCCAGGGTCTGGGGAGAGGAGGCACCGCAGCGGCTGCGTGCCACCCTCTACGGCTACCTCTCCCGGCTCCGGCAGAAAGTCGGCGACGAGCACACCCGGATCCTGCGGCGCAGCGGCGGATACGCACTGGAGGCCGAAGAGTCCGCCATCGACCTGTTCCGCTTCCGTGCCGCCGTCGCCGAGGCCCGTAAGGGGCCGACCGGCCGCTCCGCAGCCTGCCTGACGGAGGCCCTCGGTCTGTGGCGCGGCGAGCCGTTCGCCGGCATCGAGTCACCGTGGTTCCACGGTCTGCGCGAACAGGTGCTGGCAGAAGGGCACGCCGCCCGCCTGGATCTCAACGACGCCTTGCTCGCCCTGGGCCGACACGCGGAGGCGGTCCCCGATCTTCTGGCCCAGGCCGGGCGCCACCCCTTCGAGGAACGTCTGGCCGCCCAGGTCATGCTGGCGCTCCACCGCTGCGACCGGTCGGCCGACGCGCTCGCACAGTACGCGACCATACGGACGAACCTCGCCGAGGAGCTCGGAATCGAACCCGGACACGCCCTGCGGGAACTGCACCGCAGGATCCTCGTGTCGGACCCGGCGCTCGAAGGCCCGGCCGGCACGGGGGTGGCCGAGCCCGCCGGCACGAACACCGACCACACGCCCACACCCGTGCCGCGCCAGTTACCCGCGCCACCCACGGCGTTCACGGGCCGGAGCCGTGAACTGGCGACCCTCGACGACCTGCTCAAGGCACCGTCCGGTGCGGAGCACGTCCTGGTCATCGCCGCCATCGGCGGTACCGGAGGCATCGGCAAGACCTGGCTGGCGCTCACATGGGCCCACGAACACCTCGACAGCTTCCCGGACGGGCAGTTGTACGCCGACCTGCGCGGCTTCGCTCCCTGCGCCGAGCCGGCCAACACCTCGGCTGTGGTGTCCGGTTTCCTCAACACGCTCGGCACCGCGCCCGAGGCAACCCCCGCCGACCCCGCTGCCCAGGCGGCGTTGTACCGGTCGCTGCTCGCCGAGCGTCGCATGCTGATCGTTCTGGACAACGCCCGAGACGCGGACCACGTACGCCCGCTGCTACCGGGCAGCGCCACCTGCGCCGTGGTGGTCACCAGCCGGCAACAGCTGACCGGACTCACCGTCACGCACGGTGCCCGCTGCATCAACCTCGAGCCGCTTCCCGACGAGGAGGCACGCACGGTCTTCACCCGGGCCCTCGGCCGGGACCGCGTGACGGCCGAGTCCGAGGCCGTGACCTCCCTGCTGCGACAGTGCGCAGGACTGCCCCTCGCCCTGGCCCTCGTGGCTGCACGCGCCTGCGCACGGCCGGACTTCGGCCTCTCGGTCCTGGCCGACGAACTCGACGACGTCAGCACCCGCCTCGACGCGTTGGGCAGCGGTGACCTCAGCACCGACGTACGCAAGGTCTTCGAGACGACCTACCGCACGCTGGACGACGAGACCGCCCGGCTGTTCGCCTTGCTCGGCCTCTCACCGGGGCCGGACATCAGCCTGCCCGCAGCCGCCAGCCTCGCAGCCCTGCCGCTTCCCCGAGTCCGCACCCTGCTGCACAACCTGGAGCAGGTGCACCTGGTGCACCACCACACCCCGGGCCGCTACCGCATGCACGACCTGATCCGTCTCTGCGCAGCCGAACGCGGCCGACTCCACGACCCCACCGCCAAGGACGCGGCACTTGCGCGGCTCTCCGCCTTCTACCTGCACACCGCGCATGCGGCCAATCTGGCTCTCAACCTCGAGTGCCCGCGGTTCCCCCTCACACCCCCGCCGGACGGCTGCCTGCCGCTGACGTTCCCCGAACGCGATCAGGCCATGGCGTGGTGCGTGACGGAGCACGGCAACCTGACGGCCGCCGTCGAGCGGGCAGCCGCGGACGGTGACCACGCCACCGCGTGGCAGCTGCCCACCGTCCTGGTGCCGTACTTCACCACCCGCAAGTCATGGGCAGACGCCGTCGCGGCCAACGAGACGGCCCTGGCGGCCGCACGACACCTGGGCCACCGGCCGGCCCAGGTCTGGGCCTTGCTCAGCCTCGGCTTCGTCGACCAGCAGACACAAAACCGTCCCCACCGCGCCCTGACACGCTTCCGGCTCGCCCTGGACATCAGCAGGACCATCGAAGCCCCCTGGGAACAGAGCACGGCGCTCATCGCGCTGGCCGAAGCCTGCCGTCATCTCCACCGTCCCGACGAGGCGCTTGCCGCCTTGGAGGAGTCCCTCGAACTCTGTCGCAGGTTCGGCTTCCGCCGGCTGGAGGCATGGGCCCTCAAGGAACTTGGCCACGCCCTCCAGGATGCGGAACGGACGGAGGAGTCGCTTGAGCACCTGCAGCACTCACTGACCATCCTGCGGGAGGTACAGGACCGGTACAGCGAGGCGATCACCCTCGAATGCCTCGGCCGGACGCACCACATGCTGGGGCACCTCCAGGAGTCCCTCGCCTGTCTGCAGGACGCCCTGGCCATATCCAGGGCAGACGGGTATTCCTGGACGGAGGCACAAACGCTGGAGGCCCTCGGCCACGCGCTCTCGGCGGTGGGCGAGACGGACGGTGCCCGCCGTGCGTGGCAGCGCCGGCTGTCCATACTGGAGGACCTCAGGCACCCCCACGCCGCCGATGCCAAAGCCACGCTCGCGGCCCTCGGCCCTCAATGACGCGCCCGGAGACCGGCCGCCACCCGGTCTTGCCCCCTGCAGCCGCCCGGCACCGCCGAGCCCGCGCCTTCCCCGTCCTCGCCAGTAAGACGGCAGGTGGTAGGCCGTGATCCAGTCCTGCGCGTCGATGAAGGCCCGCATTCGGCGGTCTTTGTGGACGTTCAGGATGCCCCTATGTTGCGTCAAGCGGCAGAAGACGAGGCAGCAAGGGCCGACGACGGCTGGATCTGTCGGTATATCTCGCGAGCGACGTAGCGTTTGAGGCAGCGGATGGTCTCGCGTTTCGACATGCCCTGTTTCGTGCGTCGTTCGAGGTAGACACGGGTGCGGGGATCACGGCGGAGGCGTGTCACGACGGTGCGGTAGAGGGCGGCGTTGGCCTGACGGTTACCCCCGCGTTGAGCCTCCGGCGCTGGGTCTTTCCGGATGAGTGCTCAACAGGGCTGACGCCGCACCTCCCATCTGTCACCGGCGCAGGTGACGTCCGCGGTCTCGCAGGCCGTCGCCACCCGGGCCGCGGTGACGTCGCTGACGTTCAAGCACGTCCCCCCGCCACTCGCGGTGAGCGGTGCCGTGCAGGCGCTCGCCCTGGCGGTCCGCTTCGGACCGGCCTTCGACCGTACGCAGGGGCGGGCCGTGCAGGCGCTCCCGCGGCGGTACCGCGTGGACATCTCGTCGGCTTCCTC
This sequence comes from Streptomyces sp. NPDC090445, assembly GCF_044769385.1. NCBI lineage: Bacteria > Bacillati > Actinomycetota > Actinomycetes > Kitasatosporales > Streptomycetaceae > Streptomyces > Streptomyces sp. NPDC090445. Next base: position 6,069 of record NZ_JBIVXV010000029.1, on the reverse strand, counting down.
GTCCGCGAGCACGGCGATCCGCCCGCCTTCCTCGGTACGCCGCCCTTCGGCAACAACCCGCTGGTGCTCGGGCATGCCTGGCCGCGCCGTCCGCGGCGGCACCGAAACCCTTCACAGGCGACGTCCATTTCAACGAGCCCCCACGTGGACGAACCGGACCGGCCTGCTCACCGCTTCCAGGCCGCCGCGGTGCACGAGATCGGCCATGCCCTGGGCCTGGGCCACACGACTACCGACACCGACTCCGTGATGACCGCCTCCGGCGGCGACGGAAGGCGCGAACTCTCCGCGGTGGACATCGAAGCCGTCCAGAAGCTCTACAGGCCGATCCGCTGGCCGCGCGACGCGACGGGCGGCTGCTGAGCGCCACCCGGGGGGCCGGGCGCTCTATTTGGTCCGATCATGACAGTGGGGGGTGGCATGATCAGCAAGTGGTCGACCGTTTGACGGCAGGGGTGGGGTTGTGAAGGCAAGGCTGGCTGTGCGTGGTCTCGCGGCGCTGGTGCTGTCGGGGGCGGGGGTGGCGGGGTGTTCCGCGGAGTCGGACGCCGCCGGGCCCCTTGGGAAGACGGCCGACGCCGTGGCGAAGGCAGGGGCGGCCGAGGTCAGCGTACGGGTGACGTCGCCGCACACCGGCGGCCTGCCGGTGGAGATCAAGGGCGCCTACTCGTGGGCCAACGGGTACGCCATGGAGGCTCGGACGCCGGCCGGTTCGGCGCTGGAGGAAGCCGGCAAGGGGGGCACCGCCGCTGTGCGCCTGGTCCAGGACTCGTACTTCTACGAGACCGAGGACGACCCCGAGGGCAAGCGCTGGTTGAAGGTCAAGGCCGCGGAGGTGAGGGAGGCGTCCGACGCGGAGGCTCTCGGCGGGCCGGAGAACGCCGTCTCCGCGATTACGGCCCTTACGTCGGCGAAGGACGTGGCCAGGGTCGGCGAACAAGATGTGAACGGCAGGTCGGCCACCCGTTACAAGACGACCATCCCGCTGGGGAAGCTGCATCAGGACGCCGAGAGGCCCTGGCACGGCGTGGTCCCGAACGGTGTCGACATGGTGGCCGAGGTATGGGTGGACGGCAAAGGCATGCCCGTGCGGCTGTCCCAGACAGCGGGCGCCACCACCGTGGTGACGGACTTCCTGTCCTTCGGAGTCCCCGTCGTCGTCTCCGCCCCTCCGGCCGGAGAGACCGCCGAGAGCGGGGCCTAGCTTGACTCCGTCGGGGATTTTGGAGTTCCCCGGCGCGGCAGCGTGATCTGCGGGCGTGTTCAGGGCGAGGCGGCCACGGCCGTCGCGGTCATCGCCGCCGGCGCCCTGGGAGCCGGCGGAATCCAGGTCACCGTGCACATCAAGCGCTTGGGAGCTCCATCTGGCTCCATTCCTAGGCGAGTTGTCAATCTCCGAGGCTCGCCGGGGCCCTTCCGGCCGTCCGCGTCCCCGACCAGGCGGAGGTGTGTGCGAGGTGGGCGGTCCGGGTGCGGGTGTTGAGCGTGTACACGTCGACGGAGCATTCCGTGACCGACGACTTGAGGATCACGAAACTCGCGTGCCGAGAAGTCCTGCCGGCAGGCGGTATGGCTGCCGTACCGCCTGCCGTCACTGCTCTTCCCCGCCGCCCAGAAGACGATCTGCCGGCTGCCCCGGCTGCCCCGGCTGCCCCGGCTGCCCCGGCTGCCCCGGCTGCCCCGGCCGCGCGGGTCGGTTCCAGGATCTGCGGCGTGTGGTCGTGGACGGAGAGGATCAGGTCGGCGCGGCCGCAGACGACCTCCTCGTAGAGCTCCCTGAGGTGCACGCCGCTGGTGTAGTGGCCGAACCAGTTCCGCGCGATGCTCGCCGCTGTACGCGACCCGCAGCCCGCCGCAGCCCGCCGCCCCTCACCACAGCCCGCCACGGCGACGGCCCCACAGCCGAGCGCCCAGCAGCCTGTCCAGCCCGCGCCGGGCCGGACCCCACCCACCGGAGGAAGCGCATGACCGCCACGCCGTCGTCGGACCCGAGGATCGAGGCCGTCGCCGCACGGCTGAGGGAAGCCGCCCAGGAACGCGCCGACACGTACGGGCCGCCCGCGGACTGGCAGCCGATCTGGAAGCGGCCCGGGAAGCCGAAGTCCGTCAAGGCGAAGAAGGCGGAGCTGGCCAAGCAGCGCAAGCGGCTCAAGGCGGCCGGGATACGCGCGGGCTCGGTCAGCTCCGGGAGCTTCTCGTAGCGCCGGTTGATGTTCAGCAGCGGCGTCCAGTCCCTCCGCATCGTGAAGAGGGCTTCCTGGCCCGGGAAGGCTGGCTGTGGGACGAGCGGAACGCGGGCGGCCTGCCGCTCGGCGACCTGCCGGTCACGTTCGGGGCGCTGGCTCGACAGCTCGTAGCCGCGCAGGACCCGCAGGCCGACGGAGAACGGATCCGCGAACCACAGCTGCGTGAACGGCTTTTCCTTGGCGGCCAGCCCGTTGACGTTCACGTGGAGGCAGCAGCCGCGGCAGTGACCACCCTTCAGCGGCAGGTCCTCGCGGCAGCGTTCGCACTGGCCAAGGGGCCGGTTCTTGTGCTCGCCGTGCCAGGTCTGGCAGGCATGACAGCGGCGCTTGTGGATGCCGAGCATCCAGGCGTTGCAGTCCCGGCAGGATCGGGGGGACGGCGGCGGAGAAGGGGGAGCGGGGTCGGGATGTAACCGGATTTCGGGGGCCGCCTCCGCCTTGGCGGCGCTGGCGCCTGCCGGGGATGGAGCATGCCGGCCCTCGTCAGGATCTTCCGGACCGCGGTCCAAAAGTTCGGCAGCTCATCCAGGGCTTCCTCGGGCACCAGGCCGTGCCCCTCGGCGTCCCGGATGGCCAGGGCCAGGCGGATCATCTCCGCTGCGGCACTCGAACGCCTGGCTGTGGTGACGATGCAGGGCATCGTCCGCCCGATGCCGACACCGGGTGGAGCCCATCGAGTGGCCACTCAGCGGACTCCATCCAGTGGGCGCCACTCCACGCAGTGGACTCCACCGGGTGGAGTCCACTGCGGTGCGCACCGATTGACGTGGGCTTCACTCTCGGGCGCATTACGATGTCCCGCACCGCACCGGGTGCGCACCATTCGACGATGCGCGGCACTCTCGCCCGCACCCCAGTGCGCCGCACCCGATGTGCACTCCCACCCAGCGCGGGCCACCCCCTTGACCGGGTTTGGTCGACCTCCTTGACCACGTTCGGCTCCACCCCTTGACCAGGTGCGCGACCGGCATGTTTCTCCTTGACACAGCCGGTTCCGGCCGCCGATCGGGGCCTGGTCAAGGGGGTGTGTGATAGGGCCCCCGCCACCGCCGCCGCGCACCTGGTGGGGTGGCAGGGTGGTGCGCATCATGGCTCCGGTGCGGTCCGGTGCGGTCCGGTGCGGTCCGGTCCGGTGCCCCGCTCGGCGGTGGAGGCCACCCGATGGGTGCGGTGCGCACCACCGCCGTCCGCGATGTGCACTACGCGATGGAGAGGTGCACCGGGTGGGCTCCGGACGGTGCGGGGTGGGCGGCGAGGGCCTGGACCACTCCGACTGCCTCCAGCTGGCGCAGGACTTCGGCGACGTCCTCGTGGCCGTCGGTGAGGAACTGCAGGACGACGTCGATGACGGCCCCGGCGATGCCCTCCGCTGAGGTCTGTCGACAGTGCCGCCTTTCAGGAGGCGCCGCTCCGTCTTTATGATCACGCTAGGCACAGACCTGGGGGGAAAGAATGCCGAAGCCGGAGAACCGCGCTGTCGTCGACCCAGAGATACCTGAGAGCGATCAGAAGGTGCTCCTAAAGGTCGACGACGCCTTGCTGCCGTCGGCGGATGGCAGCCGATCACCAAGCCCAACAGCGGACGAGGTGCGGCGCCATCGAAGAGCGGCGGAGCGCGTACGCAACCCGAAGCAGCAGCAGAACCTTTCCCTCGGCCCTGCAGGGAGCGGCTGCCTCGCCATCTTCTTTGGGGCATTCGCCATTCAGTTGGCTAGCCCCCCTGCCTCTTGGTGGGGCGTGGCTTTGGGGGGTACCGCTGCAGCTGTCGCCCTTCTGGTCTGCGTAGGGCAGATCATGCTTCGGCGCGACGACACCCGACACCGGCGGACGGCTATCCAGTACCGCAACCGATACGTCTGCCCCTGTGACCTGGAGCAGCGGCAACGGAGTCTTCTGGTGCGCGCCTCAACAGCCGTAGACACCATCCTCACCTCACAGGCCCACAAACGTCAGCTCATCGACGCCACGCGAAATCAGGTGGAACTACCGCCGACGCTGTGGAATATCGCGCAAGACCTTGCTGCGATCGACCGGCTTGCAATGAAGCACCGGGCAAACAAGGCCAGCAGCGCTGGTGGCGGTGTCGACGCCGCGCTTGTCACCAGGGAAGCAGCCATCAAGGCCAGCCGCCATGCTGTCGAGACTCGTGTGAAGGCGCTGGAGCAGTACGCGGCGAAGGTACTACGTCTCGACGCGCTCTGGGCGCAGCAACGGCAGCTTGAAGCCCTCGAAGCCGACTCCGACGAGTACCTCAAGCTCTTGGCGCAGACCACCGGGGACAACTTCACGGTCGACCGACTTCGGGCAGCTGAGGATGAGGCGACGGAGATGGCTGGCCCGCTGCTCGAAGCAGTCCTCGGAGCGCGGCAAGCCGCTGAACTCGCGCTGCCCCAGGCGAACAGCACAGTTTGATGGGTTCTGGCTCTGGCGAGGCTTGGCTGCTCTTGGTGAGCGATCTGGGGATCGCGGTCTACGACCATCGCGGCAGCCGGTAGGAACCGCGGGAGGGATGCACCGGCCGTGCGGTGGAAAAGTCCGGTGAGTTCGCCGGATCCTGCACCGGTGAGTTCACCGCTTTCCTCACTGTTGCTGGTCGGCGGGCTGGTGGGTGTGTGGGTTGTTCCGTCGAGGCGACGGGAGATTGAACCGGGCGGGTCTCCGAGCTCTGCGCCGCACCCACAGAATGATCACGGCTCGATAACAGGCGTCACGCCGTCGGCTTCCCCGGCACCTGTAGCAGGTGAATGCGGGACTCTGCCCGGAGTCCCACGCCCACCCGCGTGGAGGAGCCCCGACCATGACGTACGCCAGCAGCGCCAGGCAGCCGGAGCCGTGCCCGGCCTGGTCAAGGGGTACTGAGAGCCCTGCAGACGCCCCGGATTCCAGGGCCGCGTCCAGTGCCGTGAACGATTCCAACGACATTCCCATCGCCGCAGTTCACACCGCCCGTCAGGGGTCTGCCCGGCACGCTGACACCTCTCTCCCTACCCCTGAGACACCAGCGAAGGGGAAGAAGTCCACTCCCACGGCCGGGAAGGTACGGGCCGCCGTCCTGGCCGTGCCGACCCCGACCAGCGAGGTCCGCCTCTTCGAACTCGACAACGGCACCATGTCCCAGGCCCGCCTCGCGCGTGAGGTCTGGGACTACGAGCGCTACGCCGGGCACCGCGTCTGGGAGGGAGCCCGCGGCACCATCGGCACCACGTACCCGTTCTGGCAGCGCCACCGCTGCACCCGCTCGAAGACCTTCCCGCGGCTGCACGTCGTCCTGGCGGGCAAGGCCGAACACCTCCTCGACAACCGCCTCCAGGCGCTCACCGCCGATGTGCAGGGCATCACCATCGCGGTGTGGGCCAACACCCTGCCCCGGCTCCAGCGCGGCGAGCCCTGGTACGAGATCGGCGTCGAAGACCCGCACCGGCGCCGCGCCCGCCACCCCGAAGCGGTCGGCCGCTGACCGGCGCTGGGCAAGCCCAAGGGGAGCCTGGGCAAGCCGCCCCGAACACCGGCTCGCCCACCCCTGCCGGAGGCGCTCCGGCCAGGCGGCATCGGTCACGGCCATCCCCGGCCTTCCCGGCGAGGGCCCGGGTGACCGATGACGGGTGACCGATGACCGGTCACCGCCTCGGCCGGGGAGTTGCATGGATCGGTCACGGCGCTGACGTGCCGTTTGACCGATTGCGGGAGACGGATCGGTCACGGCCGGCCCGCCGATCGGTCACGGGAAAGCCCTCGGCACGGAGGGCTTGCCCAGCGTCCGGATCGCGTGGCGGGATGGTTTCCGAGGTCGTGGCGTCACCGTCCGGGACGCGGAGGCCCGGAG
>NZ_JBIVXV010000028.1:0-89534 GCF_044769385.1 Streptomyces sp. NPDC090445 | reverse complement strand
GAACGTCCCGCTTCGCGGGACGTTCCCGGAAACCAGGATTAACCCCCACGAAGCGACCCTGACGGGTTGACCAAACAGATAGGGGCACCCCCCCGCGGCGGCCCTTCGGCATGTCCGGTCCCGAGCGTGCCCGCCCCGGCCCGCCCCGCCCCGGCCCGCCCCGGCCCGCGCGAAGGTGACGAAGCCTGCGCCGAGCGGTGCCCGTTCCCGACGCCCCTTGTGAGGATCGGCCCATGCGTGCAGCCTTCATCGAAGAACTCGGCCCCGCCGAGAACATCCGCTACGGCGACATGGCCCCTCCGGCCCCCGGCCCCACGGACGTCCTCGTCGAGGTCGAGGCCGTGTCCGTCAACCCGGTCGACACCTTCGTGCGGTCCGGGCTCTTCCGCACCCCCGTCGACTTCCCGTTCGCCGTCAGCCGCGACCTCGTGGGCACCGTCGTCTCCGCCGGTGCCGGGGCCGCCGGGTTCGCCGTCGGCGACCGCGTCTGGTGCAACAGCCTCGGCCACGGCGGCCGCCAGGGTGCCGCCGCAGAGCAGGCCGTGGTCCCCGTCGACCGGCTCTACCACCTGCCGCCCGGCGTGGACGCGGCCGAGGCCGTCGCCGTCGTGCACCCCGCCGGCACCGCCTACCTCGCCCTGTTCACCCACGGCCGGGTCCGCCCCGGCGAGACCGTCCTCGTCGGCGGCGCCGCCGGGAACGTCGGCAGCGCCCTGGTCACCATGGCCGTCGAGGCCGGCGCCCGGGTCATCGCCACCGCCGCCGCCCGCGACGCCGGGTACTGCCGCTCCCTCGGCGCGGCCGGGGTCCTCGACTACAAGGACCCGGCGCTCGCGGCGCGGATCCGCGAGGCCGCCCCGCAGGGCATCGACGTCCACATCGACACCTCCGGCACGAACGACCTCACCACCGCCGTGGAGGTCCTGGCCCACCGCGGCCGCATCGTCCTCCTCGCCGGCGCCCGGTCCAGGCCCGTGCTGCCCGCCGGCCCGCTCTACATGAAGGACGGCGCGGTCGCCGGCTTCGTCATCTCGCACGCCACCACCGCCGAACTCGCCGAGGCGGCCGTCGCGATCAACCGCCTGATGGCGGACGGCCGGCTGCGCGCCCGCTCCGTCGAACGGGCCCCGCTGTCCGACGCCGCGCAGACCCACCGGCGCATCGAGGCCGGCGAGCTGCACGGCAGCCGCGTCGTCCTGCTGCCCAAGGAGTCCTGAAAGCAGCATGCCGCGCAACGCCCGGTCCGGCTTCGCCCTCCTCGGGGCCGTACAGCTGCTGCTCAACGCCTCGGTGTCGGTAACCTTCGCGGCCGGTCCGGCCATGCAGCGCGAACTCGGCCTCGGCCGCATCGACCTCATCCTCGACAGCGCCGCGTACGGGATCTCCTTCAGCGGGCTCCTGCTCCTCGGCGGCCGCCTCGCCGACCGGGTCGGCCCGCGCCGCCTCTTCGCCCGGGGCACCGCCCTCTTCGCGGCGGCCTCGCTGGCCGCGGCCCTGGCCCCCGTCTCCCACGCCGTGCTCGCCGCCCGCTTCCTCCAGGGCTGCGGTGCGGCCCTCGCGGCCCCGGCGGCCATGGCCCTGCTGCGGGTCGTCTTCCCCGAGGGCCCGGCCCGGGCCGTCGCCCTGGCCCGCTGGGGGCTGCTGACCAGCCTCGGTGCCGCCGTCGGCATCGTGCTCAGCGGGGCGCTGTCGACCTGGGCGAACTGGCGGTGGAGCTTCGGGGCCCTCGCCGCCGTGGCCGTCGCCGCCCTGGCCTTCTCCCGCCGCGCCCTGCCGGCCGGGCCCGCGCCCGTACGCGTCCCCGTCGACCTGCTGGGCGCCGTCCTCGGCACCCTCGCCCTCACCACCCTCGGCTACGGCTTCGTGATGGCCGGCCCGCACGGCCGGCCCGCCGCCGCCGTCCTCGGCCCGCTGGCCCTCGGCGCCGTCCTCCTCGCCGCCTTCGCCGCCGTCCAGCGGCGGGTGGCCGCGCCGCTGCTGCCGCTCCGCTTCCTCGCCTCCCGGTACCGGGCCACCGCCCTCGTGTGCGCGCTGCTCGGCCCCGCGATCGGCGCGGCCACGGCCTTCCTCCTCGCCCTCTACCTCCAGCAGGTGCGCGGCTGGTCGGCGCTGGAGAACGCCCTCGCCTTCGTCCCGTACAGCGCGATGCTGATCGGCGTCGGCTTCGTCGCCGGGCGGTTCGTCGCCCGCCACGGGGTACGCGCGGTCGCCGTGGCCGGGCTCGCCGTCATCGCCTGCGGGCTGTTCCTCATCGGCGCCGTCGGGCTGCGCACCGACTCGGCGGTGCCCGTGCTGGCGGGCCTGGCCGTCCTGTCGGCGGGGAACGGCCTGCTCATGTCCGCAGCCGTCGTGGGCGCGGTCGCCGGTGTCCCGGAGGGGCGGTCGGCCCTCGCCGGGGCGGTGGTCAACACGGCGATCCTGGCCGGTCCGCCCGTCAGCCTCGCCCTGATCACCTCCGCCGCCGACACCCGTACGGCCGCACTGCTCGCCGCCGGTGATCCGCACGCGGCCACGGGCGGGTACGCCTTCGCCTTCGAGGCGGCCTGCGCGGTGTTCGTGGCGGCCGTCGCCCTGGCCGGGTACGGGCTCTCCCCGCGCCACCGGTCCCGTACCGCCGCCCCCGCCACCGCCCCTGCTGCCGACCCAGCCGCCGACCCCGCCGCCGGGCAGGCCGCCGATCCCGGCACCCCGTACGCCGGGTACGACCCCCGTGCGACCGCGCGACCGTCCGGACCCCCTTGACGCCCCGCCGTGCCAGGTGGACGCTCCCGCGGTCGCGATCCGCGATCCACACGGTTGCAGCTGGGGGGCCGCCATGCCGGAGCAGTCAGTCGAGTCCGTACAGACGGCGGGGGAGCTGCGCGCGCAGCTCGCGGAGCACGGCGCGCGCTGGTCGGTGATGGAGCACCTCGCCGACGGCGAGGCCGTGCCGCGCCCCGCGCTCGGCCTGGAACCCGGGGCCAACCTGACCCCCGCCGCGGAGGCCGGGACCGTCGACCTGCGCGCCCTCCTCGGCCGCCCGAGCGCCAACCCGCACCTCACCCGCCGCCGCGCCGCGCACGGCCTGCTGCCCGCCACCGCCACCGCCACCGCCACCGCCACCGCCACCGTCGCCGGCCCGTCCGGCCCGGCCGTCAACGCCCGGCCCGCCGCCGTCGACTGGCGCAGCCGCTGGGGGTGGCCCTGGATCACCAAGGTCAAGGACCAGAACCCGTGCGGCTCCTGCTGGGCGTTCGGCGCCGCCGGCCTGGTGGAGTCGATGGCCCGGATCGAGCACGGCGTCTGGGCGGAGCGCTCCGAGGGCGACGTGCACGACGGGCTGCGCTTCACCTGCGGCCAGGGCTCCAACCCGGAGACCGCCCTCGACTGGATCCGGGCCAACGGCGGGCTCGCCGACCCGGACTGCTGGCCGTACTCCCCGCCCCCGCCGTCCGTGCCCGCCGACCGCCGCGACGCCTGGCGCGCCGAGTACACGCCCAGCTGGGACCGGTCCGGCCGCACCGTCCGGATCGGGGACTGGGTCCGCCTCGGCGACGTGGAGCAGCAGAAGGTCTGGCTCGACACCGTCGGCCCGCTCACCGCCTGCTTCGACGTGTACGACGACTTCTTCGGCCTCGGCTCCGGCGTCTACCACCGCACCAGCGACCGCTTCGCGGGCGGCCACTGCGTCCTGATCACCGGCTACGACGACGCCGCCGGCTGCTGGCTGTTCAAGAACTCCTGGGGCACCGGCTACCACGCCGGCGGGCACGGCCGGATCGCCTACGGCGAGGTCCGCATCGACCACTGGGCCAAGTGCGGGCTGCGCGGCACCAACGTCGACCCGTGGACCAAGCGCCGCCTGCACTCCGGGAACGTTTACGAGAGCGGCAACGGCCGCGCCCACCGCAACTTCGAGATGCTCGCGACGACCGCAGGCGGCCGCCTCCAGCACTGGTGGCGCGAGGGCGACGCCCCCTACCCGTGGGCCCGCGCCGCCGTCTTCGCCGCCGACGCCTCCGGCCAGCCCGCCTTCACCGGCACCACCTACAACCGCAACATGGAGTCCGTGCACGTGACCACCGGCGGGCGGCTGCGCCACTGGTACTACGAGCAGTCCGCCGGCACCTGGCGCGACGGCGGCGCCTTCGGCCCGGGCGACGCGGCCATCGGCTCCACGCCCGCGTTCATCCAGAGCGACTACGGCAAGCCGGGCAACTTCGAGGTGGTCGTGCGCACCGCCGACGGCCGCCTGGGCCACTGGTGGCGGATCAACGGCGCCCCCTGGGCCTGGAACGACGGCGGCCGCTTCGCCTCCGGCATCGCCCACTTCGGGCCCGCCCTGGTGCAGACCCGCAGCCGCCGGCTCGACCTCGTCGCCACCCGCACGGACGGCCGGATGCAGCTGTGGTGGCGCGACGACCCGAACGGCTTCGTCTGGCGCCCCGGGGAGGTCTTCGGCAGCGCGGTCACCTCCGCGCCCTGCCTGATCGAGGGTCAGTACGGGGCCGCCGACGAGGACACCGCCGGGAACTACGAGCTGTGCGCGGCCGTCGCCGGCGGGCGGGTGGAGCACTGGTGGCGGGGGAACGCGTCCGGTACGGACTGGCGGCGCAGCGCCGTGTTCGGGCACGACGTCGTCGCCGTCACCGGGATGCTGCAGGGCAGCTTCGGGTTCAACCTGGAGGTCGTCGTCCTGCGCACCGACCGGCGGCTCCAGCACTACTGGCGGGACGGCGCGGGCTGGCACGAGGGGCCGGTGATCGGCCCCGCCTGAGCCGGGAGAGCCGGGAGAGGCAGGCGGTCGCGGGTGGAGGTGCGCAGGCTGGCCCTGGGCGCGGGCGAGGCGCACGAGGTGCGGCTCGCCGGGCGCGGGGCCCGCGGCTACGTGTGGACCTGGCAGGTCACGGGCGACGCGGACGCGGTCGCGGTGGACGCGGCACCGGCACCGAGCCCGCCCGCGGCGCTGCCGCCGGGCGCCGCGGTGGAGCGGGTGTACACGGTGCGGGGGACCCGCGCGGGCGGGCGGGCCCGGATCCGCTTCGCGCAGATCCGCCCGCCCTACCCGCAGGAGGCCCCGTACGACGAGCTCGTCCTGGAGGTGGAGGTCACCGCCGGGCGGCCCGCCGGCCCGAACGCCGGCCCGTCCGGCGGGGCGTGAGCGCCCAGTGCTGTACGGCTTCCAGCGGGCCGCGTTCGAAGCGGCGCAGCCACAGCCAGGACCCGGCGGCCAGGGCCAGGGACACGGCCGCCCACAGGCCCATCACCCACCAGGGGCCGGTCCCGGCGAAGCGGGCGGTGAGGCCGAGGCCGATCCCGTAGCAGAGCAGCATGCACAGCAGGTTCTGGCCGACGTAGGCGGACAGGGCGGTGCGGCCGACGTTGCCGAGGGCGGCGGCGCCGGGGAGGACGCGGCGGTCCAGGGCCCAGCCGATCAGGCCGATGTAGCCGACGGCGACCAGCGGGGCGATCACGTACCGGCCGAGCGCGAAGAAGTCGGAGCCGCCGAGGGCGGCCGCGAGGCCGAGCGGCAGGCCGAGGCCCAGGCCCCAGCCGGCCATCCGGGCCCGGATGCGGCGCCCGGCGGTGGTCGGGGCGAAGGCGCCGGCGCGGTGGAGGCGGACGCCGAGGAGGAAGAGGAAGACCAGCAGGCCGAAGGAGAAGACGGGCTCGATGCGCAGGATGAGGGCGTGGTCGAGCCGGAAGCGGATCTGGTCCGGCCAACTGCCGTCGGCGTAGAGGCGGACGGCGTCCAGGTCGGGGGCCTTGGTCCCGGTGTCGGGCGAGGCGAGGCTTCCGAGGGTCACCAGGCCGACGAGGGCCAGGTGCACGGCGGCGGCGGTCCACAGGGCCGCGCGCCGCACCCGCTCGGAGCGGGCCAGCAGCCAGGCCACCAGCAGGGCGGTGACGGCGTACCCCATGAGGACGTCCCAGGCGAAGACCAGGACGAAGTGGACGGTCCCCTCCAGGAAGAGGAACGCCGCCCGGCGGGTGTAGCGGCCGGGCCAGGGCTGTCCGCGGCGCGCGGCGGAGTCGAACTGGATGGCCAGGCCCACCCCGAACAGGATGGTCAGCAGGGACAGGAACTTGCCGTCGGCGAGGAAGCGGAAGACGAACTCGGCGATGGTGCCCGGTGCCGGGTCGGAGAGCGGGTCGGGCAGGTCCAGGCGCCCCTGGAGCACGCTCCACTCGGAGCCGGGCGAGGTGAAGATCCAGACGTTGGTCATGAGCGTGCCGAGGATGGCGGCGCCGCGCAGGACGTCGAGCAGCGGGAGCCGGCCCCCGGCCGCGGCCGTCGCCTTGCGCATGGCCGGGACGGCTGCCGCGGTGGCGGCCGCCGCGGCGGCGGTCGTGGTCGTGGTCGCCGTCGTGTTCTCCCGGGGGCCGGGAGCGTCGGGGCGGGTGCTGTGGGCCATGCATCCAGCGTCCCGGCGTGTACGGCCCGTCTCGTCCTGCGGCCGGACGAAGCCGGTGTACATCCTTCGATGCAGCCGACGGGGGCGGCGGTCCGCATCCCGGACGGCACAACAGGTTGCACGTTTCATGTATCTAACCTGTGTTCATGGCCGCTCCCGCCCCCGCGTCTGCCCCCGCCCCCGCACCGCACGAGCCGTCGCAGGAGCCGCCGGGCGGACGGCGGGCCGCGGCCGTCTGGTCGATCGGCGTCGCCGTCTACTTCGTTGCGGTGATCTTCCGTACCAGCCTGGGGGTGGCCGGCCTGGAGGCCGTGGACCGCTTCCACGTGAACGCCTCCGCCCTCTCCACGTTCTCCCTGCTCCAGCTGCTCGTGTACGCGGGCATGCAGATACCCGTCGGCCTGATGGTGGACCGGCTCGGCACCAAGCGGGTGCTGGCCCTCGGCGCGGTCCTGTTCACCGCCGGCCAGCTCGGCTTCGCGCTGGCCCCCTCGTACGGCACGGCGCTCGCCGCCCGCGCCCTGCTGGGCTGCGGGGACGCGATGACGTTCATCTCCGTCCTGCGGCTGGGCACCCGCTGGTTCCCGGCCCGGCGCGGGCCGCTCATGGCCCAGCTGGCCGGCCTGATCGGCATGGCCGGCAACCTGGTCTCCACCCTGGTCCTCGCCCCCGTCCTGCACGGCCTCGGCTGGACCGCCGCGTTCGCGGGCAGTGCGGCCGCGGGCCTGCTGGTGCTCGTCCCGCTGGTGCTGTTCCTGCGGGACCACCCCGAGGGCGCCGAACCGCCGCCCCCGCACCCGACCCGGCCCACCGCGGGCGGCGGCGCGCGCGGCGGCTTCGTACGGCGCCAGATCCGGGACTCCTGGCGGGAGCCCGGCACCCGCCTCGGCCTGTGGGTGCACTTCACCACCCAGTTCCCGGCGATGGTGTTCCTGCTGCTGTGGGGCATGCCCTTCCTGGTCGAGGCGCAGGGCCTGCCGCGGACCACCGCGGCCGGGCTGCTGACCCTCGTGGTCGCCTCGCACATGGCCTTCGGCCTGGTCTACGGCCAGATCATCGGCCGCCGGCAGGGCGCCCGGCTCCCGCTGGCCCTCGGCACCGTCGGGACCACGGCCGCGCTGTGGGCCGCGGTCCTGGCCTTCCCCGGCGAGCGGGCCCCGATGTGGCTGCTCGTCATCCTGTGCGTGGTGCTGGGCTCCTGCGGGCCCGCCTCGATGATCGGGTTCGACTTCGCCCGGCCCGCCAACCCGGCCGAACGGCAGGGCACCGCCTCCGGCATCACCAACATGGGCGGCTTCCTCGCCTCCATGGCCACCCTGCTGACGATCGGCGTGCTGCTCGACGCCACCGGCGGCGACTACCGGATCGCGTTCTCCTCGGTCTTCGCCGTCGAACTCCTCGGCCTCGCCCAGATCCTGCGCCTGCGCGGCCGGACCCTCGCCCGCGAACGCGAACGCGAAGCCGGACTCCCGCGGCCGCGGCCGGCCCCGTCCCCCGCCCCCGTGGGTACGGTCCCGGGCCGCGCCGCCGAATGAGACCCGGCCGGGCGCCGGCCCACGCGGCGTGTTCCGGTCCGTCAGGTCCGTCAGGTCCGTCAGGTCCGGGCTGCTCCGGTCCACCTGCGGCGGGGCGGGGCAGACCCCCGTCCTTCCCCGCCCCGCCGCCGGTGGACCACGGCCGTCCGGCCGGGGATCACGAGCCTAGGACCGCCCGGAGACCGCGGCTGTGCGGCCCGCGCAGACATCGTTGACCTCCTGCGCAAGCGCCTCCCGTACCGCCCGGTGCCGGTACTCGGTGGGGCTCGCCCCGTACGCCTCCCGGAATGAGCGGCTGAAGACCGAGGGATCGGTGAAACCCCACCGCGCGGCCACCGCGTGCACGGGCCTCCCGGCCCGCGCGGGGTCCGCCAGTTCGGCCCGGCACCGCTCCAGCCGGCGCCGCCGGATCCCGGCCGCCGGCGTCTCGCCGCGCTCCCGGAACAACTGCTGGAGGCGGCGCAGCGAGATGCCGTGCCGGGCCGCGACCGCGGCCGGGGTCAGCTGCGGATCCCCCAGGTTGTGCTCGACGAAGGCGTCGATCCGCTCCAGCAGGACCCGGGTGCGTGCCTCGGGCGACAGCCCCTCCTCGGCGCCCAGCATGCCGGCCAGGCAAGCCCCCACCAGGTCGAGGGCCACCGTCCCGAGCCGGTTCAGCTCGGCCGGGCCGCAGTCCGCGCCGTGCTCCGCCAGCGAGCGCATGTACCGGGCGAGGATCGCCCCCATCCCCTGGCCGCCCGGGATGCGCTGCGCGAGCAGCCGCTCGACGCGGGCGCCGCGCAGCGGCATCGCGTCCCGCGGGAACGACAGGGTCACGGCCCGGACCAGGCCCCCCTCCCGGGGGACGGCTTCCGAGGACATGGGCAGCGAGGTGTCCCACAGCACGATGTCCCCGCTGAACAGGCCCGACGTGCCGCGGTTCTGGTCGAGCGACATCGCGCCGTCGGTCACCAGCCCGATCTGGTACTGCTCGGGGTCGCTGCGCCGCACGTGGGCGGCCGTGCGCCGGGACTGCAGGGCCGCGAACTCGAACGTCGACACCTGTACGGGGCCGAGGTAGAGGACAGACGCCTCGGCCCAGAAGCAGTCGGCCCGCTCACTCCGGATCGCCGTCGGCACCAGCTCCTGCGCGATGATGTCCGTGAACCAGTCGAGCCGCTCCTTCTCCGGAACGGCCCCGGCCGACAACCTCGCCCACACCTCTGCGCACCCCCTCTTCTCCTGATCGCCCGCGCCCCCGTGACGGGGACGACGAACCGCCCGCCCCGGTTCTCAGGAACCCCAGGCCGGGCCGAGGAGAAACGGCGGGCCCACGCAGGCGCAGCCCGCGCCGATGCGCCGTACGGCAGCCGTCCGGCCCTAAGGGGTGACGGAGAAGTTCGCCAGGATCGCGGCCGCGAGCTCCGCGTCGCCGTCGGTCTTCACCCGGTCGGCCACCGCGTGCGGCCGGACCCGGCCCGCCGCCAGCCGTACGTACGTCTCCCAGTCCATCGCCAGCGTCACCGCGGGCCCGAGCGAGGGCGTCGAGTCGAGCGTCCCGCGACCCGAACCGTCCACCCGGACCGTCCGCAGGAACTCCACCGGCCCGTGCACGTCGATGACCACCGCCGAGTGCGCGGGCGCCCCCGCCAGCTTGGCGATCACCTTCGGCAGCCCGGCGAGCAGGAGGTCCTGCGCCACGAACGCCCCCGGCGAGTCCCAGTTCCCCGGCACGCCGAGCGCGGCCCGCAGGTCCTGCTCGTGCATCCACACGTCGAACGCCCGCAGCCGCAGCGCGGATTCCAGGGTCACCTGGTTGCCGAGCGGCCCGCGCACCATCGTCGACGGGTCCCGCTTCTCGTTGCGCAGCTGCCGCGCACGACGGATGACCGTGTACTCCAGTTCCGAGGTCATCTCCGGCGCGGTGTGGTGCCGGCGGACGTCGACCTGGACCTCCATGTACCGGGTGAACTCGTCCACCACGTGCCGCAGGTCCCGGGGCAGCGTGTGGATGGGCCGCGGGTCCCCGAGCATCTCGGTCTCGATGCCGATGATGTGCGACACCACATCGCGCACCGACCAGCCCGGGCACGGCGTCGCCCGGTTCCACTCGCCCTCCGTCAGCGGGAGGACCAGCTCGGATATCGCCTCGATGGAGTGTGTCCACGCGTCGGCATAGGGCTGGAAGCTGGGATGCGGATGGACGGTCAACGGGACCCCTCGCGTGCTGTTCGGCGGTGCCATGTCGGGAAGCGTGTGGACGGATTCCAAAACTACGCTGCCGGTGCGTACCCCGGCAGTGCTTTCGTGTGACGATCGTAGGCCGAGTTGACGGCTTGAATACCAGGATGGTGGTACTGTGCGCGCCTCGCTGATCCAAATCGCGGTGACCGACGGTGAGTCGGTGGCCCACCGACGGGCCCGGGCAGCCGATCTCGTCCGGGAACAGGCCGGCTCCGACCTCGTCGTCCTGCCCGAACTGTGGACCGTGGGCGCCTTCGCCTACGAGCTGTTCGAGACCGAGGCCGAGCCGCTGGACGGCCCCACCTTCGAGGTCATGTCCAAGGCGGCGAGCGACGCCGGGGTCTGGCTGCACGCCGGCTCGGTCGTCGAGCGGGCCGGTGACGGCTCCCTCTACAACACCGCCCTCGTCATCTCCCCGGCGGGCGAGCTCGCCGCCAGCTACCGCAAGATCCACCGCTTCGGCTTCGACCAGGGCGAGGCCGTCATGATGACCCCCGGCGACTCCCTCACCACCGTGGCCCTGCCGGAGCAGACCCTCGGCATCGCCACCTGCTACGACCTGCGCTTCCCCGAACTCTTCCGCGGCCTGGTCGACGCCGGGGCCACCACGATGGTCGTCGCCGCGGGCTGGCCCGCCCGCCGCCGCGAACACTGGACCCTGCTGAACCGGGCGCGCGCCGTCGAGGACCAGTCGTACGTCCTCGCCTGCAGCCTCGCCGGCACCCACGCCGGGGTCGAGCAGGCCGGGCACAGCCTGGCCGTCGACCCGTGGGGGGAGGTCCTGGCCGAGGCCGGACCCGGCGAGGAGGTCCTCACCGTCGAGCTGGACCCGGCGAAGGTCGCCGAGACCCGCGACCAGTTCCCGGCCCTGAAGGACCGCATGCTGGGCATGCAGCCGCCGACCCGCTGACGACCTGCTGCCCCCGGCCCGGCCCGGGCCGGGGGCAGCACCTGCGTGACGCACGGGGATAGGTTTTCCCCATGCCCCAGCTGCTCTACGTGACGGACCTGTCGTACCCGGCCCGCGGCCGCCGCTACGGCGACGAGGACGTCTTCCTCACCTCGCGCCTGCGCACCCGCTTCGAGCTGGCCCTGTGCCATCCCGAGGACGCGGAGGCCCTCATACCGCGGGGCTTCGACGCGGTCGTCGTCCGCAACAGCGGGCCGGTCCTGCACTACCAGGAGGCCTACGACTCCTTCCGCGCGGCCGCCCGCGCCACCGGCACCCGCGTCTACAACCCGCTGACCGGCCGCGCCGACATGGCGGGCAAGCAGTACCTCCTCGACCTGACCGCC
Organism: Streptomyces sp. NPDC090445; assembly: GCF_044769385.1. Lineage (NCBI taxonomy): Bacteria > Bacillati > Actinomycetota > Actinomycetes > Kitasatosporales > Streptomycetaceae > Streptomyces > Streptomyces sp. NPDC090445. The sequence continues at coordinate 78,085 of NZ_JBIVXV010000028.1, read as the reverse complement.
GCCGGCTACCCCGTCATCCCCACGATCGACGACCCGGCCCACCTCGACCGGCTGCCGCAGGTCCCCGTGTACGCGGTGAAACCCAAGCAGGGCGCGGACTCCATCGGCCTCACCTTCACCCCGGCCCCGTCCGGCCCGGCCGGCGAGATCCTCATCCAGCCGCGCATCCACTTCGCGTACGAGGTGTCCTTCTACTACGTGGACCACACCTTCCAGTACGCCCTCCACGCCCCCGACCCGGCCCGCCGCTGGGAACTGGTCCCGTACGAGCCCACCGCGGCGGACCTCGACTTCGCGGCGTCCTTCATCCGGTGGAACACCCTGACCCACGGCATCCAGCGGGTGGACGCCTGCCGCGCCCCCTCGGGCGAACTCCTCCTGGTCGAGCTGGAGGACCTGAACCCGTACCTCTCCCTCGACCTGCTGCCCCCGGAGGTCCAGGACCGCTTCGTGGCCGCCATGACGGCCTCCCTCCGCTCCTTCCTCGAATCCTGATGTCACAGGGGGATGCAAGGCTCCCCCCATGGACGAGCAGATGGACAAGCAGACCTTCTGGACCCTGATCGAGGCGGCCCGCGCGGAGGCCGCACCGGACGAGGTGGCGGAGCGCGCCGCCCGGCTGCTGGCCCTGCGGCCGCCGGCCGAGATAGCAGCGGCCCAGCAGGTGCTGTGGGACCTCCTCGCCGAGTCGTACCGCAGCCCGCTGTGGGCGGCCGCGTACCTGATCAACGGCGGCTGCTCGGACGACGGCTTCGACTACTTCCGCGGCTGGCTGCTGACCCAGGGCGAGGCCGTCTTCGCCGCCGCCCTCACCGACCCGGACTCCCTCGCCGGCCACCCCGCGGTCCGCGCGGCGGCGCAGGACGGCCCGGAACTGGAGGACGAGGACGCCCTCGCCCTCGCCTGGACCGCGTACGAGCGGGCCACGGGCCGGGAACTCCCCTCGGACTCCTTCACGATCCGCTACCCGCCCCTGGACCCGTCCTGGGACTTCGACTTCGACGACACGGCCGAGCTCGCCGCCCGCCTCCCCCGCCTGACCACCCTGTTCGCCTAGAGCCCGCTGGTGTCGAGCTCCAGGCCGAACGGCTCGGGCAGCCGCACCGGCGTCCCGAAGGAGTGCGGCCCGTCGACCTCGGTGTACCCGAGCCGCCCGGGTCCGGAGAACACCGTGACGGTCTTCTCCACCCGGTCGACGAGAAGGTACAGCGGCGCCCCGTACTCGGCGTACCGCTTCCGCTTGACGACCCGATCCGTCTCGACGTTCGAGTCCGAGGTCACCTCGACGACCAGGAGGGTCTGGTCGGGCAGCAGGGCTTGAGCGCCCTTCACGAGCTCTTTCGGGACGACAGCGAGATCGGGCACGTACCAGTTGCTCGACCCCGGAAGGTCCAGGTTGCCCGAACCGGTGACGCAGCCCAGCGCCCTGACCCGGGGCTTGATCTGGTTGCGGATCTCCTCGGCTGCGTTCTCGTGGTCCCAGCTCGGCGTCACGTTCGCGACGACCCCCTCGATCAGCTCGGCGCGGTCTCCGCACAGACGCTGCAAGGCGTACTTCAGCGCACGCTCGGGATCGATGCCCTCGCTGTAGTCGATGGGCCCGTGTGCGGTGGTCATACCGGACGCCTCCTTTGCTCCCCGCCGCCAGAGTCGCACGCGGGCGCGGGGTGTGTCGTCACCCCGGCGAGTGGACGTGTCTCGGGCAGGTGTGTCGATCCGCCGCTCACACGCGGATGGCAAGCTTGAAGGATGAACGATGCCGCCCCGGCGCCCACATAGACAGAGGGCGCTCCGGCTACAAGACCGTTGAGCGCAAGGGCTTCGACGCCGCGCTGGCGGCCGTCACGGCGGGCGTCGTCGGCACGCTGATCGTCTGGAAACTGGACCGCCTGTCCCGCAAGGGCATCGGCCAGGTCGGCAAGGTGCTGGACGACATCGAGAAGGCCGGCGGCCGTCTCGTCTCTGTCGTGGACGGTCTCGACACCTCGAACGACTCGGCACGCATGGTCGTGGCGATGCTCGCCGAACTCGCCCGATCCGAATCGAAGAATCTCGGCACACGCGTCGGCCATGCCAAGCGATACCTACGCAGCAAGGGTCAGTGGATCGGCGGACAGCCTCCGTACGGGCTGCTCATCGACCCGCAGGCCAAGAAGCTCGTCCATGACCCGGAGCACGCCGTCTTCGCCCGTCTCATCGCGGATGAAGCGCTTGCCGGAACGTCGCTGGTCAAGATCGCCCGACTTCTCAACGAATACGAGATTCTTTCGCCCAGAGGCGGGCAGTGGAACGCGGCGAGCATCATGCAGCTCCTGCGCTCCCCAGCCTTCGCCGGCCTTATGCCGGAGACTGAGACCGTCGAGACGGACGACGGCGAGCGGAAGTACACGGGCAGGGTCTTCCCGTACCGCGATCCCGAGACTCTGGACACCGTCGAGATCGGCGAGGGGATCATCACGGTCGGAGAGCGTGAACGGATCATCCGCACCCTGGAATCCAGGACGTTCGTACACGCAGGAAAGCGGCGGCCGAAGCCCGAGGGGACGGCGCTGCTCACAGGACTCGTCTACTGCGCGGTACCCGGCTGTGGTCGCCGGATGCACCGGGTGGGAGGCAGCTACCAGTGCATGGCTCGCCGCGCGGGCAACCAGTGCATCGGAGCGTCAGCGCTGGCTGAAGCGGTTGACCAGTACGTGACGGAACAGTTCCTCACGAAGCTCCCAGCGCTCGAACCGGACGACCCGTTGCTTGTCGCGATCGCAGACCGCTGGGTCCACCGCGTGGACCCGGAGACCTTCGCGAAACGTGATGCGCTTACTGCTGAGATCCAGGATGAGGAAGCCCGCCTCGCCGATCTGGAGGACGCGCGATACGTGCGCGGTGAGTTCAGTGGCCCCGCAGCCGTGGAGCGCTACAACCTGCTTGCAGAGCGCCTGAGGGGGCGCATCGAAGGGCTTGGCACCGATCTTCGCAAGCTCCCCATGCCGTCCGTGGACGTGTCGCCGATGCTTGACGGCCTCATCCTGCGTGAGGCGTGGGCTGAGGCCACGAACGAAGACCGGCGCGGCCGGTTGTCACTCGCGATAGACCGGGTTGAAGTGACCAAGGGAGTGCGCGGACAGCGGATCATCCCTGAGCAACGCATCCAGATCCATTGGGCGAAGCTGGGTACCGACAGCGTCACCTGAGCACAGGCGTAACCCCTCCAGCTGTCGGCAGCGGACACGCGTGACGAAGTGACGAAGTGACGAAGTGACGCTCTCCCTCCGTTACCTCTTATAGAAGTGTTGTTGTTTCCATGAGTGGATCAGAACTAATCGTCATTCCGTCACTTCGTCACCCGGGATGTCCAAAGTTCAGGCGCAGCCCTCACTGCGACCCCGGCCCCAGCTCGGAAAACGCGCCCTGGGTGCGGCTCCGTTTTTGGACTGCCGACGCTTGCGGCCACTGGGAAAGGGCCTCCTTGAGACCCTGGGAACGCCCCCGTTAAGGGGTCATAGGTTGTGCGAAGGGTTGCTGGAGCCTCCGGTGGCTGCCCGTGCTGGGTGGCTGTCGGGGGCTTCGTCGTACCCGCGCCGTGAACCAACAAGCTTGTCCTGACGCCCTCTTGCGCCGGTCAGCCACAGGAGTGAGGCTCGTGCACGTTCGTGCAACCGACTCGACACCTGGAGTGATCGTGAACCTAAGGTTCCTCGGCATCATCCCGAACACGCCGACCGACGAGTCCCCGACCATCTGGCTTGATGAAGAGACCGGTGACCTGCTGATTCAGTCGTACAAGGCGACTGAGGAAGAGGTGAAGGCGTGCCAGGAGATCGGCTCGATCCCCGGGCACTCCACGGACGTGCCGGACCACGAAACGATCATCAGGCTCCCTGCGGTGATGCTGAAGTACATCCCGCGCCCGGACGAGAACGGAGAAGCCGGAAGTGCAGCCACCCGCGCGTAACGCACTGGCCCGCGCGCAGCATGCGGCCGTGCATCTTGAGTTGCGTGACAGCTACATGCGCGATGACCCGGAGTTCCTTGCCTGGCAGCAGGGCAAACGGCTGGACCCGGCTGATCGGTCGTCGTGGTGGGGCGGCTGGCACGACGCGGTGAGTGCTGCCACGGCGCGCGGGGTGGTGGTCCGCCGGGTCCGCATCGTGTCCGAGCCGATCAGTGACTACGTGCGCTACGAATACGACTGCACCTTCACCAATCTCGCTGCGGGTGAGTTGGTCCGGTGGTTGCCCCGCCGGCAGACGACGGACTTGGCGTTGCCAGGTACGGACTTCTGGGTCTTCGACGGCAGCCAAGCCCTCTTCCACCACTTCACCGGAGAGGGCCAGTTGGACGAGGACGGGCGGGAGTACGCCGACGATCCTGCGCGGGTCCACCTGTGCGCCACGGCGTTCGAGGCCGTCTGGCAACGAGCCATCCCGCACGAGGAGTACAAGCCGCGCTGACCGGTCACCGCCATGGCTGTCTCTCCCTCTTCAAGTGCCCAGCAGGCCCGGCAGGCTCTGGCGAACCGGCTCGCTGAGCTCTGCCGGGACTCCGGCCTGAGCGGGCGCGATCTCGCCCGGCTCTGCGGATGGCACCCGTCCAAGTCATCCCGGATCATGAACGCCCGTACGCCTCCGTCCGCCGACGACATCCGGGCTTGGTGCCGCGCGTGCGGGGCCGAAGGGCAGACGGACGACCTGATCGCCTCGCTGCGGACCGTCGAAGACATGTGGATCGGCTGGCGACGCATGGAGCGCGCCGGGCTCAGGCAAGCACAGGAAGCCCGTCTGCCGCTCTTCGAGCGAACCCGCCGGTTCCGCTCCTACTCCTCGTGGTTCGTGCCGGGCCTGATCCAGACCTACGGCTACACGGAAGCCGTCTTGCGTGCCGTTCAGCGGAGGCGGGTCGAGGTCGATGACGTGGCCGATGCCGTCGCCGTGCGCATGGAGCGTCAGCGCGTCCTCTACGAGGGTGACCGCCGGTTCGCGTTCCTGGTTGAGGAGTCGGTCTTGCGTAACGGTCTCGGCGGGCCGGACGTGCAGGAGGAACAGCTCAGCCACCTGCTTACGGTCGGCTCCCTGCCCAGCGTCAGCCTGGGCGTGGTGCCCACGCGGACCGATCGGTCCCGGATGCCGGTGGAAGGCTTCTGGATCTTCGACACGGCACAGGTCAACGTCGAGCTGGTCTCCGGCTACCTCACGCTGACCCAACCGAGCGAGGTTGCCGCGTACGCGGACACGTTCACCGAACTGGCCGAGATGGCCGTCCATGGGGCGAAGGCCCGCGCGCTGATCACCAGCGCCATTCAGACGCTCAGGTGACGACCGTGCAACCTCATGCAATCTCCTGGGAGTCGCAGCTCCGCCGTTCCTAGCGTGGTCGCTACACGGACGAAACGAGGAGCGGGGCCGTGAAGACGATCACGTATGCGCAACCCCCGGTAGAACTGCCGTTGCGAACAGACCCGGAACCCGTACCGGCGGCCGCCTGCGGGGTCTGCGCCGCCCTGGCCGCACAGCGCCGGGAAGCCCGTCTCCGGGGCGACCACTCCACGGCCAGTGATTGCAACGTGGAGCTTCGGAACCACCCGCACCCCGGGGAAGCGCCATGACCGTGAGAGCGGTGCTCCGGTACGTCAGCTACGTCATGCACCGCCACCCCTCGGCGGAGACGACGGCCACGGCGCGGTGCCTGAACCCGGACTGTCAGTGGACTGCCGCGCCGACCGGGAACGCGGACGTGTGTACCGACATGTGCATCGAGCACACGGGCCGGACCGGGCACATGACCTTCCTGCGGGAGTTTTCGGAAGTCGCCGTGGTGGAGCGCATGCCCTGAGTAGGCGGTTCGCACCGGCGTGATCCTGCGTTCACGGGCGGATGGCAAGCTTGAAGGATGAACGATGCTGCTCCGGCGCCCACCCCCGCGCCCGCACCCCGCAAGCGTGCCCGTGTCCGTGCCCCCGAGCTGATCGGCAAGGGTGGCTGGCTGAACACCGGCGGCAAAGAGCTCACCCTCGCCGACCTGCGAGGTAAGTGCGTTGTTGTGGATTTCTGGATTTCCTGAACCAATGTGCGCACTTCTCGCTAGCGTGGGGACGTGCACCAACACACCACTGCTGACCTGTACTTGCGCCTGTCCCTGGATCGGGAGGGCAAGACTGCGATCGACCGCCAGGAAGCCGACTGCCGCGCCTGGGCGGAGCGCAACGGACTGACCGTCCGCAAGGTCCACATCGACCGTGGACGTTCCGGCTACAAGAACGTCAGCCGCAAGGGATTCGATGCGGCGATCACAGCAGCCACGGCCGGCGTCGTGGGGGTTCTGATCGTCTGGAAGCTCGACCGCCTGTCCCGCAAGGGCATCGGTGAGGTCGGCAGGGCGCTGGACGAAATAGGCCGGGTCGGCGGACGGCTGGTCTCCGTCATGGACGGCCTCGACACGAAGAACGACAGCGCCCGGGTCACCATCGCGATGCTGGCGGAACTGGCGCGCAACGAGTCCCGCAACCTTGGGATGCGCGTCGGCAACGCCAAGCGGTACCTACGCCAGCGGGGCCAGTGGATCGGCGGTCAGCCGCCCTACGGGCTACTGGTGGACCCTGAGGCGAAGAAGCTCGTCCACGACCCCGAGACCGCCGTCTACGCCCGCCTTATCGCCGACGAGGCGCTCTCCGGGAAGGCCCTCGTCCACATCGCCCGGTTGCTGAACGAGCACGGGGTGGAGTCCGCCCGTGGAGGCGAGTGGAACTCGTCCAGCGTCATGCAACTCCTTCGCTCACCGGCCTTTGCCGGTCTCATGCCGCAGACCGAGTACGAGGAGCAGCCGGACGGGACACGCAAGTACATGAACCGGGTCTCTCCCTACCGAGACCCGGAGACGCTGGAGACCGTGAGTATCGGTGAGGGGATCATCACGGTCGGGGAGCGCGAACTCATCCTCCGCCAGCTTGAAGCGCGCACGTTCCCTCTGGCGGGGAAGCGGCACGGTCACAAGCAAGGGAAGTCTCTGCTCACTGGGATAGCGCGTTGCGGGCTCTGCGGGGCCCGGATGAGCAAGGGCGGCACGTCGTACCAGTGCTCCAGCCACCGCATGGGGCGAGGATGCTCCGGCGTATCGGCTCGGGTGGAGAGCATCGACGACTACGTGACCCGGGCGTTCCTCTCACGCCTGCCGTCCCTGGAGCCCCAGGACCCGCTGCTCGCCGTGATCGCCGATCGCTGGGTGCAGAGGGAGGACCCGGAGGTTTTCGCGAAGCGGGACGCGATCGAGGCGGAGATCGCGGACGAAGGGGCTCGTCTGGCGGACTTGGAGGAGGCCAGGTACGTCCGTGGCGAGTTCACCGGCGCAGACGCGATCGACCGGTACAACCGGCTCGCCGGACGACTTCATACCCGGATCGAGGGGCTGCGCGCGGACCTACTGCGGATGCCGACCCCTTCCGTGGACATCTCTCCTCTCCTGGACGCGGGCCTGCTGCGTGAAGCTTGGGAAGCCGACGATGCGGCCGGAAGGCGTGAACGCCTGGTCCTCGCAATCGATCGAGTGGAAGTCCGGCGAGGCAGGGTGGGCGTGAGGTTCGACGGCGACGAGCGCTGCCGGATCGTCTGGGCGACGAGAGGCGGTGCTGGGGAGGAGTCAGCGGGTGACGAAGTGACGGAATGACGGTCGAAGTCCATTACCTCTTTAAGAGATGTTCTGAGTCTCTATGGATGGAATAGAACTAAACGTCATTCCGTCACTTCGTCACTGGGGCGGCCCGAGCGTCGGTGCGAAGTTGCGCCGTGGTCGCCATCCCGACCCCGGCCCCAGCTCGGAAGGCGCACGCTGGGTGTGACTCCGTTCTTCGGCCCCACCGTGGCTCTGACCAGCGCATATCGATCGCCGAAGGCGCGAGAGCGGCACAGTTAACGCCCTGCAAATCCCGCCGAAGGCCCTACCCGTGGGGTCTTCGGCCCATCAGGTGCTCCGTCGGATGTCACTCCGGCGGCTGGCTGTACCTCTCCAGCGTCGCCTTGCTCGTGGACCGGTCCACCAGCCGCAGTTCCCAGGGGCCGGTATTCACGTCGAAGTCCTTGCCGAAGCCGACCCACTTCCCGGCCATACGCCGCCCGGTCGGCTCGACCAGGAGTTGGATGGCCCCGTGGTAGCGGGCCCCGTTGTAGTAGCCGTCTGCGGCAGTCTGCTCGACCCACGTACCCGTGACCACGTTGCGATCAACGGTCAGATCCAGCGTGAGCGGGCTGTCCGGGTTGCTGCTCGCCCCAGGCAGGCTCTGAACGGTCAGCCGGTTCCCATGCTGGACGATCACTACGTAGTGCTTACCCTCGTACGAGTCGCCCCGGCTCGAAGAGAAGAACTCGTAGCGGCTGAGCCACACTCCCGAAAACGTCTCCTCACCCGTCTGCGCGGCGGGCTGCGCGCCTACAGAGGCAGACGCGACACCGGTTGTGCCGGTCTCCATGTCATGCCCTCCTTTCCCGTCTGCGTGGACTCGTGCCGTCGGCACCGGCAGGGCGAACCCCAGTGCCTCGACCGGACGCCCAGTGACCCGTTCTAAGGCCCTGGCGTACACGCCCCGAGGCGTCTTGCTCGTGCCGGACTCCCAGCGCTGCACCAGCCGCTTGGAAGCCTCGTTCGGTTCCCCCAGTTCCGCACCTGCCCGGCGGAGCGCCTTGGCAAAGTCGTCCTGGCTTAAGCGCAGGCCGATACGCACGGCCCGCAGCACATCATTCGGCACCACGGCGGTCGTCGTCATGACGTCAAAGCTAGACCGAACAGCCATGCAATGACACCGGTTTGACGCCCTGGAGGGCGTCATTGACACCCCACTGAGTGACGCCCAGGCGACGCCCGAAGCGTCGTCGTTCCGACCGACCGGCGGCGGGAGCATCGCTTCACCAACCGGACCCGGCAAGCGGAAGGCCAACGATGACCATGACCGTGCGGGTGTCTCGCGACTCCGGCCAGACGTTCGGCTCTGAGGTGATCTACCCCAGCAGCAGCGCCGAGAAGCCGTTGACCCCCATGGCCTCCGCCGCCTGGCCCCCCTGCAAGTGCCCCCGATGTTCCTCACAGACCAGGAAGGCACAGACGTGACGATCACCGACACGACGAAGACCGTGTACGACCTCATCACCCCCGAGCTGAGGGCCGACCTCATCACCATGGTCCGCGAGGACTCCTGGCCGGAGATGACCGACGACCAGGGCCAGCGCGGCGTCGACCAGGTGGCGGCCTTCCTCGCCGTTGCCGCGAACACCACGGAGAGGGCCACGCCCAGCCTTCGCGTGGACCTGTTCTGGCACGCACTCGTGCTCCACACCAAGGACTACGCCAGGGTCTGCGATGCGCTCGGCGGCGGGTTCATCCACCACGTCCCCGACCGCAACAACGGCCACAGCCCGGCCGAGGGCCGGGCCGCGATGCGTCGGACGGCCGAGATGATCCGATCGGCCGGCTTCGACGTGGACCCGGAGTTCTGGCCGATCAACAGCGCAGCCGACTGCACCCAGAGCTACGCGGGCTGCTCCGACAGCCCCGTCGACAAGTAGCTCCGACTCAAGCGGAGCGACTGACCCACGAGAGCTTCAGCCGCCCGGTATCGTGCCGGGCGGCTGTCGCCGTGAACGAGAACGGACAGGTAGTGACTGACGCTCGCAGCACCGCATGGGACACCTACTCGCAGAGCAAGCCCCAGCGGCGGAAGACCAACGCCAAGGGCGAGACCACGTGGTTCAACTGGACCCAGTACCCGGACCACGGCCCCCGGGTCGACGTGCTCAAGCTCAACCCGGGAGACAGGGCACTCGACCTCGGGTGCGGGTCTGGAGGAAACGCTGCTCACCTCGCGACGCTCGGCATGAAGTCCATCGGAATCGACCTCTCCGCCAAGCAGCTCGACAAGGCACGCGAGCGGTGGCCGGGCGTGAACGAGATGGAACTTCACCAGGCCGACGCGCTCACCTACCTCGGATACACGTTCACGATCTTCGATGCGGTCTACAGCGTCTTCGGCGCTGCCTGGTTCACCGACCCCGGTCTACTGCTGCCTTTGGTTCACGCGACCCTCAAGCCAGGTGGCGTCTTCGCCTTCTCCCAGCGGCCCCCGGTTGAAGGGTGCTACGGCTGCCAGGCGTCATACATCCCGCGCGGGCCCGAAGAAGACCCCGCTGTCGTCAAGCGGTGGGACTACGAACCCGATGTGTGGGCGCTGATTCTCAAGGAGCACGGCTTCGTGGACGTGTCAGCGTCCGTGCTTGCCCCACCCGCCGGGAGCCGGCGCACAGGAACTCTGTTCGTCCGGGGCGTCCAAGGAGGCTAGTCCGTGGTGGAGCGGATCCCATAGCTGCGCAGGACAGCGGCGTCGTAAGGTCGTGATCCGGTGTTCATGGGCCAATGGCAAGCTTGAAGGATGAACGATGCTGCTCCGGCGCCCACCCCCGCGCCCGCACCCCGCAAGCGTGCCCGTGTCCGTGCTCCCGAGCTGATCGGCAAGGGCGGATGGATCAACACCGGCGGGAAGGACCTGAAGCTCGCCGACTTCCGTGGTCGCACATTGATCCTCGATTTTTGGACGTTTTGCTGCATCAACTGCCTGCACGTCCTCGACGAGCTGCGCGAGCTGGAGGAGAAGCACCGCGACACCGTCGTGATCATCGGGGTCCACTCGCCGAAGTTCGTCCACGAGGCCGAGCACGCGGCCGTCGTCGACGCCGTCGAGCGCTACGAGGTGCACCACCCGGTGCTGGACGACCCCGAGCTGGCCACCTGGAAGCAGTACGCCGTACGGGCCTGGCCCACGCTCGTCGTGATCGACCCCGAGGGGTACATCGTCGCCCAGCACGCCGGCGAGGGGCACGCGCACGCCATCGCGCGCCTGGTCGAGGAGCTGGAGGCCGAGCACGAGGCCAAGGGCACCCTGCGCCGCGGCGACGGGCCGTACGTGGCGCCGGAGCCGGTGGCGGGCGAGCTGCGGTTCCCCGGGAAGGCCCTCGTCCTGCCGTCGGGGAACCTGCTCGTGTCGGACTCGACGCGACACCGGCTCGTGGAGCTGGCCCCGGACGGGGAGACCGTCGTACGCCGCATCGGCAGCGGCGAGCGCGGCTTCGGGCCGGACGCGTTCAGCGAGCCGCAGGGCATGGCGCTGCTGCCCGACGGGCGGGTCGTGGTCGCCGACACCGTCAACCACGCGCTGCGCACCTTCGACCCGGCCACGGGGGCCGTGGAGACCGTCGCCGGCACCGGCCGGCAGTGGTGGCAGGGTTCGCCCGCCTCCGGGCCGGCCCTGGAGGTGGACCTGTCCTCGCCGTGGGACGTGGCCTGGTGGCAGGGCCGGGTGTGGATCGCCATGGCGGGCGTCCACCAGCTGTGGACGTGGGACCCGGAGACCGGGACCGTGGAGGTCGCCGCCGGCACGACCAACGAGGGCCTGCACGACGGGCCCGCCCTCGAAGCCTGGCTGGCGCAGCCGTCCGGGCTCGCGGCCGCCGGGGACCGGCTGTGGATCGCCGACTCCGAGAACAGCGCCCTGCGCTACGTTGAGCCCGCTGCCGGCGACGGCGACGGCGACGGCGACGGTGACGGTGACGCCGACGGGAACGGGTACGTGCTGCGGACCGCCGTCGGGACCGGCCTGTTCGACTTCGGGCACCGGGACGGCGATGCGGCGCAGGCGCTGCTCCAGCACCCGCTCGGGGTGACGGCCCTGCCCGACGGCTCGGTCGCGGTGTGCGACACGTACAACCACGCCCTGCGCCGCTTCGACCCGGCGACCGGCCAGGTCACCACGCTGGCCACCGACCTGCGCGAGCCGAGCGCCGCCGTCCTCGACGGGGAGGACATCGTGGTCGTGGAGTCGGCCCGGCACCGGCTGACCCGGCTGCGGCTGCCGGAGGAGGCGGTACGGGTGGACGCCGTCGCCCACCGCACCCAGCGCGCCGCCACCGAGGTGGCCCCGGGCACGCTCCTCCTCGACGTGGTCTTCCAGGCGCCGAGCGGCCAGAAGCTCGACACCCGCTACGGGCCGTCGACGCGGCTGCTGGTGTCCTCGACTCCGCCGGAGCTGCTGCTGTCCGGGGAGGGCACGGGTACGGACCTGTCCCGGGAGCTGGAGCTCAACCCGGAGGTCGCCGAGGGCGTCCTGCACGTCTCCGCGATGGCGGCGTCCTGCGACGACGACCCGGCCAACGAGTACCCGGCCTGCCACGTCCACCAGCAGGACTGGGGCGTCCCGCTGACCCTCACCCCGACGGGCGCCACCCGCCTCCCCCTGGTCCTCGCCGGCCTCGACGCCTGACGGAGCCACCGGAACCAGCAGGAACGCCCCCGCGCACGGCGCGGGGGCGTTCTGTGTTCGGTCAGGACTCCAGGAAGGCGACGAGGGCGTTGGCGAGGAGGTACGGGTCCTCCGCGCCGCAGAGTTCGCGCGCGCTGTGCATCGACAGGATCGCGATGCCGATGTCGACGGTCTGGATGCCGTGCCGGGCGGCGGTGATGGGGCCGATCGTCGTGCCGCAGGGCATCGAGTTGTTCGACACGAACGTCTGCCACGGCACGCCGGCCCGCTCGCAGGCCGCGGCGAACACCGCCCGCCCGCTGCCGTCCGTCGCGTACCGCTGGTTGACGTTGACCTTGAGGATCGGGCCGCCGTTGGCGCGCGGGTGGTGCGTGGGATCGTGCCGTTCCGCGTAGTTGGGGTGGACGGCGTGGCCGGTGTCGGAGGAGATGCAGATGCTGCCCGCGAGGGCGCGCGCCCGGTCCTCGAACGAGCCCCCGCGTGCGAAGACGGAACGTTCCAGCACGTTCCCCAGGAGCGGGCCGTCGGCGCCGGTGTCCGACTGCGAGCCGTTCTCCTCGTGGTCGAACGCGGCGAGCACCGGGATGTGGTCCAGCGCGGCGCCGCCGCCGGCCGAGACGGCGGCCAGGGCCGCGACCCCCGCGTGCACGGAGACCAGGTTGTCCATGCGCGGCCCGGCCACCAACTCGCGGTCGCGGCCCAGGTAGGAGGCCGGCTCGATCGAGTGGACCATCAGGTCCCAGCCCGCCACCGAGCCCTGCGGCAGGCCCTCTTCCTCCTCCAGGAACGCGATGAGGTCGCCCTCCCGGACCTCGCCCAGCCCCCAGATCGGCTGCATGTGCCGCTGCTTGTCGAGCTTGAGGCCGTCGCTGTTGACGGACCGGTCCAGGTGGATGGCCAGCTGCGGTACGCGCATCAGCGCCCGGTCCACGTTGACGAGCCGCTCGCTGCCGTCGCGCAGCGTCAGCCGTCCGGCCAGGCCCAGGTCGCGGTCGAGCCAGGTGTTGAGCAGGGGCCCGCCGTAGATCTCGACGGCGATCTGCCGCCAGCCCACCGACCCGGTGTCAGGAAGCGGCTTGACGCGGAGGTTGGGCGAGTCGGTGTGCGCGCCGATGATGCGGAACGGGGTGTGCGCGGCCGCGCCCTCCGGGACGTACCACGCGATGAGTGCGCCGCCGCGGAGCACGAACCGGCCCCCGCTGCCCGCGTCCCAGGCGTCCGTCTCCGACACCTGCCTGAATCCTGCCTTCTCCAGCCGCTTCGCCGCGTTGGCCACGGCGTGGTACGGCGACGGACTGGCCGTCAGGAAGGTCATCAGATCGTCGGTGTGGCCGCGGTCGAAGCGGGCGGGAGAGCTCATGGGGTTCACCTTAACGACGGTCGTGTTCGCCTTGGCCGGACTGCGGCGGATAGCTGTTGATCACCGGGCCGCGGGCTGTGTCGTCCGCGGTTCCGGCGGCTCCTCAGCCCGGCGGTCGCTCGAATCGGCGCTGCAGCTGCCTGCGTTCGCCGCGGCGGATGCGCGGGAGCATCTCCGGGGCCGTCGCGGAGCGCTGCGCGCGTCTCTTGCGTCCGGCGCAGAAGATACAGGCCTCTCCCGGGGGCGCGTCCGGGTCGACGGGCGCGCCGGGGTGCTCGGAGCAGCCGGAGGCGCCGCGCGGCCGGGACAGCTCGCGGGCCACGATGAACGCGCGGTGGAGGTCGTCCGCGATGCGCACGAAGTCGTCGGTGGGGGAGGTGAGGGCCAGGTGGAAGCGGCGGTCCTCGACGGTGCGGACGTGGTCGCGCAGCGCCTGGAGGGTGTACGGCGGGTCGGGCACCGGGTAGCCGAGCCGGCGCTGCTCCCCGGCGGGCGGGGCGGCGAGGCGGGCGGCCGCGGCCCGGCCGGCCCGGCCGCCGCGGTCGCGCAGCCCGAGGCGGCGCCGGTCGTTGCAGATCAGGCAGCGGCCCCAGCCGTCGGGCGCCTCGGGGTCGAGGGCGCCGTTGGGGTGCTCGGGGCAGCCGGTGTAGCTCTTGGCGGGGGCGAGTCCGGCGGCGGTCTGGAAGGCCGTGTAGAGGGCGTCGGCGACGGCCTCGTACTCGGTGGGGTGGGCGCCGTCGTAGAGCTCCTTCAGGTGGTCGCCGAGGCTGCCGATGGCGGCCTGCAGCTCCCGGAGGGCGTACGGCCGCCCCGTCGGGACCGAATACCCCCTGCTGCTGCCGTGCTGCTCCTGTGGACTCATGTCTACGAGCGTGCCACGAACGACCGACAACGCGGGAATCGGCAGGTGGCACCGGCCCGCCGGGGTGCCGGGGTGCCGGGGTGCAGGCCCGCCGGTGCCCGCCGGGTGCGGGTACGCGAGCGGCCGGACCCCCCGCACGAGGATCCGGCCGCGGTGCGTGTGCCGTGGACTAGAAGACGGCCTCGTCGAGGTCCATCAGGGAGTTGTCGACGGCCTCGGCCAGCGCGCGCTGGACCGAGACGCCCGGCAGGATCTGCGAGGCGAAGAACTTCGCGGCGGCGATCTTGCCCTGGTAGAAGGCGACGTCCTTGCCGGTGGCGCCCGCCGCCAGCTTCTCGGCGGCCACGGCCGCGCCCTTGAGCAGCAGGTATCCGACGACGACGTCACCGGAGGCCATCAGCAGGCGGGTGGTGTTCTGGCCGACCTTGTAGATGTTCTTGACGTCCTCGCCGGTGGCGGTGAGGTCGACGATCATCTGGCCGACGATGCCTTCGAGGTCGACGGCGGCCTTGGCGAGCGCGTCGCGGGCGCCGGCCAGGTCCTCGCCGCCCTCGCTCTGGGCGAGGAACTTCTTGATCTCCTCGGAGAGGAGGTTCAGGGAGGCGCCCTGGTCGCGGACGATCTTCCGGAAGAAGAAGTCCTGGCCCTGGATCGCGGTGGTGCCCTCGTACAGAGTGTCGATCTTGGCGTCGCGGATGTACTGCTCGATCGGGTACTCCTGCAGGAAGCCGGAGCCGCCGAAGGTCTGGAGCGACTGGGCGAGCTGCTCGTAGCCCTTCTCGGAGCCGTAGCCCTTGACGATCGGGAGCAGCAGGTCGTTCAGGCCGTGCAGGGCCTTGGCGTCCTCGCCGGCCGCCTCCTTGACCGCGATCTCGTCCTGCACGGAGGCCGTGTAGAGGACGAGGGTGCGCATGCCCTCGGCGTACGCCTTCTGCGTCATCAGCGAGCGGCGGACGTCCGGGTGGTGCGTGATGGTGACCTTGGGCGCGGCCTTGTCCATGAAGTTGGCCAGGTCGGTGCCCTGCACGCGCTCCTTGGCGTACTCCAGGGCGTTGAGGTAGCCCGTGGAGAGGGTGGAGATCGCCTTCGTGCCGACCATCATGCGCGCGAACTCGATGATCATGAACATCTGGCGGATGCCGTCGTGCTTGTCGCCGATCAGCCAGCCCTTGGCGGGGTGCTGGTCGCCGAAGGTCATCTCGCACGTGTTGGAGGCCTTGAGGCCCATCTTGTGCTCGACGTTCGTCGCGTAGACGCCGTTGCGCTCGCCCAGCTCGCCGGTCTCCCAGTCGAAGTGGAACTTCGGGACGAGGAAGAGCGACAGGCCCTTGGTGCCCGGGCCGTGGCCCTCGGGGCGGGCGAG
Source organism: Streptomyces sp. NPDC090445 (assembly GCF_044769385.1). Taxonomy (NCBI): domain Bacteria; kingdom Bacillati; phylum Actinomycetota; class Actinomycetes; order Kitasatosporales; family Streptomycetaceae; genus Streptomyces; species Streptomyces sp. NPDC090445. The sequence continues at coordinate 62,214 of NZ_JBIVXV010000028.1, read as the reverse complement.
GACGTAGTGGAGGATGTTCTCCTCCATGTCGTGCTCACCGGACGTGATGAAGCGCTTGACGCCCTCGATGTGCCAGGAGCCGTCCTCCTGCTGGACCGCCTTGGTGCGGCCGGCGCCGACGTCCGAGCCGGCGTCCGGCTCGGTGAGGACCATGGTGGAGCCCCAGCGCTTCTCGACGGCGATCTGCGCGACGCGCTTCTGCGCCTCGTTGCCCTCGGCGTGCAGGACGCCGGCGAACGCCGGGCCGGAGGAGTACATCCAGACGGCCGGGTTCGAGCCGAGCAGCAGCTCCGCGTAGGCCCAGATCAGGGAGCGGGGCGAGGTGGTGCCGCCGATCTCCTCGGGCAGGCCGAGCCGCCAGTACTCCGACTCCATGAAGGCGTTGTAGCTCTTCTTGAAGGAGGCCGGGACCGGAGCCGTGTTGGTGGCCGGGTCGAAGACCGGCGGGTTGCGGTCGGCGTCCGCGAAGGACTCGGCCAGCTCGTTCTCGGCGAGGCGGGCGATCTCGGACAGGATGCTCTTGGCGGTCTCGGTGTCCATCTCGCCGAACGGGCCGGTGCCGTACAGCTTGTCGCGGCCGAGCACCTCGAAGAGGTTGAACTCGATGTCGCGGAGATTCGACTTGTAGTGCCCCATGGCGACGGCTCCGTTAAGGCTCGGGGAGACAGGTTCCTCGTACATACCAATCGGTAACGTAATGATGCTACCCGCCGGTAATAAGACGCAACCCTTGTCCGGACACTGTGACCAGCGTCAAAGCTCGCACCACACGGTCTTGGTGCCGTCGCCCCCCTGGACGACGCCCCAACGCAGCGCCACGGCGTCCAGCAGGGCCAGCCCCCGCCCGGACTCGTCGGTGCCGGTGGCGTGGCGCGGGACGGGCCATGCCCGCGGATCGGGATCGGTGAGCTCGACCCGCAGGCGGGCTGCCCTTCCGCTGATCCGCAGGGTGACGGGGGTGCCCTCCCCGAGGTGGGTGATCACGTTGGTCAGCAGCTCGGTCAAGCAGAGCTGGAGCTCCGGACACGGCCTGCCGAGGTGCTCGCGCACGGCGAGCCGGAGCTCCGGGACCGCCTTCGGCACGGCGAGCAGCCCGACGGCGAACGGCCTCACCGGCGTCCCGCCCGCAGGGCGGCGGCGAGACGGACGGCGGTGCCGGCGTTGCAGTTGCCGAGGGCGATGAGGGGCGGGGTGTCGTACGTCCCGGCGTAGGAGGGGAGGTGGAGGTCGAGGGAGGGCAGCGTGATCCCGTGCGCGGCGAGGGCGGCGCGCAGCTCGATCAGGGCGTCGATCGCCTGGCCGTCGGCGGTGGGGTCGCTCATGGGGGGCCTTCCTGTGCGGACTGTGACGAACCGCTCACAGGCTGGCGCCGGGCGGCGTAGCGTGGGAAGGGTTTCGGGTTCCACGGTGCGAGGTGTGGAAGGGCGGGCGATCGTGGCCGCGCGCAAGGACATCGACGGCTCGGCGAGCGTGCCGGCCTTCTACGGCAAGGAGCTGCGCTGGAAGCGGGAGGCGGCGGGGCGCACGCTCCAGCAGACGGTGGAGGGCGTCTTCTACGGGGTCAGCTACTTGAGAGAGATCGAGCGGGGCCACCGTCGGATGCCGGCGGATCTGGCGCGGCACGTTGACCGGGTGCTGGAGACGGACGGCTTCTTCGCCCGACGCTGCGAGGATGTACGCAAATCGCGGACCCACCTTCACGCCCCGTACTTCCAGGATGCGCTGGAGTTGGAGACACAGGCTCGGGAGATCGAGGAGTGGAGCCCCATGCTCCTCCCCGGGCCCCTCCAGCTGGAGCCGTACATCCGGGAGATCGTCCACACCTTCAACCCCAAGGATGACGAGCCCACGGTCGAGCGGAAGGTCGCCGCACGGCGTGGTCGGGCATGGGTCTTCGAGGAGCAAGGGCCGGCGTCCTGGGTCGTCCTCCACGAGTCGATCCTTCGGAATCCGATCGTTCCGGACGCGATCATGGCGGAACAGCTGGAGCACATCGCCGCTGTCGCGCGGCGCCGCCATTACGTTCCACAGATCATCCCGTGTAACGCCGGTGCGTACCCATTCATGATGGGATCGACCCTGCTCATGTCCTTCAGCGATGGCCCGCCGGTCATGTACACGGAGGGCATGTACAGCGGCCAGCTCATCGACGATCCGGGCATCGTGGAGCAGTACCAGGACGCCTACAACCGCCTGCGGGCGGCAGCGCTGCCACCCAAGGTGTCCCTGAAGATGATCGAAGACGCGGCAGAGGACTTCGGAAATGGCAACCATGCACGTCGACTTGAGCGCCGCCAGCTGGCGGACGAGCAGCTACAGCACCGCCCCGGAAGGGCTCTGCGTCGAGGTCGCTGACGGCGTCGCCGGAGTCGTCCCCGTCCGGGACTCCAAGCGGTCGACCGGGCCTGTGGTCATGGTGACTGCCGAGGCCTGGGTGCCGTTCGTGGACGGGATCAAGCGGACCCTCTGACCGGATCCGGGCGCTTGGCGGGCGCCTGCCCTCGGTAGGCTGGCCGACATGTACGGCTACGACCAGAACCCGGGTGCCCAGCAGCAGCAGTACGCCCAGCCCCAGCAGCCGATGCCGGGGGCGGGGTACGAGCAGCCGCTGTACCCCGAGCCGTCCCCGCCCTCCCTCGCGGACGCGGTACGCGCCTTCACGACCGGGTCGCTGTCCGCCGAGGACTTCCAGCAGGTCTTCGCCACCTCGAAGGTCTACTGCCCGCGCGGCGACACCCCGGGCTTCCTGGCGCTGCACAACACGCAGCAGCCGGTCATCCCCATGTTCACCACGCTCAAGGAGCTCCGCCGGTACGCCGGCAAGGAGTCCAAGTACTTCGTGATCACCGGCTCGGAGGTGATCGACCTGCTGCCCACCGGGTACGGCTTCGTCCTCGACATGGAGGGCGACCACCGGATGGTCTTCGATGCGAAGGCCGTCGAGCAGATGGTCGACTTCGCGATGCGCCGCATGTACGGCTGAGCACGCCGCACGGGCGCAGCGGGGCGCGCGGGGGCGCGTACAGAGGGCGTACGGAGGCGGGCGCACGGCCGGGGGGCGGGCGATGCTGAGGGTGCATTTCACGGCCGAGGACCTCTTCGAGGTGACCTTCGCGCCCGAGCCGCTGCCGCTGGTGGAGCTCGGGCTCGCCCTCGCCGCCGTCCAGCGCACCGACGTACCGGCCGTTTTCGGCCGCTGGCGGTACCGGGCCCTGCGCGAGCTGCCCGGCCGGGCGCGGCCCCTGTTCGACCTGCTCCGGCCCGACGGCGACAACCCGCCGTTCGTCGAGCCGTACGCCCGGACCCTGGACGAGGGCCTCGCCGACGTGGCCGCCGCGGCCGGGCGCCTCACCGGCGAGGAGCTGCACCGCGCCGCGGCCCGGGCGCCCGGTTCGGCGTCCTGGCTGCGCGCACTGGGGGACGGCGACCGGGAGGCGTGGACCCGGCTCGACGGTGCACTGCGGTCCGCGTACGAGGCCGTGGTCGCCCCGCACTGGCCCCGCATCCGGCAGTCCTTCCGGGCCGACGTCGCCTGGCGCACCCGGCTGCTGGCCGCCCACGGCATCCGGGCCTGCCTGGCCGGCCTCCACCCGCGGGCCGGCTGGGACGGCACGGTCTTCGAGGTCGCCGCACCCCCGCACCACGAGGCCCGGCTCGGCGGGCACGGCCTGGTGCTGATGCCCTCGTCGTTCTGGACGGGCCGCCCGCTGCTGGCCGGCCACCCCTCGGGCACGCACGTGCTGCTGTACCCGGCCCTGACCCCGCTGCCGCTGGTCGGGCCGGGGCGGGCCGAGGGCCCGCTGGACGCGCTGCTGGGCCGGACCCGGGCGGCGGTGCTCCACCTGCTCGTCGAGCAGCGCACGACGACCGAGGTCGCCCGTGACCTCGGCATCAGCCTTCCCTCGGTCTCGGAGCACACCCGCACCCTGCGCGCGGCCGGGCTGATCACCACGGAGCGCGACGGCAAGGCCGTCCTGCACTCGGCCACCGCCCTCGGCGTGGACCTCCTCCACAGCGGCCGCTGACCTCCGAGGTTTCGGCCCGCCCCGAAACCATCGCGGGCCCCGGCCCCTGCGCCCGACCATCGATGCCGCGGGGCCCGCCACGGGGGCTGCCCCGCCGACGGATGAGGGAGACGAAGCGATGGCACGTACGTCGATCCGCACGAAGCTCGGCGCAGCGGCTGCGGCAGCCCTGGCGGCCGGGACCGCCGTCCTGGCCGCGGCCCCGGCGCAGGCTGCGGCGTCCGGCTGGGCCGACTGCCCGGTGGGCTCCGTGTGCATCTACGCGGGCACCAGCGAGCACTCGCCGATCATCTGGGAGCGGTCCCGGGCGGGCACGTACAACCTCTCGAACATGTACAACGACCACCTGATCTACAACAACCAGACGGACGGGTGGAAGTTCTGGACCTGCGAGGGCTACAACGGGACCCGCTGCTCGACGGGGTACCTGCCGGCCGGGCACTACATGATCAAGAACCTCACGCCGGTCAACTCGGTCCGCATCACGCCGTGATCTGCTGAAACGGCGAGCTGTGAAGCCTGGCGGCCCCGGGGGAATGTCTCCGGGGCCGCTCGGCGTTGGGCGGGTGTGGCAGAAAGTTCGAGTTTCAACTAAACTCGGAGCAGAAGGAGGCCGACCATGCCTGCAGTGACTGTCGAGAACCCGTTGACGCTCCCCCGCGTCGCCGCACCGTCCCAGGAGACCGCCGCCCGCAAGGTGCTGGCCGTCGTGACCGCGCCGAGCGGCTTCGAGGGCGAGGGCTTCCCGGTGCGCCGCGCCTTCGCCGGGATCAACTACCGCCACCTCGACCCGTTCATCATGATGGACCAGATGGGCGAGGTGGAGTATCAGCCTGGGGAGCCGAAAGGGACCCCGTGGCATCCGCACCGCGGCTTCGAGACCGTCACGTACATCATCGACGGGATCTTCGACCACCAGGACTCCAACGGTGGTGGCGGCACCATCACCAACGGCGACACCCAGTGGATGACGGCCGGCTCCGGCCTGCTGCACATCGAGGCTCCGCCGGAGCACCTGGTCATGTCCGGCGGTCTCTTCCACGGCCTCCAGCTGTGGGTGAACCTCCCGGCCAAGGACAAGATGATGGCTCCCCGCTACCAGGACATCCGAGGCGGTAACGTCCAGCTGCTGACCACGCCCGACGGCGGCGCGCTGCTGCGTGTGATCGCCGGCGAGCTGGACGGGCACGCCGGTCCCGGCATCACCCACACGCCGATCACGATGATCCACGCGACCGTGGCGCCGGGCGCCGAGGTCACGCTGCCGTGGCGGGAGGACTTCAACGGGCTGGCGTACGTGCTGGCGGGCAAGGGCTCGGTTGGTGCCGAGCGCCGTCCGATCCACATGGGCCAGACTGCGGTTTTCGGCGCCGGCGGTTCGCTGACCGTCCGCGCGGACGAGAAGCAGGACTCTCACGCGCCGGACCTGGAGGTCATCCTCCTCGGCGGGCAGCCCATCCGCGAGCCCATGGCCCACTACGGTCCGTTCGTCATGAACACCCGCGAGGAGCTCCAGCAGGCGTTCGAGGACTTCCAGAAGGGGCGGCTGGGCACGATCCCGGCCGTGCACGGGATGTCTGAGGGCGGACTTTAGGGCTCACCAGAGCCACATGCGGACGGGTTCGGCCTGGATATGGACGGGCCCGTCCACGCTCTACTGGCGCGGTGCTGACCGGCGGGTGCGTGACCATCTGTGCCATCGGCCTGTGAAGATCCGTTCCACGATCATCATCAGTGCCAGTCCTGCGGCAGCGATCCCGCAGGACTGAAAGAACATGATGCTGAAACCGGAACCCCGGAACGTCAGGCAGGCTGTGAGGCCACCGACTACGAATGCGGCAAGGCCCGCAAGCCCAAGCAGTACGTAGAGTGGCGCAAATGCAGTGCGAAGGCTTCCAGCCGCCCCCGGCTGTGGCTGCACACCGTGAACGTGCACTGTCACATGCTGATCGCGGCCAGCCTGATACACACGCCCCTCATCCTCGGCTTGGGCATGCATCTGCCACCGAGGACGTTCTTCGTCGCGCATCGCTGGTTTCTCCTGAAGCTGTGAACGGCAAGCACTTGCTTGGGGCGGGATCACAGAGGGCCGAGCCAACGCGCAAGCTCCAAGCCGAGATCTCCGACGAACTTGAGCTGGACTTCAGCAGGGTCCCGGATGGCGTAGTAGACGAATACGCCAATGCTCACAGGTACGTACAGCCAGGAAACCGCATCGATCAAGTGGGACCTGTACGACAGGCGTTCACGAAGAACGATGAAGCCTGTTGCGCCGACGATGGCCGCTCCCAGCGAGAAGAGCACGGACCACCAATTGGAGGGGTCGGACTTGTCAGTCCAAACGGCGTGTGTGCTGGCGCCCGCGATCGCGAGTGGAAGCAGTGGGACCAAGGCGAGAAGGACGCTGAGCAACGTCTCCCAGATCCCGCCCCAGAGACTGCCTCCCATCTCGGCGTACTCCCAGCCGTCGTCCCCATCCTCGTCGTCGTCCTTCTGGTGCGCCGCAGCCGAGTAGTCGAGGTGGTTGGAGATGTGCGCACAGGCATCCGTCAGCGCCTTGACCTGCTGCGACCAGGTCTCGTGCACCTGTTTCAGTGCGGCGCCCGTCTCGAAGTGGCTGCCTGCCAGGGCGGTGGCCGCGTCGGACGTCGTCTGACGGGCGTGGGTGCCGTCCTTTGCGAGCCGGCTGTGGAGCTGGAACGCCTCACCGCCGATGGCGCCCAGATCGTCCCGGCTGACGCTCAGGTCTGCGGTCCCACCACCTCCGCCGGGCGGGGGCGCCTGGTTCAGCCGCACACCCGCCTTGGCGACAGCCCATTCCTCATCGAACGACATCCCGGTCCCCCACCTGTCGACCCGTCAGCACAACCGTCTGATATTGGCCGAACGAGCAGGCGCACTCACGACAAGGTGATCTTCTTGACGACACCTTGATGCACCACTCGCATGACTTCTCCGGATCTCCGGGTGCCCTGGCGTCCCCGGAGCGGGAGCCGCTGCCTAGCGGCGCAGGGCCTCGGCCGGCTGGGTGCGGGAGGCCCGCCAGGCCGGGTACAGCCCGGCGAGGACCCCGGTGACGAGCCCGATCAGCGGCGCCACGGCGACCGTCAGCGGTGACATCACCGGGGTCCAGTCGCGCAGCGCGGACACCCCGACCACGGTCAGGGTGCCCAGCGTCGTGCCCACCAGGCCGCCGACCGTGCCCTGCGCGGCCGACTCGGCCAGGAACTGCGCGGTGATGTGCCGCCCGCGCGCCCCGAGGGCCCGGCGCAGCCCGATCTCCCCGGTCCGCTCCAGGACGGCGACGAGGGTGGTGTTCGCGATCCCCACGGCCCCGATGACCAGGCAGATCGCGGCCAGCAGCAGGAACAGCTGGTCCAGGTCGGAGGTCACCCCCGCCCGCAGCGTCCGCGGATCCGGCGGGGGCGCCGGCGTCAGCCAGTCGGGATGGTCCGGGCGCAGCGCCAGCGGCAGCTCGGAGGCCACCTGCCGGGCCGCCCCCAGCTCGGTCACCACCATCATCCGGGCCCGCTGCGCGTGGTCGGGCGGCCCCCACAGCCGTTCCGCGGTGCTCCGGGGCACCATCACCGACAGCAGCAGGTCGGGTTTGCGTTCGGCGCCGCCCGCGATCCCGATCACGGTGAACGCGTGGTCGCCGATGAACACCGCGGGGCGGCTCTCCAGCGTGGTGATGCCCAGCCGGGCCGCCATCGCCGAGCCCACCACCGCGACCTGTTCGGCGCGCCCGTCGTGGAAGGTGTCGTAGGCCCGGCCGGTGCCGAGGGTGAGCCCGGCCGCGCGCAGCATGCCGGGGGAGGCGGCGACGACCGGGATCCGTTCCCCCGTGGCCCCGGCGACCGGGGCGGACCGCACGGTCGTCTCGCCGAGCGGCACCGGCCAGAACACCCCGGCGGCGGTGACCCCGTTGAGCGCGCCCGCCCGGGTGTCGGCGTCCTTCGGGAAGGCGTTCGGGACCTGCCGGGCGAGCTGCGGATCCCCGCCGCCCGCGGTGTCCTGGACGCCGACCTCGGTGGCCGTCAGGGCGTTGAAGCGGCTGTCGATCTGGGAGGACGCGGTGGCCGTCAGGCCGAGGATCGCCACGAACGTGCCGACGCCCAGCACGGTGCCGAGGCCTGTGAGCGCCGACCGGGCGGGCCGCTGGAGCATCCCGGCGAGCGCCTCGGACAGCAGGTCGCGCACCGACAGCCGGGACGGGGCGATGGCGGCCGGGGCGCCGCCGCCCCTGCCGCGCGCCCGGTGCCGCCACCGCATGCTCGCGATGCGAGGCCGTCTCATGCGCGGACCACCTCGCTCAGGATCCCGTCGCGGATGGACACGGTGCGCCGGCCCCGCTCCGCGACGTGCGGGTCGTGCGTGATGACCAGCAGGGTCAGCCCGTCGGCGTGCAGCTCGTCCAGCAGGGCCAGTACGGCGCCGGCGGTCGCCGTGTCGAGGTTGCCGGTCGGTTCGTCGCAGAGCAGCAGCGAGGGCTCGGAGACCAGGGCGCGGGCGATGGCCACGCGCTGGCGTTCGCCGCCGGACATGCGGGTCGGGAGGTGGCCGCTGCGGTGGCCGAGCCCGACGCGCTCCAGGGCGGTACGGGCCCGGCCGGCGCGCTGACCGCGGGGGATGCCGTTGTAGACCATCGCGAGGAGGACGTTCTCCAGGGCGCTGCGGTGGGGCAGCAGGTGGAAGGACTGGAAGACGAACCCGATGCGCTGCCCGCGCAGGGCCGTGCGGTCGCGGTCGGGCAGGGAGCCGGTGTCGATGCCGTCGAGCAGGTAGCGGCCGGCGGTCGGGGCGTCGATGAGCCCGGCCACGTTCAGGAACGTCGACTTCCCGGAGCCCGAGGGGCCGACGACGGTGACGTACTCGCCGCGCTCCACCGTCAGGTCGCAGGGCCGCAGGGCCTGGACGGGCGGCGGGCCGGGATAGGTCAGCCCGACGCCCTCGAACCGGACGACCGGGTACGACGGGTGCGACGGGTGCGACGGGTGCGACGGGTGCGACGGGTCCGACCGGTCCGGCGGGTCCGTGGTGTGTCCGGGTGCGGTGGTCATGGCTTCGCCTGGGCGACCAGGACCCGGTCCCCGTCGGCGAGCGCGCCCCCGCCGACCGGCTCGACCTGGACCATCCCGTCGGCGGACATCCCCGCCCGGACCTCGACGCGCCGCCGCTCGCCCGCCGCGGCCGGGTCCTTGCCGAGGACCGTGACGGTGGTCCGCCCGTCGGCCCCGGCCGACACCGCGGACAGCGGCACGACCAGGACCGGCTCGCCCGAGGACGCGGCCGTCACCGTGAGCCGTACGCCCTGCCCCGCGAGCCGGGGGTCGAGCGCCTGGTCCGGTGTGACCGTCAGGGCGTACCCGCCGGCGTCCGCGGCCCCGCCCGGCGCGCCGCCGCCGGGGCCGCCGCCGGAGCCGGCCCCGTCCGGGGCGCCCGCCCCGGGCCCGGACACCCCGGATCCGCCGGTCGCCGGGGTCGGGGCGGTGGCCACCGAGGCGACGGTCCCGGTGGCGGTCAGCCCGGTGGCCTCCGACAGCACCTCCACTTTCATCCCCGCCTTGACCAGGTCCTTCTGATGGGCCGGGAGGGAGGAGCGGATCACGGGGGCGCCCGCGGACAGGGCCAGCAGCGCGTCCGGGACGGGCTCGCCCACCGCCGCCTTGACCGTGTCCAGGCGCGCCGGGAAGCCCTTGACGAAGACGAGCTCGTCCGCCGGGACCATCGGTCCGGAGGACGCCCGGGCCGCCTCCAGGCGGCTGTTGGCCTTGGCCAGGTCGGCCTGGGCGAAGGCGAGCTGCTGCTGTGCCTCCGCGGTGTCGGCGCCGCCGCCGGCCTTGGCCTTGGCGAGGGCGGTCTTGGCGGTGGTGACCTGCCGCTGCGCGGCGTCGGCGGCGTCCTCCGCCGCCTGGAGCTTCTCCGTGTCGCCGGGATCGGCGGGCCGGGGCGTGTGGCCCAGCGCGGCGTAGAGCGCGGTGACCGCCGCCTTGGTGCCGGGGCCGTAGGTGCCCGCGGGGTCCTTGCCGGCGGGGTGGCCGAGCGCCTTCAGGCCCTCCTGCAGCTGCCCCACGTCCTTGCCGGTGGCGCCGGGCTTCAGGTCCCGGTACACGGGCAGGGCCCCGGCCAGGGCGAACACGGGCCGCCCCGACACCTCGACCAGCACCTCGCCCGCCTTCACGGCCGCCCCGGGCTGCTTGTTGATCCGCGTGACCACGGGTTTGCCGCCCGTGCCGGCGGCCGCGGCGGCCCCGGCGCCCGGGGACACGGTCAGCGTCTGCTCGGCGGCGACCGTGCCGCGGACCACCACGGAGGAGGTCAGCACCCGCCGCTCGACCCGGTCGGCGAGGACGGAGGCGGGCGGCGGCGCGGCGTCGGCGGCGACCTGGGCGGGGGAGCGGATGGTGGCGGCGACGGCGATACCGGCCCCGGTCAGGGCGACGGCGCCGGCGACGACCCAGGTCAGGATGCGTCGCCGACGCCCCAGCGAGGCCCGGCCGTCGTCCGACCCGTCGGGCGTGTCCGACCCGTCGGGCGTGTCCGACCCGTCGGATCCGCCCGGCTCGTTGGATGCGTCTGCGCCGTCGGGTCCGTCAGGCCCGTCCGACCTCTTGGATGCGTCGGGCCCGCCGGACCCGTCGGGCACGTCAGGTCCGTCCGGCTCGTCGGTGCCGTCCTCCGCGGGCTTGGTTGCCGGCGGCTCTTGATGTTTCACGTGAAACTCACTTCGTCGCTCAGCAGTTCTCGCCGATCACCTGAAGGGAGCTCACCCGCCACGGGGCGCCCTCGTTCTCCCGGGTCAGCGTGAAGGCGCCCATCTGCGAGGGCTTGTCCTTCAGTTGGTCGATGGGCGCTCCGGTCCTGGCGTCGTGGATCAGCCAGCGGTCCAGGTCCACGCAGTCGTGCAGGATCAGCGACCGGGGCCCCGGGCTCTCCACGCCGTCGACCCGGTGGCCCACCTCGCCGAGGAGCACCTGGCCCGCGGATCTGGAGTGGGCGAGGTTGTCGCGCAGCTCCTGCAACTGGCTTCCGGCCGCGACCCGTTCGATGGCCGGGTCCTGCGGGTCGGGTGTGCGGTTCGCCGCGAGCCAGGTCGCCCAGTAGGTGTCGTACGCCTGACGCACCTCGGGGCTCGGCGGCTGCAGCGCGGGCGCGGCCGCCGCCGTACCCCCCGCGGGAGCGGAGGGCGCCGGGGCGGTGCTGCACCCGGTGACCAGGGCCGACGCCAGGGCCGCCGCTGCGGCGGGCAGGGCGCACGCCGCCCGGCGGTGCCTCATGCCGCGCCGTCCTTGAGGACCTTCTCGGCGAACGCCACCTGCTCGCCGAGGTGCTTCTTCTCCTGGTCCAGGTCCTGTTTGTGCTTCTCGATCAGGGTGTTCTGGTAGGCGGTGAGGACGGCGGTCCAGGTGTCGGAGAGCTTCGTCTTCTGCTTGCAGGACACGTCCGTCGTGGCGGCGGTGATCTCCTCGCCGGTGACCGGCCCGGTCCACCGGGTGCCCTCCATCTGCTGGAGCTCCCAGGGCGTCTTCACCTGGAATCCCGCATCGCGCATGCAGGAGCTCCACTGGGCGATGGCCGCGGTGACCCGGCTGTCGCCGCGTGCCCGGTCCCCGGCCTGCTGGGTGAGCTCGTCGACCAGGCCGTTCCCGGCGGGGGTCGTGGAGGTGCCGTTGGTGCCCTTGGCGCCCTTCGGGTAGAGCTTGCGGGCGGCCTCGCCCGAGCAGCCGTCCTCCGGGGCGCCCGGGTGGGCGGGCACGCCGTCCTGCGGGCCGAACAGGGCGGCCGTCTCGCTCGGGTCGCGTTTGGCCGCGGCGCCCGCCTCACGGTTCGGCAATTCCCCCGTACGATAACCGTATTTCTTTGCGGATTCGGCATCCACAAGTCCGATTCCGCTTGCGATCCGGCGGGTGTCGGGGCCGGCGACGTACGTACTCGAATTCTTGAAGGAAGTGAATCCGATACGGCGCATACAGGCCTCGGTGAGGATGTCCTGCGCCTGCTGGAGCACTTTCTGCTGGCTCTTGTCGAAACCGTAGGCGTCCAGAGGGAGCGCCGCGTTCGCGGCGTCGGGCTGCGGGGTGACCTTCACCGGAGGTTCGCCCGTGGATGCGGCCGCGCCGCCCGTCTTCTCCGTCGACGGGCCGCTGCAGGCGCCGAGCGCCGCGACCGCGACCGCGGCGGCCAGGAGCAGGGGCAGCCGTTGGCGTGCGTGGTGCACGATCAGCCTTTCGATGGTGGGACTGGTGGTCGTACACTGCCCGGCACACCCGGGGCCGGGACCGATTCCAGCGGTCCCGGCCCCGGGTGGATCCGAGCACCGATCAGCAGGGGTTCGCGGCCCACTTGCTGAGCAGGGTCATCGAGCTGTAGCCCGTGACGCTGGTGTTGTTGTTGCGGTGCTTGTCCCACCACTTGTTGCCGTTGATCACGGTGCCCGACTTGTAGCAGATGGGCGTGATCGTGTGGCTCTTGTAGCCGAGGCCCAGGGCCGCGGACGAGGTGGTGGAGTTGGAGCGGATCCGGACCCCGTCCTGGGTGTAGTCGCCGGCGTGGGCGACGGTGACGGATCCCAGGGCGATCGCGGCGGCGGAGAGTGCCACCGCGGTGAACCTTGCTGCCTTGCGCACGCTGTCTCCTCTTCTGGGCGGACACGTCGTGGTGCAGCCGAGAGGAAGAGCCAGTACCGCCGTCAGCGGCAAGCGCTGAGCTGGTCCCCCCGGTCCAGTGAAAGACGATGGCACGAACGGCAATCCCGTACCAGGGGATTTCGGCCGCGTGGCCGATAGCAGCCTGAATACTCCGTGTCGGATCGGTCGGCCGTTTCCGCCGAGCCTTTAGATCATTTTCGGTGTTTGCGCTGGAAAAGGCGGGCGGCGGGAAAACGGTGGCCTCGGGTCCTCCGCTAATGGATGATCGGGAACCGCTTCGCGGTTGTCCTGAAACGTGCGCTACTCGTCTTGCTCCCGCCGCTCGCTGCGCCGGCTTCCCGCGTGGCGCGCCCGCAGCTCCGACACCATGCCGAACGCGGCGGCGGCCAGGGGCACCGAGAGCAGCATCCCGAGGATCCCGGCGACACTGGCGCCGGCCGTGATGGCCAGCATGACCACCGCCGGGTGCATCTGCACGGTCCGGCTCTGGATCACCGGCTGCAGGAAGTGGCCCTCCACCAGCTGCACGGCGACCACCAGGGCGACGACCCACAGGCCGATGATCCAGCCCTGTTCGGCGAAGGCGACGAGGACGGCCAGCGCGCCGGAGAGGAAGGCGCCCAGGTACGGGATGTACGCGCCGATGAAGACCAGGGCGCCGAGCCCGACGGCGCCGGGCACCTGCAGCACCAGCAGGCCCACGGTGATGAGGACGGCGTCGATCAGGGCGATGAAGGTGGTGCCGCGCATGAAGCCCTCGACGGCGTCGAAGGCGCGCCGGGCCATCGCCTCGACGCTGTCGCCCCTGCCGCGGGGGCCGAGCCCGCGCAGGGTCTCGGCGGCCCGGTGGGAGTCCCGCAGGAAGAAGAACATCAGCAGCAGGGCGAGGGCGGCCATGGCCAGCACCTCCGCGACGACGCTGAGGCCCGCGATGACGCCGGAGGCGGCCGTGCCGCCGAACTTGGCCAGCAGGTCCTTGGCGTTGGCGGCCAGGTCCTCCAGGGAGGTCCCGGCGGCACCGAAGTGCCCGGCGAGGTCCTGGCCGGCGCGCCGGAGGGAGCTGATGATCTGGTCGCCGGTGTCGAGGAGGGCCGAGACGACGATGTACGTGGCCCCGCCGGCCACCGCGAGCACGGCCAGGCAGGTGAGCGCGGCGGCGAGCGAGGGGTGGACCTTCATCCGCACGAGCCGCCGGTGCAGCGGCCCCAGCAGGGCCGTGCCGAGGAGGGCGAGCAGGACCGGGGTGACGGCGGTCTTGAAGACGATGCACAGCCAGACCCCGACCGCGGCCACACCGGTGACGAGGAGTACGACCACGCACCAGGCAGCGAGGCGGCGTACGGGCTCCGGCAGCAGGGAGGAGCTGGGCACGCGGTCATCCAACCACGCGTCAGCCGCACTCCCGCTGATGCCGTTCGCTCGGTCGGGCTCCGGCCGCGGCCGTTCGCTCGGTCGGGCTCCGGCTCCGACTGCTCGTTCAGTCGGGCTCCGGCCCCGACTGCTCGTTCAGTCGGGCTCCGGCTCCGACTGCTCGTTCAGCTCGAACCAGATCGACTTGCCCTCGCCGCGCGGGTCCGCGCCCCACGCGTCCGCCAGCATCTCCATCAGCAGCACCCCGCGGCCGCTCGACGCCATCTCGCCCGGATGCCGCACGTGCGGCAGCTCGTCGCTGGAGTCCGCCACCTCGATCCGCAGCCGGCGCGCCCCCGGCTCGCCCACCGCCTCCGCGACGAGCAGCGCGTCGCCGTCGGTGTGCAGGAGCACGTTCGTCACCATCTCGGAGACCATCAGCACCGCCGAGTCCACCTGTTCGGGGTCGGCCCAGTCGTGCAGCAGCTCCCGGATCTGCCGGCGGGCGCCCGCGATCCGGGCCGGCTCCGCCTGCGCCACCGTCAGCATCGTGCGGCGCGTGGGGCGGGAGGGATACCGCAGCGGGACGCCGCAGCCGCAGCCCGGGCCCTCGCGGCACAGCAGGACGAGGGCTATGTCGTCCTCGCGCCGGTCGGCGAGCGGGCCGGTGGTGTGGTGCGAGGACGGCCCGTGCACCGCCTGCACCAGCAGGTCGGCCAGCTTCTCCAGGTTCTCCGTCCCGTGCGTCCCGGACCCGGTCTCCAGGACCGCCCGCAGCCGCGCCCAGCCCGTGTCCAGGTCGTGCCCGCCGGTCTCGATGAGCCCGTCGGTGCACAGCAGCATCGTCTCGCCCGGCTCCAGCGTGAACCGGGTCGTCGGGTAGTCGGTGTCGGGGATGATGCCGAGCGGCAGGCCGCCGGCGGTGGGCCGCATCAGCACGGTGCCGTCCGTCATCCGGATCGCCGGGTCGGGATGCCCCGCCCGGGCCACCTCCAGGATCCCGGTCTCCGGGTCGCACTCCACGTACAGGCAGGTCGCGAAGCGCGGGCTCCGGAAGTCGAAGCCCGCGTCGGCGTCGCCGTCCGGATCGGGATCGGGACCGGAGTCCGGGCCGCCGTACGAGCCGGTGCCCTGCACCGCGGAGCCCAGCCCGGCCAGGAACCGGGAGGCGCGGGAGAGCACCGCGTCCGGGCGGTGGCCCTCGGAGGCGTACGCGCGCACCGCGATCCGCAGCTGGCCCATCAGCCCGGCGGCCCGTACGTCATGCCCCTGCACGTCCCCGATGACCAGCGCGAACCGGCCCGACGGCAACGGGATCACGTCGTACCAGTCGCCGCCGACCTGGAGCCCGCCGCCGGTCGGGACGTACCGCGCGGCGATCTGCATGCCGGGGATGTCGGGGCCCAGTGTCGGCATCATCGAGCGCTGCAGCCCGGTGGTGAGCTCCCGCTCCGACTCGGCCACGCCCGCCCGCTGGAGCGCCTGGGCCAGCATCCGGGCCACCGTGGTCAGCACGGACCGCTCGTCCGGCGAGAACGACACGGGGTGCTTGAACGCGGCGAGCCAGGCGCCCGTGGTGCGCCCGGCCACGACCAGCGGCACGAAGGCCCAGGAGGCCCGGCCGAAGCGTTGGGCGAGCGGCCAGGTGGCCGGGAACCGCTGCCTGTAGTCCTCGGCGGTGGGCAGGTAGATCGCCCGGCCGGTGCGGACGACCTCCGCCGCCGGGTAGTCCGTGTCCAGCCGCATGTCCGCGAAGGGGCCCTCGTCGCCGGGCCCGTGCCCGTGGTGGCCGATGACCGACAGCCGGTCCCCGGCCACCCCGAAGACGGCCAGCCCGTCGGGGCTGAACCCGGGCATGGACAGCGAGGCGGCGACCCGCAGCACCTCTGCCGTCGACCGGGCCTCCGCGAGGGCCCGCCCCGCGTCCAGCAGGAAGGCCTCGCGGGAGCGCCGCCAGTCGCCGGTGGCGGTGGTTCGGGCGGCGGCGGTGGTGCCGGGCTGGGGCTCGGCGATCTCCTGGATGGTGCCGATCAGCTCGTAGCCGAGGCGGCCGTCGTCCGACCGGTTCTGCACCGGCTTCGAGCGGCTGCGGACGGTCCGCAGCACCCGCCCGTCCCCGTCCGTGATCCGCAGCCGGGCCTCGGCGAGGGTGTCCTCGGCCACCGCCAGGCTGACGATCCCGTTGATCTCGTTCCAGTCCACCGGGTGGAACCGGGACCGTACGGCCGCCTCCGGCAGCACGGCCGGCTCGGCGGGCAGGCCGAGCAGCCGGGCGGCCTCGCCGTCGAGGCTGACCTTCCCGGACGCGTTGTCCCACCGCCACAGGCCCGTCGCGATGGCAGCAAGGACATCCTCCGTGCGCACGCGGTCATCTTTACAGGTGATCGCCTCGACGTGCCTGTCCGCGGGGCCCGCCGGGCGCGCCAGCGCGGCCGGTGTCCCGGACGGTAACCTTGGGACGGTTGAATCCACCCCTGGTATCGCGAAGAACTGGATGACTGATGCATCGGTACAGGTCCCACACCTGCGGCGAGCTCCGCGCCTCTGACGTCAACACCGACGTCCGGCTGAGCGGCTGGCTGCACAATCGTCGAGACCTGGGCGGCATCCTCTTCATCGATCTGCGCGACCACTACGGCATCACGCAGCTCGTCGCCCGTCCCGGCACCGCCGCCGCTGCCGCCCTGGACAAGCTGTCCAAGGAGACCGTCGTCCGTGTCGACGGCAAGGTCGTCTCCCGCGGCGCCGAGAACGTCAACCCCGACCTGCCGACCGGCGAGATCGAGATCGAGGCCGCCGAGGTCGAGGTGCTGGGCGCTGCCGCCCCGCTGCCCTTCACCATCAACACCGACGACGGTGTGAACGAGGAGCGGCGCCTGGAGTACCGCTTCCTCGACCTGCGCCGCGAGCGCATGCACCGCAACATCATGCTGCGCTCCGCCGTGATCGCCGCGATCCGCCACAAGATGGTGGCCCTCGGCTTCAACGAGATGGCGACCCCGATCCTCACCGCGACCTCCCCCGAGGGCGCGCGCGACTTCGTCGTCCCGTCCCGCCTGAACCCCGGCAAGTTCTACGCGCTGCCGCAGGCCCCGCAGCAGTTCAAGCAGCTGCTGATGATCTCCGGCTTCGACCGGTACTTCCAGATCGCGCCCTGCTTCCGCGACGAGGACGCCCGCGCCGACCGCTCGCCGGGCGAGTTCTACCAGCTCGACGTCGAGATGTCCTTCGTCGAGCAGGAGGACGTCTTCCAGCCGATCGAGAAGCTGATGACCGAGCTCTTCACCGAGTTCGGCGGCGGCCGCGAGGTCACCTCCCCGTTCCCGCGGATCCCCTTCCGCGAGTCGATGCTCAAGTACGGCAACGACAAGCCCGACCTGCGCGCCAAGCTGGAGCTCGTCGACATCACCGACGTCTTCGAGGGCTCCGAGTTCAAGGCGTTCGCCGGCAAGCACGTCCGCGCCCTGCCCGTCCCGGACACCGCCGCCCAGCCGCGCAAGTTCTTCGACGGCCTCGGCGACTACGCCGTCTCGCTCGGCGCCAAGGGCCTCGCCTGGGTCCGCGTCGGCGAGGACGGCACGCTGACCGGCCCGATCGCGAAGTTCCTCACCGAGGAGAACGTCAAGGTCCTCACCGAGCGCCTCGGCCTGGTGGCCGGGCACGCCGTGTTCTTCGGCGCCGGCGAGTTCGACGAGGTCTCCAAGATCATGGGCCCGGTCCGGGTCGAGGCCGCCAAGCGCGCCGGCCACTTCGAGGAGAACGTCTTCCGCTTCTGCTGGATCGTCGACTTCCCGATGTACGAGAAGGACGAGGAGACCGGCAAGATCGACTTCTCGCACAACCCGTTCTCCATGCCGCAGGGCGGCATGAAGGACCTGGAGGAGAAGGACCCGCTCGACATCCTCGCCTGGCAGTACGACATCGTCTGCAACGGCATCGAGCTGTCCTCCGGCGCCATCCGCAACCACGAGCCCGAGGTCATGCTGAAGGCCTTCGAGATCGCGGGCTACGAGGCCGAGACCGTCGAGCGGGAGTTCGCCGGCATGCTCCGCGCGTTCCGCCTCGGCGCCCCGCCGCACGGTGGCATCGCCCCGGGCGTGGACCGCATCGTCATGCTCCTCGCCGACGAGCCGAACATCCGCGAGACCATCGCGTTCCCGCTGAACGGCAACGCGCAGGACCTGATGATGGGCGCGCCCACGGTCCTGGAGGAGTCCCGCCTGCGCGAGCTGAACATCGCGCTGCGCAAGCCGGTGGAGGCGAAGCCGGTGGACGCCAAGCCGATCGCGGAGGCCGTCCACCCGGACGCCTCGCGGTAACGCACCGCTGCGGTGACCTGACGTGCCGAAGGGCCCGGGATTGCGATCCCGGGCCCTTCGGCGTGTGGGGCGTGCGCGGTGGGGCGTGCGCTGGCAGCGGTCCAGGAGCCGGTCCAGGAGGCGGTCCTGGAAGCCGCTCCTGGAGCCGGTCCTGGAAGCCGGCCCTAGAAGCGGTCCAGGAGCCCCTTGAGCAGGGCCGCCGACGTCAGCTCGCAGGGAGCGGGGCCGGCGTGGAAGAACCCGGTGTTCTCGGCGTCCAGCTTGCGCAGGAAGTCGAAGGCCTTGTTGTCGTGGTCGCCGAAGGCGACGAACTGCCAGTGCACCTGCGGTGCCGACGCGGCCGCGTCCGCCAGCGCCTGCTTCGCGGGCTGCCGGCTGTCGGGGGCGCCGTCGGTCTGGAACACGACGAGGGCCGGGCCCGAGTCGCCGTCCTTGCGGTAGCGCTCCAGGACCTGCTCCACGGCGACGTGGTAGCTGGTGCGGCCCATGCGGCCGAGCTCGGCGTGACGGCCCTCGACCCAGGACCCGTAGTGGGTGTCGAGGGTCAGGTCGGCGGTGCCGTCCACCTCCGTGGAGAAGAACACGGTGTGCACGGTCGCCTCACCGTCGAGGTGCGCGGCGAGGGCGAGGGCGTGGTCGGCGAGGTACTGGGCGCTGCCGTCCTTGTAGAACGGCCGCATCGACCCGGACCGGTCCAGGACCAGGTACACCTTGGCCCGGGCGCCTGCCCTGCCCCTGGTGCGGAGCACCTGGCCGGCCGCCTTGTAGGCCGCGGCCACCTCCGGCGCCCGCTTCCGCACCACGGCCGCACTGTGCGCCGGCCCCGCGGCAGCCTCACCCTCCTCGGCCTCGGTCGGCTCGGCGACGGGCTCGACGTCAGGCGCGGCCTCGGCCTGTACGGCGACGGGCTCCGCCTCGGTCGGCTCGGCGACGGGCTCCGCCTCTGCGGGGGCGTCAACCGCCTCGGCCTGCGCGGCGACGGGCTCGGCCTCGGGCTCCGACTCGCTCTGTGCGGCGAGGGGCTCGGCCTCGGCCTCTGCGGGCTCCGGCTCTTCCTGCACGTCAACGGGCTCGGCGGCCGGCTCGGCCTGAGCCGCGACGGGCTCGGCCGCCGGCTCCGCCTCGGCCGGAGCCGCTGCCTCAACGGCCTCGGCTTCCTGCGGCGCGGGCGCCTCGGCGGGCTCCTCCTGCGCCTCGGCGGTCGCGGGCTCCACCTCGTCCTGGACGGCGACGGGCTCGGCCTCCACGGGGGCGTCCACGGCCTCGGCCCGGACGGCCTCCGGCTCCGCCTCGGCGGCGGTCTCGGCCTGCGCGGTGACCTGCTCGGCCTCCGCCTCGTCCTGAGCGGCGAGGGGCTCGGTCGGGACGGCGGCGGGCTCAGCCTCCGGCTCCGCCTCGGCGGCCACGGCTTCCTGAGCCTCGGCGGGCGCCGCGTCGTCCTCGGCAGCAGCGGGCTCGGCCTGGGCGGCGGCGGGTTCCGCCTCGTCCGGGGCGGCAAGGGGTTCGGCCTGCGCGGTGGCGGGTTCGGCCTCAACTGCCACCGGCTCCGCCTCGGCGGCGGCCTGGGGCTCGGCTTCGGCCGACTCGGCCTCGGCGGCGGGTTCCGCGGCCTCGGCGGTCGCGGGCTCCTGCGGCGCCTCGGCGGTGTCGGGCGCGGCTTCCGTGGCAGCGGCAGACGGCTCGGCCTCCGCAGCGGCGGGGGCGGCCTCGGGCTGCGGCTCCGCGAGGGCGGCCTCGGGCTCGGCCTCGGCGGCCGGTGCTGCGGCCTCGGCCGCCTCGGCAGCCTTGGCTTCGGGAAGCGTGGCGGCGGGAGCCGCGGCCCCGGCTTCGGGGGGCGTCACAGCGGCGGGAGCGGCCCCGGCTTCGGGGAGCGGGGCGGCGGGGGCCGCTGTGTCGGCCGGGGAAAGGGGGCGGCGGGCCTCCGGGACCGTGGCGTCACCGGCCGGGGCGGTGACGAGCACGCCCGGCTCGCGGTCGCGCGGCGCGGACTGCGGCGGGACCGTGTGGTTGTCGAAGGAAGCCGCGACCAGTTCGGCCGCCGCGTCGAGCGGTGTCCGTTCCGCCTGGTTCGGCACCGCAGCTGATGAGGTCGAAGGGGTAGTGGCCACAGTCGTCTCCGGAACCGGCTCGGCGGTCCGTCCGAAAACCTTGCGCAACAAGCTCCGAATACCCATGGGCCAGGCCTTTCGCATGAGTGCGTGCGTCTTTTGTCCGTGCTGCGCGGTTGATCCCTGCCCAGAGTGGACACGTAAGGTTATCGACCCCTCGGCTGGAACGTCTGCAGGGGCGCCCCTAGTGGCGCCAGGCTCTTTTCGGCCTTCTCTTGCGGATCTTGGCTGATCCGCCCGCCACGTGTGAGGGCTCCTCCGGACCGCCTGCCGTGCGGGCCCGTACAGAGCCTTACCACACCACACCGGCCCCACCGAACCGCACCCCCACGCTCCCCGAACTCCCGCCCCGACGTGCTCGGTTCACCGGACGTTCATCCCGCGGCCGCCGGTTCGGCGTACCCCGGCCCTACCGTCACCGCTGGATTCGGCCGATTCCCGTCGGCAACCGCGCAGTTACGGAGGACACTCGTGCGCAAGCTTCTGCCGCTCATAGGCAACCCGCATGGGGGCGGCCGCTCCGCCCTCACCTGTCGCTACCGCTGCGGCGACGCCTGCTTCCACGAGGTGCCGAACACCAGCGACAACGAGTACGCCGGCGACATCATCGCCCGCACCTGGTCCCGCCGCTCGATGCTGCGCTCGGCCGCCGTCGTCACGGTCGCCACCGCCGCCGGTACGGCCGTCGCCGTCGGCGGCAGCGGCTCGCAGGCCACCGCCGCCCCCGCCGCCGACGCCCAGGGCGCCGCCGAGGGCGCCGGCCAGGCCGCCCGCGGCCTCCGCTTCGCCCCCGTCGCGCCGAACACCGCCGACCAGGTCACCATCCCCGAGGGCTACGCCCAGAACGTGGTGATCAAGTGGGGCGACCCGATCGTCAAGGGCGCCCCGGGCTTCAACGCCGACCGGCAGACCGCCGCCGCCCAGGCCGGCCAGTTCGGCTACAACAACGACTTCCTCAGCCTGCTCCCGCTCGGCAGCGGCTACGAGCGCCAGCAGCTCCTCGTCGCCAACCACGAGTACACGGACGAAGTCCTGATGTTCAAGGGCTACGACCCGGCGAACCCGACCAAGGAGCAGGTCGAGATCGCCTGGGCCGCGCACGGCCTGTCCGTGGTCGTCGTCCAGGAGGACCACCGCAGCGGCAAGCTGACCGCGGTCAACCGCCACCAGCTGAACCGCCGCCTCCACACGACCAGCGAGTTCCGCATGACCGGCCCGGCCGCCGGCGGCGCCCTGCTGAAGACCTCGGCCGACCCGTCCGGCACCAAGGTGCTCGGCACCCTCAACAACTGCGCCGGCGGCACCACCCCGTGGGGCACCACCCTCCACGGCGAGGAGAACTTCAACCAGTACTTCGCCAACGGCGGCTCCGTCACCGAGCCCGTCCAGGCCGCCCGACTGAAGCGCTACGGCATCACCGGCGCCGCCTCCGAGCGCAAGTGGGAGCGGTTCGACAAGCGCTTCGACGTCGCGCAGGAGCCCAACGAGGCCAACCGCTTCGGCTGGGTCGTCGAGCTCGACCCGTACGACCCGCACTCGGTGCCGCGCAAGCGCACAGCACTGGGCCGCTTCAAGCACGAGGCCGCGCAGCCCCGCCTCACCGAGGACGGCCGCCCCGTCGTCTACATGGGCGACGACGAGCGCTTCGACTACTTCTACAAGTTCGTCTCCGGCAAGCGGATGATGAAGGGCAACAGCCGCGCCGCCAAGGAGCACAACCTCACCCTGCTCGACGAGGGCACCCTCTACGTCGCCAAGCTGACCGGCGACTCCCCGGCCGACCAGATCGACGGCTCCGGCAGGTACCCGTCGGACGGCCAGTTCGACGGCACCGGCCAGTGGATCCCGCTCGCCACCGGCAACGTCTCGCACGTCCCGGGCTTCACCGCCGAGGAGGTGTACGTCTTCACGCGCCAGGCCGCCGACAAGGTGGGCGCCACCAAGATGGACCGCCCCGAGGACGTCGAGCCCTCGCCGCGCACCGGCCGCGTCTACGTCGCCCTGACCAACAACAGCAACCGGGGCAAAGCGGGCCAGCCGGGCGCCGACGAGGCCAACCCGCGCAACGCCAACAAGCACGGCCAGATCCTGGAGCTCGCCGAGAGCTTCGACGACCCGGCCGGCGACGCCTTCGCCTGGCGCCTGTTCCTGGTCGCCGGTGACCCGAACGACCCGGCCACCTACTTCGCGGGCTTCCCGAAGGACAAGGTCAGCCCGATCTCCTGCCCGGACAACGTGGCCTTCGACCCGCACGGCAACCTGTGGATCTCCACGGACGGCAACCAGCTCGGCTCCCACGACGGCCTGTTCGGTGTTGCCACCTCCGGCGAGCGCCGCGGTGAGCTCAAGCAGTTCCTGACCGTGCCGCGCGGCGCCGAGACCTGCGGCCCGCTGGTCCAGGACAAGCGCGTCCTGGTCTCCGTGCAGCACCCGGGCGAGATCGACGGCGCGTCCGTCGAGAAGCCCGCGTCGGTGTGGCCCGACGGCCCCGGCAAGATCGTCCGCCCGGCCGTGGTGTCGGTCTGGCGCAAGGACGGCAAGAACATCGGCGTCTGACGCCGGTGTCCGGGAGGCTGCCCGCGGGCCGTCGCCCCGCGGGCAGTTGTCCCGTACGCCATGGCGGAGCGGGGCGGTGTTTCACGTGAAACACCGCCCCGCTCCCGTGCGTCAGCTCCCGTCCGCCAGACGCCCGACGGGGAGCCGGAGCGTGGTCACCGCGCCCCCGTCCGGAGCGTTGGCGAAGTCCAGGGCGATCTCCAGGACCGCCGCCTGGCCGGCCACGATGGTCAGGCCCAGCCCGTGGCCCCGGCCGCGGCCCGGGTCCCCGGTGCGGAAGCGCTGCGGGCCTTGTTCGATCAGCCGGTCCGGATAGCCGGGCCCGTGGTCCCGTACGGTCACCACCGGCCCGTCGACGGTCACCTCGATCGGCGGAGCGCCGTGCCGGTCGGCGTTGACCAGCAGGTTGGCCAGGATCCGGTCCAGCCGCCGCCGGTCGGTCAGCGCCTCCATGTCGCGGACCACCCGTACCGACACGTCCAGCCGGGTCGCGGCGGCCGCCCGCCGAACGGCCCGGCCGAGTTCCACCCGGGCCAGATCGGCGTGCTCGACGCCCGCGTCCAGCCGGGAGATCTCCAGCAGGTCCTCCGTGAGCCGGTGCAGAGCCGCCAGCCGGTCGTTGATCATCTCCTTGGGGCGGCCCTCCGGCAGCAGCGCGGCCGCGGCGAGCGAGCCGGTCAGCGGGGTCCGCAGCTCGTGCGCGACATCCGCGGTGAACCGCTTCTCCGCCTCCAGCCGCTCCTGCAGCGACTTGGCCATGGTGTTCAGCGCCTGCGCCACGTCCCGCACCTCGTCGTGGTGCGTGCCGTCGCCCGCGGCGTCGGGGATGTCGACACGGGCGTCGAGGTCGCCGGCGCTGATCCGGCGGGCGACGGCGGCGGTGGCCGTCAGCCGGCTGCTGATCCGGTTGGCGAGGAACAGGCCGGCCAGCGCCACCACCCCGGCGGCGAGCGCGGCGGAGGCGAGGATCGCGGCGTTGAGGTCCCGCAGCCGGCTGCGGGTGCTCTCGAAGGAGACCCACACGGCGAGGGGCTTGCCGTCGGCGGGTCCGGCGGCCCACATGACGGGCCGGCCGGCGTGCTCGCCGACCATGCTGCCGGTCCGGCCGCGGGCGACGAGCCCCCGCAGCCGGGCGGGCAGGTCGGGCGGGTCCAGGACGACGTTCAGGTGCCCGTGGGCGGTGCCGTACCGGTACTCGGTCAGGGCGTGGTCCAGGTCCCGGTCGGCGTCCTTGCGGACCTCGCCGACGACCTGCCGGGCGACCACGTTGTGCACGAGGATCCCGAGCACGGCGGCGACGGTGCAGCACACGGCCGTCGTGGTCAGGGCGATCTTCCAGCGCAGACTGCTCGTCACCCGCATGGTGTGCCGCCCTCAGCCCCGGATCGCCGGGCACGGGGTGGAGCCGGTCTTCGGCGTGGGGCACTCGTCGAGGGTGAGCTCGGCCAGGTCCATGGCGCCCGTCTCCGGGTTCCACACGTAGTCCGAGACGGAGACCTTCCTCGGGTTCGGGGTCGGCTCGCGCACCGCGAGGTGCTCGGCGGCGACCTCCACACCTTCCAGGACCCCGCGCCGCGACAGGATCCGGGCGATCGAGCCGTCGTCCCGGACGGTGTAGACGCGCAGTTCGCTGATCCGGCCGTCGATGTCGACGGCGGTGATCAGCTCGTCGCGGTCGTCGCCCGTCACGTCGTGCAGCACCGGCGGCCGCACCGGGCAGTCGGGGCCTCCGTCCACAGCCTGTGTGCAGAGCGCGAGCCGCCGGACCGCCCGGGGGTCGACGAGGCGTCCCGTGCCCGCGTCCTGCCGGGCGGCGGCGGTGATGTCGGCCCGTACGACGGCCAGCGCGTTCACGTCGCGCATGCTCCGGCCCGCGGCCTTGGGCAGCCCCGGGACCACCGCGGCCGCACCGGCCTGCTCGCCGGGGCCGGGCGGGGAGGGGTGGATGTCCTTCCACAGGGTCTGCGGGGCGTGCACGGTCCCCAGGTCGCCGTCGTCGCGCAGCCCTTCCACATCGGCGCACCCGGCCGCGGCCGCGAGGGCGGCGGCGAGGACCGGGGCGGCCACGGCGCGGCGGTGCCGGCGGCGCGGGAGGAGGGGCCTCATGCCCCGATGCTCTCCCGTCCGGGCCCCGACGGCCGGGCGGAAGGCCCGTTCGGGGGACCCGCCCCGCCCCCCGGGCACGCAGGACGCGGGCGCGCGGGCCGCGGGGCGCAGGGGGTGTGGGGTCAGGGCTCGGAGGAGGTGATTCCGCGCGCGCAGGCGACCTCCTGGCGGACCGGCTCCAGGACGGACGCCTCGTCGCCGGACGGCCCGGAGGGGGGCCGCAGCCGGTCGGGGGTCCGGGCGGTGCGCACCCCGTCGGCGAGGGCGTGCAGGTCGGAGGTCAGCGCCGTCACCTCGGCGGGCCGGGGCTCGGGCGCCCCGTGGTTGACGCGGACCCGGGCGGCGGTGGTCGCGTCGACGATCCGCTCGACGGCGACGACCAGCGGCCACCACGCCGCGGCCCGCGCCCCGGTCGGCGGCGGCTCGGTCAGCGCCCGCTGGAACTCGCTGCGTACGGACGACAGGTCGCGGTAGAGGCGCCGGCGGGCCTGGAGCCGCACGGTCCGCGCGGTCCGCAGCCCGGCCGCCGTGTCGGGCCGCGGGCCGCCGAAGGCCCGTTCCACATAGCGGGCGGCGTCGTCGACGGTGTCGGCGAGCCGGTCCCCGATCCGCGTGTGCCAGCTCTCGGGCCACAGCAGGTAGCCGAAGACCAGGGTGATCGCACAGCCGATCAGGCTGTCCAGCAGCCGGGGCCGGATGAGGTCGAAGCCCTGGTGGCTGAGGAGGTCCGACAGCAGCAGGATCACCGGGGTGATCGCGGCGGTCTGGAAGGCGTACCCCTTCGCGGAGAACGCGGGGATCAGCGCGGCGAGGACCGCCATGACCGGCACGTCCCACCAGCCGCGCGGCACCTCGGCGAGCACGGCGGCCGCGACGACGAGCCCGCCCACGGTGCCCAGCGCACGCAGCACGGCCCGGGAGAACACCGAGCCGAAGTCGGGCTTGAGGACGAAGGTGACGGTCAGGGCCACCCAGTACGAGCGCTCGACGGGCACGAGCGAGACCAGCGACTGGGCCAGCCCGATGCACAGGGCGAGCCGCAGCCCGTACCGCCAGGACGCCTCGGACAGCATCATGTCCCGCGCCGCCTGCCGGGCCCGGACGTGCAGGGCGGTGGGGCGGCCGAGCCGGTCGTCGTCGACGCTGCGCAGGGTCGGCTCGGGGAGGTGCACGACGGCCGCCGCGTGCCGCAGGGCCGCGTCGAGGGCCCGTTCGGCGGGGGTGTGCGGCGCGGGCAGGCCCAGTACGGGCGGCTCGGTGCGGCCCTCCTCCACGGCCCGGCCGAGGTCCCGGACGGCCGCCGCGATGCGCGGGGGCAGCGGGCGGCCGCGCAGGTGCACGGCGGGTGCCGCCTCGACGAGCGGGATCACCACGTTCAGCTGGGCCAGCAGCCGGACCAGCGAGGGGCTGCGCCCGTGGACGCGGGCGCGCCGGCCCAGGATCAGGTCGTAGGCCTGGTTGAGGGTCTGGGTGAGGTGCCGGCGGCGGTCGTCGTAGTCGGGTCCGCCGGCGGCCTCCAGGGCGTCGGCGAGGGCCAGGTAGGTGGCGGCGACGGCGGTCCGCTCGGGCTGCCGACCGCGCAGTGGCCAGCCCGCCAGGGTCAGGGCCAGCACGAACAGCCCGCCGGCGCTCAGCAGGAGCGGGGCCGTCCACCAGGGCTGCGGCAGCGGCAGGCCGGCCCCGACCACCGCGTTGAGCAGGAGCAGCAGCCCGGAGACGGAGGCGACCGTGCCGATCGAGGAGACCATCCCGGAGACCAGGGCGATCAGGGTGAGCACGCCGACGGCGAGCCAGCCCCGCCCGAAGACGAGGGTGCCGAGCGCGACGCCGACCGCGCCGAACAGCTGCGGCACGGCGATGTTGAGGATTCGCATCCGGTAGGCGTCGGCGGTGTCGCCGATGACCCCCGACAGGGCGCCCATCGAGACGAGCGCCCCGTACTCCGGCTCGTCGAGGGCGAAGCCGGCCGCGAGCGGGACGGAGAGGGCGATGCCCGCGCGGACGACGGCCGCCCAGGGGATGGGCGCGGGGTCGGGCCGCAGGCCCGAGAGCAGCCAGGCGGGCGGGGCCAGCGGGTGCGGCCGGGCTCGCCCGGACGGTATGTCTTCGGTGCGTTCGGTGCCCATGGGTGCTTCCGTGCCGCCGCTCGCTCGTCGGGTTTTCGGTTCTTCTGTACGGGTGCGCGCTCTCTGCACCGTTGCACGCGCTCTGCGCCGTTGACGGTTCTCTGCGCCGTTCTGCGTACTTGGTACCTTCCGAGCTTATGGGGTCCGGCGGCGCCGTCCGCTCAGCCAGGCGGCGAGTGCGACGGCCAGCCCGATCGCCAGGACCACCCAGGCGGTGGTGCGCAGGAACGCGGTGAGCGCGTCGTACACGGCGCCGGCCGCCGACCGGTCGATGTCGGCGGGCAGGTCGTCGAGGGTGAGCCGGCGGCAGACGGACACCGCGATCCCCAGCAGGACGGCCCCGAAGGCCAGCCCCAGGCCGGTGGCCGCCACGGCCCGGCGGCGGTTCACGGCGACGGCGACGGCCGTCACGGCCAGCAGCACGGTCAGCACGGGCAGCCAGACACCGGCGATCTGCAGCATGCGGAAGCCCTTCCGGAGTGCGCCGAGGTTGTCGTACTCCATCACCGTCACCGCCACGCGGGTCACCGGGATGCGGTCGGCGAACGGCACCTCGTCGGCGATCAGCTCCGCCCGTACCTGTTCGATGACCGGGGCGAGGTCGAGGGTGACGGCGTTGCCGTCGCCGGTGGTGAGCGCCTGGAGGAAGGCGGCGTGCGCGGCACGGTTGGCGGCGTCCCAGGCGGTTCGGTACGCGGCGGTGCCGGTGAAGGAGCGCAGGGCCTCGCCGAGCAGGGCCTCGACGCCGCCCTGGAAGGGGCCGGCGTCGATCTGCCCGGACAGGGCGCGGGTCGCCTGGGTGACGACGACCTGCCGGACCGCCGGGTTCCCGGCCAGCGGGGACATGGCGGCGGTGTAGCGGTCGGCGTTGCCCAGTTCGCGGTCGGCCCAGTACGCGACGGCGCTCGCGGGCACGAGCAGCGCCATGAGCGTGATGAGTACCGCCGACAGGAAGGTGCGCACGTCACCAGGGAAATCCGCGGCCGGGGCGGGCGCGAGCGGGGGTGCTGCGGGCGGGTGGCGGCACGCCGGTGCGGCTCCCCGACGCGGCGGATTCCCCTTGCGGAAAGAATCATGGACATTTAATGTCCAGGTTGTGAGGATGAGCGAGGGCGTCGAGTGGGCGCTGCACAGCTGCGTCAACCTGGCCTGGATCGGCCCCGAGCGGGCCGTCCCGGCGGCACGCCTGGCCGCCTGGCACGACCTGCCGGCCGCCTACCTGAACAAGCAGCTCCAGGCGCTGGCCCGGGCGGGGATCCTGACCTCCGCCCCGGGCCCGCGGGGCGGCTTCCGGCTCGCCCGCCCCCTGGCCGAGATCTCGCTCATGGACGTCGTCGTCGCCGTCGAGGGGTCCGCCGAGGCCTTCCGGTGCGCCGAGATCCGCAACCAGGGGCCGGGCGGCGGCCCCGCCGTCGACAACGGCCCGGAGTGCGCCATCGCGCACGCCATGGGCCGCGCCGAACTGGCCTGGCGCCGCGCCTTGGCGGAGCAAAACCTCGACGACATCCGGCGCGAGGCCGAGCGGCAGGCCCCGCAGGCCCCGGTGCGGCTGCGCACCTGGTTCGCCGGCCCCACCACCACCTGACCGCACCGATCGCACGGACCGACGTACGCCATCGACCGACCCAGGAGCTTGGCAATGACGCGCAGCATCACCAACCCGGCAGGACTCCACAACCCCGTCGACTTCGGCTACAGCCACATCGTCTCCGCCCCCGGCGAGCAGGTCTTCATAGCCGGCCAGTACGGCTCGGACGACAACGGGCAGGTCGTCTCCGAGGAGTTCGAGGCCCAGGTCGAGCGGGCCTTCGCCAACCTGCGGACCGCCCTCGCGGCCGTCGGCCTCGGCCCCGCCGACGTCGTCCGGATCGGCACGTACATCGTCGAGCACGACCTGGCGAAGCTGCAGGTGCTCACCAAGCACCTGCACGCCGCCTGGGGGACCGAACTGCCCGCCCAGACCCTGATCGGGGTCGCCTCGCTGGCCCTGCCCGGGATGCTCTTCGAGATCGACGCCGTGGCCGTGCGCACCGCCGGCAGCTGATCCACTTGCCGGGCCGGGGTGCCGGGTGTGCTCTGGATGGGGGAAGAGAGGAGCCCTGTCATGGCACATGCGGCACCCGTCGCCCACCGGCGGCCCCGCGGGCCGACGGCGCAGGCGCACCACCTGGACAGGGGCGCGCTGACCCGGGCCCTGCTGCTCGGACTCGTCTACGGCGTCTACGCGGCCTTCATGCAGCGGCAGATGGGCCCGGTCGACGCCGCCAACGTCTTCTACGGGATCCTGTGCGGCGTCATCTTCGCCGCGGTCATGTTCACCCTCGCCCGGGTCGGCCCCCGCATGATGAGGGAGGTGCGGGCGGCGGCGTACGGGTCCTTCGGCGGTATCGCCGTGGGCTACCTGTACAGCCTCACGGGCGACTCCATCCTGCGCTCCAGCTGGGTCGGCTTCATCACGGGTGCCGCCGTCGGCGTGGTGGCGTTCTACCGCTACTACACGCACGAGACCTGACGGGCACACGAGACCTGACGGGCGCACGAGACCCGACGGGCCAGGGACGCCGGTCCCCGCACCCCCTTCCGGGGTACGGGGACCGGCGCCGTGCCGGTCGGTGCCCCGCGGGCGTCAGTCCTCGGCGGCGGCCGGAACGGGTGACCCGCTCCGGGACAGGGCCGCGGTCTCACGGGCGGCGGTCGCGGGGGCGGCGGTCTTGGCGGCGGTCTCCTCGGGCTCGGAGGCCTGCTCCTGCTCCGGCTTCGGCTCCGGCTTCGGCTTCGTCCTCGGCGGGGGCGTGAAGCGGGTGACCTCGGCTCGGATCATGGCGTTCAGGGCGGCGTACGGGTCGATGGGCATGCCGGAACCTCACGGTGTTCGGGGTGTGGGGGGTTGCGCGCTGCTGCTCGGCCCGCTCAGCAGCGCAACACCACACTCCGCACCGTCCGCACGGACAGCGTCGGTTCGGCCGCCTCGTACGGGGCGGCGCGTCCCGGCCCCGCGGGCGGTTTCACGTGAAACACCGGCTGCGGCAGCTCCCGCGCACAGGGCAGCCCGCGCGCGGCCGGCCGGACGGCGGCCCGTACCTCGGGATCCGACGCCGGCTCCGACTCCCGCTCGGTCGGGGTAACCGGCTCGCTCGGCATACCGGAGGGGAGCTGCCGGACCGCATGCGCCCCACCGGCCGCCGGCGCGGCGGCAGGACCGGACACGAACAGGCACAGCAGTGCGACACAGGCGGCCGCAAGGGCCCTGGCCGCCGCCGATCGTGCATGCCGTGTCCCGGTCATGGCAGGGGTCTGCCCCGCCACGCCCGGCACCTCCCCACCCCGGCCGCAGAAGCGCCCGACCGGGCGAACGAAGTGACCCCTCGGTGTCACCCCGCCCGACCGGCGACGGGCTCCGCGGGCGGCTCAGCGGGGGGTGCGCCGCTGGCCGGTGAGCCGGGCCAGCACGGTGGTCTCACCGCTGACCAGCCGCAGCTGGGCCCGCCCCGGCCGCTGCCCCCGACCGGTCACCCCGGCGGGGGAGACCAGGTCCACGGTGAAGACGGCGGTCCGGCGGTCGGCGCGCGGGATCTCGACGGTCAGGCCCCGCCGCAGATCGGCGAGGCGGACGTCGGGCGCCGTGACCACGGCCGTCCCGGCCGCGCCGGGCATCACGGTGCCGGTGTCCCAGAGGGCCTCCGTCGCCGCCCGTGCCGACGCACCCCCGCCTGCTGCCGTGCCGTCGCCTGCTGCCGTGCCGTCGCCGAGGCCGGGGCCGCCGCGGACCAGCAGCAGGTCCACCCCCAGGCTGGGGATCCGGAGCCGCAGCGGCTGCGCGGGGCGCAGCGGGGTGATGGCGACGGCCCGGGCGGGCCGGGACCCCTTGTCCGAGGTGCGCGGCCGGCGGGGCTGGTCCAGCTGCTCGACGAGCCGCCGGTGCCCGGACAGCCCCAGGGCCCGCGAGGGCAGCGCGTCGGCGGAGCCGGCCGCCGCGGGCCGCGCCCCCTCGGTGCTGCGCAGCAGCCCTATCCCGGTGCCCAGCAGAACCGCTGTCAGCACGCCGACCACCCACTTGCCGCGGGGCATGGATTGTCCTCCCGGTCCGATGCACCGGCTCAGGCGGGCCGGTTCTCCTGAGAGCAGTGGACTCCCTCCCTGCCCCCCAGCACCCGTGACAACGCCGAAGATTGACGCCCCGTCACAGCCCGGCCGCCCGCGGCCCACCCGTGTTGTCCCAGCTGGCGACGGGTGCGCGGGTCCTTCCCGCACGCCGGGGCACGTACGCCCGAACGGGCTAGCGGGCGTGGCGAAGGGAGGACCCGCCCGGGTCTCCCAGCACCACCTCGCCCATCCGCCTCAACCCCACGAGCGCCACACAGCCGCGGCCGGCGCCGGACAGCCGCGCGATCCGCCGGTTCAGCCCGCGCAGCCCGTCCGCGAGCAGCTCCAGCCGGTCCTGCTCCAGGTGCCCGCCGGCCTCCAGGTACGCGGCGACGTGCGCACACAGCTCCTCGTCGAGGCCCGGATCCGCCCCGGGACCGGGGAGGGGCAGCGCATCGGGATCGGGGAGGGGCAGCGCACCGGGGCGGCCCCGTTCCCGCCAGAGCCGCGCGACCTCGTGGGCTGCCGCCGCGTGCCCGTCGGGCCCGGGCCAGCGCGGCCCGAGGAGGAACCGGACATCGGCGGCCCGCGGCTGCCTGCGGTGTTCGAGGTGCTTCTCCGCCCTGCGCCGCTCGGCGACCTCCGCCCGCTCGGCCATCGCCGCAGCCCGGCTGAGCTCCAGCTTCGCCAGGGCGCGGACCAGGGCGTCGCCGTCCCGACGGAGGTCTCCGGTCCGGCTGAGGAAGGACCAGGTCCCGTTGAAGCCGAAGGGCCGGTACAGGACGACGATGCTGCGCAGCGCGCTGCGCCGGTGCCCGAACGGCAGCGCCGGGTCGCGAACGCGCCGGGCGTGGACGGTGTGGCTCATGGCCCGACCCTACGGGCGTGTCAGACCACCACGAACGCCACCGCCGCCACCCCCATGAGGGCGGCGGCGAGGTGGACGGCCGGGTGGCCGTGGTCGCCGTACCAGAGCTGGCGGACCAGGTTGCCGAGGGCGGCCAGGGTCGCGATGACGGCGAATTGGGCGAGCAGGGTGATCGCGGTGAAGGGGGCCAGCAGCAGGGCGGCGGAGTTGAGCCAGAACGGGACCGCTCCCGTCCAGCCCCGCCACCGGCGGATCGCCGACTGGGCCTGCGCCTGCGCCGGCGGCCGGGTGCGTGCCCGTGCCGGTGCGTGCGCTTGCGTCCGTGCCTGCATGGATCACCGGCCCCTCATCGTCAACTCACCGGCGCAACAGCCTCCTTGGGGGCGGCGGCGGGGACAAGTGCCCGTTCGGCAAGAAAACCGAAGGCCAGGCCGAAAGTCGTCCACATCGCGGCCTGGATGGCCAGGGTCGCGAGGCGGAACTGCCACAGCAGCGTGCCCGGGAAGTCCGCCGGGACCTCGTCGACGGCGGGCAGGAACGCGTACGACACCGCGACCGCCGCGACGAACGCGAGGGAGGCGACGACCGAGGCGTTCCAGTTGCCGAGCCCGGGTGCCAGGCGGCGGCCCAGGATCAGAGCCCCCGCCCCGAGCAGCATGCTCAGCGCGATCATCAGCAGGAACAGCACGGTCCTGCGCGTGGCGGTGTCGGGGTCGCCGACGGCCGGGGGGTTGGAGGGGTACTTGAGGAAGGGGACCAGGACGACGGTGACGAACAGGCCGCCGGCGACCAGCGCCGCCGTGGCCTTCGGACCGAAGCGGCCGATACGGCCCAGGGCGTAGCAGAACACGAGGGCGGCGATGCCGCCGAGCGCGACGCCGTACAGGAGGGTGCCGGTGCCGAGTCCGGCCGTGGCCTGGAGGGCCCGGCTGACCGGGGCCTCCTCGGCGTGGTCGTGTCCGCCTGCGGCGGCCTCCTCCAGGGCGATGGCCGCGTCGACGCGGGACTCGCCGATGAGGTAGGCCACGAGGAAGGCGGCCGCGCCGGCGAGCAGGCCGGCCAGCATGCCGCGCACCAGCAGTGCGCGGGGGGAGATGGGATTCATGGGCTTCCCTTGATGGGTCGATCAGTTGACCGGTTGAGCCGGTCGGCCGATGGGCCTACGGGCTCAACCGGCCGGTCGGCCGTGGGCCGGTCGGTCAGTGGCCGGTCGGTCAGTGGCAGGGGAAGCCGAGCAGGTGGCGGCCGTCGTGCATCCACTCGTGGATGGTGTCGCCCTCGAACAGTGCGGTGGCGCCCTGCTCGACGCCGACGACGTAGAGCAGGGCGAGCATCAGGACGCCTGCGAAGAGGGCCCAGGGGGCGAGCGAGGAGAGGGAAATCGGGGCGACGGCGGCAGGGGCCGTCGTGGGCACGGCGGTGTCGGCCATGGCTGTACCTCCAGAGGGAACACGCGTCCCGGTCAGTGGTGCTCGCAACGACGGCGCGGGTCTGACTTCCCTCCCCCGGGGGAGGTTTCACAGTGGCGCGACCGTGCCGGTTTCCCACCGGACTTCCGTCGGACCGTCGTCTTGTTTGGTTGTCGTCCGAGACCGTACCGCGCTTATCCTCCCTTTATGAAGAGCGGCGTAGTACGAGTTCAGTTCGTTACAAGGCCGTTCGACGTATCCGCACGGCAGGCGCGTTTCGGCCACGGCGAGCCCTGCCCCGGTCACGAGGGCCTGCGCGGCCCGGACACCGGGCAGTGGGCGGGCCGCACCCTCGACGAGGTCGCCGCCGAGGACCCCGACGGCATCCGGCGCTGGCTGACCGACCCCGCGTACGCACCGCCCGGGGGCGGGGAGTCCCTCGCCGGGCTGGTCGCCCGGGTCGGCGGCGCACTCGCCGGCCTGCCCGCGGGCACGCACCGCCCCGTGGTCGAGCAGGCCGTCGTGCGGGCGGCCGTGGTGTACGCCCTGGAGCTGCCGCTCCCGGCCTTCTGGCGGCTCGACGCACGGCCCGACACCGTCACCACGCTCACCGGCCGGGCCGGCCGCTGGAACCTCCTCCTCGGCCGGGGCGGCCAGGACGGAGACCCCGGCTGACGGAACCGGCGTGCCGCGACGATCCAGTCGCCCGTCGCGATCACCGGCCGCACGCCGTCGCGGTGGACGGTGCCCTCGATCAGCCCGTACATCCGGGCCGCCGCGAAGCAGACCTCGATGCCGTGCTCCTTGCCGAAGGCGTACACCGTGTTCTTGGTGGGGCCGCGTCGAGGATCTCCAGGCCCCGGGCCGCGCCCTCGGGTGCGATGGTGCAGGGCGGCGCGATGTGGATGCGGTCCCCGGCGGCCGCCCGGCCCCGGTCGTCCGCCTGACCCGCGAAATCGCCGGCGGAAAAGCCGTGTTGAGCGGTTACGGTCCCCCTTGGCGGGCCGGAGAGGGCAGCCGCGGACGTCGACGCGAGGATGTGACCGGTGAGCGAAATGGAAGCCCTGGCGGGGAAGTTCGAGGCGCACCGCCCCCATCTGCGGGCCGTGGCCTACCGGATGCTGGGGTCCATCGGCGAGAGCGAGGACGCCGTACAGGAGGCCTGGCTCAGGCTGAGCCGGTCCGACACCGCCGCCGTGGACAACCTCGGCGGCTGGCTGACCACCGTCGTCGGCCGCATCTGCCTGGACATGCTGCGCTCGCGCACGACGCGCCGCGAGGAGCCGCTGACCGGCGAGGACGGGGGGTTCCGCCTCCCCGACCCGGTCGTCACCGGCCTGGCCGGCATCGATCCGGAGCACGAGATCCTCACGGCCGACTCGGTCGGCATCGCCCTGCTGGTCGTCCTGGACACCCTCTCCCCCGCGGAGCGGCTGGCGTTCGTCCTGCACGACCTGTTCGCCGTGCCGTTCGACGAGATCGCCCCGGTCCTCGGGCGTACGGCCGCCGGTACACGGCAGCTCGCCAGCCGGGCCCGGCGCCGCGTCCAGGGCGCAGCCCCGGACCAGGACGCCGACCGGGCGCGCACCCGGGAGATCGTCGACGCCTTCCTCGCCGCCGCCCGCGGCGGTGACCTCGGCGCGCTGCTCGACCTCCTCGACCCGGAGGTCGTGGCCCGCTCCGACGGCGGCACGCTGCGCCCGGGCCTGGTCCGCCGCGGCGCCCGGGACGTGGCCTCGCAGGCGATCATGTTCGCCCGGTTCGCGGAGGCCGCCCGGCCGGTCCTGATCAACGGCTTCCCCGGGGTGCTCTCCCGGTCGTCGGACGGCAGTCCGCTGTCCCTCATGGCCTTCACCGTCCGCGGCGGCCGGATCGCCGCCCTGGACATCCTCGCGGACCCGGAGCGCCTGGCCGCCCTCACCGCCGGCACCCTGCCCGGCTGAGCGCCCCGCCGGCAGTCCGGCCGTGGAACCGCGGGCCGGTGGGGGCCGGTCGCGCGGTCCCCCGCGCCCCTGCGGGGGCGCGGTACCGCCCCGGGCGGTCAGGCGGACCGGCGGGCGGAGAGGGTGTTGAGCAGGGCGGCGCCGCGTTCGGCGTCGTCGACGCTGACGGCGAAGTCCGGCCCCGTGCGGGGCCGTACGACCAGGCATTCCCCGGACCGGAGCATCACCGTCGTGCCCTGGCCGCCGATCCGGTAGCCCCAGCCGCCGACCTGGGCGGGCGTCCGCGTCTCGGCGCGGGCCGAGACGATGTCCGCGGCCCGCCACCGCCGCACGGGACGTCCGAGCGGCCCGAAGGCCACCTCCAGGCCCGTCTCCGTCACCCGCGCCTGAACGGAGGAACACCCCGACGCGGCGAGGGCGACGACCGCGAAGGGCGCGATCAGCGCCCACGGCGGGGCGGTGGTCAGCCCGGCCGCGGCGACCAGGACCACCACGGCGGCGATGAGGGCGGCGACGGCGCCGGTCAGGCGGAGCCAGCGGTTCGTGGTGCGCGAGAGCCAGACGAAACGCTCGCCCTCGGGGATCTCCAGCAGCGGACCCGCGCCCGCCTCCCGCACGGCGGCGGGCGGTTCGCCGTGCCGCCCGGCCAGCCACCCGAGCGCCCCGGCCCCGAGCGCGGCGACGGCCGTGACCAGCACCCCCGTGCCCGTCGAGGCGGCGTCCCGCCAGTCGGCCCGGTCCAGGTTGGCGCGGACGATCGACACCTGGGCCCCGGCCAGGAACACCCCGCTCACCGCGAGGGTCGCCGCGGTCCACGGCCGCCCGG
Source organism: Streptomyces sp. NPDC090445 (assembly GCF_044769385.1). Lineage (NCBI taxonomy): Bacteria > Bacillati > Actinomycetota > Actinomycetes > Kitasatosporales > Streptomycetaceae > Streptomyces > Streptomyces sp. NPDC090445. The sequence goes on along the minus strand of NZ_JBIVXV010000028.1, from coordinate 25,847 downwards.
GTGCGCCCCCGCGCCGCGCCGCGAGGAAGAGGCCGAGCAGCAGCAGCACCCAGACGGCCACGGGTGCCAGCGCCGCCGCCCACAGGGGCATCGAGCCGTCGGGCGCACTGCCGCTCCAGTGGGTGGCCAGCCGGTCGGGCAGACGGCTGCTCACCGCCGGCGGGAGCAGGGCGAGCACCGCGGCGACCGCCGCACCCCAGACTCCGGCACCCCAGCCGATCCGCATGCCGCCACCGCCACCCCCGCCGATGCGCGTGCCGCCACCCCCGTCGGCGCCGCTCGGTCGCCTCGTACGGTCCGTCATGAAAGCCCCCTGATCATCTCGATGAGTTCGCTCCGGCCGTAGCCCAGGCGCGCCGCGTCCTCGACCAGTCGGCGGGCCTTGCCCAGCAGCTCCGACCGTCCGTCGGCGCCCTGGGCGACGGTCACCCCGCGGCCGCGCCGGAACTCCAGCACCCCCTCGTCCCGCAGGGCGCGCAGGCCGCGCAGCACGGTGTTGGCGTTCACGCCCAGCGCCAGGGAGAGGTCGCGGGCGGGCGGCAGCCGCTCTCCCGGGGCGCATTCCCCTTCGGCGATGGCGCGCCGGACGGCCCCCGCCACCTGCTCGTGCAGCGGGCGGCTGTCGGTGGTGTCCAGTCTCAGCAGCATGGTGCCAATGACGCTAGCACCATCTGCCTCATCCCGGTACGGTCTGTCGCCGCGCGGGACAGGTGCAGCCGGTGGGGGCGGGGTGAGGGCCCGGTTCCCGTCGTGCACTTCCGGGCGGGCGGCCGGGAACCGGAGCCCCGTCACCGGCGTCTGCGGAATGGGTCGCTCCGATCGGGTGTTCGCAAGAGCGGACGGGCTGGCGGAGAACTCTCCCGTACATAAGGGGATATGGCGCTGCATCACGGCGGGTCAACCGCCTGGAGGCTCGCCGTGCCGACCCGTCAGGCGTGCTCCGGGCGGATGCATGTTCTATGTTGCACAGGCAAAACACGGGGGAGATGACGGGCGGCGCATGGCACGCGATTACGACAGTCAGCTGCTGGAGTCGGTGGCGGTACGCCGCCGCAGGATGCGGGACGCACTGCTGTTCGGCGCGCAGCGGGCGCGGCGAACGGCGGACGAGCGGCTCGGGAAGATGTTCGCGGGGATCGCCATCGCGGCCGTCCTGTGCGCCGGTTGCGTCGGCTGGTCCTTCATCCAGGCCACGCTGGCCAAGCAGAAGGCCGAGCAGCAGAAGCAACAGCAGCAACAGCAGAGCCTGTACCCGAAGCAGACGCAGCCGCCGAAGGCGCCCGGCCCCGACAAGACCTCCGACCCGGCGAAGTCCCCGGGACCGGCGAAGTCCCCCGGGCCGGCCAAGCCGTCCGGGGCGGCGAAGACGCCCGGCCACTCGGCCTCCGCGCCGGCCGCAAAACCGGCCAAGTCCCCTTCGCAGTCCCCGCCCGTGACGAAGTCGCCCAAGCCGACCCAGCCGTAGAAGCACGGCCCGAAAGGTCACAACACCGCGATGATAGGTTCCCGCAAGTGGTGAGCACAGCAACGACTTCCCGGGCGCAACTGAGCCGGGTGACCCTGGTCGGCGAGCGCCGCCGCGCCGACGTGGTCCTCCCGTCCGACACGCCGATCGGACAACTGCTCCCCGACGTCCTGCTGCTGCTCGACGACCGCGCCGCCTCCCGTCCGATGACGCGTCAGCTGATGACGTCGGACGGTTCCGCGCTGCCGCACGAGAGCACGCTGGAGTCGGCGGGCATAGCCGACGGCGCCGTCCTGCAACTCGTCAGGACCCACTCGGCGCCGCCCGCACCCGTCGTCCACGACGTCACCGACCTCGTGGCCGACGACCTCGACCTCCGGGCCTGGCGCTGGCGTCCCGCCGCGCGCAGGGCCGCCGCCGGCGCCGCGACCGTGGCCTTCGCCGTCACCGCCGCGCTGCTCGCCCGGCGCGAGACCGGCCTCGACACCCTCGCCGGGACCTTGCTGGCCGTCACGCTCGTCCTGCTCGCGGCCGGGGCGCTCGTCTCCCGGATCGGCCAGGGCAACCGCGGCCTGGCCACCGTGCTCCTGCTCGCCTCCGGCGCCCTGTCCGTCCTCGCCGCGTGGACCGCCGCCGACGCCTACCACTGGTCGGGCATCGTCCGGTTCGCCGCCGTCACGGGCTCGCTGACCCTGACCCTGGTCCTGCTCGGGTACTTCTCCCCGCTCGGCCGTGGCGGGCTCATCGGCGCCATGGCCGTCGCCGGAATCACCGTCCTGTGGGGGGCCGTCGCCGCCGTCCAGGACGATCCCGCGCGGCTCGGCGCCGTCATGGCGCTGGTCTCCGTCGTACTGCTCGGGGTGCTGCCGCGGCTCGCGCTGATGGCCTCGGGGCTCACCGGGCTCGACGACAGCCGCTCCGGCGGAGCCTCGGTCAGCCGCCACGAGGTCGGCAACGCCCTCGCCGCCACCCACCGCGGCCTCGCCCTCGCGACCATCGCCACCGCGGCCTCGGCCGCCGCCGGCGGATGGCTGCTCACCCTGGCCGAGAAGCCCAGCGCGTGGACCGTGGCGCTGGCCGCGCTCGTCGCCGTGGTGCTCCTGTCCCGGTCCCGGGCGTTCCCGCTGGTCGCCGAGGTCGTGGCGCTGCTCGCCGCCGCGTGCGTCCTCGTCGTACGCCTCGCCGTGCTGTGGATCCAGCACGACGGGGGCGCCGGGGCACTGGCCGTGCTGTGCGTGGCGGCGCTGCTGCCGATGCTCGCGCTGGCGGTGCAGCCGCCCGAGCACGTGCAGGTGCGGCTGCGGCGGATGGCGGACCTCGTCGAGTCCGTCGGCATGGTGGGGCTCTTCCCGCTGGCCATCGGGGTGTTCGGCGTGTACGGGCAACTGCTCGACAAGTTCTGAGTCAAGGCGCAGGCCGCGCCCCGGGCGGGGCAGCAGGCCGGATCAACGCTCCGGGCGGGGCAGCAGGTCGGAAGAAGAGGGGCAGTGGCAGACATGCCGAACGGAGACAACTGGCAGGGCAACGTCCTGCGCGACCTGAGGGCGGCCTCCGCGCCCCAGGCCCAGGACGGGACCCCCGGGGCCACCGCGGCACACCGGCCCGGACCCCAGCAGGGCCACGCGCAGCCCGGCCACCCGCAGGCCGCCGCGGCCCGGGACGGCCGGGCCGGCCGGGTCGACCAGGCCGCCGCTGAAGGCCGGGCTCCCGGTACCGGCCACCCGCAGCACGCCCAGGGCCAGGGCGAAGCCCCCGGCCACGGCCACCTGCAGGCCGCCCCGGGCCAGACCCCCGGCCACGGCTACCCGCAGACCCCGGCCGCGGGCGAAGTCCCCGGCTACAGCTACCCGCAGGCCCAGGGCGAGGCCCCCGGCTACGGCTACCCCCAGTCGGGCGCCCCTCAGGGCGTCCCCGGGGCCCAGCCCCAGCCCCACGGTCAGCCGCCGGTTCAGGCCGAAGCCCCCGGCTACGGGTACCCGCAGGCCCAGGACCAGGCCGCCGGCTACGGCTACCCCCAGTCGGGTACCCCGCAAGGCGGCCCCGGAGCCCAGCCCCAGGCCCAGGCAGGACCGCAGGCCCACGGCAGGCCGCCGGCCCAGGGCGGCCAGGCCCACGCCCGGCAGCAGCACGCGGCCCAGGGAGGCCACGTCCAGCCCGAGGCGTACGCGCAGCCGCAAGCCCAGCAGCAGCCCTACTCCCAGCCGGCCCCCGGCCAGGGCGCCGGCCCGGCGCACGCAGCGGCCCCCGGCCAGGGAGCCCAGCCGTACGCCCAGCAGCAGCCCGGGGCACAGGGCGGCCACGCCCAGGCCCAGCACCAGGCCTACCCCCCACCCCACCCCGCCCAGGGCGCGGCCCCGGCCCAGGGAGCCGACCCGGCCCACGGCGCAGGTGCCGCTCACGGCGCAGGTGCCGCCCACGCCGCAGCCGCCGCCCACGGGGGCGCAGCCCCGACGCACGGCCCGGCGGCCGCCCACGGCCCGGCGGCCGCCCACGGCCCGGCGGCCACCTCCGGCGCGCCCGCGGCCCCCGGCGCGCCCGCGGCCCCCCGCCAGGGCGGTGCCGCCCGGGCGACGCCCGAATCGCGGCCCGTGGTCGACAAGAGCCTGGTCGGTGCCTTCAAGGGGGCCCGCCGGGGCGAGCCGTTCGCGACCCGCGCCGCCCGCACCCTCTGGCGAACCGTTTCCTCATCCGCCTCCCGCGAGGTCGCGGACGCCACCCGCACCGCCGAACTGCTCCAGCAGTCCGTGACGACCGGCCGCCAGATCGCCGTCACGTCCATCCGCGGCGGCGCCGGCAAGTCCACCGTCGCCGCCCTCCTCGGCACCACGTACGCCCACTACCGCCAGGACCCCGTCCTCTTCGTCGAGGCCGACCCCGCCCTCGGCTCCCTCCCCATCCGGCTCGGCGCCGAGGCCCTCCGCTGGACCACCGGCGAGTTCGCCGACATCGTCGAACCGCAGATGTCCCTCCTCGACGTCACCGGCTACCTCGTCCAGCTCCGCGACAACGCCTGGCTGCTGCCCGGCAGCCAGGGCCGGATCGGGGCCATGCTGGACCTCCGGTCCTACGAGCGGGCCATGGTCGCGCTGCGCCGCTACTTCGGCGTGACCGTCGTCGACTGCGAGACCCTGCCCGCCGAGGTGGCCCGCGTCGCGCTGTCCGCCTCCCAGGCCCGCGTCCTGGCCACCCCCGCCGCCCTCGACGGCATCGCCAGCACCTACGCGGTCCTCCAGTGGATGCAGGGCCTGCCCCCGCACCTGATCGCCGGCACGGTCGTCGTCATCACCGAGCAGTCCCCGCACTCCGGCATCGACCTCGACGAGGCCGCCCGCACGCTCGGCTCGACCGGGGCGACCGTCCACGTCCTGCCGTACGACCGCCACCTGGCGAGCGGCGGCGTCATCCGTACCGAACTGCTGGCCGAGTCGACCCGGACGATCGCCACCCGGCTCGCCGCGGACGTCTTCCAGCTCTCCCAGAAGCGCCACTGACGATGAGTACCCGACTGATCCACCGCCCGGCCCGGACCATCAAGCCGCCGGCCGCCACCGAGGCCCGGACCATCGAGGCCCCGCCGAACCTCCCCGAGGGCAAGGCGGGCAACATCGCCATGTCGCTGCTGCCCGTGGCCGGCGTCATGTCCTCGGTCGTGATGATGACCGTGGTCCGCAACAGCCAGTTCGCCGCGCTCGGCGCGATGATCCTCTGCGTCACGGTCGCCGGCTCCCTCGTCATGGCCTTCTCGCAGCGCGGCAAGGCCCAGCGCGCCCGCCGCACCCAGCGCGAGGCGTACCTCGCCTACCTGGAGGACCTGCGCGAGGAGCTCGCCGGCGAGGAGCGGGAGCGGCGCGAGCGCGCCGACGTGCTGAACCCGGCGCCGCAGGCCCTGTACGACGTCCTGCGCGACCCGGCCCGGCTGTGGGAGCGGCGCCGCGCCGACGGTGACTTCCTCCAGGTGCGCGTCGGCACCGGCGAGATGCCCGTACGGGACCTGAGGATCGGCCAGCAGGGGTCCTCCGTGCTGACCCCGCCCGACCAGTTCATGCTCAACGAGGCCTCCGCGCTCACCGCCCGCTTCCGCACCGGCACCGAGCTCCCGCTGACCGTTCCCCTGGACCGCGTCGGCAACGTCAGCGTCATCGGCCCTCGCGAGGACTGCCTGCGCGTCGCCCGCGCCCTGCTCGTGCAGACCGCCGCCCTGCACGCCCCCGACGACGTCGCCGTCGCCCTCGCCGTGCCCGGCGACCGGATCGCCGACTGGGACTGGGCCAAGTGGATGCCCCACCTGCTCGACTCCGGGCAGCACGACGGGCCCGTCCCCGCCCGCCGCATCGCCCCCTCCGCCGCCCAGCTCGCCCGCCTCCTCGCGCCCGAGCTGAACCGCCGCGCCTCCTACGCGGCCGAGGTGCGCCGCGGCCTCGCCGGGACGGACGCGCTGACCATGAACTCCCGGCTGCTCGTCGTCGCCGACGGGCACGGCGAGGACGCCGTCGAACTGCCCCGCCCCGACGAGGCGGTCGGCCTGCGGGACATGGGCATCACCGTCCTGCACCTGCTCGAACAGCGGATCCAGGAGCCCGGCCACGTCGGCGTGCGCATCACCGTCGACGGAGCGCAGATCCTCATCGAGGACCTCCGCCAGACCGAGCCGGTCAGCGCCCACGGCACCGTCGACGAGGTCGGCATCCCGTCCGCGGAGGGCCTGGCCCGGATGCTCGCCCCGCTCCGGCTGTCCGCCGAGTCCCTCGCCGACGCACCGCTGTCCGGGCCCGTCGACTTCGCCGAGCTGCTCGGCATCGACGACGTGGCCCGCCTCGACCTCCCCGCGCTGTGGGCGCCGCGGGGCGAGCGCGCCTTCCTGCGCGTACCGATCGGCATCAGCGACTCCCGCGAGCCGGTCCTGCTCGACCTGAAGGAGTCCTCCGAGCTCGGCATGGGCCCGCACGGCCTGTGCGTCGGCGCCACCGGCTCCGGCAAGTCCGAGCTGCTGCGCACCCTCGTCCTCGCGCTGGTGGCGACCCACCCGCCGGAGGACCTCGCCCTGGTCCTCGTCGACTACAAGGGCGGTGCCACCTTCGCGCCGTTCGCTGACCTGCCGCACGTCGCCGGTGTCATCACCAACCTGGAGAACCAGGCCGGCCTCGTCGAACGCGTCCACGCCTCCCTCGCCGGCGAGGTCAAGCGCCGCCAGCAGGTCCTCAAGGACGCCGGCAACGTCGCCGACATCGGCGACTACGCCGCCCTGCGCGCCGACCGCCGGCCCGACCTGGAGCCGCTGCCGCACCTGTTCGTCGTCATCGACGAGTTCGGCGAGCTCCTCACCGCCAAGCCCGACTTCATCGACCTGTTCCTGTCGATCGGCCGCATCGGCCGCTCCATCGGCGTGCACCTGCTGCTGTCCAGCCAGCGCATCGAGGGCGGCAAGCTCAGGGGCCTGGACACCTACCTGTCCTACCGGCTGGGCCTGCGCACCTTCTCCGCCGACGAGTCCCGTACCGTCCTCGACACCTCGGACGCCTTCCACCTGCCGCCGCTGCCCGGCTTCGGCTACCTCAAGGTCGACACCAGCCACTACGAGCGCTTCAAGGCGAGCTACGTCTCCGGCGCCTACCGGGGCCCCGTCCGCCACGAGGAGGACGAGGACACCGGGCCGCTCGCCCTGGAGTACGAGGCCTTCAACACCCTCGCCGAACCCGAGCGCCAGTCCGCCCAGGAGCCGAGCGGCCGGCGCCGCGAGAGCGGCCCCACCGAAATGGGCGTCATCGTCGGCCAGCTGGAGCACGCCGCCGCCCCCGTCCGCCGGATCTGGCTGCCGCCGCTGCCCTCCGCGCTCCCGCTCGACGCCGTCGCCGGCCCGCTCGGCGTCGGCCCGCGCGGCATGCAGCTCGCCAAGCGGCGCGGCCCGCTCGTGGTGCCGCTCGGCCTGCTCGACGACCCGGCGAAGCAGTGGCAGGGCGAGTGGTACCTGGACCTCACCGTCGCGGGCGGCCACGCCGCCGTCATCGGCGGCCCCCAGTCCGGCAAGACCACCCTGCTGCGCACCCTCGTCCTCTCCCTCGCGCTCACCCACACCCCGCAGGAGGTCGGCGTCTACGGCCTCGACCTGGTCGGCGGCGGCCTCCAAGCCCTGGCGGGCCTGCCGCACGTCGGCGGGATCGCCGGCCGCGCCGACCGCGAGCGCGCCGCCCGCACCGTCGAAGAGGTGCGGAACATGCTCGCGGTCCGCGAGGACGTCTTCCGCGACCACACCATCGACTCCGTCGAGCAGCTGCGCACCCTGCACGCGGCGGGCCGGCTGCCCGAACTGGCCTCCGCCGAGATCGTCCTCGTCATCGACGGCTTCGGCGCACTCCGCGACGACTTCGAGGAACTCGACGACGCCGTCGTCGACATCCTCAAGCGCGGCGGCGGCTACGGCATCCACGTCGTCGCGGGCATGCTCCGCTGGAACGACGTCCGCATCGCCACCCAGGCCAACTTCGGCACCCGCGTGGAGCTGCGGCTCAACGACCCCAGCGAGTCCAGCATCGAGCGCAAGCTCTCGGAGACCCTCGCGCCCGACGAGCCCGGCCGGATCCTGACCGACGGCAAGCTGTTCGCGCAGGTCGCCCTGCCCCGCACCGACGGGCAGGCCGACAACTCCGAGCTGGGCGTCGTACTGGAGCGCACCGCCCGCACCGTGCGCGCCACCTGGAGCGGGGAGACCGCCCAGCCCGTACGGGTGCTGCCGCACCTGCTGGAGCCGGACGCCCTGCCGGGGCCGGTCGCCGAGCCGCAGCGGGTGCCGATCGGCCTGGACCAGACGGCCCTGGCCCCCGTCCTGCTCGACCTGTTCCACCATGACCAGCACCTGCTGGTCATGGGCGACAGCGAATGCGGCAAGACGAACCTCCTGAAGACGATCGCCGGCGGCCTCATCGAGCGGTACGGCGAGCAGGAACTCGTCTTCGCGATCATGGACCCGCGGCGCAGCCTGCGCGGCGTGGTCCCGGAGGAGTTCAACGGCGGCTACGCCTACAACGCCAAGATGTGCGCCGGGCTGGCCGCGGGCATCGCCAACGAGCTGGAGCGCCGCCTGCCCGACGACAGCGCCCCGCTGGAGGACCTGGAGCCGGGCAGCTGGGGCGGCGGCCCGCGGATCGTGGTCCTCGTCGACGACTACGACGTCCTCACCACGGCCGGGCAGGCGCCGCTCGCCCCGTTCGTCCCGTACATCCCGTCGGCGGTCGACATCGGCCTGCACTTCGTCCTCACCCGGCGCGTCGCCGGCGCCTCCCGCGGCCTGTACGAGCCGCTGGTCCAGGGCCTGCGCGAGTCGGGGGCCTCGGCGCTGGTGATGGCCGGCGACCGCAGTGAGGGCCAGCTGTTCCCCGGCGTGTACGCCGGCTTCCAGCCGCCGGGGCGCGGCGTGCTCGTCCGCAGGGGCCAGTCGAACCGCCTGATCCAGACCGTGTACACGCCCGAGTGACGCAGTACACGCCCGAGCAACGCAGTACACGCCCGAGTAACGAGCTGCGAAGGACCGTACGAACGCCATGACCAAGGACGTCATCGCCCTCACCCCGCGGATGCCGGACCCGTGGGCCGTGCTCGCGGGCCTGCTCTCCGGCGGGCCCGACAAGCTGGTGGACACCACGGGCGAGGGGGCGGTCGTCCAGCTCTGCGACGCGCAGGGCCGGCCGCTGGTCTCGGTCGAGGCACCGCTGCTGGTACAGGTCGAAGGCGAGGCCGAGCGGCTGCTCGGGGCGACGCCGCCGCCGGTGCCGTTCTGGTGGACCGAGGCCCGCGCCACCACCGGCGTCCCCGGGGCCGAGCGGCTCGCGGGGACGTTCGCGGCGCGCCTCGCCTCCCTCTCGGGCGGGACCGCCTGGCCGCCGGAGGCGGCGCGCTCGCTGGCCGTGGTGGCGTCCGACGGGGTCGGGGTCGCGCCGACGCCGGCCGCGGCGCAGCCCGCCGTCGACGTGCTGACCGGCAATGTCGCCGTGGTCATCATGGACCGCCCGGTCGTCGCCATGACGGCCTGGCTCGCCGACGCCTTCCGGGCCTGCGCCGCGGCCGAGCGGGGCCTGCAGATCGTCACCCCGCCCGGGACGACGCTGTCCCCGGCGGTGATGTCCGTGATGCCGGGCTGGCCCTCGCGGTGGGTGGTGCAGGACCGGCAGGACGGCTACTACGACGGCCTCAGCGGCGCGGTGCTGCGCTGGCAGGAGGGCATGTTCGCCACCGTCGTCCCCGCGGACGCCACCGAGGACGACCCGCGCACCCCGGTGGCGGCCGCGTACCGGCGGGCGGCGGAGACGGGGGAGCGGCAGCTCGCCGTCACCTACCGCACGATCCACCCCGCGGACGACCGGCTGGTCCTCGGCGGGTCCGTGGAGACGGTCTGGCGCGAGCTGACCGGCGGGCCCCCCGGGGGCTGGGGCACCGCCGAGCCGGCCAACCTGCCCTGGTCGCCGGGCCGGCTCACGGACGTGGCGTACGCGCGGGCGCCCGAGCCGACGTGGTTCGTGGTGGTCGGCAGCCCGGACCGGCCCGGCATCGCCACCGTGAAGGTCACCCGTACGAAGGCGGGCGTCGAGGAGGACGTGACGCTGGCGTTCGGCTACGGCGCGGACGAGGAGGTGCCCCTCGGCGCCCTCCAGCGGACCGCCGAGGTGCTCGCCACCCGCCACCGGCTCCAGTCGATGCTCGTACAGCTCCGCAAAGCCCGCCGCGACCTGCTGGTTCCGCCGCGCTTCGAGGGGCCGGGGGTGCCGCTGGCCTTCGTCCTGGGCGCGGAGGAGGTCCGGGCGATGCCGGACGACCGCGCACGCAGCACCCCGCTGTCACAGCCCCCCGTCAGACTGGGCCCGAAGGCCCGCCCGGCCTACTACTACCCGCTGCCGGGGGACCCGTCGGACCTGTCGGGCTGGGCGGACTTCGAACGCCTGGTGCGCCACCTGAAGGGCGAGTGAGTGAAGCTGGTGGATTGTCATACGTCCGTCACAACCGCGGTGTTGGACGTTGCAGATGCGATGCGTCTTGATAGAAGTAGACATACATTTGACTGAAACCGATTGTTTGAGCATGTGTGCGGGGGAGTGTGAGCGATGAAGTTCGACATGGGGACCACGGCCCTGACGACCCTGATGAAGGGGTCGCAGGGTTCGAGTACGGACCTGGGGACGTTGGTCCGGCTGCTGGTGCAGGCGGCGCAGCCGTTGGAGGGGAAGTTCAACGGCCAGGGCAAGGTGGCGTTCGACGACTTCAAGCGTCGGGCGGACGACATCGCGAAGGAGCTGAACGCGTCGCTGGCGGCGATCCTGGGCGGTCAGGCGGGGATGGAGAAGGCGTTCTCCTCGGGTGACCAGGAGCAGGGCGACAACGCGAGGACGCAGATGGCGTCGGCGAACTTCGACGCGGCGCGCTTCCGCGGCCGCTGACAGGGCCGCTGACCGGGCCGCGAAGGCGGCTGTTGCAGGGTTTTCGATCTCAACGGGGAGTGTGGTTGTAGTGGCTGCTGGCCAGGACCGTCGTTCGTACGATTCGGGTGCGTCCACGGAGGCGCAGGGCAACATCAAGGTGGTGATCGGCCAGCTGGAGACGGTGATCGCGGCGCGCGACGGGCAGGTGGCCAAGGTGATGTCGGACTTCGAGGCGGAAGGCGTCTCGGCGGAGTACCACGCCAAGGAGCAGCGCTGGAAGAAGGTCTCGGAGGAAGTGAAGGGCATCATCCGGCTGCTGAACGAGACGCTGGTGAAGAACGACTCGACGGCCCGCCAGACGCAGACGCGCGCGAAGACCGCGGTCGACAACATCGGCTGACGCTCACCGGCAGTTGACGCAGGGGATACGGGGGACGGGGAACGCGGATGACAGCCTGGGACATCAAGCCGCAAGGCGTTCAAGGGCAGGTGAAGACGGTCGGCGGCCACGCCGGTGATCTGGAGAAGGCGCTGAACGCGCTGGTCACCGCGATGTCGAAAGCGGGGGAGGCCGCGGGAACGGCAGTGCCGGGCTCCGTCTCCAAGACGGCCATACCCAACCCGGCCCCCGGCCACGCGCCCACGATGAAGGGTGCCATGGGCCCGGTGGCGGCCGCCCTCGGTGAATACCTGAAGGGCCGCGAGAAGGAACTCAAGTCGATGGCCGCGCGCATCGAGGCCTGCATCCTCGGTGCGGTGAAGGCGACGAACGAGTACATCGCAGGCGACCTGGATTCGGCCAAGCAGGCCCAGGACGCGGCCAGGTCCGTCAACCTGGAGGCCCTCCGCCAGAAGCCGGGCGGTGGCAGGTGAGCGACAAGGACCCCGTCGACCCGGTGGAGGTGCCGGTCTTCACCGGCGATCTGGTGGAGCTGGACAGGCAGATCAAGGCGATCTCCTCCGGCGGTACCGCCGTGTCGACGAAGGCCGGCGACGTCCACTCCAGCTTCGGCGGCCTCCAGGCGTTCTACCAGGCGCCCGAAGCCGACCAGCTGTTCGCGACGACGAAGCCGGTCTCCGATCTCGGGCTGAAGCTGAGTACGGACATGTCCGCCATCGCGGGTGCGCTGGGCGCGTACGCGCGTGACGTGGCGCCGCTGAAGAAGAAGCTGGAGGACCTGAAGGGGGAAGCAGGAACGTTTCTCTTGAAGGTCTCCAAAGACGAGAAGTGGCGTGAGGACGGCGATCTGATCGACGAGAACCTCGCACGCCGCAACGAGATCGCCGAGGTGTGGACCCAGTTCCACGAGGTGGAGCGGACCGCGCACGCAAAGATCGTCGCGCTGGTCGGCGGCCAGCCGCTCCGGGTGAACGACGGCTCCAACGCGGCCGACATGTACGGGTATGACGCGGAGGCGCTCAAGCAGTCGAAGTCCCTGCCGTGGGGCGACGCGGTGGAGGAATCCGTCCCCGCATGGCAGGTGTGGGAACACGTCTGGGACTTCGGCAAGGGCGTCGTCGTCGACGGCGTGTGGGGCACCCTCAAAGGCCTGGGCGGCCTGGTCGGCCTGCAGGGCTTGGAAACGTTCAAGCAGTCGTGGACGGGCCTGGCCAAGCTCGCGACGGGAATTGCGATCACCGCGATACCGGGCGTGGGCCCGCTCTTCCTCGCCGCCCCGTCGGACAAGCTGCCTTCCTGGCTGCGGGATTCGCGTACGGCGATGAAGGAGACGGGCAAGGCGCTGCTGGCGTGGGACCAGTGGGGGTCGAACCCTTCCCGCGCGGCCGGCGCGGTCACCTTCAACGTCCTCACCACGGTCTTCACGGGCGGCGCGGGCGGCGCCGCCGCCGGTGCGGGCAAGGCGGGAGCCGTCGCCAAGGCCCTGTCCTTCGCGGGGAAGGCCGGCCGGGCCATCGACCCGATGACGTACATCTTCAAGGGCGCCGGCGCCGGGTTCTCGAAGATCGGCGACGTGATGGCCGCCCTGAAGGGCATGGGCAAGGTCGAAGCCCCGGCGATCAACATCGACGGTGCGGTGGCCCTCCCGGACGGCGCGAAGATGCTGCCGGACGGAACGATCCACCTCCCCTCGGGCACGCCCGTCCCCGAAGGCGCGATCAAGCTCTCCAACGACACGGTCAGGCTCCCCGAAGGCACGACCACGTTCCCCCCGGGCACGGTGAAGCTGCCCACGGACGGCGCGCCGCAGTTCATGGACCCCGAGGGGGCCATCTACGACGCGAAGGGCAACGTCCTCCAGCAGGCCGACCAAGCGCCGCGCGACATCGCGAACGCGCCGAAGCCCGACGCGAACACCCCGCCGGGCACGGCTCATGCGGGTGCGAGCCCCTCGGGCAGGCCTGACGCGGAGGGCAACGGCTCGCCGGGCACGGCTCATGCGGGTGCGAGCCCCTCGGGCAGGCCTGACGCGGAGGGCAACGGCTCGCCGGGCACGGCTCACGCGGCTGCCAGCCCCTCGGGCAAGCCTGACGCGGAGGGCAACACCCCGTCGGGCAGGCCCGAATCCGGTGCGAACGCTCCCAAGGCCGACGCCCCGAAGGCGGACTCGCCGGCCACGGTCAAGGCGGAGGAGCGCGTCCTCGTCGGCGCCGGCGTCGGCGGCCGCGGCGGCGACGTGTTCCGCCTCGGCTCCGACATATCCGACCCGCTCCGCACCGTCGGCGACCACACCCCCGGCCCCCGCCCGGACACCACCCCCGGCGGCCACGCCCCGGACAGCATGCCCCGCAACAGCGCGGACACCCCGTCCACGGGCGGCTCCCGCCCGGACACCCCGTCCACGGCCGGCGGCCACGCGGACACCCCGTCCACCGGCGCCGGCCACACCGAGACTCCGACCGGCGGCGGCCGCACCGACGGCACGTCCACCGGCGGATCCCACCCGGAGGCTCCGGGAGCGGGCGGTACCCACCATCCCGGCGACGGCGCGGCCCGCACGGGTGATGACGCAGCCGCAGCCCCATCGGGCTCGGGCGCGACCGGCGATGCCCCGACGGGTGGCCCGTCGGGTCCGCGCAAGCCGGTGGAGCGCCCCAGCTTCATGCTGGACGGCGACAATCCCTACGGCCCCCGCGGCCGCCTGACAAAGGACCAGATCGAGGAGATCCAGGTATACCGGGCCAACGAGGAGCCCGGATACCGCAAGCGGTATTACGACAAGGACGGCCACCGCAAGCTTCTTTCCAAATTGGACGAGAGCGGGTACGCCCCGCCCCAACTCACCAAGTTGGCGCACGACGCACCGTGGACCCGCGCCAAGGACACCCCCGAACCCCCTGCGCCCCACTACATCGAGGACGACTACCAACCCCTGGGCCGGGAGGACGTCTCCGATTCGGCGCGGCTCGACATCCTCGATGGGTTCGCGCACAGGCGCCACGCCGCCATAGCTCACGATACGGCCATGACGAAGTGGAAGAATTCGACCGGTAGCCCGGAGGCCGAGGCGGCGTACAAGGAGGCCCACACGGCGATGCGGGATGCCGCCGAGGAATTCGGCGAAGCGGCGGCCGAGCACCACTTCATGGCCGAGCACCGCCCGGGCTTCGTCAAGCAGGAACTCCTCGGCCCGATGAGCGGCGCGGACCAATTCGACCAGGTGTGGCTGCACCCCGACGGGCGAGCCGTCATCCTCGAGGGCAAGAGCAGCATCAGAACGGCCCTCGGCAAGCGTGATCTCGACCCGCCTCCCTGGCCTCCCAGGATGCCCGGTGTCAAGGGGCCGTCAGTCCCCCAAGGAAGCAAGGAATACCTCTTCGACATTTTCCAAGAGATGAACAAGCGAGGCGAAAAAGAGCTCGTGGAAAAGCTGTGGAGGGCGCGCAAGAACGGAAGGCTCGAGTACATCGTCGTCAGGGGTGAGCTAAATACCGGAAGCTACACTGGATTGCAGTACCGGACCTTCGACACCACCAGGAGAACTCTTCCGTGACCGAAACCGTTGACCGCCACCTTGTGCCCCGCTCCGATGCCGAGGAGTTCGCCGATGGGCTGAGCGAGCAGGTGGCCGGTTTTGTCGAAGACCTCGAAGAGTCGCCAGACATGATCGACTTGGCCTACGGTGCCGCTCTCGTCGCGCTGCAGGCACACTCCGTCGCGGACCCGTCGGCGGACCGGCTGCAATCCTGGAAAGCCACGGTCACGGCGATGCAGGTCGGCTCGGCGCTGTTCGCCGTGACCGGCGCGGACGAGGGCACCGTTGACTGCTTCATCAACGGCAGGACGCGGTCCCTGCCGGTGATCGGTCTGCAGCCGTTCGCCCATGCGGGGAACTGGCTGAGCGCGTTCTGGCTGGCCGTCATCTGCCGTGAGCAGCAGCGGATGACGCAGCTGTGTGAGGTCCCGCTGGAGCGGCTGCGCTCGGCGGAGGGTGCGTACGACGACTTCGTCTTCCACTGGGTCGATGTCCAGCAGACCTACTGGCTCCGGCGGCCCGGGCTGGTGGACAAGCTCATGGCTGCGTTCGAGTCCTCGGATCCCGAGGTCGCGCGGAACACTCCGCGCGATGCGCTGCAGGGCGTGATGTATCCGCCGCTCAACCTCTTCTACCACGTCGTGCGCAAGCGCCAGGAGGAGTTCGGGCCGGCGCTGGCGGAGGCCCTGAAACTGCACAAGGCGTACTGGACCCTGGACGAAGAGCGGGCGACCGACATCGACGGTGCCCTTCCCCTGGGCCCGCTCGCCATGGCGTGCCTGGCCCACGACGGGAAGTTCCCGATCGACGTGGAATCGCCGTTCCTCCCCAAGTACCTGCTCACGCACGGCTGGCTGGGGGAATTCCCCACGTAATGCCGCGGCACGGCTTCCCTGCCCACAGCACGGCCGAACACCGGCTCGGCGAGTTCCCGACCTGACCCGAGCACCCGCCTTGGCTCCGGCTCGTGCGATCTGATGAGAAGAGGTATTCGGTGTTCACGACCATCCCCCGTCACCCGTTTCCCACGGGCAATGCGGAGGCGGGCCTCGCCGTTCTCCAGGGGAGTGCGGACAGGCTGATCGAGGGTCTGGAGGGCGATTCCAAGGATCTGGGTGAAGCCCTGGACACCGCGCTCATGCTGGCCAAGGCCCACTGCCTGAGGGATCCGCGGGGATCGATCTACCCCACGTGGGACGCCTGGGTGACGGCCATGCAGGCCGGCTCCGCGGTGTTCGCCGCCGCGACCGCGACCGGGACCCACGTGCAGTGCCGCATCGCGCACAAGGACCGCACGCTCGAAGCCACCGGGTCGCAGAACCACGTGACGCCCGGCACCTGGCTCACTGCCTTCTACCTGGCCGTGGTGTGCCGGGAACGGGACAGGATCACGGAGCTCTGCCGCGTGCCGCTGTCCCTGCTGCGGGAGAGCGGCGCGTACGTCGACGAGTTCGAGTACGCCTGGATCGACACCCTCCAGACCTACTGGCTGGGCGGCCCCGACCTCGGCCGGAAGCTGGTGGCCGCGGTCGACGGCACCGACCCGGCGGT
This sequence comes from Streptomyces sp. NPDC090445, assembly GCF_044769385.1. Taxonomy (NCBI): domain Bacteria; kingdom Bacillati; phylum Actinomycetota; class Actinomycetes; order Kitasatosporales; family Streptomycetaceae; genus Streptomyces; species Streptomyces sp. NPDC090445. Next base: position 9,492 of record NZ_JBIVXV010000028.1, on the reverse strand, counting down.
CGTCAGGACCGACCAGGAGGCGGTGGGCAAGGTGCTCTACCCGCCGATGGAGATGTTCCACCGCATCGTCCGCAGGGACGACGCGGGCTTCAACCGCGCCTTCACCGCTGCCCTCCAGCTACACGGGGAGTACTGGAACGTGGAGGGCCGGGCCACCCGCGTCTCGGGCCTCGTGGCGCTCGCCCCGCTCGCCATGGCCTGCTTCGCCCGGGAGACGGGCATCGAGATCGAGGTCGAGTCCGAATACGTGCCCGCCGCCCTGTTGAGCGGAAACTGGTGCGGCGAGTTCCCGACCTGATCACCGGGAACTCCACCCCTGCGTACGGTGCGTGAGGAAGTGGGACATCGATGCTGATGCGCGCGCCGAAGGAGTGCGGCTCGTGGTGGTGGGACCTGGACGACGTGGCGGAGCCGGGTCTGGAGTCCGCGCTCCGGACCGCGGCGCGCATGGGCGGGGTGCTGGAGAAGCACGCCTTGCTGGAGCCGCTCTCCCTTGACTGGAGCTGGTTCCAGGTCGGCAGGGGCGGCATCGGCATCCACAACAGGCTGTCCCTTGCCGGCCGTTCGCTCGGTGATCCGGCACTGCCCGACGCCCTCCGCGGCTGTCGGCCGACCGGCCATCCGCAGGCGGAGATCGGCGCGGTCCTCGTACTCGGATCCGGCGCATGGTTCGACGCGAACGGAGCAGGCGGGAGGGAGTACCGCCTGGTGGAACTCCTGGTGTCCCCCTTCGACGAGGACGGGGCCTGGGCCGAAGTGTCCGTGCACCACGACATATGGGGTCCGTACGATTTCCGCGGCGAGCCCCACCCGGCCGTCCACGCCAACAACGCGCCGCGGCTCGCGTCGGCCCTGCGGGAGCTCGACCAGGTGCTCGAAGTCGCGGCGGTGCCCGGCGAGCCGACGTACTACGGCCGAGCCGAGGGCTACGGACTCAAGGCTCCCGACCTCATCATCGACGGGCGCGGGCCCAACCTCACCGACACCGCATTCGGATAGCCGACCGCATCCGGCGGGTGCGGAACGCGGCGAACAAGCGGCCAGGCAGTCTGCCGGGCTCCCGCCGACCGGCGTCGTTGCCAACGGGGAGTGTTTCTCTTGATATACGGCTTTCTTACCGCGGGAGAAGCAGACCCGGAGGCAGCTTCCCGCGCTCTGGCCGAGTCCTTCGGCGTTCCACCCACCGTGATCGACGTATCCCCGGACGGCGAGACGGAGGCCCGCAACCGGGACGCGAAGGTCACGTGCGAATACGAGGCGCTCAGCGGCGACATCGGCTGCCGGCTGACGGTGTACGGCACCGAGGAACTGGCTCCGCAGCCCTCCGTGGGACGCCTTGCGACCGTGCTGGCACGCGAGTTGGACACGGCGGTGCTCGTTTCCTGGGGGACCCTGCCGTGGATACGCCAGGTGGTGACCTCCCGAGGCGGTGTGACCTTCGCACGCGTGGAATACCTGGAAGACGAGCAGCAGGGCTACAGGGTGTACGCGACGGAGGCCCCTGTCCCCGAGTTCCCCGCCGCGAGGGTCGAGGGATTCCCCGAAGTGGTGCGGGACCTTCCCGTGGCCACGCCCGTGGCCGACGGGCTGTTCCCCGGTGCCGGCCGGCACAGCCCGGCCGGCGAGGTCCGCATGCTCCTTTGGGGGTGGGAGGCCCTGGTCTCGCGCATGGCCGCCGGGTGGCCGCCCTCGCGCTGGTACGGCGCGGACATGTACCGCGAGGACCTGCAGAACCGGGACCGGCTGGACAGCGCACTGCAGGCACTCGCAGCGGACGACCGGGAACGGGCGGCCGGCGCCCTCGCAGAGCTGGACGCCCGGTTCCGGGACCTCACGGTCGACGACGGCGGTGCAGGACTCGCGGCTGCCCTCACGGCAGACGCCCGGGGCTTCTCGGATCCGAACTGGTACTGGCGCCGGCGTCCGGCCGCGCCGCCCTGGATGCAGGAGGCGAGTACGTGATCACGCGCATTCCGCGTCACGAGTCCAGCACGGACAACGTGCCGAGGCCATGGCGCCGATGAAGTCCGTTCGCCGGGCCGAACAGGCCCTCGCGCGGGCGCAAGAGCACCTCAACCGTACGGTGGGCCGCAGCGGCTCCGCCGACCGCTATGGGCAGAAGGCCGCGGTCGGTCGCCGTGTCGGCTGGTCCCGCCAGCACATCACCACTCTCGCCAACGCCTACCGGGCAGGCGAACCGGACGAAGAGAAGAGGACCGAAGCCGCATGAGCACCGCACCCCAGCCGTCCGTGATCCCGCAGCCGCCCGCCCAGCCCGAGGCCATCCGCGCCGCGCCGGCCCGGGTGGCCCCTCACCTGCTCGCCGACTTCGACCGCGACCGTGCGGCCGGCACCGCCCGTGCCCGTGCCGAGGTTTCCGCAGTTCCCCTCCGCGCCTTCACGGAGTCGTGGGCCGTCGAGGTGGCCATCGCCCGGCACCCGGAGGCCGCCGCCCGGCTCCGCGTCCTGGAGGCCCGGGCCGGCGAGGTCACCGACCTCGGCGAGGCCCGTGACATCGCCGCCGAGATCAGCCGCATCCGCAACGAGGCCGCTGCCGAGGCAGGCGTCCGTACTGCCCGCGGTGCCGCCTGATGAGCGACGATCGCCGGGTGCGGGACGGCGGATGGTTCGAGACCCAGGCGCTCCCCCGGATGAGACCCCGCTTGCTTGCCGTGGTCTTGGTCGTGCCGCCGCCGCACCTGCTCTGACGAGCCACTCGGGAGCCCCCGGCACCCGGCCCGCGCGAGGCGGGGGGACAAGAAGCGAACCCCAGGTCGTTGACCTGGGGTTGTGTCGGCTTTCGCGCCGACCCGTCCAGGGCGTGCACGAAGAGCCGCCGGATGGGCCCGGCCGGGCGGGGCAGGGCGCGCGAGCCCATCACGTAGAAGAAGCCGGGCGACAGGGCGGGCCGGGCGGCCTCCAGGGCCAGTTCCACGATGTCCCCGGGCTGCGGCGCGTTCCCGCTCCCGTTCCCGTCCCCGGTCCCGATGAGCCGGTCGGCGGGCACCCGGGCGGTGATGTCCGGCAGCTGTACGACGAGCTGGTCGCCGCCCTCCCGGTGCAGCACCTCGATCAGCCGGGCCCGGGCCGGGGTCCAGGCGTGCGGGACACCGGCCGCCAGCCGCTCCTCCAGGCTCGCGTCGCGCAGGCTGAGCCGGGGCACTCCGCCGGGCTCCCGGCGGTGCTCGCCGTTGCCCGCGTGGAACTCCTCGTACAGCGCGTTGGACAGGCGCCCGCGCAGGTCGCGGGGGCTCTCGGCGGTGAACTCGCTCCCGGCGACGGTGGCCTGGAGGCCGTCGGCCCGTACGGAGACCAGGTCGAGGGCGGCGGTGAGCCGCGGGGCGAGGACGTGCGTGGCGGTGGAGGTCATCGGGAGCTCCCGGAAGGGGCTTCGAGCCGCAGCGTGGCGACGGCTCCGGACGGGTTGAGCAGCAGGACCCGTCCGATGCCGGCCGCCGCGCGGGCGACGGGGCTGAGGACGGCGTGGGCCTGGGCCGTGGCGATCAGCCGGTCGTACATGTGCCAGCCGGCGAAGCCGACGGCCCGCTCGGCCAGTTCGGCATCGGGGACCCGGCATTCGAGGTAGCCCTGCCAGAAGGCGGCGATGCGCGGGGTGTGGCGGCGCAGGCTGGCCGAGCCGCGCTCGACGATCTCCTCGTGGGCGAGGTCGAAGCCGAGGGCGGGGGCTCCCGCGCTGCCCCGGTCGCCGGTCGGGGCGAAGACGGAGTAGGTGGCCTGGAAGAGCCACTCGCCGATGAACGCGCCGACGTCGCGCGCCGGGTCGGCGATCCGGAACTCCTCCCAGTCGCAGAGGTACAGCGTGTCCTCGTGCTGGATGAACTGGTCGAAGCGCAGGTCGCAGTGGGCGGGGGTGCGCGGCGCGGCCTGCTCCCGCTCGCGCAGCAGGCGCAGCGCGGCGACGACCTCGGCGTCGTCCTGGACCAGCTTCCAGGCGGCGATCTGCGCCATGCTGCGGTCCTGGAGCGCGCTCCAGGGGCAGGCCTCCAGCCAGGCCAGCGGGGGCAGCGGCGCCTCGCCGGTGTCCACGCCCGCGCCGTCCGCGTCCAGTGCGTGCAGGGTGGCGACGGCGCGTCCGGCCTCGCGGCACATCTCCTCGTCGAAGCCGCCGTCCACGGCGATCTCGGAGCCGGAACGGGCGCCGGACAGCAGGCGGTAGGCGTTGAGGGCGGCGCCCTCGTGGGCGCCGAGGTGGACGGGGGAGCGGAGCGGGGAGTCCGCGGGCAGTCGGCGGGAGAGGGCCTCGTAGGCGAGGGTGCGGCCGAGTTCGGGGCTGCTGCCGTCGGGGGCGCGGGTGACCGTCTTCACGAAGACCTGGTCGCCGCTGGTCGTCGTACCCGCCCAGTTGTCGTTGCGCCCGCCGAAGGCGGTGAGCCCGTCCGGGACGAAGCTGCCGAGGCCCAGCCGGTCCAGCAGTTCGGCCACCTCGGGAACGGAGTCCAGCTCCGTGGGCTGGTACCGCAGCAGCGCGGGCTGCTGCTCGGTCGGGGTCGCTGTAGTCATGACACTCCCTGGGGGACCGCTCTGCGGCCCTCCTCGTCGATCAACTCGGCGGTAAAGGCGATGTAGCCCAGGAGTTCGTCGTCCCACCCCCGGTAGGTCGCGAAGTCCTGCATGTGTGTGACGACCCGCAGGACGGCGGACCGTCCGACGAGCACGGGGTCGGGGCCGGGCCCGTACGCGTCCAGCAGCAGCCGCTGGAGGTCGGCGGGCTTCTGGTGCGGGGTGGTCCAGGCCAGCTCCACGAGCTCGCCGAGCAGCCACCCCAGGTCCAGCTCGGGCCGCCCGACGGCCAGGTCCTCGCCGGTCAGCAGCGCCACCCGGCCCCGGCTCAGGGGCGGGACCAGCGCGCCGAGCGAAGCCCAGCCGTGGACCAGCGACCGGCCGGCCGGTGCGGCGCCGGCCGCGGGATCCGGTACGGGATCCGGTATGGGTTCCGCCGCGGGATCCGGGGCGAGGTCGTCGGCCCAGCCGAGCAGACGCTCCAGCCGCTCCGCGCCCCAGCAGGACAGGGTGCGTTCCCGCAGCTCACTGCTGCCGCGGGCCCAGTCCCGCAGCCGGCCCAGCCCCGGCGGGGCGCCGAGCCGCAGCTCCCCGGGCGGGGGAGCCGGTACGGCGTGCAGCGCGCGCAGGGCCCGGGCCGCCGACACCAGGGAATGCGCCACGAGCGCCCGGGCCTGGGGCCGGAAGTCCCGCAGCCAGGCCGCGGCGGAGGCCGACCCGCCGACCCGGTGCAGCAGCCCCGCACCGGCCCGCTCGGGGACGGTCAGCAGTGCTGCGCCGGTGTCGTCGGGCAGTAGGGGGACCAGGTGCGCGGCGCGCGCGAGGAGCGGTCCCCGTACCTGCGCGCCGGGCCCCTGCCACCACAGGAAGCCGCCGTCGGGCGCGCGGAGCACCCGGGTGGTCTGGAGCTCCGTCCCGTACTCCGCGACCACGTCGGGGCCGAACGGCTCCGGGAGCGCCGGCACCGGATCGGTCGCGGTCGTCACGGTCGTCACGGCCGTCATGGCGTGGGCCCCTTCCCGTCGGCGCGGGACCGGGCGACGCAGAGGTCGTACAGCTCGTTGAACGGTGCGGAGCCGCCGTCCTCCAGCTCTCCCGTACTGGCGCTGACCGCGGGGATCGTCGGCGCGAGGACCACTCCGGGCCGGTCGCGCAGTACGTCCAAGTGGCCTTGTACGACGGGGCTTTTGTGTGCGGCGGGCGGCAAGGACGGGGCGACGCCCACGAGGGCGCCGGTCGACTGGAGGGCGAGCAGCAGAGGGGTGTCGGTGATGCCGAGGGCGTAGCGGCCCACGAAGTTCAGGGTGGCCGGGTGCACCAGGACGAGGTCCGCCCAGCGCGCCAGTTCGACATGGGGCACGTCGACTCCGGAGAAACGGCTCCAGTCGTCGATGAAGACCTCCTTGCCGGACAGCACGGCGATCGCGTCGGCGGACACGAACCGCAGCGCCGAGCGGGTCAGCGCGACGCGGATCTCGGTCTCCGGGTGCGCGTTCTTCAGCCAGTTGATCCAGAAGGGGAGAAAGGCCACCCCGAGGGCGCCGGTTCCCACGACGAGCACACGTCGCAATCCGGTGTCCGGAACGTCCATGTCTCCTCCTCTCGGGGTTCTACGGGGGCGCGGACGCGGAGGTCGCGCCGCGCCGGGGCCGGCCGGCACCGGCGCGGCGGTATGCCGCGGCGAGCCGGCCGATCCCCGATGTCACGCTGTGATCAGCACTTGTTCTCGACGGTCCGCGCGGCGAGCGAGCCGAGGGCGGCGGCGCAGGCCTGGGAGGAGCGGGCGCTGATCATGCCGGCCTGGATCGCCCACGGCACGGTGGGGCTGAAGGCCGGGCCGGCGGTGGCGCCGTCGTGCAGGCCCAGCTCCTCGGCGGAGGTGTAGGCGGTGTAGCCGTCGAACAGGTCCTTCTCGGTGACGTCGTGTAGCACGCCGCCACCGGCGGGCTCATCCAGATCATCGACGGCTCGATCCACCTGCTGGCGACGATCGTGCTGATGGGCGTCATGAGCCTGCCCCTGCTCGGGATCACCTCGGTGGTCCTGCTGGTCGTCGGCGTGGCCATGGGCGTGGTGATGCCGCGCATCCGCCGGGTCACCACCCAGGCCCAGGAGTCCGTCGGCGAGATCGGCGCCGCCCTGGACCGCGCGCTGGGGGCCGCCCGTACGGTCAAGGCGAACGGCGGCGAGGCCAAGGAGACCGAGCGCGCCGAGGCCGCCGCAGAGCAGGCGTACCGCGCCGGGCTGGCGGGCGCCCGGTACCAGGCGATGATCGCGGTGCTCGCGGGGCTGATCGTCCAGGCGTCGTTCCTCGCCGTCATCGGCTTCGGCGGTGCGCTCGTCGCCACCGGCGCGCTGGACCTCGCCGCGCTGATCGGCTTCCTGCTCTACCTGTTCAACCTGGGCGGGCCCATCCTGTCCCTGATCTCCGGGACCACGGCCCTCCAGCAGGGCCTCGGCGCCCTCGCCCGGATCGAGGAGGTCCGGGAGATGGAGGCCGAGGACGACGTGGACCTGACGCCGGCGAAGCCCTCCGGGCCGCCGCCGGAAGTGGTCGTGGAGGGGCTGGAGTTCGCCTACCAGGGCCGTACGCCTACCCTGAAGGGGACCAGTTTCACCGCGCCCGCCGGCGCGGTCACCGCGATCGTCGGTTCCTCCGGATCGGGAAAGACCACGGTGTTCTCTCTGATCCAGCGCTTCTACGAGACGGACGCCGGCAGCATCCGCCTCGACGGGACGGACATCCGCTCCCTGAGCCGGGCCGACCTGCGGCGCCGCATCGCCTACGTCGAACAGGACTCCCCGATGCTCGCGGGAACTCTGCGCGAGAACCTCCTCTACTCGGCCCCCGACGCCACCGACGAGGCCGTCGCCGAGGTGCTCCGCAAGACCCTGCTCGACGAGTTCGTCGCGGGACTCCCGGACGGGCTCGACACCGAGGTGGGCTCCCGCGGCCTCGCCCTCTCCGGCGGCGAGCGCCAGCGCCTCGCCATCGCCCGGGCGCTGCTCCGCAAGCCGCAGGTGCTGCTGCTGGACGAGGTCACGGCCCATCTCGACGGACTCAGCGAGATCGCCCTGCGCAGGACGGTCGAGCAGGCCGCCGAGAACTGCACGGTCCTGCTGATCGCGCACCGGCTGTCCACGGTGACCACCGCCGACCAGCTGATCCTCTTCGACGACGGCCGGGTCGGCGACCACGGCCCGCACGAGGAACTGCTGGAGCGCAACGACATCTACCGCGAACTGGCCGCGACCCGGCTGGCCTCCGCCCGCTGAACGGCCCCGGCGGCCGGGCACGGAACGTCCGCCCGGCCGCCGGACCACCCGCGGCGAACCACCCGCGGCGAACCACCGCGACGAACCACCAGTCCCACCCGCACCGAAGGACCTGAGCATGAGCGATTCAGACCGGAACCCGACCCCCATCGAGGACACCCGCTTCGGCGGGATCACCGTCCACCAGGACGGCCAGGACCGCCTTGAGGTCGACGGCGAGGGGATCCCCCGCGTGGTCCTGGAGCGGGACCCCGCGTCGGAAGCGGACGCGCAGATCGCCATCGGCACCCGCGACCCCGCCTTCCTCACCCTGCGGATCGACGGCCGGGAAGCGGAGCTGAAGCCGGCCAAGGGCGGCCTGAGCAGGCATTCGTACCGGGTGGACGTGGAGTTCGAGGGAGTGGGCTACCGCCTGGTCCCGGACTCGATCCCCAGCAGCCGGCTGACCCGCGACGGCGTGCACATCGGTGACTTCTCCTCCGACGGCGACGAGGTGGTCCTCGCGGAGTGGCAGGAGGACGTCGAGGTCCGGCCGTTGGACGCGTCGATCGGCTACGCCCTGGCGTCGGCTTTCGGCACCGGCGCCCAGCCCATGTGGATGATGATCGTGGACGGCGTGAGCGCTGCGCTGCCCTAGCCGCGCGGGTCGGCGTTCGCCGGCGTCCACGCCGCGTGGCTCCCATACCGCAACGGCCGGTCCCCTGGGCGGGGACCGGCCGTTGCGGTATGGGAGCGGTGTGCGCCTGGGTGCCGGTCAGGCAGCGCTGCGCTGTGTCGTCTCCAGGTCCTTGATGTCGTCGGCGTAGAGGTGGGCGACGATCGCGGCCTCGAACCTCGACTTCAGCTGGAGCTTGCGCACGATGCTGGCGGTGTGCGCACGGATCGTGCGCTCCGCGATGCCGAGGTGCCGTGCGAGGCGGCGGTTCTGTTCCCCGGACGCCAGCAGCAGGAGCACTTCCACCTCACGGCCCGTGAGCGAGGAGAAATCCAGTGGGTGATTCCCGGCCAATGACTTCAAAGCAGCTTCCCGTGGTCTGCAAAGAGGCCCTGGACCACCCGCCGACCGTCGCCTACCTGCGCGAACTCACCGCGCAGGGCGCGTCGATCAGAGTGGCCGAAAGCCTCTCCGAGCGGATCCTCGTCTACGACCGGAAGACCGCCCTGGTGCCGGTGGACCCGGCGGACACCTCACGCGGCGCACTGGTCACCCAGCAGGCCGGTCTGGTGTCCAACATCCTGGCCCTCTTCGAGAAGATCTGGGACCAGGCCGTGGACCTGGCCGTCCTGACCGGCGACGGATCCGACTCCGTCGAGGTGCTCTCGGAGATCGAGCTCCGGGTCCTCGAAGAGCTGTGCCGCGTGGGCAAGGACGATCCTAGGCGCCAGCAGCCGCCCGCACGCCGCGCTCCTCGCGCGGGAGCGGGGCTGGATCTAGCAGCAGGCAGAGCCCGGGCGCTACGGTCCTGCCGTGCGCCACCCGCGGAGCGAGTTGTCGCCGAGCGCCCGGGCCAGCCATTCCCGGACCGCATCCGCATCCGCATCCCGGTCCCCGTCGCCGGTCCCGCCGCGGTCCGCCTCCCCCTCGTCGGGCCCTGTGCCTCCCCCGTTACCTTTCTCGTGGCCCCGAAACGGGGCGCCTGGCCCCCGGGCCCGGTATGGCTGTCTGCCCCCTGTCGAAGGGATGACCTGGGGGGT
>NZ_JBIVXV010000027.1:0-92171 GCF_044769385.1 Streptomyces sp. NPDC090445 | reverse complement strand
AACGGCCGGCTCACCCGCACGGCACCGAACACCTACAAGATCACGCTCCCCGATGCCTTGACACCGCCAACGAGCCCTTAACTTCGTGGCATTGGTCCAACAACTGCCGATGACAGTAGCCCTCGGGCCGTCCACCCCGCCCCTGGAACCAGGCAGGCACCGGCAGCAACGGCCGGACGGCCGCCCACTCCGCGTCCGTCATGTCCGACGGATACCGGCGCACCCGGTCCGGATGGTCGGCCGCGTTGCCGTACACATGCGCGAGGCAATCGCACGACACGGCGGGCGAGTTGAAGTCAACGTGCCCGGGCACGTACAACAACGACAACAGGGCCTCCGGGAACCACTCGGAATGGGATCGCACCCCCGAGCTACCAGGAGGCCCTGCTTCCACGCGCGGAAACCGCCGCAGTCACCCGATCGAGACTCTCGTTCGACCGACAGCCTTCGAGATCGGTACGGGTAACAACCACTTACGTGTCGGGATGCTGCGGCAGGGCGAGCCAGTCCGACCAGGAGATCTCACGGCCGAGGAAGCGCGGCTGCTCGAACGGCCAGTCGGCGGCGATCCACTGCGGCACCAGCGCGTCGAGGGCCTGCTCGACCTTGCTGCCCACCAGCTCGTCCACCACCCACCAGGAGATCTCGCCGTCCGCGCCGGCCCTCTCCGGCGGGTCGATGTAGACACAGCCGAGCAGAACTGTCTCCGCCGCGTCGAACAGCGCGTAGTTGAAGGACTGGTGCGCGGCGATCTCCTTCTCGTGCCGCAAAAGGTCGGCCTGGTCGGCCTCGTAGGTCATGGTGTCCGCGGGCCAGCCCCAGGCCGGGCCGAAAATGGTCCACAGCCGCTCGCGCGAACCCATCACAGCCGGATAGTCGAGCGGGGTGTCCACCTCCCGGATCGGCCGCAGGTGATGACCACCCCCCGGCAGTGGTACCAGGACGGGGTGGACGAAGTCATCGGGAAGCCAGCTCATGGCGCCCGACCGTAGCAGCGCGCGGCCGTCCGCTCCCCTGGATTTTCCCCGCATACCGCCAGGCCCTGCTCTCATGCCGGGCAAGGCCCGCGATCACCCGATCGAGACTCCCGTTTCGCCGCCGTCAGGGTGCAGGCCGACACCGAGAACGGCGAAATCGTCGCTTCTCTGGGGAGAACTCAAGCAGGTGGAAGGCCGGCTGGGTCTGTCACTCCCTTCCGCTCTGCGTGAGGCATGCCTGTTCTTCGGCCGCTTTCCGGAGTTGTTCGAGCACCAGGATGGAGCGTGGCGGCTCCGTGTGACGGCGTATTGGTTGTGGTCTCGGGCGGGGTGGAACACCGCACCCCCGTAACCGGCATAACTGCGAGGACCAGCCACCTGGCCCTGCTCTCGTGGTCACGGTTTCTGCTGGTGTCAGGCCGCGTACGCCGGGATCAGAACGGGATCTGGGAGAGGAACGCGGTTGTGTACTCCTCCGGGGGATACCCGGTGAGTCACTTCTGCATCGGCGACGACATCGACTACATCGTCACCGACCGCGACGGCGGCATCTGGACCTCGTACGGTGACGAGGGCATCTACGGAGACCACCCGGAGACCAGTGCCGGCCTGGCACGCTGGGACACCGACGGTACCCACACCTGGAGCCCTCAGGGACGGCTCCCCGTATGGCCCCTCGGCGGAAGTGCGGGCACCACCGAGGAGGCCGTGGCCTGGCTCGCCTGGTACAGCCCCGAGGGTGCCTTCCTATCCCGAGTCGCTCCCGCCACCGGCGACATCACCAGCTACCGCAACCCCCTGAGAGACACCGACGGCATCGCCGTCCGCGGCACCCGGATGCTCCTCACCCACCGGTTCCACAACCGTCCCGGCGTCGAGCTGAGCCGCGCGGAGCTCGTCGACGATGCCTGGGTGATCACCGCCCAGGAGCAGCTGCGACTACCGGGGCCGGTAGTCATGCGCTGCGCCCAGGGCCGCGACGGTGTCCTCTGGCTCCGCGCCGGCGACAGCTGGATACAGATCGAAGCTTGAGCCATCAAGGCTCGACCGCCCGGTCCCACCACTTCCCATGCCCGAGATACCGACTGAGGGCGGGTGCGCTGCCAGGCGTGCGGCGAAAGTGCTGGTCACAGCCATCCACACAAGATCGCGTCGGTCAGCTCGAACAACGCGTCCGAACGAGCGGTCAGGCAGGAGCAGAACTCGCCCCGGAAGCGTGACAGATCCGCCAGCGCCTCCCGCGGGACATCCTCATGCAGCAACCCATCCCACGGCCTTCGCGCTGGATGTGAGTGTTTCCTTGGTCGGAGCACATGATCCAGACGAAGGCCGCTTCCGCGTACGGCGGTTACCGAACCGAGTGGTCAAGCAGGAGGCCACGTTCGAACTCGGACGTTAAAGATCAAGCTAAGGGTTGTCGCGTAAGTGTCCGCGGTGCTGACGGCGAGCGGTCAGGCCTTCTCTGCCAGCGCCGAGTAGGCCCGCTCGATGCCCTGCGTGTAGCCGGTCCCCAACTCGACGTAGGCGTGCCCGCTGGCCGCACACGCTTCACGCAGGGCAGCGCTCTGCTGCCTGACCCACGCGGCGATCTCCCGGTAGGTAGTGTCATCGGCTCCTTCGAGCCAGTCCGGGGCTACCCGCAGGTGTTCGGGGGTCAGCTTCGTATTTCCAAGGAAGACGGAGGTCAGCGGTATCCCGAGACCGGCGGCAGCCGTGGCCGCCGCCGGTGTGACGATGTCCCCCTCTACTGCATAGCCGTCCTCGGGATCGGAGTCATCCAGAGCCTCCGCAGATGCACGGATGAACTCGATGAGGAACGGCTGGGCGAGCACTGCTTTGTCTGGATGCGTACCATGCCGCACGCCGTGCTCGGGTGCAGCGCGCTGCAGCATCGACACCAGAGCGTCGGTCGGGCATCCCGGAATGCCCTCTCTTTCCAGCAGCATCCATGCGAGGGTGCTCTTACCCACCCGTGGCGGGCCGCCTATCAGGTAGATCACATCAAGACCGTAATACCTCGGGCGACGACTTGGGTGATCTCGCTGCGGCCGAATCCCGATCACTGAGTCTCGATGGGCGAGGCGATCACGCCGTTAGACGATCTTGGACATGGCTGGTGTGATCACCGCTTCGGAGCCGTCCTGGATAGCCCCGTTCACCGGGCTGAGCCCGCGCTGCTTCGGCAAGCTCGTGACCGCGTTGCGGCGGGAGGGCGCGGATCCAGTCCGCAAGGGCCGGCCCTGGGGCCACCGGCCCGCAGGTGCGGCCCTTCAGCAGTCGGGGCAGGAGGCGGGCGGTGCCGGCATCCCAGTACACGGTCTCCAGCACGTAGTCCTCGCGGGCCTGGCCCCGGCGGCGGGCCTTGGTGCGGGCGCCCTTGGCCTTCACCGGGCAGCGGCGCCCGGCCAGAGCAAACACTGCCTGTCCATTCGAGACGGCAGCAGCGCCAACGGCGCCGTCCTGGAGCAGTTCGACTGCCGCGAGTACGCGACGCAGCAGTGGCGTACCGGCACCAGCACCGGGGGCGGGGCCGTACTGTTCAACATCGGCAACGGACTCTGCGCCACGGTCCACGGGGGCAGTACCGCCCATGACGCCCACGCCGTGCAGTGGACCTGCAACACCTCGCACCCCACACATGCGTGGGTCGGCACCAGCAAGCCGGACCTCGTGCTGATGGAGGGCTGACCAGGACGTGGTTCCGCGCCCGATTCGCGAAGCGGCGGGCGCGGAACCACACCGTGAAGCTGACCGAAGCGGCCCCTGGTCATCGGAGCAGTGGGTCGCGGGTCGCGGGTCGGGGGTCGTGCAAGGCGCCTCCCTCTCAGCTTCCCGAAGGCCCGGCCGGTGCGGTATGCCTGCGGGCCACTTCTTCGCCGGAGAGCCGGGGCAGTGCTTCGAGTCCCCGGAGAGCCGCATCCGGGCACCGCCCTGGGCCTGCTGCTCACCGATCCCGAGGGCTCTCGGCGTAGTGGCGCAACCTCACCCCCCGCTACTTCGACATCTACGACCGCGTCCTCACCGACCGGACCTCCTGAACCGCGCGCCAGCGGCCCGCCGACGTCGCCCCGCCGGGGGAAGCAGCAGGATTCCGGCAGTGGAAGCGCTGCCGAGTAGGGTGGCGCCCGAGATCCGGGCGCCACCCGGGCATATCCGAACAACCATAATGAACCGGCACGAGAAGGATGGACAGAACATGGCAGAGCGACGCATCGCGGTGTTCGGCGCCGGATACATCGGGCTGGTGACCGGAGCGTGCCTCGCCGAGCTGGGCCACCACGTGGCGGTCCGGGACATCAACCCCGAGCGCGTCCGCATCCTCCGCGCCGGTGACGTCCCCATCCACGAACCCGGCCTCGGCGACATGATCGCCCGGAACAAGGAACGTCTGACCTTCACCGAGGACCTCACCAAGGCCGTCTCCGGCGCCGAGATCGCCTACGTCTGCGTGGACACTCCGCCATCGGCCTCCGGCGACGCCGACCTCTCCCGCGTGTGGTCCGTCGTCCGTTCCCTGGCCGACGCCCGCGACCTGAAGGCCGTCGTCATGAAGTCCACCGTCCCCGTCGGAACCGGCACCCGCGCCCGCGCCTTGCTCGACGAGATCGGCCAGGCCGACGTCGGCTACGTCTCCAACCCCGAGTTCACCGCCGAAGGCCGAGCCATCCAGGACTTCATGGCCCCGGACCGCATCGTCATCGGCCAGGACAACGACACCGCCGGCGCCCTCGTCGCGGCCCTGCACACCGGCATCAACGCCCCCGTCGCCACCATGGACGTGAAGTCCGCCGAGATGGTCAAACTCGCCTCCAACGCCCTCCTCGCCACGAAGATCAGCTTCGCCAACGAGATCGCCACCCTCTGCGAGAACACCGGCGCCAACGTCACCGAAGTCCTCGGAGCCGTCGGCATGGACCACCGCCTCGGCGCCCACTTCCTGCGCCCCGGCATCGGCTGGGGCGGCTCCTGCTTCCCCAAGGACAGCGAAGCCCTGCGCCAGATGGCCTCCAACACCGGTTTCCACCCCCAGCTCCTCACCGCCGTCATCAACGTCAACAACATCCAAAAGCGCCGCGCCGTCCAGCACCTCAAGGACGAACTCGGCGACCTCGCCGGCAAGCGCATCGCCCTCCTCGGCATGGCCTTCAAGCCCGACACCGACGACATGCGCGAAGCACCCTCCACCGTGCTCGCCAGCCGCCTGCTCGCCGAAGGCGCCCACGTACGCTCCTGGGACCCCCTCGCCCGCCCGGCCGCCGGTGAACCCTGGGACTCCACCACCCGCTACCCCACCCCCCAGCAGGCCCTCGCTGGCGCGGACGCGGCAGTGATCGTGACCGAATGGTCCGAACTCGCCGAAGTCGACTGGACCGAAGCCCACAGCGCCATGCGCACACCGGTCATGTTCGACGGCCGCAACCTCCTCGACCCCGCGCGCCTGCGCGAGATCGGATTCCGGTACACCTCCGTCGGCCGCCCCTGACCGAACAACCGAGAGGCGCCTCCCAAGTCCAGAGGCGCCCTCGTCGTCAGGGGACGAGCGCGGACAACTCCCCGGCCACCGCCGCATAGGAGTCCCGGATGCCGGCCTCGTTGCCGAGCCGGTGACGCTCCAGGCGCAGCGCGCCGAGGTGGCGCGCCTCGTATACGTGCCGCCGCCAAGCGACGGCTTCGGTTTCCTCCGGCCGCGGTAGGCGTCGCAGAAGGCCAAGCGCTCGTCCTGCTTGGTGCGGGCCATCGACGCCGGCGTGGCGGCACCGTGGGCGACCGGTGAGGAGGCCTACGGGCAGGACCCGCAGCTCCGTGCCGCCCTGGAGTGGCTTCGTTCACTTCAACCGGCTCTGGCTCAACTTCTGTGGTGCGGTGCAACGGCTCGGCGCACTGCGGCCGGCGGACGAGGGAATCGGCAGGTCAGTGGCGCGCGATTCGGACGCCAGCCCGCATGGGCTAACACCACGGAAGTGAGCCGGAGGACGGGCTGGCGGAGGGCGTTGGCAATGCGCCGGACGGGTGGTCGACGCTCACCAACTGGCAGGATTCCGGTCCGGTAGTGGCCGCCACCGCGCTGCCGCCGGTCGGCGCCGGCAAGAAGATCGCAGGCCGCAAACGCCACATCGGCGCTGGCCGGCGCCCGGTTGTCGGCCATGCGCCACGCAGCAGCGGGGGACACGGGCGGCCCAGCGCGGTGAACTCCGCGGCCGGTCCCCGTCCCGGCGGGGACCGGCCGGGACGGGGACCGGGACCTTCCGAGCGGACGGCGGGCGACTCGCGTGGGATCTCGGGCGTGCTGCTTTCCGGCGTACGACGCGCTTCGACACGCGCATGGCGGAGATCACCAACGCGCGCTGGGACCAACCTTCGATGGCCACCTTGCCCCTCGGCACCATGGCTGGCGTTGCGATGCAGATGATCGTGCCGATCTGCGCGACACCCGAACTCGCCGTGCTGCGTACGAGCGGGGCGATTGACCCCGACTCGACGACGCGCCCGCAGAACGTCGACGATCTCGTCGACCGGGTCGAATACAACCTCGTTCCGGCCGGCGTGCCGTACCGCACGCAGATCATCAACGCGCTGAAAGGCCTCAAGGACGATGACACGCTGTCGGAACCGACACGCGAGAGGCTGTTCGAGGAGGCCGAACGCGAGGTGATGACCTCCGCGTACGGCCGCCGCGATGCCCAGTGGGCGCTTCTCGACGCAATTGGCCGTGCACGCCGTTTCATCTACATCGAGACCCCCGGCCTCGCACCGGCGCAACGGGACTGCGCAGCCACGGGGCGATCCTGTACCGCCCTACGCGGCCGACCTCATTGCCGCACTCGCGAGCCGCCTTGACGCCGCTCCCGGCCTGCACGTGGCGATCTGCGTGCCGCGCGACCCGGACACCGGGGCCCGACCTCCGAGATCTCCGGCCGCCTGGTCCGCACGACCCTGCGCGCCCTGGTCACAGCATCGCGGCGGCCGGCTTGCGGCAGGCCTCGCCATGGATCTCGACCTCATGGTGGAACCCCGCCGCCCGCAGGCGGGCGGCGGGAGTCGCCCGGCACCCCTCACGCGAAGGCGCGGTGGGCCGCCGCATGGCGGGGCGGCGCTGGTGCCTGAGTCGGGGGTGGGGCCGGACTGGGACGGTGCCGGATCAGCGCTGGCCGGGGAGCAGCGGCCGTTCGGCGTCGGTTTCGGCGGAGCGATCGAATGCTCCGGGGAGGGAGAGGTCGTCGATGAGTTCGTCGATGAGTTCCTGCGTGACGTGCGGCATCACGTAGACGTGGCTGTAGTCGTGGCGGCGGCCGCCGAGGTTGAGCGGGACGCAGGCCAGGGAGTACTTCTTGGCGATCTCGGCCCGGGGCTGCTGGAACCAGACGCTGAGTGCGTGGTCGCCGTGGCCGACCTCGATACCGTCTTCGGCCCAGGGCTCGCCGCGTTCCTGCAGCATGGAGCTGAGCTTCCGGAGGCGTTCCGCCGTGTACTCGGCAAGCCGCAGGACCTCGGCGGCCTGACGCACCTGCTGCTCCTCACCGAGCTGCGCGAGCTGGTTCCACATGGCCAGGGAGGCGAATCCGCTGCGGGAGCCGGCGAAGGTGCTGTCCGGGGAGGCGACGACCGCCGGGTCGGACGGCGGGCGCAGCTTGGATCCCGCGCGGGACATGTAGATGCCGGTGGGGACGGGCGCCCCGGGGTACTTGTGGCCGCTGGTGACGATGGAGGACACCTCCGGGATGCGGAAGTCGAACACCGGGGGCGCGGTGTCGATGAGCCCCGCGTTGCGGGCCTTCTCCAGGTAGGGGGCGTAGGCGCCGCCGAGCGCCCCGTCGACGTGGATCCAGTAGCCGTTGCGGATGCTGACCCGGTCGAGGTCGTCGGGGTCGAAACGGACGGTGCGGTCGATGAGACCGTGGGTCTCGAAGACGGGGCGCAGGCGCTCGCAGGCGGTCTGGACGTCGTCGTAGGCGCCCTTGAAGACGCTGCCGATGTTGAAGTTGACGAGGACGGGGTGGCCCTTGGCGGCGAAGAAGTCCACGAGGGCGACCAGGGCGTCGACGTCGATCGTGCCGGGTCCCTCGTCGCCGCCGGTGGTCGGGACGCCGCCCAGGGGCCAGCCGTTGTAGGTCTGCATCCCGGTGCCGGTCAGGTCGATGGGGCACCGGCCCGGGTAGAGGCTTCCGCCGAGGTCGTAGAAGGTCGGGATGTCCAGTACCCGCATGGCCTTGATGTGGGAGTAGTGGGTCTCCTGTGAGAAGAACGCCACTGGGGAGTATGCGTTGGGGTTGTCGTCGGGGTGCTTGGCCCGGAGGTAGGTGGTGCGGCAGCTGTGGTCGCCGGCGATCTCGTCGCGTACGAGGGCGTTACCGTC
Organism: Streptomyces sp. NPDC090445; assembly: GCF_044769385.1. Classification (NCBI taxonomy): domain Bacteria; kingdom Bacillati; phylum Actinomycetota; class Actinomycetes; order Kitasatosporales; family Streptomycetaceae; genus Streptomyces; species Streptomyces sp. NPDC090445. Next base: position 83,840 of record NZ_JBIVXV010000027.1, on the reverse strand, counting down.
GAGGTAGTCACGGGCGTTCCACAGGGCGTAGAGGTTGCCCTCGGTGCTGCCCATGGACAGGACGTAGCCCCAGCCGTCCTGGTCCTGCGGGTTGGCCGGATCCTGGGGAAGCGGGGCGTGCCACAGGCGGGCGTAGTGCTCCAGGACCGCGCGCTCCAGCCACCGTGAGTGCAGGCTGTAGTTGCTGTCGACGAACGGGTCCCCGGCGTTGTTGATGTGGTGGCCGAGGAAGCGGCCGAGGGCGGTGTGGCCGTCGAGCGACAGGTTGACCTGGTAGCCCAGCAGACGCCCCCGCCGCTCGCCGAGGTACTCACCCAGCTTGGCGAGGACCGCTGTCCTGTGTTCATCGGTGTAGGCGTCGGTGCCGAGCCGGTAGTCCTCGTCGGTCGGCAGCGCCGACAGGTGCAAACCGGAGTGTTCGATGGTCATTCGCATGTCCGATTCTGAGCGATTCGCCAAGCAGCGACCGGATGTGTTCAAGGTCAGACGGTAACGGCGTCGGGAACCGCTCGAGGCTTATTAGGGGATAAACGCGGGAGCGAGACATGCTGCCAGCCGCCTGCCCATTATTCGAAAAATGGATGACCGGAGCAGCCGGCGTGCACTGAGCCGGGGACACGGCAGCCGCCAGAGCGGCAGAAGTGCTGCTCGCCGTGCGTCTCGCGGCTACAGGATAGGTGCAATCCGCCACCTCGGTTACCGGGCCGTCTACACGTATCGACTGTTCATCATTTCGAATGAAGCGGGGGTGTGCTCAATATGGGAGGGGGTGTTAGAGAGTGGCCCCGGGCAACGGCGTCGACGGTTTGGAATGGCGATTTCGCGCCATTCCATCAACCGTGCAGGCAAATGATCAGAGGGCGAAATCGAGATCGAGGTGTCGTACGTCGGCCCCGACCTCCACGACGTCCTCGCCCTGACGGATACGGACCGCACACACCCGGGCGGCCCGCCCCGCTCGTACGCCGCAGGCCGCCGCACATCGGCCCGCACGTGGCGGCGGCCCTGCCCGCCGCGCACGCGAATGCCTACCACGCGCTCGTCGACCAGGCCCGGCTCGCCCCCGGAGAGCCCGATATGATCGCGGCCGCGGAGCAGATGCCCAGCGGTCTGGTCCTGGATGGCGAGGTGGCTCCCCCGCGCGGGGGAGCACCGAGTCGGCCCAGGCAAGACCGTCCGGGCCGACTGTCCCGTCCGGCCGCGCGGCTAGAGCCTCGCGATGTCCTTGTGCATCACGTCGGCGCTGTCGGAGTGGTAGGCGGCCAGGCGCACCTTGAGCGGGTGGCCCGCCGGGGCCTTGATGACGACTTCGCGCGGCTCCCCCATGCCGATGCCGTGACACGAAGGCTCGGGGGTGAGGGAGGTCCAGCCGTCCCCGCCGGCCTTCGGGTCGTTCCACTGAACCCAGGCGCAGTCACGCTCGCCGGAGGTGATCAGCACGTAGGTGACCTTGACGGAGTTCACCGCGCCGTCGATGCGCTCGTAGTTCACCTTCGCGGTGTTGTGGTGGAGGTTGGCACCGGCCTCCAGCTTGACCGTGCTGAGGGTGGTCTCGGCGGCGGCCGGGGCCGCCCCTCCCGCGAGCGTCGCGGCCGTCAGGGCAAGGGCGGCGGGCAGGGCAGAGGATATGCGCATGTTCCTTCTCCGCAAAGGTAGTTGGGGCGATCGCGCGCACCCTACCCCGTGGGTCGGACATCCCCCTTCCCGCGACCTGTCAGTTCAGGCCGCAGAAGGGGGAGTTGACGCGAATCAGAGCTTGAGCCTGAAGGTGAAGTCACCGGAGGGCCTGCCGCCCAGCCGGACCGCCGAGACGAGACTCCCCTCCGCGATCAGGCGCTCGACCTCGGCCCGTGCGAACGACGGCCCCCTCGACGTCAGGCCACACCAGTCCCAGAGCGGGAGGCATGAGGCTGGCATGCCGGAGGGAGCACCGCTGGCCGGACCTGGTCGACGGGCGCTCGCCGCGGGGGACGGCGGGGGTAGTGCTGCGGGGTGGTCCGCCCCGGGTGACGCCGAGGCCGCACGTCTGCTCGCTCGGTGCGGGGGAGTCGCCGACGATGCTCTGCTGTGGTGAACCGGCGGACGAACCTGCTGGTGGGCCTTCTCGACGGCAGTGTGAACGGGCTCACCTTCGGCAGGGCGGGCAAGCGTTACGTCATGCTCAGCCGGGGTCTGATCACGCTGCACCGCACCGACCCCGAAGCCTTGCGTGCGATAGTCCTCCACGAGCTGGCGCACCTGCGGAACCGCGACGTCGACATCGCGTACCTGGACCGTTCGACATGTACGTCTGAGAAGGCAGCGGGCCCGGCAGACGGGTCGAAGACGGCGAGCGGGTAGGCGACGGTGACGCGGATCGCCACGAGTCGGCTGAAGGTCCAGGAGGAGACCAGGGTGGATGCCAGCCGTGACCGCGTCGTACACGAAGCGCCGTCGCATGTCCGGTCATGGGTGACGGGCCGGTCCCTGCTGCCCCGCGCCTCGCGGACCCCGATCCACCGCCCGACTCTTTCTCGTGCGGCCGGCTGAGAGCCACCTGCTACAGGATGCGGTGGATGAGCTGAGGAATCGTCAGTAGCGGTTGAACCGCGCTCGGATCGAGCTGCGAGAACAGCGTGAGCGAGAAGGTGAACAGTCGCGCGCGGGCGGCGGGCGGGTCGTTGTCACTGAGCCAGTCGGCCGCGACCTGCCCGACCGTTGCGCCGGTCGACCCGTCCATGACGACATGGGCCAGTGCGATGGGCAGCCGGCTCACGAGGCCCGACGCGCCGTCGGTTCCGGGAAGGATCTGGAAGCCGTAGCCGACGCCCACCGCGGCCCCCGCGTCGGTGGAGCCGCCGGCGAGTGCGGCGAATGCGGCGGTGAGGGCGTCGTCGAGCGGACCCAGCTCGGTTAGGTCGACCGGTTCGTCCCAGATGTTCAACGGCGTCACGACGTCGGGAGCGACGGCCGGGGCGGTGCGGAAAACGAACTGCTCGTCGGTGGGCGGCCCGTCGGGGACGAGGCGCGTGTTGCGGCGGACGGTGAGCGTGGCGCAGGCGTTCTGGTACTCCATGACGTGCAGCCCCGGCCAGCACAGCCGGAACTGCGGCCACCCGGTTGCGAGCACCGGCGGGTCGAACCGGTACCTGCGCGTACCGCCGACGGGTGCGTCCGGGACGAGCGGAACGGCGGTGCCCGCGGCGTCGACGTAGGAGACCTCGGGCCACGCGCCGCCGGGGCCGGGCGTCGCCGTCACCGGGGTGAGCTCGACGGAGGCGAGATACGTGACGTCGTCCTCGACGGTGTAGCCGACGCGCACGCCGACGGTGACCTCGACGGGGTCGGGGCCGGGCGTCGCCGCGGGCGGCTCCACGGCCGCCGGGGCGGCGTGCTGCTCCGCGGTCGCCGCGGCGGCGGCGGGCCACCTGCCGTCCCACGCGTCGGCGACGAGGCGGACGAGGCCGGCGAAGGTTCCCGCGGCGTTGGCCCGCGCCGAACCGTCGCCGGAGTCCGTGACGTATCCGGCGAGCAGCGACCAGAGGCCGTCGGCGACCGAGACATAGCGGGCCAGCGCGCTCACGACGTCGTCGGTGCCTGCGTCGGCGGGTCCGGCCCCACCGGTGACGTTGAAGGCCACGGTCACGCGCACTTCGTCCTGCGCCGCGTGCTCGTGCACGTAGCCGACTCCGTACGTCCACCGCGGCGCGCCGGCGAGAGTCGGTGGCTCCTGCGCGAACGTCGCGCCGGCCGTCTGCCCGAGCAGTACCGGCGGCGCCGGGTACGCGCGCAGCGGCACCGGCACGTTGGCGCGTCCGAGCGTGGTCCGTAGCGCCGGGGGTCTGGCGTCGCCGGTCAGCGGCGGGTAGAAGGCGAGCCAGCGGGACGCCTCGTAGCCGCCGATCCGAGGCTCGGCCGCGATGTCGTACTCCAGGTCCAGGAATCCGTAGTCGAGGTCGACGGGGACGTACGCCTGCCAGCGCGGATCGGGCAGGCTCAGGAGGAACCCGACGTACGACGAGGCGGTGGACAGATCCGTCTTCGCCGACGACAGGGTGTACGAGGCTCCGGACGGTGTAGCGAGCGTGCCGTACAGCCGGGCCGGTCGTCCGCCCGCGGTGTTGGTCGGCGGCGTGACGGTGGCGTCGTACTGTACGAGCGCGGCCGCGTCATAGGCACGCGACAGGCTCACCGAGAGCTCGTCGGCAAGCCGCGCGACGGCGGCGGCCCGCGCGGGCACCGCGTGGGGGTCGGCGACGTCGAGGACGGGCCAGAGGCCGCGGGCGACGGCCCGGGAGAGCGTGCGCTTCGCGGCGAGTACCAGGGCCAGCGCGTCGCCGGTCGCGGGGTCGGCGTGCACCGCGGTGGCGTAGGCCGCGGTGAGGAACAGATCGACGTCGGCGAGCAGGCGCCGCGCCCACACCTCGGAGTCGACGCCGTCGAAGTCCGTGGGTGTCGCATCGGGGACGAGGGCACCGTCGGGGCCGAGGGCGTGAACCGGGACACCGGTACGGCTGACGAGCTCGTGGGACAGCGGCCGCAGGGCGAAGACGCGCGGCATCGTCCTCGCGGTACCGTCCCCGTCGTGCCAGGTCAGGCCGGGCGCGACGTGTACCTCGGGGATGCCGCCCTCCTCCGTGAAGGCCACCACGGACAGGTCGGTTCCGCCGCCCGGGGCACGTCCGGTGGCCAGCCGCAGCAAGGGGAACGCCGCCCTGAGGGATGCCTCGAACGCCGCGAGCGTCAGCGATTCCTTCCCCTGCTCGCCGCTGTCCGTGACGTGGGGCGGCACCGGCGCGTCCGAGCGTTCGGCGGCCCCCGAGCCGTCCGCGGTCCGGAAGACGGGGTCGACGAGGACGTCGGGCCGCGCCAGTCGCAGCGCGATGGAGAGGGGGAACGGCACGGTGGTGTTCGCCAGCGGCAGTTCGGCGGGCAGCACCGCGGCGACGGAGACCCGCGCCTGCGGCAGCAGCGCCCGTGCACCGCGCCGCAGGAACGCGACGTCCGCCAGGGCCGCCACCAGGCCGGCCGACGTCAGCGCGGCGCCCGCCGCGGCGAAGCGCGTCAGGACGGTGTTGAGGCTGTCGTGCGCACCCGTGGTGACGCTCACGCCGTCGACGGTCAGGGTCACACCGTCCTCGACCAGCCCGGTGACACCGGCGTTCGCCTGCACGAACGCCACCGGGTCCAGGCCGTACGCCGCTGCCGCACCCGCAGGAGTCAACGCCGGGCCCGTACCGGCCAGCACAGCCGGCCCGCAGACGAGTAGCGCACCGTCCGCGAGGTAGGACGCGTCGCTCGCAACGGCCGCCACCGTCTGTTCGAACGTCACCTCCCCCTGTGCCGCGAGTCGTTGCCATACCGCGCCGAGGGTGTCGTCGACGGTGGTCATGGTGGCCACCGGTCCCTCCGGGGTGTCGACGGAGACCGTCCGGTACGGGGCGAGGACGCCCGGCATCGCTGCGTTGAGGCCTCCCAGCCCGAGCCTCGTCGTCCCGAACGCCGGGCCGAGCGCGTCGAGGGTGTCATCGGGCCGCAGCGTGTAGGGCACCCGCACCGTCCCGGGCACGGTGACACAGCCGGGCAGCACGGCGTCGGCGAGCGGGCGGGCGGCGTTCGCGGTCAGGAGCAGGGCCGGTGGGCAGGCGTAGCGGTCGGCCAGCTCGTGCAGTGTCTGCCCGGGCGGCACCGTCACCCCCGTGAAATCGCCGGCGTAGAGCAGCGTGCCCGCCTCGAACAGGTCGTCGGTGTCGCCGTTCGCATCGGCGAGCCGGGCTCTTGTCGCGCCGGAGGCGTTGGCGGCGAGTGTGTCGCCTTCGACGGCGACGTAGTGCCGGGAGGTCAGCTCGGCGGCAGGGTCGAGGATGCCGGGCCGCGTGGCGTTGGCGGCGGCGAGCGTGGCGACGTCCGCGTCGTGGCCGAGCGCGGCGTAGGCAGCTGCCACGTCGGCGAAGGAGTACGGCGGCTGCTGCGGCACCGCGAGCGGCACGTCCTCCCACAGGAAGACGAACCCCGGACGCAGTACGCCAGGGGTCGTCGCGTTGTCCGCGGCGAGCAGCCCCGGGAGGGTGTGTGCGGAGGCGGCGACCGCGTCGAGCGACGCGTCGGGGTCGGCGAAGGAGACGGACGCCGCGGGGGTCGTCAGCGTGCTGGCGGGCCGCAGGGGGAGGTCCGCGTTCTCCTCCAGAGCGAGCAGCGCCGCGCCGCTCGCCGGGTGCGGCCAGCCGGGGCCGAGTCCGTGGACGAGGTCGTCGGCGCTGCGGCCCTCGGCGAAGACCCCGTACGCGGGGACGACGGGCGCGTCCGGGCCGAAGAGAGCGGCGGCTTCGGCGTTCGCGTTCGCGGTCGCGAGACCTTCCGGCGAGGCTCCGTAGGCCGTGACGAGGTGGGTGACGGTCGCCGAGGCGGTGGCCGGTGCGGTGGCCGCGGCGGCGGCCGACGCGAGGAAGCCCGCCGCGGCGTAGCGCCACAGCGGCGTCCCGTCCACGGCCAGCGGGTCGGGCGCGCCGTCGCCGCCGGGCATGAGCGTCGTGACCAGGGATGCCGTGGTCCGGCCGCCGGCGAGCTGGTAGTACGCGGTCGCGTAGCGCTCGGCCTGTCGGGCCGCGGCTTGGATCGCGCTGGCCGCCGAGTTGCCCGGCTCCGGCGCGGCGGCGCCCGCCTGCGGAGCGATCGTGACGGTGAGCAGGGGACCCGCGGAGCTCGGTGACACGGTGTACGAGAGCGACACGGCAGGCCACTGCGTGACGGCGAGCAGCGTGTCGGTGTAGCCGGCGGGCGCGTCGACGACGTACGGCGTCTCCCCGTCGGCTCCCGTCGAGACGCCCCTGTTCCCGAGCACGTCGCACAGGCCGAGGGTGATCGGCGCGACCGGTGTCGTCTCGCCGGCGATGCCCCGGTACGGGTCCGCCGCGCTGTCCGGCAGGCCCGGCACCGCCGGGGCCGGCTCCGGGGTCGCGGTGCGGGCGTAGGGGATGACCTGCTGGAATCTCCAGTACGCCGGTTCGGCCTCGGTGACGGCACGTCCGAAGCGGCGGGCCCGCGCGAGACGGTCACGGTGCCATGCGGGCAGGCCGGTGCCGTCGTTGTCCGCCGGTGGGACCGGCAGCCCGCACGCGCCGAGCGGCGTCGCGGCGTCGTACGTCAGGAGGCTGAACAACCGGGCGACCCGTGCCTCGGGCGTGTCGTCGTCCGGCGGCTGCGCCAGCGTGGTCGTGAAACCGGTCAGCCCCTGCGGTACGACGGGCACGATGGAGGTCTCGGCGCCCGGCTCGGCCGCCTCGACGTACAGTGCCGTGGCCGACGGATCGAGGCCGGGCGCCAGGACCGCGCAGGTGTCGAAGGGCAGCAGCGTGCGCCCGCCGGGTGCGGGGTCCGCCCGGTCGTCGAGGACGACGAGCAGTGACAGGCGGGCGAGTCCGTCGGGGTCGAACGCACCGGCCGGGAGGTCGTCGTCGGTCGCCGACCGGTACCGGAGGTAGTAGCCGGTACCGCCGACGACGCTGCCCTGCCAGAGCAGGACGAGGAAGTCCGCGACGTCGGCCAGCGAGGCGGCCCAGGGCTGCGGGCCGGTGCCCGACGGCGCAGCGGAGGGGGGCTTGGACTCGGTGGACTCGTTGGTCTTGAGGATGAAGGTCCAAGAGGTGTCCGCCGCGAGTACCGCGAGCCCCGAGGTGTTGGACGCGTCGGGCGGCGGCGCGACGGCGAGGAAGGCGTCGGCGCCGTGGCCGTCGGCCAGGTGTGCCCAGAGCGCGAGCAGCACGTCGCGGTCGGTGGTGTCCGCGCCGACGAGCTCGTAGACGTGGGGGAGCGTGCCGACCTTCCGGACCCCGAAGGTCACCGTCGTCGCGAACGTGGAGTCCCCCACGATGTCGCCGGGCTTGGGGGTGAGCCCGGGTGCGGCCGTGCGCACCACGTCGTACGGCGTTGTCGGGGACAGTGCCGCGCGGGCCCGCAGGGCTTGCGGGAACGACCACAGGCTCGCGCTGCCGGTGGCGGCCGCGTCCCGGCCGGGGACGGGGATCGGGATCGGGGACTGGAGCTCGACGCGGTGGTCGAGGCCGTAGCTGACGGGTGCCGGCTCGCCCAGCGGCAGCGGCGCGGGCGGGCTGATCGGCTCGATCGTCATGACCGTCGGCGGGTAGAGCCGCAGCAGGTCCGCGTTGGTGAACTCCAGCGTCAGCCGGGTCGTGATGTCGCTGCGGACGACGGCGCCGTCCGTGGTGGCGGACTCGCGCAGCACCAGCCAGTCGGCCGCTGACGTGAGACCGATGCGCAGGGCCACGGCCTCCGGTTCGGACGGGTCGGGCGCGGGGCTGTCGAACTGTTGGCCGGTCAGATCGTGCAGCGGTGTGAGGGCGCCGGTTGCGGCCCGGTGCCCGCCGCCGGCGTCGGCCGGTGCGGGCACCCGCTGGCCGCTGAGGAGCTGCCGCGACACCAGCCCGGCGATCTGTCCGAGCGCCTCGCTGGCGGTGACACGAGCGATGACCTGGTCGATGGACGCGGCGGGCACGTGCGGGACGTGCAGCTCCGTCCGGTCGCCGCTGCGTGCGAACACCGCTCTGGTCGCGATCCGTTCGGCGAGGTCGGCCACCGGCAGCGCGTAGTGCGCCGCGAGCGCGGCGAGCGTGTCACGGCCGGCGGTTACGGTCGCGGCCACGTCGGGCACCGGTACCAGTGCGAGCGGCGCCAGGATGTCGGCGGTCGCGACGAGTTGCCCGACCGTTGCGGAGGTGTGGACGACCGTACGGGCGGCGAGCGCGGCGAGCGTCTCCCGGGGCTGGATCCGGGTCGTCGCCGCGGGGATGGCGAACCCGCCGTCCGGGGCCCGGGTCACCGCGTCGCGGAACGCCGGCCAGCCGGGCGGCCCGCCCGCGCCGGTGGCGGCGCCCTGGGCGAGCGCGAGCGAGGCCGCGACGGAGCGGACGGTGTCGCCGGGCAGCGTCGTGTAGGTCGTCGGGTGCTCCCAATCGCCGAACTCGGTCGGGACCTGCAGCTCGGTTCCGCCGCCGGCGGTGTAGTCGGGGTCGAGGTGGGGAAGTGCCTGGAGGTACCACTCGACGGCTTCGACCTCGGCGTCGGGGACGTAGTGCGTGAACATCGCCGCTGCCGCTTCGACGGTGGAGGTGAACGAGCCCTCCGTCAGCGTGAAGGCCGGCACCTCCAGTACGGCGCCGGCGCGCAGCAGCGCCGGGTCGTCCAGCACCTGCGCGATCACGTCGGGATCCGCGACACCGAAGCGCAAGGCCACGGCCCGGAGGGTCTCCGACGCCTCGACCTGGTGGTCCACGGTGCCCAGTGGCAGCGCTTCGGTCACGGTCAGCGGGAAGTCCGCGTTGGCCAGCGCCACCGACTCGGCGCAGACTCCCAGCTCGACTTGGAGCACGGTACCGGCGGCGGCGTGCGCGAGGTCCTGTGCCAGCCCGGGGTCGAGGAAGGCGAGCTCTGCCGTGGTGGTCCCGAGTGCCTCGGCGACGCTGTCCGGCGTGTCGCCGGCACGTACGGCGTAGGAGACGGTGGCACGGGGGAACTGCGAGGCGATGTCCGCGAGCGACACCGGAGCCTCGGGCGCGGGCACCGTCCAGTCCTCCAGCAGGCCGGCCGCCTCCTGGACGGCGGCCCGCGCCAGTCCGAGGCACCAGTCGCGGAAGACGTACGAGGCGAACGACTCGTACGCGTCGAGCGGGTCGTCGGGCTTCGCCGGGAGCGGGGCCGGTGTCGCGGCGAAGCGTGCGGCGTACTCGGCGATCCCCCACTCGTAGAGCGGTCCGACCCTCTGGTAGGTCGCCAGGTCGCGTCCCGGTGCCTGTGGTGAGGTCCATGCGACGAACGGCGGGACCCCGACGACCATGCCGTCCACGTCGACCGGATCCTCACCCGCCGGGCGCCCGGTGACGTCGAAGTGGAGGTTGGTCGCCAGGAACACCGCCAGGTCTTCCACCCCGAAGGGCGTGTCGGTCTGTCCGGGGTCGCGCAGGGCCCGCGCCAGTACGTCGAGTTGGCCGGCGGTCACGGTCGCGGATCCGTGGCCGGGCGACCCGGTGACCGCGGCGAAGCACCAGCGCAGGAACGCCTCGACGAGCCGCTCGGCACCTGGCGCCGCTCCCTCCGGCGCGTGCAGCGGTGCGAAGAGCAGCAGCGCGGCGCGGTGGGTCGGCGCCGGGGGAGCGGGCGGGGTGACGCTCCAGCCGACCGCGAGGCCGTCGACGGAGAACGCCGGCAGGAGCGTCAGTTCGGCGGTGAGCGGAGCGTCGGGGAACACCTTCGTCGTCGGAACCCAGGTCACCGTGGTGCCGCGCGGTGCGGCGAGGGCCGCGGCCCTGCGCCCGGGGCTGCGCAGCGGCGGGAGCACGGTGGAGCGCAGCAGGGCAGCAGTCGGCGCCGACTGCCCCCCGGTGACGATCCACGGCGTGGGCAGGTCGCGGCCGACCGTGAAGCCGACGTCGATGCGCGCGCTGAACGAGAACGACACCGTGATGAACAGGACCTTCACCGACGCCTTGACGCTCACGCCCACGTTCAGCCGGAACACCGAGGTGTGGTACGCCGCGAGCGCGACGCTCGCCTCGGCCCACGCCTCGATCGTGACATTGACCTGGACGATCTTGAAGTCGATGCGGCCGTAGACCTTGCCGTGGATGCCGACGACCGCCTGGGCCCAGTAGTACATCGCGGGCGCGGCGCCGCTGCTCGACGGGTTGAACCACGCCAGCACACCCTGGAACAGGGCGAGCACCTCGACGTAGGCACCCCCCGACAGCGGTCCGAACGACACCTCCTTGCCGACGCCGACGGCCAGGCCGACACCCAGCTCCAGCACCGGCACGAACGTGCCGTTGGAGACGCGCGGCACGCGGCTGGAGGTCGCGCCGCTCAGGACGCCGAAGTAGACACCGCCGCGGCCGACGAACGGCAGCACCTCGACGGAGAACGACCGGCTGAAGTCGCGGCCGTGGGGGAAGCCGAGGTCCACGAGGAAGTCGCCGTTCGTGTAGACCTCGACCACGACGATCCCGACGGTCACCGACACCGCGCCGAAGTCGATGCGCCGGAACGCGTCCGGCAGCCGCAGCTCGACCCGGAACATGCCGATGTCGTCGCTGATCTTCTTGTAGAGGATCTCGAACTGGAGGCCCGCCAGCGAGCCGGCGCGCTCACCGCGCAGCCCGACGGCGAGGCCGTACAGGCGGGGGTCGTTGAAGACGAACGACAGGTCCAGCGTGTCGAGGAAGGCCGCCTGGAACCCGATCAGCCACTCGCTGTCGGGCGAGAACTCGAGTTCCGGCATCTTGCCGACGGGGTTGCCGTCGGGCTTGACCGGCCTCATGTCCGCGCGTAGCTGTGCGACCGTGTCCCGGATCGTGTCGGGGTACTCCGCGCGCAGCGCCACCCGCTGCCCGATGCCGAGGTAGAGGAGGTCGAACAGCGACTTCCCCTGACCGGGCACCGCGGGCGGCGACCCGCCGAGCAGATCCCACGACAGCGGTCGCTGGGAGGGGTAGTCCTGCCCGAGGAAGCTGCCGGTGAGGATCATCTCGACCGTCGAGCGGCCGTCCGGCTGCCGCTTCCAGCGCACGCCGACGGTGTCCGCGGACATCACCCCGAGGTTCGCCGTCGTCGAGTACGTGAACTCCACCGTCGACTCGGCCGGGTCGACCGTCAGCACGAACGACGACAGGTCGATCCTGGACAGGATGTCCCAGGGCGGGTCGAGCGTGACCTTCACCGTCGGCGCCGCCAGCCCGATCAGGTACTCGACGATCTCGCCGAGGGTCACGCCGCCGAGCCGGACGGAGACGACCTGGTGGTTGTCCTCTCCTCGCCGCGAGGTGACAGCAGAGACCCACAGGTCGCCGAACTGGATCTTCAATAGATAGGCAAGCTGCTTGGCGGCGAAGTCCACGCCTGCCGAGACCGCGAGCTTGTTCACCGAGAAGGTACCCGCCACCGAGCCGCTCACCCCGCCCTGCGCGTCGCGGGAGACGGCGACGCGGGCGCCGACGGAGAGGTCCCGTGGCTGACCGAGGATGACGGGCCGCCAGACACCGACCACCGCCCCGGCGACGTCGTAGGTCCCCGGCGTGGGCGCGAAGTGGAGCGACAGCTCGGTGAGCGAGACCGAGGGCAGATCGTTGTCTGACGCTGCGCCCATGAACTTGCCGACCAGCGTGACGAGGTCGACCTGGTCGCCCGCCCCCAGCTCGCCGTGGAACTCCCACGCGGTCGACGCCGCGTACTGCGCGCCGACCTCGAACGACGCGTCGCCGCTGCCACCGGGCCCGACACCGGGCAGCACGAACGTCGCCGTGATGCCGCCGGCCACCCCGCTCTGGAGCACGTCGACACGGAGGAACACGTCGCTGAGCTTGATCTCCACCCCACCGACCAGGACGGAGAAGTCGGTCGTGACGACGGCGGCACCGGTGAAGGTCTGCGCCCACAGGTCGGCTTCGAGCTCGAACTGCGTCACGTCGAGCGCGTAGGGGAACGTCACGCCGAACAGCCAGCCGAGCGCCTGGTCGAGCGGGATCTCGCCCTGCGAGAGCGCCCCCGTGACGACGAACTGGGGGAAGGAGGCCGTCACGTCGAGCGAGAACACCGGCTCCTGCGGCGTCGCGAGGGCGGGCGGGCGAGCGGCTCCGCCGATCGCGACGCGCGGTGGTCTTCCCGCGGCGAGCATCCGGCGGTCGAGGTCGGCCTGCCCGACCTCGACCGTGCCGAACACCGTTCCCGACACGCTCGGCGCTCCGCCGCCCCACAACGCGAGCCAGCGCATGCCCACATTGGTCACGGCGAGGTAGGGCACCGGCGGCGTCCAGCGTTTCGCCGACCGGAACACGACCGCGACGTAGTCGAGCGCCGGAGCGCCGCCCGTGACCGACGGCGGCAGGAGCGATAGGTCGATCTCACTGATCCGGAAGCCGGTGAAGTCGTCGAACGCGCGCGGCGCCGCCAGGAGGTCGGCCGGCACGCCGATCACCGACGCGATGCCTGCCAGGCCCCCGCCGAGCCCCGGCGCGTCGTCCAGGGGGAAGGCGACGTGCATGAGCCAGGTCGTCGCCATCGCGAGGAGCGGGGTGCTGACGGTCCCGGTCACAGGCTCGTTGGTGCCGAGGCGTAGCGTCGCCTCGCCGTAGACCGCGGAGTACGACGCCACGGGGCTGACTGCCAGGTCGAGGTCGAGTTCGGTCGCGAGCCGGAGGCCGAATTCCTCCAGGGCGACCGGTCCGAGGGTGACCGGCGGGTGCGTCGATGCCGCGAACAGCGACAGGTCCGGTGCGCTCGCAGCGTCCGCGGGGATCGATACGGGCCCGTCGAAGCACAGTGGGAACGGCCCGTAGAAGTCCGCGAACGGGTCGAACAGCGGTGACGCGCCGACCGCGCCGGTGAGCCGCAGGCCGGCCGTGCCCCCGGTCGTGGCCGTCGCGGCGAACACGACGCCGGAGACCGGCAGGTCCGCGAGGAATGACGGGCGGTAGCTCACCACCCCGCCCTCCTGGACGGGGGTGGGCGGCAGGGTGGGGAATACCGCGCCGAACGTCCACCCGGAGACTGTCGCGAGCCGCAGCGCGAAGACACCGCCGTCGTCGCCGGTGGCGTACGCGAGGGTGACGCCGACCGCGAACGCCGCCCCGCCGGGGACGGCGAACGACGCCTCACCGGTCAGGTTCACCGAGCGGGCGCTCCAGGTGAGTTCGCCGACCCGGACCCGCCATGACGGCCCCGCGCGCAGCAGGTCGAGCGCCGGCCCGAGCGCGGCCAGATCGGGCTCGGCCGCGACCGCGGCGGGCAGGTCGATCGTGCCGTCGTGGCGCTGGCGTACGAGCGCGTTGTAGACCTGCTCCGGCGACGGCGTCACGGCAGCGCCCGCAGTCGGGGCAGCGGCCGCCGCGATGTGGGGGCCGGGTGCCGGGGCAGTGCGGGATCGGGCGGCGCGGCGGTCGGGCGGGCGTCGGCGGCCTGGGCAGCGTCGGGCTCGTCGGGCTCGTCGGGCGACGGCAGCGACACCCACCGGTTCTCGCCCAGCGCGTCGGGGTGCGGCCAGCCGGTCGGCACGATGCCGCGCGCCGCGATCATCCGCTCGTAGTCGGGGCGGTTGACCTGCATCGTGAGCGTCACGACGTTGGTGACGGTGTACGTCCACGCCACGCCGAGCGCACGCGGCGGCTTCGGCTTGTCCGGCACCATGCGCGCCGACGAGTTGGGCGGCAGCACGATCTCCTGCTGGCCGCTGTCCGACTGGTCGACGTACATGTTCGTATAGATGTTCGACTCGGTCTGTACCGAGTACCACCACGGGCGGCTCGGCCACGCGAACCGTTTCCCTTTGCCGTCGGCGTAGTCGTACTTGTCGTCCGGGGTGAAGTACGCCGTGTAAAAGTGCCGGCCGCCCAGGGTCGGGTCCTTCCAGTATGGCTTTCCCCGCGCGATTCCCGCCCAAAAAAACTCCATGACCTTTGCCGACGGGTGCTTGAACGTGCGCACCTTGTCCGCGCTGCCGGTCAGGGAATACGGCGTGATGTTGTCGACGAAGGTCGTGAGGTTGTCCTCGCCATCGATCCCGCCGCGGACGTCGAACGTCGTTGTGGCGCTACCGTGGTGGGGCAGCGTCAACATGGCAACCGCGTTCAGGTACGCCTTCTTGACCGAGGCGCTCACCACCCGGTTGATCTGGTAAAGGGTCGTTCCGGTCGCGTCGCCGGTGACGACGAACTGGAAGCCGCGGAATGCCAGCAGGACGACGACCGAGTTGGTGTTGACGTTGTAGCCGTCGGACGCAGCCTTGCGCTTCGTCCCGTAGGCGGCCTGCAGGGCGACCTTCGCCTTCTTCTGGCCCGGCTCGGCGGCGTTGGCCATGAGGATCCAGAGCTTCAGGTCGCCCAGCGTGTAATTCGGGGCCGGCTTGGGGTTGCCGAAGAACGCGCTGAACCCCGGGGGCAGCGGATCGGGGCTGTTGACCGGCATGTACGTGTCGAGCTGGTCGAGGATGTTCGTGCCGCTGCGCTTCTGGTACCGGCCGTAGTCTCCGCCGTAGACGACGGTGTTGATCGTGAGCTCCGAGGCGGTGAAGTACGACAGCAGCTCGGGGATGAGGTTGATGTGGTCGGAGTCGCTGTGTGACAGCACAACCAGGTCGAGCGTGCCGGAGTCGCTGAGCAGTCCGGCGACGATCTCCGCCGAGGGGAACCCGGCGTCGGCCTTCTTCCGCTCGGAGCCGAGGTCGAGGAGGACCGAACCGACGAGCTTGTCCTTGTCGTCGAAGACCTGAAGGAAGTTGCCGCTCCCCTGGCCCACGTCAAGAACCCAGAACACCAGCTTGCTCATCTCTGCGACCTGTTCCTCTCGGGGAGGGCCCGGCGGCCGCCCGCGAGCCTGCGCCGTGCGGCTTTCGCCTGCGTGCCGGAGTCATAGGCCGCGTACCAGCCGACCGCGGAGCTCCTGCCCTCGGGGTCGCCGAAGACGAGCACGTCGAGGTCGCCGGGAGGGAAGGAGAACGCGAGGACCGACAGCGCGAGGTGGCGCAGCCGCATCAGGTATTCGCGCTTGCCGCCCTCCTCGTACGTCGTCAGCTCGAAGCCGCGGAACCCCAGCTTGAGCACGCCTTGCAGCGGCCAGCTCGCCGTCGTCGCATCGGCGCCGGCCAGCCGCAGACCGAAGTACACGGGCCGTTCGTCCCGCGTCCCGGGCGACCAGGCGACCAGGAGCGTGGCGTGCATGCCCGCGCTGCCGGCCAGCGCGCCGAGGCTGCCGAGGTCGAGGGTGAGCACCAGCCCGAACCACGGCGGGGACAGCAGCACGGCGTCGAGGGGCGCGAGGACGCCGGTGTAGCCGAGGTCCTCGGGGGTCCGCCCGCGCGGCCCCCCGGGAGGGTCGGGCACCGGGTTGGCCGCGGCGCCGGTGACACGGACGGGAAAGCCCCTGGTGAGCGACTGCACGCGGGCCTCGCTGTTCGCGAGGTCGAACGACATCCGGTCATAGGCCGTCGTGAACGCCTGGGCGCCGGGATCGGCGGCGGGGAAGGCCATCGACACGATGAGGTTCCCGAACCGCAGGTACCCGTCGAACGCAGGCGTGCCCGGCGGCGGCAGAGCCGCGTTCGGGCCGTAGGAGAACAGGTCGGCGTGCGGCAGCTCGGCGAACCGCAGTTTGCCGGTGAGTACGAAGTCGACGGCCAGCGTCCCGGCGTCGATCGACCCCGTGGCCGTCTGCACCTGTACGCCGAGCACCTCGACGCCGAGCAGCACGGAATCCCCGGCGGCGAAGTCGGCGCCGCCGACGAGCGTGAACGCGTACGACGGCCTGCCGTTCTGCCGCTGGTACGACCCGAGGAGGACGAGGTTGTTGCCGCTCTCCGGTGCGCGCTTGGTGAGCACGGACCCGAACAGCCGGTTGGCCATCAGCTCCACCCGGGCGGAGAACTCGGCCAGCGCGGCATTGGCGAAGCGCGCCGACAGCTGCTGGGTCTTGAACGCGAAGTCCGGCTGCCCTGGTTCGACATGGAGGTCGGTCGGGTCGTCGTAGGAGATCAGGCCGAACGCCGCGGTCTGCCCGAGCGTGATGCCGCCGTCGGCCGAGTGCTTGAACGGCGTGACGCCGAACCCGACGTGGCGGGCGTAGAACCGGTTTGTGTCGATGCCCGCGGTGACGAACTGCAGCTCGCGCGGCAGCTCGGCGACGGCGACCGGGGCGTTGAGGACGAGGACGCCGTTCCACGCCGGGTTGTCGGCGACTTCGCGGAGGAAACGCGCGTAGGGGCCGCCCGGGTCGACGGCCGCGCGGTCGCGGGCGTCCTCGATGACGCCGAGCACCAGCTCCTGCGTCGGCCGCGGGTCGCCGTGCTCGTCGTACGCGGCCTCCGGCCAGCCCCAGGCGGGCAGGTCGCCGGCGAGGTCGGTGAGGGAGCGGGAGGCGAACTTGACCAGCAGTACCGTCCTGGCGTCCTCGCCGGTCCGCCACGAACGCGGCGAGAGCTGGAACGTCCAGTCCTGGAGCACCGCCTTCAGCAGCCCGGCGACGGACAGCAGCGTGTCGAGGTAGGCCCCGGCCGCCGCCGCGACCTGCTCGGTGAACGCCTCCTCGGTGTCGTAGGCGTCCGGTCCGGCAGCGTCGGCGACCGCCTGGACGACCGGCGCCGGGACGCCCCTCGCGAGGAGCAGCGCGCGTACCATGTCGTCGACGCGGTAGCGGACCGAGGACTGACGGAAGAATTCGGTGACGTCCGAGACGACGGCGAAGGCCTCGCCGGACTGGAGCAGCGCCTGCAGGCGCGGGCCCACGGCGGTCAGCACCAACTCGTCGACGGGCGCGCCGGGCAGGCGGGCCAGGACGGCCTGCCGCCATGCGGTGCCGTCGGCCGTCAGCCTGGCGAGAAGGCCGTTCGGTGTGACGGCGAGCGCCGTGTCCTCGCCGGCCTGCCCGCCGGCCGCGTCGCGGACCGGAAGGCTCGCGCGGCGTACCGGGGCGAGGGCCGCCTGCTCGATCGTGGCGGCGTACGGCGCCAGAGCAGGGTCGACGCCGAGGTACGCGCCGAGCGGGACGACGGGCGGGTCTCCGTCGACGAAGGCGCCGAGCGTCGCCGCGGGCATCTCGTGGAAACGGAGGAACCCGGTGTCGTCCGCCCGCGCGTACAGCGGTGACTGCCACGGCTGCGCGTAGTAGGTGAGGTCCGCGGAGGTGTCGGGGAGCAGCGCGACGTACGCCGTGGTCCCGAGCGGCTCCAGCGCCGCGTCACCCGTGCCGGGCAGGAACGCCGGGTGGCCGGCCTGGAACAGTGCGACGGCACCGTTGCCGACGTCCACGTACTCCACGCCGGACAGGCCGAGCGCGAGCCGGGTGCCGTCCTCGGCCCCGACGGCGAGCAGGAAGGTCCCGTCCGGCGTCAGGTACACCTGGGGGTCGGACGGGTCGTCGACGACGCGGGGGCTGGTGGCGAACACCAGCCGTGCGGGCCACTGCGGCGGCGTCCCGCGGACCGGCGCCAGCGTCGGCTCGGCGCCGAGCGTTGTGGCGAACCGGGCCCGCAACGCGGGCGGGTCGGGCGCATCCGGCGGGTCGGGTGCGAAGAACCCGAGCGCCGAGCGGTCGGGCACCAGCGGGAACAGCGGGTCGAATGAGAGGTACACCGTCAGCGCACTGCCGTCCTGCGCGAGCAGAGGCATGGGAACGGCGAGCACGGCAGCGCGGCTCGGGTCGTCCGGGTCGGGCATGGAGTAGCGCAGGCCCACGTCGAGGCGTGCCATGTCGTCGGGGTTGGCGTGGTCCAGCGTCAGCGTGCCGGTCAGGCAGCCGACGGCGGGGCCGGAGAACGGGATGCCCGCGCTGCCGGGCGCCGCGCGGTACACCGTGCCGTCGGGCCCGTCGAACGATGCCCCGGCCAATGCGACGCCCGCCGGCGCCCGGGTCAGCGCCGTGCCGCGCGGCACCGTGACGGCGTAGCCCCCGCAGCCGAAGGACGCGCCCTGCCGGACCGTCCACACGATGGCCGGGCCGCTCCCCGTCGACGTGGCGGTGAGGTTCCACAGCTGCCAATAGGCGGGGTCGCCG
Organism: Streptomyces sp. NPDC090445; assembly: GCF_044769385.1. Classification (NCBI taxonomy): domain Bacteria; kingdom Bacillati; phylum Actinomycetota; class Actinomycetes; order Kitasatosporales; family Streptomycetaceae; genus Streptomyces; species Streptomyces sp. NPDC090445. The sequence continues at coordinate 65,318 of NZ_JBIVXV010000027.1, read as the reverse complement.
TCCGGATCGGCGATCCACACGAACCGTGTGTACGGCAGCTGGGCGAGCACCTGGTCGATCCCGGCCACGAACGGGGGGTACGCCGCGGGCTTCGCCGTGCAGAAGACGTACGAGCCACCGGCGTCGCGCCACACGTCGTCGAGCGTCGCCGGGTCGGGCAGGTTGCCCTTCGCGCGGTAGCCGGCCCAGTACCCGGCCACGGGCGAGTCGCCGTCCGAAGAGAGCTCGTAGAGGCCGTCGGCGACGCGGACGAACGTGGGGCCGGTCATCGCATGGTCAATCTGTCGCCGGCGAGCAGCGGGAGCGAGAACGCGTCGAGGCCGGCGCCGTACTCCGGCAGTCCCTGCCAGTCGAAGCGGACGTGGCGGGAAGCGGCGACGTCGTAGCCGCCGTTCACGGGGACCGGACCGGTCGCGCGGGCGAGGACGACGCCGGTGGCGCGGCCGGCGCCGTACGGTGGGCGGCGGCTGAGGCGGGCAAGCACGTCGCCCACCGTCGTGCCGATCGGCACGACGGCCCCGGCGCCGTCCACGACCACGCGCACGCACGCGCGCAGGACGGCGCGCCCGCGGAAGTCCACGACGGGGCAGCCGGGGCGCGGGTCACGCCCCGCGGTCTCGATGGCCGCCCACGTGCCGGCGGTGGCGATCGCGAACCCGGCGCTCGTCCTCGCCGTACCGACGGCGTCCGGCGCGGCGAGCCGCTCCGGAGCGAACAGCCGCAGGTAGCGGGCGGGCCCGATGAGGCCGAACAGGTCCGCCACGTCGGCGAGCCCGCTCACCACGTTGCCGCTGCCGGCGGGCGCACCGGCCGAGAACGCGCCGGTCGCGACGAACTGCGCGAGGAAGGCGTCGAGGGCGAGCCGCCCGCCGTCGGCCGCGGTCCACGGCGTGACGTCGTAGTCCGCGTGGCCCGTGCCGACCCAGCCGTTGACGTAGGGCGGCGCCGCGGACTGGCCGACGTTGACGTAATCGGCGAACGCCACACGGAGCACGACGCCGGGGCGCAGGTCGACGTACCCGGACTCGGCGTCGAGGCCGTAGGCGTAGTACAGGGTCTCGGCGAACGTCTGGGGCATCGTGCGCGACACCGCCTGCTGGAGCAGCGCGACTCCGGCCGCGTCCGCACCCGCCTCCTCCACGGCGGTGAGGAACCCGGCGTACGCCTCGCGCAGCGAGCTGCGCACCGCCTCTGGTGTGAACGGCATCGTGCGGACGGTCAGCGTACGGCCCGCCGCGTCGACCCGGAACGGATCCCTCTCCACCGGCCCGGTGAACGACGTCCCGAGGCCGGGCAGGGCCACGGCCACATCGCCTGCCGCCGGGGCGACACCGGCAGAGGTGTAGACGTAGGGGTACGCCGTCGTGGCCGGCCCGGCCGAGAGGAACCAGCTCTCGGGCACGAGCGGCACCGGGGGCGACGGCGGTCCCGCGTCCGCCCCGCGCAACGCCTGGACGACGACGGTGTAGTCGCCGCCGAGCATGGTGTCGACCGCGAACGTCGTCTCGGTGGCGCCCACCGGTGCCGTACCGGAGCCGGCCGGCTCGGAGGCCAGCACGGTGGCGAGGTAGCCGGTGGCGCCCTTGACCGGGAGCCATGAGACCGTCGCGTCGGCTCCGTCGAACACCACCCGTGAGACCACAGGCTGCGCCGTCGGCAGCGGGTACGGGTCGCCGAAGGGGCCGGTGACCGTGGTCGTGGTGGTGCTCACGACGGCCGCGACCGCGAGCGCGGCGTCCGCTCCCGGGGTGGGGGTGACATCGCAGCACGGCGTGGTGACGGTCCGCGGCTCGCCGTCACGGAGTCCGTCGCGGAACGCCTGGACGAGGTAGGAGGTGGCGCCGGTGATCGCCTGCCAGGCGACGGCCGTCGTCCCGGTCGCAGGGTCGGTGGTCGCGGCCGTGACCCGTGGAGCCCGGGTGACGAGGGGGAGCGGCCCGGACGCCGGCCCGATGACCGGTCCGGTCACGCCCATGACGTCGACGGTGAGCTGGCCGTCGGGGAGCCCGCCGTCGATGCGGACGTCGACGGAGCCGGAGGTGCTGCCCGTCGACGCCGTGGCGATCACGACCCCACCCGCCAGGACACGGAGCCGGTAGGCGGCGGGTGACCCGGCGGGCTCGGCCCAGTCCGCGGTGACGGTCGTTCCGTCGTACGCGGCGGACACCAGCACCGGATGCGCGGTGATCAGCGGCACCGGAGCGCCCGGTACGCCGGTCGCCGCCCCGGCCACGGCGGCGGCGGTGACTGCGTAGGGTCCGGGGCCGGCGGGGAGACCGATCCGGCCTGACCGGCCTTCGAGGACGGTGGTCGCGACCGGAGCCCCGGCCCGGGTGACGGTGACGAGCGTCGCGCCCGTCGGGGAGCGGAGTGCCAACTCGACCGTGCCCGCGGTGCCCGGAGGTGCGTACACCGTCGCCTCGACCGACGGCGCGACGGCCAGGAGCGGAAACGGCGCCGACGGCGGACCCGTCGCCACCTGATCGGCCGCGGCGACGACGAGCGAGAGCGGCGAGCCGTTCGGCATGCGGGGGACCTCCACGTCGAGCACGGCGGTGTCGCCGTCCGGTGTCGCGGTGACCAGCGTCGGCCCGGCCAGGCGTGCGCCGCCGGCGAGGACGGTGACCGCGTACTGGAGGCCGGTGTTGCCCAGCGGGGCGACCTCGGCGGTGTAGCCGAGACCGGTCGCGGCGTCGCCCGAGGCGTAGGCCGTCGCCAGGACGGCGGGCGGGTGCGTGTACGCCGTGGCGACCGCGGCGGGCCCGGTGGAGACGGCGTAGGTGTCGGTCGCGGCCGGACGCAGCGTGAGCGTGAGCGTGCCGGGCGCGAGCGTGAGCGGCGCGTCGGCCACGTCGAAACGTGACGCCACCGCGGCGGCCGACGGCGCGGCCTGAGCCGCGGAGCCGCGCCACACCTCGCCGCCCCCCGCGGAGAGCGTCGCGACCGCCCCGGTCGCACCCGCGCCGCCCGGTGCCCAGGCCACGTCGAGCGCTGCGCCGTCGCATGTGACGGAGACGACGGACGGCGCCTGCCACAGGACCGCGACGGTGTTGGAGACCACCTTCGCCGGCGTGACGACGGCGATCCAGTACCGGCTGCCGGGTTTGAGCGTACAGCCGGCCCGCCCCTGGTCCCATGTCCCGCTGGCGTCGTCGGCGGCAACCGGTTTCCCGACGGCGTACCGGGATTCCGGCACCGCGGACGAGTAGAGCTGCGTGCTGTACGGGATGTCGGGTGCGGCGGTGCCGTCGTACGCCTGCCAGCGGAGCGTGAGGAACCAGGGATCGCCGGGCACGTACTCGACACTGGTCAGCACGACGTCCAACGGCGACACGACGTTCTCCTCGCGGGTACGCACGTCCCGACCGTATGCCCGCGCCGCGGACGGGAGTACCTCGACGCGCTGCGGCCGCGGCCCATCGGGGGAGCCCCTTCACCCACCGTGGTCAGGGCCCGCCCCACGCCGCCTTGCACCGCCACGGCCGTGGAAGGCGGTGCTTGCTGCCAGGCGAAGTCCGGGCACTTCTCGGCTGGTCCCCGTACACGACCTCGTCGATGGCCGACGGGCCTGCCGCCTCGAACGGGTTGTCCAAGGTGAGGAGGTCGTCGATCTCGGCGCGCAGGGCGGTGAATGCCCGCTCAGGGTCGCCGCGTTCCGGGTGGTCCCGCGTAGTACGTGGTACCCGGCGGGCAGGCCCTTCCGGTCCAGGGCCAGCTGGGCCCACACCAGAGTCGAGACGATGAAGCCAGCCGCCGCAGGTCCTCGGCGTCCCAGGGGTCTGCCGAGGTCCCGCCGCCGACGGGTTTCAGGACGAGAGGGCGTTCCACGCCGACCTGGTACTCGCTGAACTGCTCAAAGTGGTCTCGCTGGAGCCGCTGCGCGCCGACGAAGAGGCGTTCCTGCTCCGCTTTGAGGTCCGTGAGCGCGGTGAAGAGATCGATTGAAGCTTCCCCTTGATCGTGGACACCTGGAGACTGGGATCTTGAGGTTCCAGAGGAAGTAGTACCAGGTGGGAAGCAAGTACACGAAGCGGTACACCGAGGAGTTCAAGCGGGACGCGATCGCGCTCGTCGATTCCTCGGGCAAGACGGTCACCGCTGTCGCCCGGGAACTCGGCATCAGCTCCGAGTCCCTGCGCGGCTGGTACCGCCGGGCGAAGGCGGACCGGGGCGAGGGCCAGTCCGGTGAGCTGACCAGCGCCGAGCGTGAGGAGCTCAAGCGGCTGCGCAAGGAGGTCCGCGAACAGCAGCAGACGATCGAGATCCTGAAAAAGCGACGGCCTTCTTCGTGAAGGAGAACGACCGGTGAGCGAGCTGTACCGGTTGATCCATGCGGAGAAGGCGACCTATCCGATCGTCCTGCTGTGCCGGGTGCTGAAGGTTGCCCGCTCCTCCTACTACGCCTGGCACGAAGGCGAGGCCGCCCGTCGTGCGAGGGAGGCCGCCGACGACGCGCTCGCCCATGGGATCACCGTGGTGCACATCGCTTCCCGGCACACCTACGGGGTCCCGCGCATCCACGCCGAACTGCGCCGCCTGGGCCGACGCGTGAACCGCAAGCGCGTCGCCCGCGTGATGCGTGAACGCGACATCCGCGGCGTCACCCGGCGCAAGAGGCGTTCGCTGACCCGGCCTGATGCGATGGCGAAGCCGGCCCCAGACCTGATCGGCCGCGACTTCCATGCCGACCGGCCCGGGACCAAGCTGGTCGGCGACATCACCTACCTGCCCACCGCCGAGGGCTGGCTCTACCTCGCCAGGACCGCGCGCATCCGGGTCCGTTCCGGGCTGTCGTCGTCGGGTGCGTGGGTGTAGGCGATGATCAGTTCACGCAGCAGCGGGCCGACGGCCAGCACGGTTGGGGCGTCGAGACTGAGGGGGTTGTCGGTCGCGGGCAGTCCCACCAGATGCAGTTCGAGTTCCCCGTGGGCCTGGTGGGCATGGACGACGCCGGCTGGCACCCAGATGGCGCGGGTGCCCGGGGCGACCCAGGATCCCGCACTGGTCGTGACGGCCAGCACGCCCCGGCCGGCATAGACGATCTGGTGGTCGTCGTGCCGGTGGGCGTCGATCTCACCGCCGGATGCGAGACGCTGGGTGCGTGTCGGAGCGACCGGCTCATGGCGGATTTTCGTCACCATCCGGCAATTTATCGGAAGCGCGACACGGGGGCAGCTCCGGACCATGGCGGAGTGCGAAGGAATACATCGATCACTCTGCTGTCTGTCGGGGCACGCCTCGCCTGCGTCGACATCTACCAAGGCGCCGTGGCGGCCCTGGTGCCGTTCTTCATCGCGGAGCGCGCCTACAGCTACGCGGTCGCCTCGGGCATAGTGCTGGCCGCCTCGCTGCTGTCCTCGGTGGCGCAGCCGGTGTTCGGTGCGCTCACCGACCGCTGGACGATGCTCTGGCTGCTGCCCGTCAGCACGCTGCTCGGCGGTGTCGGCATCGCGCTGAGCGGGCTGGGCAGCTCGTACGCGCTCACGCTCGTGTTCGTCGCGGTCTCGGGCATCGGCGTGGCCGCCTACCACCCGGAATCCGCCCGCGTCGCCCGCCTCGCCAGTCAGGGCAGCCACCGGGCCATGGGCTGGTTCTCCAGCGGCGGAAACATCGGCTTCGCGCTGGCTCCGCTCATGGTCACCGCCGTAGTGGCCCCCGGAGGACTGAGCTGGACGCCGCTGCTGGTGCTGCCGGCCCTCGCCGGTGCCGTGCCGTGCCTGCCCGTGGTGCGCGCCCTGCAGCAGAAGCAGGCCGACGGACCCGACACCACGGCGCCGGCCGGGAGCGACGACATCGCCTCCTTCGTGAAGCTGTCCCTGGCCGTGGTCTTCCGGTCGATCGCGTTCGTCGGCCTGAGCACCTTCATCGCGCTGTCTCCAGTGGGGGCCGCGGCGGAGGGAGGCTGCCCGACGAGGTCGAGACGATCGTCCAGGACGTGCTGCGCACTCGCTATCTGACGCGGCAGCGCCGCTCGGTGGCGGCTGTCGGCAGGGAGATCACGCGCCAGCGTCGGGCTCGTGGCCTGCGGGTTCCGTCGCGGGGAACAGCGCGTCGGCGGATTGAGCGGCTGGACCCGGTGTCCTCGGTCGCGGCCCGAGAGGGAAGGGGGCGCGGCCCGGCCTCTGCGCTCGGCCGGAGGTGTGCCGCCCGAGGTCACCGGGCTGCTGGAACAGGTCCAGGTCGACCACACGCCGGTGGACGTGATCGTGGTCGACGAGCGGCACCGGCTGCCGGTCGGCCGCCCGTATCTGACGGCGGCGATCGACGTGGCCAGCCGGTGCGTGGTGGGCCTGGTGGTGACGCTCGAGGCGCCGTCGGCGACCTCGGTCGGACTGTGCCTGGCGCACGCGGCGACGGACAAGCGGCCGTGGCTGGAGCGGCTGGGCGTGGAGGCGGTGTGGCCGATGAGCGGCAAGCCGCGCGAGTTGTACGTGGACAATGCTGCGGAGTTCAGGAGCGAGGTCCTGCGCCGTGGCTGTGACCAGCACGGCATCGCCGTGCGCTACCGACCCCTCTGCCAGCCGCACTTCGGCGGGATCATCGAGCGGCTGATCGGCACGATGATGAGACAAGTGCACGAACTGCCGGGCACACAACCGGTCGAAGACCGTCGGACCCTCGCTGGCACGCGCCGCGGCAAACTCCTCGTGGGACTGTCCGTCGGATGGTCGGCGACCGGGTCGAAATGGTCTTTCCCGTGCTGGGTATCAGTTGCTGAGGTCGAACACGCCCCACGCGGTGAACGGCTTGGCCTGGACGTAGATCCTGCTTCCCCGGCCGACGACCCGCCGGCGGCCGGGGCAGGGCCATCGGGCAGGGTGAGCAGGGCGACGTCCGTTGGCTCGACTGAGGTTTCGGTGAGCTCTCCGTGGGCGAGTCGGTCCCGCTCCTCGCCGTAGCCGCCGAAGAAGGCGACCCGCTCGCCGTGGACGGCCACCGCACCGCATCTCTCGTACGGGCCTGCACCCGGGTGCGGGCCGTCGGGGCCTGGGGCGGGTCCGCGGTGGCGGGCACGGCGCTGGTGGCCGTCACCGGGAGTCCTGGTCGTTGGGTGGTCGTCAGGCCGCGGCCGGGCGGAGGCGGACGGCCAGCTGCTCGTGACCGTTGCTGATCAGGGAGCCCAGCGGATTCAGCTCCTCGACGGGGACGGCGAGCTCGAGCTGGGGGAAGCGGGTGAAGAGCATCCGCAGGCTTATGGCGATCTCCAGGCGGGCGAGCGGGGCGCCCAGGCAGAAGTGCACGCCGTGCCCGAAGGCGAGATGGTCCTTGGACGCGCGGCGGAGGTCGAAGTCGTCGGCGGTCTTGCCGTGCCAGTCCGGGTGCCGGTTGGCCGCGGCGTAGGAGGCGAGGATCGCCTCGCCCTTGGCGATGGTCCGTCCGTCGGGCAGCACGATGTCGTTGACGGCGAAGCGCATCGGGAGGTGCTTGACGGCCGGTTCCAGGCGCAGGGTCTCCTCGACGACGTCGTTCCAGTCGGCGCGGCCGGCGCGGAGCTGGTCGAGCTGATCGGGGTGGGACAGCAGCAGGCTGATGGCCTGGTCGAGGACGTTGACGGTGGTCTCGTATCCGGCGCTGATCATCAGCAGGAGGGTGTCGCGGAGTTCCGTGGCGGACAGGCCGCGCCCGTCTCCGTCGTCGTCGCGGGCGGCGATGAGCAGGGAGGTCATGTCGTCGCCGGGGTCGGCGCGCTTGGTGGCGATGAGCTGGTCCAGGACCGCGTACAGGGCCTGGGTGTTGGCGGTGGCCTGGTCGGCGGTGAGGGTGGTGTCGAAGACGCCGTCGACGACGCCGCGGAAGTCCGCTCGCTGGCCGGCGGGGACGCCCATGAGGTGGCCGATGACCGCGATGGGAAGCGGGTAGGCCAGGTGCTCGCGCAGGTCGATGCTCTCCCCGGCAGGCAAGCCGTCGAGGTCGTCGAGGATGGCCGCAACGATGGTCTCGACGACAGGGGCGAGGTCGTCGATGCGGCGGGCGGAGAAGGCGGGGGCGATCATGCGCCGCAGCCGCCGGTGGTCGTCGCCGTGGGCGGTGAACATGTTCTCGACGGCGACCCACAGGGCCAGCGGCCAGGTCTGTACGGCCTCCTGGAAGCTGGGCCAGTGGGCGCGGGCGTCCTTGGAGACGTCGGGGTTCTTCAGCAGGCTCTTGAGCAGGGCGGGGTCGTTGATCGACCAGGCGAGCACGCCGAGGACGTCGACGCGGACCGCGGCGCCGCGTCCGCGGAGTTGCTCGTGCTCGCCGTGGTGGTCGGCGCCGGTGGGGTCGAGGACGAACGGAGCGGGCTGGAGCATGCGGGACGTCTCCTTCAGGCAGCGGTGGGGGCAGGGAAGCGGACCGGGAGCTGGGCCGGCGCGCGGTGGAACGGGCCCGGGCTCCAGCCTCGGCCCCCGCGGCGAGGAGTACAAGAAGGTCTACGGCCTCCTTGCGCAGGCCCTGGAAGAGTCCAACCGCGCCGGGATCGCCACCTTCGTGATGCGCGCCGCGAGTAACCTCGTCGCGATCAACACGGCGCGCAGCACGCCGTCGCTGTCGGGCAGGACGGCGCAGAGCAGCGGGTGGCGTTCGTCGAGGTACAGGGGCAGGGCGCAGGCCGCCCGCGCGCCGGCCACCAAGGCGGCGAGCTGCTGGTATTCGGTGTCGTCGACGATCGCGTGGCTGATCGTCCCGTCCTGCGCCTCCCAGACGAACTCCACGGCGCCTTCCTCGGGCAGTGCGGCGAGGACCGCGGCGACGTCGGGGTCCAGGTCGGGCCAGACGTTCAGTAGGGCGCGCGGGCTGAGACCGGCGCGCACCGCGTCGAGGTTCTCCGGCGTGAGGCGGTGCCAGCGTGCGGCACCGAGACCGCGAGACAAGGGCGCCAGCCTGTTCCTACTTCTCACCGACATCTTCGGCAATGCCGGCCCCCGGACGTTCTCAGCCCGCTGTGCAGGCTGTCGTCGCCCAACATCCCTCGCACGCCGTCTCCCTCGTCCTTGCCGGGCCGGGTGGGCGCTGGCCGGGCCCAGGGCTGCCGGGTCGGCCTCAGCGCTGGTGGTCGGCGGCGGCCCGGTTGCGCCAGTCCAGGACCTGCTCCCGGGTGAGGTCCTTGAGGACGAGCTCCTGGTCGTCGTCGGCAGGCATTCTGGGAACGACCGTGGGAGGCTGCTGCGGGAAATGTCGGCGAGAAACAGGAACGGAGTCCTGCGGGTGTCGCGCGACGACAGCCTGCCGCGGCGGCTTGCCGGCCAAGTCCCGGGTCGTGAAACGTCCTGGCTAGCTCCTGTACGGGCGATCTTCTCGGGGTGCGAAGCGAGCCTGGGCCGCCAGGACGGCTTCGGTGTAGCGTCCGGCCCACGCGCCCATCGCGCGGATCGGGCCCAGCAGCGCGAGGCCCGCCTCGGTGAGGGAGTAATCGACGCGTGGTGGCGCCTCGGCGTACGCCTGGCGTACGACCAGGCCGTTGTACTCAAGGCGGCGCAGGGCCTCGTTGAGGACCTTGGGGCTGATCCCGCCGATGCGGGTGATCAGCGCACGCGGCCTCATGGGTCCGCTCTCGCCGAGGATGTACACGATCACGCTGTCCCAGCGGTTCGACAGGACTTCGAAAGCCACCCTCGCCTGGCAGTCCGCGGCGTACTCGCCGCCGCCCAAGTCCTCGTCCAGGCCTTGTTCGTCTGCCTCTACCGCCGCGTCGCTCATGCGCTGATCCTGCCCGGCCCGATGCACACCATGTGGTGTGCATCGGCGCGCCTGGCGTCCTTTCCGTCACACCTCGCACATCTCGCGACATGGACGACAGGAGCAAGCACATGCGCATCGGCATTCTTGGTACAGGGGCGATGGCCACCGCCCTCGGTGCGGCCTGGGTACGGGCCGGCCATGACGTTCGGGTGGGTGGTCGGGACACTGAGGCGGCCTCCCGCACCGCCCTGCTCACCGGCGCCTCCGGGCACGGCAGCCTCGCCGCGGCTGCGGCCCACGGGGAAGTGGTATTCATCGCCGTGCCGGCGGGCGCCGCGCCGCAGTTGGCCAAGGAGCGGCCCACCTGCTCGCCGGTCGGACGGTGATCGACTGCACTGTTCCGATGTCGCCGGGCGCGGACGGTCCGGCCCTGACCACGGGCGGCGCCACCTCCGTCGCCCGGCTCATCGCGGACGCCGCCCCCGGCGCTCATGTGGTGAAGGCGTTCGGGGTATGCCACGAGAGCATCTGGACCCTGGACCGGTCGGCCTTCGAAGGGGCTCCACTGGCGGTGCCGTTCTGCACCGACCAGCCGGGCGCCGCCACGCGGGTGGCGGAGCTCATCGCCTCCATGGGCTGCACGCCACTGCCCTGCGGCGGGATCGATCGCGCTGCCCTGCTGGAGGCCACTGCTGTCTTCGCCATCGGTGTCTGGTGGTCGGGCGCCGAGGCCCGCTTCGCGTTCCCGGCCCCGGCCCTGGCCCCGGGAGCCGTGGACGACTAGCCAGGACTTGTCCGGCCGATCCCGCGTGGGGCTGTGGATCGAGTGGGTCCTGCCGAGGCCGTTGCGTCGCGCACGTGAGCACCACCACGGTCCTGAAGCAAGCACCGAGGTGTTCTCGGAATTCGGCGACATCACTCTCCGGATGAGGCGAGTGTTCCTGCCGCCGGACAACAGACGTTCTCGAATCCCGTCTACAAAGCCATCCAGGTGAAGGTCGGCGCCGGTGGCGGCTCAACTTGCTGTGCGAGCTGGCCGGTTGGGCGTCATTGACGATCACTTGGGCGCGCTGGATAGTGCCCCGTTGAACGAGGCACCTATCGGCCAAGATCAAAAACCTCGAAGGAGTCCAGTGAATCGTGCCCGACAGTGCCTGATGGTGATGGCGTCACTCGCCCTCGCCGCTGGCGCTCTCATCGGAACCGCGACGGCCGCGCCGCCTGGAACCGCACCGCCCGCGCAGGAGCAGCTCCTTACGGCGCTGGACCCGCAGCGGCTGGCCGCATCAGGGCCGCGTCAGGAGTCCATGAGCGCGGCTCTCCCGGCAGGTAAGACCTGTACGGATGTACCCGCTTCGAAGGGCCGCAAGGACGGTGCCAGGGCCTGCACAGAGGTCACGCGCACAGCTGGCAGTCGCACCGCCGCGCCGCTGGCCGCTGGGACGTGTTCCGTCCAGCCCGGCTATTACCACTTCGACCGGCATTCGTACTGCCTCTCCGACGCGCGGCTCACCTACACCCTCTACGACCCGGTCAACGGGTCCGTGAAGGGCGTCGGGGAGATCAGCCTCAGCGGCTCCGCCACGCTCGACGCGGGCAGCGGCTGGTGGAACGAGCTGTTCACCGCCACCGTCACGAGGCTGGAGGGGAACGTCCGGAGCCTCGCCGTCAAGCTCACGGCCTCGTGCGCGAACTCCTGCGGGATGCTCAACGCCGACGCGTGGGGTACCAAGGTCCTCGTCCTGGGGCAGAGCGCGAGCAGTCACGTCACGTTCTCTAGCTACCCGGCCAGCGGCACAGTCACCCAGATCACGCCGCAGTACGCGCTCCAGCTCTACCAGCCGGGCGACACCCCTGGGGACTGGAGTCACAACTGGTCGCTGCCCACGAAGGTGCGCTGCGACGCGGAGTCGGCCGGGTACGGCTGCGTCATCGGCCAGATACGGGCCCAGCTGAACCTGCCGCTCTCCCAGTACGGCACCGCGGCCGCCACCTACTGGTATGCCCAGGCCGCGCTCGCCGACCACTGGGGGGCTCCGGACAATCCGCTCAGCCGGAACAAGAGCGAGGCCGCAGCCAAGGCAAACCGGTACCGGACCTGCGAAGAGGGCAGCAGCATCCCCTTCTACCCGCAGGACGACATACCGACCGACTCGTGCGACGAGTACCCGTTCGCCGGCACCTTCCAGGGCGGCCAGGACGGCGGCAGCTGCGCCGAGATCCTCCCGAAGTTCGAGGGCGGCACGTGGAAGATCTACTACTTCCTCGGCAGGAAGCCCACCGGTTACGAACCCTGTGTCCGCGGGCACGTCCCGCTGAAGCAGAACACGGATGCCGGTGGCGAATACGGGAGGTTCATCCAGAACGAGCGGGTCCTGGACGCAGAGAAGTTCACCCTCTCGATCGCAGGCTGACCGTCCGGCTCCAGGTTTCCTGGAGCACGCAATACGCCCGCTCCTGGTGTTCGAGAAGCGCACCTGGGACGAGGCTTCCGGCGGCGAACTCATGGCCTTCGCCACGACCGGGGACGGTACCTATCCCGTGTGGGTCGGCCGTTCCGACCCTGGTGAGGTGGTCGCTGTCGTGGTGCTGGTGGAGGGATGCCCGAACTGCTCCGGGAGCGGGACGGAACCACCGCGGATGCCTGAGATGGCGTACGTGACCTTTGAGGAGTTCCGGGACGCGGCGTCCCCTACCGGTGGTCGCGCACTGTCCCCCGAGGAGGCGCGCGTCGGGGACCGTCGGCCTTCCGTGCGCGGTGATCTACCGCGTGCCGGGCCGTGAAGTCCCGCCCGGGGCGCGGATGGTGGCGTGGCAGGCAGGCGTCCTCGACGTATGGGCGTACGACGAACACGGTCGCCGGACCTCCGAGGCCGAGCTGCGGCTGCGAAACGACGAGGGGCGGCTGTTGTTCCGGCGACCTGCTCATGCGGCGGTACCCGGACGGGCAGACGGCGGAGTTCGATGTGCACTGCCCCCGGACGGCAGTGGAGCTCTCAGCCGACGGTACCGCGCGTATCTCGCACCAGCCCGAGGGCATGCGCGGCGCCTCCCTGGAAGCCGAGGTGGCGGTGGCCGAGGACACCCTGTCGGACACCCTGCCGGGCGAGCCCGTCGTGATCGACGCACCTGACGTCAACAGACCGGCTGTGCGGCTTGCGGAGCAACTCGGTCTCACGCCCTCCTTCGAGACCGCGCGCATGTACACGGGCGCGCCCCCGCACATCGACCGCGTCGGCTTGTTCGGCATCACCAGCCTTGAGCTCGGCTGACCCCGTCGGCAGCCGTAGCGAGTGGCTGTTCGAGACGGGATCCCGGCCGATCGCGGTGATCGGCCGGGATCTTCGTCGACGCCGGGTCGTTGCTGTCGACAGGCCACGTCGTTGTCCCCGCCCGGTCGCGACATCGTCGACCGGGCGGGACCTGCCGAGCACCTGCTTCCGTCGTTTACGGCGTTCTCAACTCCCCAGTTGCTGCGTGCGGAATGCCTCGGCCGGCAGTCCGCCGATTCCCCAGTCCTCCAGCTCGACTTCGTCGATGACCACGAAGGTCGTGGCCGGGTTCTTGTCGAGCACCTTCACCAGCAGATCGGTCACGCCCGCGATGATCTCGGCCTTCTGTCCGGGCGTGGCGCCCTCTCGCGTGATCTTCACATTGACATATGGCATGGCAGCTCAGTCCTCATCCTCAACCGTCTCGAAGTGGAAGACCTTCGAGACGATCTGCCACCGCCCCTCGACCTGCACCAGCGTCAGGAAGTCCCAGTAACGCCGCGGTCCCATCGAGCACTCCACCCGGGCCAGTGCCGTCACCGGCCCGGCGAATTCGACCGACACGATGCGGTCGCGCCGCGCCTCACCCCGCGCGGCCGGCGGTTCACGGCGGCGGACCACCGGGAAGTACTCGTCCATGCTCAGCCGCAGCAGTTCGCCCCCGCCCCCGCCCTCGGTCGCGGTGGCGTAGACGGCGCTGGGGTGGAAGACCCGGCCGAGCAGATCCGTGTCCCCGTGGTAGAGGCCGTCGAAGTACTGCCGGAGCACCTTGTTCACGTCGTGCTGTGCGGTCATCAGGAACGCCCCGCCACATGACCGCCGTCCACGCGCAGGGCGTGGCCGGTGATGAACTCGGCACCTGCGAGGTACACGACCGCGTCCGCGATCTCGGAGACCTCGCCCACACGGTTCAGCAGCGCGAGCCCGCCGAAGGAGTCCACGTCCGCGCCCTCGTGCAGCGGGGTCCGGATCACGCCGGGCGCCACCAGGTTGACGCGGATCCCGTCCGCCGCGAGTTCGGCGGCCAGGCTCGTGGTGAGCGTGTGCACGCCACCCTTGCTGATGACCGGAGCCGATGCGGGGAATCCGGCGATCGCGTGGTCGACCAGCACCGTACCGATGTTGACGATGCTTCCGCCGCGGCCCTGCTCCCGCATCCGGCGCACCACGGCCTGGGTGGTCAGATAGGTCCCCTTGAGGTTGCCCGCCAGGTACCCGTCCAGCTCCTCCTCCGTGACATCGGTGAACGGCTTCGGCGTGAAGGTGCCGGCGTTGTTCACGAGCACATCCACGCCCCCGAAGCGCTCCACGGCAGCCCGCACGAGTGCCTCACCCGTCGCCGCTTCACCGATGCCACCCACTACCTGCGCGACCCGCTCGCCCTGCCCGAGCCGTGCGGCAGCCTTCCCGAGCCGGTCCGCATCCCGGCCGTTGATCACGACGTTGGCCCCCCGGGCCAGGAAAGCCCGGGCGATCCCCAGCCCGATACCGCTCGATGCCCCCGTGACCACCACGGTGATGTTCGTCGACATTCCGGCCACTCCTTGATTCGTTGTCATCCATCCCGACACATCGAACCTAGGAGCAGCCGATCAATAACACCACGTCGAAGTTTGAAGTAAGCGATAATCCACAGTTATGACCGTGGATCTACGCGACCTCGAGCTCCTCGCCGCCACCGCCGACTCCGGCTCCCTCACCGCAGCAGCGGAACGCCTCTACGTCAGCCAGCCCGCACTCAGCCAGCGCCTCACCCGCCTCGAAGACCGGCTCGGCATGCCGCTTTTCGACCGCACGGGCCGCAGGCTGGTCCCGAACGCCGCAGGCCGACGCCTGCTGGTGGCGGCCCATCACGTCCTGGACGAGCTGCGCTCGGCAACACGCGACCTCCATGAGATGCGCGACGGGCGCAACCGCCGGGTGCGTTTCACCGCACAGTGCAGCACCACCTTCCAGTGGCTGCCCCCGGTCATCCGCGCCTTCCGCGACCGGCACCCGGACGCTGAGGTCCGTATCGAATCCGTCCCCGACGACGCACCGGTCCCCGCACTCCTCGCCGACCGCGTGGACGTCGCGCTGGTCACCAAGCCGGACCCCGAGATGGACCGGGTCAGCCTGACCCGCCTCTTCGATGACGAGATGGTGGCCGTAGTCCCCTCAGACCACCCCTGGGCCGCCCGCCCCCACCTCACGGCAAAGGACTTCACGGACGCCCACCTGATCCTGTACGACGCCTACGACCAGACTCGGATCCCCTCGATCCCGCTCCCCCTGCCGCCGCAGGCACGGCCGGCCCGCATCACCACGATGCCCGTGATCACTGACCTGGTCATCGAAATGGTCGCCGGCGGCCAGGGCGCGACCATCCTCCCCAACTGGGCAGCCGCGCCGTACACGGACTCCCACGGCCTCGCGCTGATCCAGATCGGCGCCACTCCCATGGCCCGCACCTGGTACCTGGCCACCCGCCAGGGCCCCCGCCCGCCCCACCTGCAGGCGTTCGTCGATGAACTGACCGCCCGCCTGACGCGCCCATAGCCGAGCATCCGTCTCCGGAGAACGGGGGCCTCTATGTCTTTCGTCAGGCCCGAGGTGGTCATGCGACGGCTGCTTCGGGGATGTGGGGTTCGTAGAAGGTGCCGTCGCGGAGCATGGCGAACAGCACGCTGATGCGGTGCCGGGCCAGGCGGAGGAGAGCCTGGGTGTGGGGCTTTCCCCGGGCCCGGCATCTGGCGTAGTAGGTGCGGGATGCGGGGTCGTGCACGGCGGCGAACGCGGAGAGGGACATTGCGCGTTTGAGCTGCGGGTTGCCGCCTCTGGGTGCGTGTTCGCCGTGGATCGGGGTGCCCGGCTGTCGGGTGGTGGGGGCGAGGCCGGCGTAGGAGGCGAGGTGGGCGGCGGTGGGGAAGCCGGTGCCGTCTCCGACGGTGACCAGCAGGACGGCGGCGGTCCTGACGCCGACTCCCGGCATCGAGGTCAGGACCGGGCGAAGAGACATCCGATGCAGTTGATCTGTAAAGCGGCGATGGTGAGTTATGGCGCGGCCGGGGTGGGGAACGCGGTGAGTTCGTCGTAGGGGGTGCGCTTGGTGAGGCAGTGGTGGAGGCAGCCGAGCATGCCGCCTCGTCAGCCGCGCCGTCGGCGGGTGGGGTCGGTGGAGGTGGACCACAAGCGGCAGGGCGGGGTGACCACGGTCCCGCTGTACTCCGCCGAGGACGTCGCACTGCAGCCGGTCGTCCGCCCCTTGGTCGACTGACGGGCCGTGCATACCGCCCGCGCGGGACGCCGCTCCCCGCTGCAGATCATCGACAGCCGGGTCCTGCCTCGCCGTCCCGACTGAACCCGGGGGCGGTCGGGGGCCAAGTGAAGTGAGGTCGCGTCGGACCCCGCCGCATGCGGGTGACTCGCTGCCGTGCCGGAACCGCGGCGGGCGCGTGTGTCTCCCGACCGACACGAGCACGAGTGTGATCACTATCGAGATCTGGGGCCACGAGCCGGCCGTGGTGAAGGCGGCGGAGCAGATTTCCGCCTCTTCTTCTCCAGTGGTCCGGGCAGGCCCCGGCGGACGCCTGGTGAGGATCTCGTGGTGGTGCGGGTTCATGCCGATGTCGGCCGGTCGCCGTGGGAGGGCGGCTATGCCGAACCGTGCACCTGACTCGGGCGGTCAGCCGGCGGCACGTCGGGGGCACCGAAGTCGCGACCGCCGCGGTCTTCTCGCCCGCTGCAGACGTGGGCCGTGCGGACACAAGGCCTGCAGATCGGCGGCAGCGCTCCGCCCTGAGCTGAAGGCGTGCCACGCCTTCCTCGACCCGGCGAACACCAAGGACCAGGTCCTGCAATCTGCGGTCGCCCTGTCACGCTGGGTTGCCGTGTTGGGTGCCGGGGACCGACGTGCGCAGACTGGAGGTGTGCACGAGATGATCGTCGGTGAGACGGCGGAGCGCGAGCATCTGCTCGCCGCAGCCGTCGTCGAGGCCGTCGACGCAACTGGCGCGCATGCGGCGAGCGTCTTTCTTCGCTCCCGCGACCGCCGGTCCATCGTGCTGGCTGCGACGTACGGGACAACGCCCTCCCTGCTCGGCGGCTGGCGTCTCATTCCGGTGAGCAGTCCCATTCCCGTCGCCGTGGCGTACAGCACCGGGCGCACCGTCCACCTCGCCGACGCAGACGAGACGATGCGCCGGTTTCCCCAGCTCGCCGTGGCGCTGCCGTACGCCTTCGGCTCCTGCTCCGTGCCGGTGGCCGCAGGCGGGGAGACTTTCGGATCGCTGGCGATCATCTGGGCGACCTCACCCGGCAACGAGGTCGTTTCCAAGGCCCAGCGCCGCAGGCTGCGCTCCATCGCCGGCCGGCTCGGTGACTCCCTGGTTGCCCTGCGTGCCCGTACGGGCGATCCGGTGGAATGTGATCCGGGCACGGCCCCGGTCGAGATCCCGGCTCCCGTCGCCAGGGCCGTGCGGGTGGGCTTGTTCGACTGGGACCTGGCCTCCGGCACCTTCACCGTGGACGACGAGTTCTGCGCGGCCTTCGGTCTCGATCCCGGTGCATTCGACGGCCGAGCCGACACGCTGGCCGACTGCCTGCATCCCGGCGATCTTGCCGCGTTCCGGGCCCTTGCCCGGGAGGCAGCCGACGGAGGCCGGATCACCGCGCGCCGCCTTCGGATACGGGAGCGCGGGGTCGGCAGCGAGGGCCACCACACGGTGGAGCTGTGGGCGCGCAGACTGGAGGCCGACGATGCGGGGGCGCGCATCCACCTGATCGGTTCGGTCGTGGACGCCCGGGCGGGCCATGCGGCTCTCGCCGCGGTCGAGCGGTTGCGGGACGGGGTGTTCTCTCTCGCCCCTGACGGGCGGGTGACCTACGCCAACCACAGCGCCCTGCGGCTGTTGGGCGTTTCCGGTGAGGAAGTACTGGGCCGGGTCCTGTGGGACGTGGTGCCCTGGCTGTCGGACCCGGACGTCGAGTACCGCCACCGGTCCGCGATGATCTCCCAGACGCCCTCGTCCTTCCTGGCCCGCCGCCCGCCCGACCAGTGGCTCGCCTTCTCCCTCCACCCCCAGCGGGACGGGGTCACCGGGCGGGTGGTCCCCGACACCCGTCCCCCGCCGGCGTCAACGGCCGGCGCCTCCGCGACCGCAGAGGCGCCGGCGCGGATGGGCGTCATGTACCACGTCCTGCAGTTGGGCAGCGCGCTGACGGAGGCGGTCACGGCACGGGAAGTCTGCCAAGTCCTGGCCGACCAGCTGCTGCCGGCGTTCGGCGGGCAGCAGCTGGCGATCTACGAGGTCCGCGGCAAGACGATGCACCGGCTCTTCCACACCGGCCGCCATGAAGACTTCCTCGACTGGCTGGAGGGCGTTCCGCTGCACGCCCGCCTGCCCGGTACGGAGACGCTCACCTCGGGTGCGCCGCTCTTCATCGAGTCGCAGCAGGACCTCTCCCGGGGTTACCCCGGCATCCCTGTCGGAGAGGTGAGCTCCTGGGCGTATCTGCCACTGATCGCCTCCAGCCGCCCTGTCGGCACCTGTGTCCTGGGCTTCGACGAGGCCCACCGGTTCACGGAGAAGGACCGCGGCGTCCTTACCGCACTCGCCGGACTGATCGCCCAGGCTCTGGAACGAGCGCGGCTCTACGACTCGGAGTTCGCCGTCGCGCGGGGCCTGCAGCAGACACTCCTTCCGCACCGGCTGCCAGTGGTCCCAGGCATCCGTACCGTCGCGCGCTATCTGCCCGGCACCAGCGGAATGGACATCGGCGGCGACTGGTACGACGTCATCCCCATCGAGAACGGGGTCGCTCTCGTCATCGGAGACGTACAGGGGCACAGCATCGCCGCCGCAGCCACCATGGCCCAGCTGCGCAGCGCAGTACGGGCTTTCACGGCTGTGGGCAACGCACCCGGCGATGTGATGGCAGGCGTCAACCGGACCCTCATCGATCTCGACCCCGGGCTACTGGCCAGCTGCTGCTACATCCGCCTCGAACCCCACAGCCACCAAGCTCACGCCGTCACCGCCGGGCACCTCCCACCCCTGCTCCGCCGTCCCGACGGCCCGACCGGCACCCTTGGCCTCGACGTCGGCCCACTCCTCGGTGTGGAGCCCACGAGCGCCTATCCCACGACCCGGATCGCCCTGCCACCGGGATCCCTCCTCGCCCTCTACACCGACGGCCTGGTTGAGGAACCGGGAGCCGACATCGACGTGGGGATCGATCGCCTGCGGACATCCCTGGCCCATGCCCACGCCGAATCCCTGGACGAACTTGCCGACCGGCTACTGCACAACGCCCGGCGCTCCTCCTACCGTGCCGACGACATCGCTCTGCTCCTCACCGAGCACGGCTCCCGTCACGACGCCCTATGACACGTCGGACCGCCGTTCCGCACGGCAGACCGTGCGAGGTCGTCGAGCGACTGCTCGACAGCGCTGACGGCTCAGGGGCGGGCGGCCTGTGCGCCCACGACGCCCAACCTGAAGACGCATGCCTACGCCCGCCCGGTCGGTGAGCGCCCTGTCATCGAGTTCGAGCCCACCGAGCATTCCCTCGCCGTCGAACAGTGCACGGGGACCGCCCGGGCCGCGTGCGGGAGATCGCGACGGCCGTGCTCCACTCCAGCAGCAGCGAGGTGCGGTGACCGCTGGTACCTCCGCATCGCCGATCCCCGCCCTGCCGCCGGCCCCGTTCTGCGAGGCGGCATGCGCGTCCTGACCGCCGACCGAGCCCGAGGGTTCGGCCGCGGAGGTCTGCCGCGACACCGGGCAGGTTTATGCCGGGTGTCCATGGCCCACGGAGCCGATCACTGAACACCCCCCCCCGGCTGGTAGGCCCGCGTGGATCGTGAAGGCCCCGTCTACCCTTGCCAATTGGTGGATCAGGGGGACTTCCGGGTCGGTGACGTGTTGTCGGTTGCCTGCCCCTTCACGCCCGCCAGAGTCGAGCGGGGCCTGACGTGGGACTGCGTGTCAGTGCGATGGCCGTGGACGACGGCTATGCCGCCGCCGTCGCCCTTCAGGCCGAGAATGCCGTTCCGGGGGCGGCCGGGTACGCCGACCCCGGCCGGGAGTGATCGCCGGAGGCATGGTCCGGGCCCCGCGGATCAGACGGGCAGGCCGGTGGCGGTAACCGTCTGGGGTTCGAGTGCCTCCTCGCCGTAGAGGTCCTGCACCCAGTTGGTCTGGTAGACGGTTTCGAGGTAGCGCTCGCCGAGGTCTGGGGCGATGGCGACCGCGGTCACGTGCTGTTCCTGCCGGGCCAGCCATCGGGCGGCGCCGCTGACGACCGTGCCGGTGGAGCCGCCGAAGACAAAACCGTGCCGGGCCATCCGGTGGCACGTGCGAACGGTCTCGGCTTCGCCGACGTGTACCACCTCGTCCACGTACGAGGCGTCGAGGAGTGGGGGTCGGACGCCGCTGCCGAGGCCCGGGATCATACGGCGACCGGGGGTGTGCCCAAAGGTGGCGGAGCCGTCGGCATCGACCGCGACGATGCGGACCGGGCGGTGCCACGTGCGGAAGTACCGGGCGCACCCCATGAGGGTCCCGGTGGTGCCCGCCCCGACGAAGAGGACATCGAGGTCGGGAAAGGCGAGGGCGATGGCCGGTGCGGTGGAGCGGTAGTGGGCGAGGGGGTTGTGGGGGTTGGTGTACTGGTTGAGCCATACGTATCTGCTGTCCGAGGCGCACAGCTCCCGGACACGGTCGATGCGGGCGCCGAGCAGACCGCCGGTCGAGGAGGGCTCGGTGACGATAACTATCTGGCTGCCCAGGGCTTCCATGAGCAGCCGGGTCGGCAGGTTGCAGCGGGAGTCGGTCACGCACACGAACCGGTACCCCTTGCTGGCGGCGATCATACTCAGGGCCACTCCGAGGTTGCCGGACGAGGACTCGACAAGGATGGAATCGGGGGTGAGCAGGCCGTCACGCTCAGCTGCCTCGACCATGGCGCTCGCGGCCTTGAGTTTGACGGACCCGGCGAAATTGAATCCCTCGCATTTGAGGAACAGCCGGCGCCCGGTGATCGCCTTGAGGTCGACGTAGAGGTCGTCCTCATTGAACTCCTGGGGGGTGGATATGACCGTCATGGGCCACCTCCTCGTATGTGCTCATGGCGTCTGCTGCCGTCTGCCCGTACGACAGCGACTCGGACAGGACGCCGCCTCATGTGACGTCCTTGCAGTCCCTCCAGTACGCCGGCTGAACGCGGCTCTGTCATGCCACTCAATGTCGGGGCTTGACGTCGGCCACGATCACGGGTAACTGCGCGAATCCGTCTGCTGGAGGCGGGAACGATGCCCCTCCTGGCAGCTGGACGACGACCGGAACTTTCGCTCATGTACCCCTCCGGGTGCGCGGTGTCAAGCTACGAAATTCAGTGGCGTGACGGACATGCGCAGGCGGCATCTACTGGTGGGGCGGCATCACGAATCCGCCCTGAATGCCTGAGGCATTTCGAGGCGGAAACGGTCCATGCCTGAAGCGCAATCGATTCCGGAAGATATCCCGACAGCGGAATACGCACATTTGGAGGTGGATGACACATGTTTTTGTCGACCGGTGATCCGATGGGAACTCGTGGCGCTGAGGCCGAGACCGCACGGCTCCTGGCCGAGGTTCTGGCCGATGTCGTGGGTGTGGAGCATGTGTCGGGCGACAGCGACTTCTTCGATGATCTGGGCGCTGATTCGATGGTGATGGCGCGATTCTGTGCCCGGATCAGGAAGCGGGCGGACCTGCTGCCCGTATCGATGAGGGACGTCTACCGGTACCCCACGGTCAACGGCCTGGTCTCCGCGCTCACCGCTGCCGCGCCCACGACTGCGCCCATGCCCTCCGACCAACCGTCCGTCCAGCAGTCCGTCCAGCCATCCGCCGGTTCGGCCGTCCCGGCGTCGGCGCCCGCGCGCACGCCCGCGTCCGCTCCGGAGGGCCGGAGGGCGGCGCGGGCGGGCACAGGGCAGTACCTGCTGTGCGGCATGCTGCAGTTCCTGGCGTTCCTAGGTTTTTCCTACGTCGCCGCCCTGGCCACGGTCCGATGCTACGAGTGGGTCGGCGCTGGCACCGGTGTCCTCGATGCGTACCTGCGGTCGGTGCTGGCGGGCGGCATGATGCTCGTCGGCCTGTGCCTGGCGCCGATCGCGGCAAAGTGGATCCTCATCGGTCGTTTCACGCCCCGGGAGTTCCCCGTCTGGAGCCTGGGCTACGTGCGCTGGTGGCTGGTCAAGACCCTGATCCGCATGAGTCCTGCCCGCCTGTTCACCGGTTCGCCGCTGTACGTGGCGTACCTCAGGGCGCTGGGTGCCCGTATCGGCCGCAACGTTGCGATCTTCTCCACGCATGTCCCTGTCTGCACCGATCTACTCACGGTCGGTGACGGTGCGGTGATCCGCAAGGATGCGTCTTTCTCCTGCTACCGGGCGCACGCGGGTCTGCTCCAGACCGGCTCGGTCACCCTCGGCAAGGACGTGCTCGTCGGCGAACAGACCGTCCTCGACATCAACACCTCGATGGGCGACCGGTCCCAGCTGGGGCACGCCTCGAGCCTGCATGCCGGCCAGTCCGTCCCCGCAGGTGAGCGCCGGCACGGGTCGCCGGCCGAACCCACCGGCACGGACTTCCGTACGGTCGGTGCCGTCGAATGCTCCACGGCCAGGAAGGTCCGCTACACCATCGGTCAGCTGCTCGCCCTGCTGCTGGTGCATCTGCCGCTGGTCACCGGCGGTGTCGCCGTGCTGCTGAACGAGCTGCCGCAGCTGAGCGCACTGCCCGGGTCCGGAGCACCGGAGTTCACCAGCGGGACGTTCTATCTGAAGGCTCTGGCCGTATCCTTCGTGCTGTTCTTCGGCGCCGCTCTCGCCGGACTGATCATCCAGGGCGTGGTGCCGCGCCTGCTCCATCCGGCGCTCAAGCCGGGCACGGTCTATCCGCTCTACGGCCTCCACTACGGTCTGCAGAGGGCCATTGCACTCCTGACCAACAGGAAGTTCTTCAGGGCACTGTTCGGGGACAGCTCCGCGATCGTCCACTACCTGCGCTACCTCGGCTACGACCTGTGCCGCGTCACCCAGACCGGTTCGAACTTCGGTGTCGAGGTGAAACACGACAACCCGTTCCTGAACTCGGTGGGCAGCGGGACGATGGTCGCCGACGGCCTGTCACTCATCAATGCCGAATTCTCCAACACGTCCTTCAGGCTGTCCCCGGTCGCGATCGGAGCCCACAGTTTCCTCGGCAACCGCATCGCCTATCCCTCGCAGGCCAGGACCGGTGACAACTGTCTGCTGGCGACGAAGGTGATGGTCCCGGTCGACGGAGAAGTCCGTGAGAACACGGGTCTGCTGGGCTCGCCCCCCTTCGCCATCCCGCGCACGGTGATGCGTGACACCCGGTTCCAGGACCTGGAGAGCGGCAGCGAGCTGCGCCGCCGCCTGGCCGCCAAGAACCGGCACAACGCTGCCACAGCGGGGTTGTACCTGCTGGCACGGTGGATCCACGTCTTCGCCATGACTCTCGTCGCCCTGGGCGCCAAATCCCTCTACCCTGCACTGGGCCCTGCGGCGATCATGCTGGCCTGTGTGTTGGCCCTGCTGACCAGTGTTGCCCTCTTCGCGCTGTTCGAACGGGCAGTCGCGGGATTCAAGCCCCAGGTCCCGCTGTACTGCTCGATCTACGAGCCGTCGTTCTGGCGGCACGAGCGCTTCTGGAAACTGGCGTCGTTCGATTACATGCGGGTCTTCGACGGAACCCCGTTCAAGAACGTCGTCTGGCGGTTGCTGGGCGCGCGGATCGGTAAGCGGGTCTTCGACGACGGCTGCGCCTTCCCGGAACGCACCCTCGTCACGATCGGGGACGACTGCACGCTCAACTGGGGCACGGTGATCCAGTGCCACTCGCAGGAGGACGGCGCCTTCAAGTCCGACCGCACCACGATCGGTGACGGCTGCACCCTCGGAGTGGGCGCATTCGTCCACTACGGCGTGGCGCTGGAGGACGGTGCCGGCCTCGCCTGCGATTCCTTCCTGATGAAGGGCGAGCAGGTCCCGCGACGGGCCGAATGGGGCGGAAACCCGGCCCAGCAGATGCCTGTCGGCACCCCGCCGCCCACGACGACGTCGGCACACCCGGCCGGCACCGCGCCCACTCACCCTGGCCTGCTCGGCGAAGCCTGACGCCCATCCGCACCGGCACCGGCACCAGCACCAGCAAAGGAGAGACCCCCATGGCACGCAAGGCAACAACCGGCAGAGAGTTCTGGCACGGCGTCCTGACCGCCGCCGCCGGCGGCGGCTCCACGCTCCTCCCCCGATGGACGCGGGTACCGGTCGCGGGCGTAGCCGAGTACGAGGCGCCGGTCCCGTCTGGCCGGGCCGCAGCAGTGCGCCGACTGGCAGACGACCTGGCGGTACCGCTGAACTGTGTGCTGCTGGCCGCGCACGCGAAGGTGCTGGCTGCGCTGAGCGACGAACAAGAGGTCACCACCGGTTACGTTGCGGCCGTCGGCGGCCGGCCACTGCCCTGCAGACTGACGGCCGGTCCCGGATCATGGAAGAGCCTGCTCTACCGCACCCGCGACACCCTCGCGCACCTGCAGGTGCACCAGGACTTTCCCCTCGACCGTCTCCGGCGTGAACTCGGCCTGACCAGAACGCTCTTCGAGACGGTGCTCGATCCCCACGGCATCAGCGCCGACCTCCCTGCAGCCCACGACGAGCCGGCCGCGGAGCCGGTCCTGTGGGTGGGCATCGCACCCCACGGCGACGACCGGCTGGTACTGCGGCTGCGCTACCGCACCGACGTTCTCGACGCGGACTGCGCCGCCCGGATCGCCGGGTACCACCTCACCGCACTAGCCCTGATCGCTGCCGACCCCGATGCCGATCACACAGGTCAGAGCCTGCTGTCGGCCGAGGAGCTCCGGTTCCAGCTTCACGGCCTCGCCGGGCCGGGCCGAGTCCTGCCCGAGTACCGGGTGCACGAGCTGTTCGAGCAGCGCGTACGGCAGCACCCGGACGCCGTCGCCGCCCGGCTCGGCAACCGGCAGTGGACCTACCAGGAGCTCAACGCTCGCTCCAACCGCCTGGCCCGCGCCCTGCGGGCCCGAGGCCTGCAGCGTGAAGGGGTGGTGGCGGTGGCGATGGAGAGGAACCTGGACTGGCTGGCCGCGGTCCTGGCCGTCTTCAAGGCCGGCGGCACTTACTTGCCCGTCGAGCCGCACCTGCCCGCCGGACGCATTAAGGCCATGTTGGCCCGTGCCGGATGCAGGCTCGTGGTGACCCAGCCAACCGCCGCCACCGCCCTCGGGCCGGCCCGTGCCGCCCGGCCCGCAGTCGAGAAGCTGTTCGTCGAAACCGCCTACGACCAGGAGCTCTGTGCGACCGATCTCGGGATCGACGTGGCGCCCGACCAGCTGGCCTACATCTACTTCACCTCCGGCTCGACGGGCGAGCCCAAGGGGGCCATGTGCGAACACGAAGGCATGCTCAACCACCTTTACGCCAAGATCGACGACTTCGGGATCGGTGCAGGCCAGGTGGTCGCCCAGACCGCGCCCCAGTGCTTCGACATCTCGCTGTGGCAACTGCTCGCCGCGCTGCTGGCCGGCGGACGGACCCTGCTGATCGAGCAGGAAGCGATCCTCGACGCCCCACGGTTCGTCGACACCGTTGTCCACGGCCGGGTCAGCGTGTTGCAGGTCGTCCCCTCCTACCTGGATGTCGTCGTGTCGCATCTCGAGCAGCACCCGGACGCTGCCGGACCTGCGCTACGTGTCGGTCACGGGTGAGCCTCTGAAGAAGGAACTCGCCCAGCGCTGGTTCGCCGTCCAGCCCCGCATCAAGCTCGTCAACGCCTACGGGCTGACCGAGACCTCCGGCCGCCAGACGGCGCGGTGAATCGATTCGTCGCCCACGCAATGACAAGGAACGCACCATTCCGGTATCGCGGGCCGCACCGCTGCGGAATCCTGCCAGGGACGTTCTGATGCCAAGGGTGGAGGGGCAATGGCGGAAGGGGACCGGAACCTGTCGGTGCACGGCGACGCGGTCGGACAGTTCGTCACCGGCGACCACAACGACGTCCTGAGCGTCGTCGTGAACGCGACGCACTCGGCGGTGACCGTGGTGGGGCCGGCCAAGCGGCCGAAACCGGTCCGTCGTGAGCACATCGAGCGCCTGCCGCGCCGTGCGGATCGCCCGCCGCTCGGCCGGGAGGCCGAACTGGCGGCGCTCGTCCGCAGCATCACGGGCAACATGCCGGCGGGGGTGCACGGCCCCGAGGGCATCGGCAAGAGCACCCTCGTCCGCCACGCCGTGTTCGAGGTCGGCCACCACGACGGCGTGGTGTTCCTCGACGGGTACGGCAAGGACGTGGACGACCTGGCCCAGAGCCTGTTCGAGGCCTGTTGGGACGCCCCGGGCTACCGCCCCGGCGAGGCCGAACTGCAGCGCCTGCTGGCCGACCTCCGGCTCTGCGTCGTCATCGACGACCTTGACGTGCCGGCTCGTGGACTGACCCGGATCCTGGACACCGTGCCGTCCGGCGCGCTGGCGTTCACCTCCCGCGAGCGTCTGCTGTGGGGGCAGGGCAAAGCCGTCGCCCTCGCCGGCCTCTCCCGGTCGGCGGGGAACGAGTTGCTGGCCCGCGAACTGGAACGCCCGCTGCTGCCGGCCGAGGCGGAAGCGGCGGCCGCGCTGTGGCGGGCGAGCGAGGGGCATCCCGCGGCGTTGGTCAGGGCCGCGGCCCTGGCGTGCCCCGGCGGGGACGGCGCGGCCGCCGGGGAGGCCGTGCTGCCGGCGCCCGCCGAGGTCCCGGAACTGCTGCGCAGGGCCGTGGCCCGGCTCGGCGGCGCGTCCCGGCACGTCCTGGCGTTCCTCGCGGTGGCACCGAGGGCGCAGGCGACCGTGGACGTCCTCACACTGCTGGTGCCCGGCTCGACCGGCACCGCCGTCGGCGAGGCCGTCGACCGGCTGACCGTGCTGGGGCTGCTGAACCGCACCGGGCCGCACGTCCGCCTGGCCGGTCATCCGGGAGGCCCGTGGCCGGAGGGGCTTGCGCTCGCCCCGCAGCAAGTCGCGGAGGCGACGATCCGGCTCACCGCGTGGGCCGCAGACCGGCGGACCGAGCCCGCCGCCCTGGCCGACCACAGTCTGCTGATCGCCGGGCTCGCCGAGGCCGTCGGCCGTGCGGGGCGGCCGGACCTGGGCGTCGCCCTCACTCGGGCCGCCGCCCCCGGCACGGCGTGCTCCCTCCGCTGGGGCGCATGGGACCGCATCCTCAGCCGGGGCCTGGCCTCGGCCCGCCATGCCGGTGACGAGCGCGCCCACGCGTACTTCACGTACGAGTCCGGCGTGCGCTCGTGGCTGACCGGCAATCGTCTCGCCGCGGCCGCCGCGTTCGGGACCGCGGCGGCGGCCTGGCACGCCCTGGGCGACCCCGCCGGCGCAGCCCTCGCCGAAGGCGCCCAGGCACAGATCGGGCCCGGCCCCGGACCGGCTCCGGGCACCGATTCCGGCGCGGGCACGGATACGGGGACAGGTACCAGTACGGACACCGGTGGGGGTACGGACGTTCACAGCGGCGGCGCGCAGCCCGCAAGCGACGCCAGCCCGCCCGGAACCGGGTCCGCCACGCACTCCGACCCCGCCCACCCCGCGGACGCCGGCGCTCCTCCGACACACCCTGCGGCGCCTCCGGCAGACCCGCCGGTGCCGACCCCCGGCCCGGGACTCCCCACACCGCCCGCGCATGCGGGCGGGCTGCCCCTGTTCGCCAAGGTGGTCATCGGCGGCTCACTGATCGCGGCATCCGCCATCGGCACCGTGACCATTCTGGGCAGGGGCGCCGCCCCTGTCGGGACCCCGCCGACCGTCCCCCTGCACGTACACGTCGCGACCAGCCTCTTCGAAGTCAAGGAGATGCCCGGCACCCCGGAGAGCCCTTGCCCGACCGGCACCGGCAAGACCGACTGCACCAAGGTCTCACGGGTGGCCAAGGGCGAGCGCGGGCCCGTGCAGGTCGTCCCAGCCGGCACGCTCCCGCAGGGCGTGAGCATCGTCTACTGGGGATGCGAGGAAGGCCCATCCTCCACGGCCTGCACCGTCCGGGCGGATCGCGAGCGCACCGTCTGCGCCACGACCACCAGCCCCGACGACGAGGCCGCGCGACGGGAGTGCGCGCGGCGGACCACGGACCGGTTCCCCGCTGCACCGCAAACCGCCCTGGTGGCGGTCGATTTGGGGGCGACCGACTTCGAGGTCGCCGTCACCCCCGATACCCCGGGCACGGGGCCCTGCGTCCAGCCGCCGTTGGACCCCGACAAGAAGCCGCCGTCCCGGCGCACATGCGAGTTCGTGGTCCCCCTGAACACGAAGATGAAGCTGACCGCGAAGATCACGGGCAACGCACGGGGCCTCTCCCGTCCGTTCAACGGAGAACCCGAATGGTTCGGCTGCGACGAGGGGCCGGCCACCCCCGGCGCGTTCGACCCGGACGGCAGGGGGATCAACGAGGACACCGGCCGCCAGGAGCCGTATCCGAACGGCACGAAGACCTGCACGCTCGACCTCACCACCGGCCGGTACATCGGCCTGGCCAGCACCGACCTGAGCGACGGCGGCTCGACCACCGCCCTCGCGGGCGCCTTCGCGCAACTGCCCCGGGTTCACATCGCTCCCGGAGTGACCGCCATGCCGAAGCCGGACGAGCCGCCCCTGCAGCGCGTCTCCTGCTCCGCGTTCGGCGGCCCGGACGGGATCGAGTGCCTCGGCAAGCCCGCGAACGGCTGACGCACGCAATGCCGCGTGCAACGGTACGCACGGGAAAGACGGCACTCAAAGACGGAGAGGACGAGGACCTGGACACGAACGAGCACACGAACGAGCCCAAGGACGAGGAGGGGCAAACGATGAGTGACAACCAGAGCGGCGGCCGCGGCATTACCATCCACGGCGCCGCCACCGGCCAGTTCCAGACCGGTGACAACGCCACGCAGACCTCCACCGCCATCTCGGCCGACGCCGGTTCGGGTGCGGTGGCCCCGTTCGTCGAGCTGATGCTCGGCGTCATTTCCCGGCTGGACCTGTCCGCCGACCAGGCAGACGGCGCGCGGCGGGCCCTGGACGCGTTGCGCAGCGAGGCGGCCGGGGACGAGCCGTCGCCGTCACGGCTCCAGCAGCTGATGGGCGGCTTCGTGGCCTACCTGGCGCAGGCGGGCGCGCCCGCTCTGACCGCGGCATTCATGACACTGGCCCTGCACATGGGCATCGTCGGCCCCCGATAGCCCCTCGGGCACCGCCCGCGTGTTCGGATGTGACAGAACACCGTCATTGCGGCCGCAGGCGGACGGGACGATGGGCGCATGTCCATGATGCGGCGCACCGTCATCGTGTCTTCCCCGAGGTCGACCTTCAATACGGGTGGCTGTCGGGGTGGAAAGCCACGTGCTTTCCTGTCGTGCCGGTGTCGCTCGGGGAGGGGAAATAGGGGCAGAGGGCGGTGAGGGTGTCGTCGTCGGCGGGCAACCCCACGGCGTCCAGGATCAGGACGACGTCGTCTTTAGTCGCGGGCGCCTCGTTCTGTGACGCGGGCTGCGGTGGCTCTCTGACGGTCGGGGGTTGGGTTCAGGGGCAGTGATCCGGCGGCAAGCGCCTGCGCTCAGTCGTCGCGGCGAGGACTCCCGCGAGGAACTCCGGCGCGGGTAGCCCGTCGACGAACGTGAGGCCCGCGAGGACCAGGGCGATCAGCGTGGGCCAGCGGCGGGCGAGGGTGTGCATCCGGGTGCCTCCAGTTCTCCGAGAGGCGGGCCCGGGGGCCCGGGGGCATGTGGGCGAGTGCGGTGGTGCGGGCGGTACGGCCCAGTCCAAGGTCCCCGGCGGCGGAGGCGGCGGGAAGCCAGGACCGGTCGCCGTGTCCGTCCCCTTGGGGTACCCGTCCTTCCGGCATAGGGTCGGGCGCATGGCGGAGCGGCTCATGGTGGTGGTCGGGTACGAGGCGGCCGAGCTGTTGGACATCGCGTGCGTGACGACGACCCTGGCCATGGCCAACGGGATCGGCGCGCCCTCGGTCCCCTACCGGGTGCTTCTCGTGGGCCCGGGCAGTGGCCCGCTCGTCTGCGGCTCGGGTCTCGTCCTCGGCAGCGAGCAGCCGCTCGAGCGGCTGACCGGTCCCCTCGACACGCTGATCGTCTCGGGCGGTACGGGGTTCGAGCGGGCGGCGGCGGACGGCCGGCTCGTCGGGCACGTTCGGCGCCTGGCGCGGGAGAGCCGGCGGGTGGCTTCGGTTTGCACGGGGCCGGGGTGCTGGCCGCAGCCGGGCTCCTCGACGGGCGCCGTGCGACCACGCACTGGCGGTTCGAGGCCAAGATTTGTGGATTTGTTTATGAGCTGGTGCAGATTTGCGCACTAATTCGGGAGCGTTACACCGAGCGGGAGGGGCGCCCTTATGTCTTTGGTCAAGCCGGTCGGGTGGGTGTTCGGGCGTCCTCGCGATCAGCGCAGAGCCGGACGGCAGCCCGACTGTCAGCGGAGACGGAGCTGCCATAGACTCAAAAGATCCGCTCGGGAGCGCGGGAACTGAGAGCTCGTGATCCGGACCGGGTGGGGGGATGGCCAACCCAGGAGGACGCGATGTTGCGGCACACCAGACTGGCCGGCGAATCGGCGGACTACATCGACGCCCGTGAAGAGCTGCGCCTGGCAGAGATCGATCTCATGCGCCACCGCGAGAAGGTCGCAGCCCAACGACGGGCGCTGCCTCAGGGGCCACCCGTCGACGACTACGTCTTCCTCGAGGGCCCCGCCGACCTCGACTCCGGCGACGAACCGGTCCGCGAGTGCACGTTGGGCGAGTTGTTCACCGCCGCGGACCGCCCGCTGATCGTCTACCACTTCATGTACGGCAAGCTGCAGACCGAGCCCTGCCCGATGTGCACCCTTTGGATCGACGGCTTCAACGGCATCGCCCACCACATCGCCCGCAACGCCGACTTCGTCATCGCCGCGGCAGCCGACGTGCCCACCCTCCGACAGCACGCCCGCAACCGTGACTGGCACCGACTACGGCTCCTTAGCTGCGGCGACAGCATGTTCAAGTACGACCTGGGCAGCGAGGACAAGGACGGCGAACAGGATTCCACGATCTCCGTCTTCACCCGGGACGGCGACGGCACGGTCCGCCATTTCTACTCCACCCACCCGCGCATGGCCGAAGACATCGACGAGCGCGGCATCGACCTCCTGGCCTCCGTTTGGCACCTGCTCGACCTGACCCCGCAGGGTCGCGACGACTGGTACCCGAGCCTCGGCTACTGACCCCCGGCACCCGGCGGTGCCAGCTCCCAGCATGAATCGCGCCGATTCGCGCGCTGGGCGGCCTTGGAGCGTGCCTTCAGGCCAGCTGTTTCTCGCCCGGATCGCTGGCGGCGATGTACCAGCCCTCCGTGCTCTGCAGTCGGCGCGAAGCACCTACAACGCCTTCCTGGGCGTAGCCGGGCAACGGCGGTTCGATGGGGCCGGTGGCTGGATCGTCCCCTGTGGGTCGCGATGGCGCGACGGGTTGCGTTGCTGAGCGGGGCGAGTCTCTTGGCCGGTTCGTGAGCTGCATCGGTCACAGGGCGTGTGGCACCCAGATGGAGAAGAAGACCCTGGCCGACGATTCACGGCGCGTTCGGTTCGTGTGTGTGTGGGCGACGAGGGCAGGCTGCGCGCCGGCTGCGGGTCCCGCCGGCGGCCTGGCGTGCGCGAGAGGCTCGGGTCTGGTGCCGGCTGCCGACGCCGGCGGGGGTCTGTGGGCGCGGGTGGTTGCGGGTGGTGGGGGAGGCCGTCAGCCCGGAGGCGGTCCGAGCGGCTCCGCGGGACCCGATCGGTGCCTGGGTGGCGGCGGACCGGCTGAGGCAGGCGTTGGCGGTGGCTGCCGTTGCCGCGGTGCCGGCCGCGGGTTACCGCAATGGCGGTCGGTCACCTCGTCCGAGCCGGCCTGCCGGTCCGCCTCATCGGGGAGGCCGAGGTCCCCGAAGTCCATCCGGACCAGGCAGCCGCCCTCGCGCGCCCGCCACCGGGACCTGCCGGACCTGCTCGACCGGCACGTCACTGTGGGCCCGGACCGGGCCGCGGTCCGCCTCGGCATCCGCGGGGCCGACTCCGACCAGGTCATACGGGTCGGTTCGTCGCTCCCGTGGGCTCTGTGGAGGTGGACCACAAGCGGCAGGGCGGCGTGACCGGCGTGCCGCTGCACTCTGCCGAGGGCGTCGCACTGCTGCCGTTCGTCCGCCGTTCGACGGACTGGTCGGCGGCACGGACCGTTACTGCCAGCCGCCGTTTCCCGCACGCTGAACCACCTGGCCCTCCGCCGGGCCGCCCTCCTGTACTGGGCCGACCAGGACGGACGGAAAGCCACTGGCCTGGCACCGCTGCTCTACACGCTGGCTCACCCGCACCGCGCACCGCGCTCACCCTCGCGCTGCCCGGCCACCACGCCCGCAGGCCCGGCGACGCGCCCCGTACCCGCCGACGCACGACACAACGGGCTTTCCGCGCCATCGGGGCGGCGGACCTGAGAGCGCTGCCGGACGTGCTCGATCTGTGGGCCGAGCACGATCCACCGGAAGGCGCTGCGCGCTGCGGGTGGGGACCACGGCTGCTGCGGCGGGACGTCGGAGGTCGAGACGATCGTCGTCGAGGGGTCGACCAGGAAGAACGCAAGGGTATTGCGGCGCCGCGGGCGCGTGGGGTCGGCGCGGCGGAACGAGCCGACGCGGTGCTGCGGGATGTTCGGGACGCCAGGCAGCGATCCACCGGCGTCGCCACCGATCGTCCGATCCGCGGGGCCGTGGGCGAACTGACGGCGGAGGGGTGCTGGACGGCCTGGAGGAGCGCCGACATCCGCGCGGCGGCGGAGCAGGCAGCGGGGTGTTCGGCGAGCCGGACGTGCTCGTCATCCTCGCAGGTGTCAAACCGAGGCCGCCGATGGGCGAACCGGGCGGGGACGTAGGGATGGGACGAGGCGGCGAAGACACGGCGACAAATTTGGCCGCGGACCCACGACCGGACAACGAAGGGAGTGACGGAGTCGGGCACCTGTCGCGTGGGGACCGCGAGCCACCTTCACCGCCACGCATCCTTCACCGCCACGAGGAATCGGGCCCCAGGACTCACATATCTGCCCCTGTGTTCTGCACCCCATGGCTGCTCGAATTCTTCCAGAAATGTGTTCGCATTTCTGACCCCAGGGTGTGGTGCTCCCGCGAAATCGCCAGATGCTGCAGTTCGACGCCATTATGCTCCCGGCCACCTGTCATAAGATCCGCTCTTTCGATGGTTCGAGGACTGATGGCGCAAGAAACCTACCCACCACCTGGAGCTCCTCGCTCCGCACCGGGTGCACGTTGGACGCTGCCCGCGATCTCCGGACTTGCCGGCGTCTGCCTGACCGGGGCCCTCGCGGCCTCGTCGAACGGCCTCCTCACCGTCTGTATCGCCGGGGCGGCAACGTGCACTGCCGGGGCCGTCGCTGTGGCGCTGCGACGCGGGCGCGCGCTGGTGGCGCAGCACGTCGAGGTCGCCGCCCTCCGGCACGTCACCTCCCAGCAGGAGGGCGCGGCCGTGCACCTGGCCGAGGTGGTGATGGCCGAGGCGATTCAACGCCTGCGCCGGGGCGAGTTACCCGAGGAGGTGCTGACCTCACTGGGCGGACGCGACGGTCACGTCGCCCGATGGGACGACGACCCCGCTCTCACCCCCCGATTCAGATCCGCGCTGCAGGGCGTGGTGGCCGCCGCCGTCGAAGCCGTCGACAACGAGGAAAGCCTGCGCGACTCCGCCCAGCGGGCCTTCGTCAACCTCGCCCGCCGCGTGCAGGCTCTCGTACACCAGCAGGCCCACGAGATGCGGGAGATGGAGGACCGGCACGGCCGGAACCCCGATGTCTTCGGCGATCTGCTGCGTCTGGACCACGGGGCTGCGCTGATCGGCCGCCTCGCCGACTCCATCTCGGTCCTCGGCGGAGCCCGGCCCGGCCGCCAGTGGAGCCGGGCCGTCACCCTTTACAGTGTCCTGCGCGGCGCGATGTCCAGGATCATGGATTACCAGCGGGTGGAACTCCACTCCGTCACCGAGGTCGCCATCATCGGCCCCGTGGTGGAACCCCTGATCCACGTCCTCGCAGAGCTTTTGGACAACGCCACCCGCTACTCGCCGCCGCACACGCGCGTGTACCTGACGGCCCTGGAGGTGCAGTCGGGCGTCGCCGTGGAGATCGAGGACGGCGGAGTCAGCATGAGCGAGGAGGCCCGCCAGCGGGCCGAAAGGATGCTCGCGCGGGCGCAGACGGGCATCGACCTCAACGACCTGGGTGAGACACCCCGGCTCGGCCTGGCCGTCGTCGGCCGTCTGGCACAGTCGTACGGCTTTCAGGTCTCCTTGCGTTCCTCCGCGTACGGCGGGGTGCGAGCCGTGGTCGTCGTACCGCAGCACCTGGTCACCACCGCCTCTGCCGCCACCGGCGTAGCCCACGGCATCGGCTCCTCCTCGGGTCCGCGGGCGACGCCTCCCGCCCGCGCGTACCCCACCGGGCCCGCCGTGCCGCGCCGCGTTCCCGTGCCCGAACCCGGCTCGGCACCCTGGCCGGTTCCGGCTGCGCCCGCCGCGGCCCCTCCCGTCTCCGGACGAACCGCCAGCGGATTGCCGCAGCGCCGCCGCAAGGACCGCGCCGCCGGCCCTGCCGCACCGCCGGCCACCGGTTCGCAGACCGCCCCGGGCGCCGGCCCCGGTGTGTGGCTGGAGGCGTTCCACAGCGGCCTGTCGGGCACGGCCGGCCAGGACCCGGACGCGGAGGACTCGGGCTCGGTGACGAAGGGGCGTGTGCAACCGTGATGACACAGCGAAGCAGCATGGACTGGATGCTCAACGACCTGGCTGCCGGAGTCCCGCAGACACGGCACGTGATCGTGCTCTCCGCGGACGGCCTGTGCGTGGCGCAGTACGGCGCCGACAGGGACACGGCCGATCGGCTGGCAGCGGCATGCGCGGGTCTGCAGAGCCTTGCCACGGCAGTCGCCGCGGAGTTCCCGTACTCCGAGGGCCGCATGCGGATGGTCGTGATCGAAATGGACGGCGGGTTCTTCTACCTCATGGCCGCCGGTGACGGCTCCTACCTGGCCGTCCTCGCCGATGAGGGTGTCGATGCGGGACTCATGGGCGCGCAGATGCGCAACCTGGTCCAGCGCATGGGAGAACATCTGGGCAGTCCGCCCCGTCATGACGGGCAGGTCACGTGAGTGGACCACCTGCCGACTGGGAGGACGGCGGCCCGGAACGGCTGTACGTCATCACCGGGGGACGCAGCGAACCGTCCCTCGAAGCGCACCTCGACCTCGTCACCCTGGTCGTCGCCACCGCACCCCCTCGGCCCGAACGGCAGCCCGAGCACGCCGCGATCCTGCGGCTGTGCCAGGCACCCCTGTCACTGGCGGAGCTCTCGGCCTACGCCGGTTTCCCCGTGAGCGCGGTGACCGTCCTGGTGGGGGACCTGCTGGCCGCCGGGCGCGTTCGCGTACGCCCACCCGTCCCCGCCGCGCAGCTCCCCGACCCGGCTCTGATCGAGGCTGTGATCAGTGGACTTCAGAAGCTCTGACCTTCCCGCCCCGGCGCGGAGCGTGGACCCGCTCGGAGAGACGGTGACGGCCGCGGTCAAGGTCGTTGTCGTCGGTGGGTTCGGGGTCGGGAAGACGACGATGGTCGGGGCGGTCAGCGACATCAATCCCCTGACGACCGAGGAGACCATGACCCGAGCGGGTATCGGCATCGATGACACCAGCGGCGTCTCCTGCAAGACCACCACGACCGTGGCCATGGACTTCGGCCGCATCGGCATCAACGACGAACTCGTCCTCTACCTGTTCGGAACGCCCGGTCAGGAGCGGTTCTGGTTCCTGTGGCGCGGCCTGTTCGAGGGAGCACTCGGAGCCGTCGTGCTCCTGGACACGAGGCGACTGCAGAACAGCTTCGACGTGATCGGTCGACTGGAGGAAAAGGGCCTGCCGTTCGTCGTGGCCGTCAACTCCTTCCCCGACGCCCCCCTGCATCCACTCGAGGAGATCCGCCAAGCCCTCGATCTATCCCCGCACATCCCCGTCCTCGTCTGCGACGCACGCCGGCGGGACTCGTCCCGCGACGTCCTACTGACCCTCATGCGCTACCTGCACGCCCAGGCAACAACCCCGGAGGCAATGTGAGTACCCACCCCACCCCGCCGCCCCAGTGCCCGGCCTCCGCCGCGGGTCACCCACCCGGCGGCCTGTACCGGCTGCACGGGCCGGAGGCGGAAGCCGACCCCATGGGACTGTACGAGAAGCTGCGGGCCGAATACGGGTCGGTGGCCCCGGTGCTGGTCAGCGGCGACCTCCCGGCATGGCTGGTCCTCGGGCACCGGGAGAACCTGGACGTGGCGCGCACTGCGACCCGGTTCGCCCGCGACCCGCGGGGCTGGCGTGACATGCTCGAAGGCCGAGTACCCGTCGACACCCCGTTGGGCCCCATGGTCACCTGGGTACCGGTGTGCAACTTCACCGACGGCCCGACCCACGAACGGCTACGCTCGGCCGTGGTGCAGGCCCTGGAGCGCTTCGACAGGCGCGGCGTCCGCCGCTACGTGACCCGCTTCGCGAACCAGCTCGTCGACCAGATCGCCGGAGCCGGCCAAGCCGACCTGGTAGCCGCCTTCTCCGACCAGCTCCCCATGCTGGTGATGACCCAGCTCGTCGGGGCGCCCGACGAGCACGGACCCCGCCTGGTGAACGCGGCCCGCGACATGCTGCAGGGGACCGAGACGGCCCTGCAGAGCGACCGCTACGTCACCGAAACGCTGCAGCAGCTGGTACGGGAGAGGAAGATCCACCCGGGCCGCGACCTCGCTACCTGGCTGCTGTCACACCCGGCGGACCTCAGTGACACCGAAGTGCTCATGCACCTGCGCGTCGTCCTGATCGCAGCGTACGAGACGACCGCCAACCTGATCGCCAACACGCTCCGCACGGTGCTGACCGACCAGCGGTTCCGGGCCAGCCTCTCCGGTGGCCACATGACCCTGCCCGACGCCATCGAGCAGGTCCTGTGGGACGACCCGCCGATCAACGCGGTGATCGGACGGTGGGCCACCGGGGACACGGTGCTGGGAGGCCACCAGATCAAAGCCGGCGACATGCTCCTGCTTGGCCTGGCTGCCGCCAACGCGGATCCGTGCATCCGCCCGGACCCCGAGACCTCCGTGCGGGGCAATCGCTCGCACCTGGCGTTCGGCAGCGGGCCGCACGAGTGCCCGGGCCAGGACATCGGCCGCGCCATCGCCGACACCGGCATCGAAGTACTGCTGGACCGCCTGCCCGACGTCGAACTCGCCGTACCGGCGGGCGAGCTGCGGTGGCGGGGGACGCTGATGTCGCGCCACCTGCTGTCCCTGCCCGTACGGTTCACCCCGCGCCCTGCCCGAACCCTGCACCCGCAGGAGGCCCCCGGCCGTCCAGCGGTGTACCCGCCGGAGTCGGCCCCGGCGCCGGTTCCGGCACCCCGCCGCCCCGTCCGCTCCGGGCGGCGGCGACTGCCGACCTGGTGGCGCCGCCTGCTGGGATCCCGCTGAAGGGCGGCCGCTGCGGCACGGGCCCCGGCCACACCTGTGGCCGGAGCCCGCCCCGTTTTTCAAGGGTCCAGGTGCCGCCACCAGCGGGCGAGGGCGGGCAGCGGCGGTTCCGCCCCGGCACCGCTCGGCCCGTCGGCGTACCGCAGGGCGAACCGAGCCCCGTCCAACGGCAGTGCGTACCGGTTGCGGGGACTGGCGTACCGCGGGGCGCGGCTCTGCCACGCGATGCTGCCTGCCATGTACCGGCCCAGCCCCTCCAGATGGCGGGCCAGGTGCGGGTCCGCACCCCGTGCCAACCGGTCCCGCAGGGCGACGAAGAGGTCCATCACCCGGTCCCGCAGGGCCACCGCGCGCGGCACGGCCTCGGCGGGGGAGCAGTCCTCCTCGTGGGCGATGACGTTGACCAGGTTCACTTCCGGCGGATCGAGGTGGTCGTCCTTGTCGTACGAGAACAGGTCGTTGTCGGCGCTGACGATGAAACCCGCCGCATCGGTCAGCGCCGACAGGGCGGGTGAACAGAGCGCGTCCGCCGGCAGGCGGACGTCCCGGGCGGCGTCCGACCAGGTCAGCGAGAACCGCGTGCCGTTCGCCAGCGAGCCCATGGCCGCGAAGTCGTTCAGCGACGGCATGGTCCCGGCATCGGCCTGGGCGGACTGCCACGCCGCCCCCAGCAGCCAATCGCGGGTTCCCCCGACGAACCTGTGCAACTGGAAGGGGTTCAGCCGTGCATGGCTGCGGCGGACGAGGTCGTCCAACGCTCGGGTCATGGGAGTGTCCGGCAGCAGAGCCGCGTCGGGGTCCTCGATGGTCCGCAGCAGCCGCAGTCCGTGCTCGGTGACGGCGGCCGTGTCCGCCCCGCCGGCGCCCGAGTCCTGCCAGTCGTCGACGGCGTTGGCCCAGTAGTTCCATTCGATGAAGAGCAGCAGGGTTTCCGGGTCCCCCTCCGGTACGATGCGGCAGGAGAAGTCGGCGCTGTGGGTGGCCAGCCCCCACTCCCGTTCGACCGGATCCGGATAGATGGCGAACGCGTCCAGCCACTCCACCGCCCGAGCCTCCAAGTGCTTCGCCTCGGGGTGCAGGAGGTCACGCTCCAGCGGGCAGTAGAAGGCGGGCAGCCGGTCCCCGAGGCGCGAAGGGCGCGGCGACCGGCTCACCGCCCGCCTCCTCGCTGGAAGAGGAGCAGCCGCGTCTCCATCGCGTGGTCGCGCCAGAGCCGGAAGAGCTTGCTGTGGGCCACCGTCGACTCGCGCAGCCGCTCGGGGCTCCAGGCGTCGGGTACTCCGCCGGCTTCCAGCCGGTCGAGTTCGGCCGTGTTCCACGCCATCGACTGCACCCAGAACTCCGCCACCGGGTCGGTGACGTCCTCGTTCCCCACCAGCTCGAAGCCTGCCGCCCGGGCCGCCGCCAGGTACTCCTCCAGCGGCCCCAGCCGGGTCCGGTAATACCCGTCGACGAAGTCGAGCGACTCGGGCCGGCAGACGAAGTGTTCCTGGATCCCGAACCATCCGCCGGCTTTCAGCGCCCGGGCGACGACCTCGAAGAGCCGTGTCCGGTCGGTGTAGCCGCTGCTCTCCAGGGCGTAGGCTGCGTCGTACCGTCGACGCTCGTCCAGACCGTGCACGTCCTGCAGGACTGGCGTGACCCGCCGGCCTACCCCTGCCTGCCGGGCGAGGAGTTCGACGACCGGCACGTGCTCCGCCACGATGGTCAGGCCGGTGACCTCGGCCCCGTGCTGCTGCGCCCAGTACAGGGCGGCCCCTCCGAGGCCGCAGCCTATGTCGAGGATTCGGCGGGGCGGCTTCTCGTACGCGCCCCAGGAACGGGCCGCGTGGTCGACGATCGCCTCCTGGGCGTCGATGAGGCGCTGCTTGAGCATGTTCTGCGGGACGGTGGTGCGGGGGTGTTCCCCCGATGCGAACAGACCGACGTGGAAGTGCACGCGCGGTCCGGGGCCGTATTTGTAGAGGATGTCCTGCGTCTTGCGGCAGTAGTAGAGCTGTACCTGACGTTCATGTCGGCCCGCTCCCTGGTCGCCGCCTGACGTTGCGTCGGGGCCTATGGGAGATGTGAGGGGTGTGACTCTCATCCGAGACGTCCTTCCCTTGCGTGGAGGGCGGTGCCGCTGCGACGGCGCACCCCCGGCGCGTACGTGAGGCAGGGGCCATCGTGGCACCTCAGCGGTGCCGCGTCAGCCCGCCGGTTGCCGTCGGCCACCCGCCGGTACGCCGCCGAAGGTGGCGTCGAAAGGACCGAGCCGGTCTCTCAGGGCCTGTGTCCTCCGTGAAGAACTCCACCGGCGCTTGCGCGTTGCAAGCGGCGCTCTGTGCGCGGGTTCGCACCGCCATCACCCCAACGGGTGACGGCGGTCGACGATTTCGGCGCCGCAACCGCGGCGGTGTTCACCGGCTTTGATGAGTGGACACCCGGACCGGCGGGTACCGCCGGCGGTTGCCAACCCGCCCCGTCGTCACACGGCTGCGACGTACGGCGCGGGGCCACCGTGATCAGCGGCGGAAGATTCCGCTGGCGGCAATCCGACAGCGTCCTGCAGCGCACTCAGTTGAGTCCCTTCGGCGCCGCAGAGGAACCCTCGGCCGCCATTGCACGCGAGAGCAGCAGACCGCGGGAAGGACGAGCCTCGGGACGCAGTGCTTCGACAACCTGCGCCTGGAGTCCAAGGCGGACAGCCGCAGGATCTGGCTCGACCGCCACTACGGCGAACGCCTCCACCTGCGCCGTGTCGACGAGCACGGCAAGCCCGTGCCGCGTGCCGCCGATCGTCTCTGGGGGCCAGTTCTTGATGATCTCGCCCAGGCAGGTCAGCGGGCAGGGGCCCGGCGCACTGCCGAGGCGACGGGAGACACCTCAGCCGCGGCCCCCGCGGGAACCGGCACACCCGCGCGGCCACCCAGCTCGGCGGGCTGTACTGGGGCCGCCGAGGCCGCCGAGCCGGACCCCGGGTGGCCAGCTCGCTCGGATGACGGATCGAACCCGACAGCCGGTGCTGGCGGCTGGCGGGTTCGGCGTTCGGTGAGGGTCGGGGATGTTCCGGTCGCCGACCCGGCGGGCCGGGTGCGGGTTCTTGCCGTGCGGTGCGGCACGTGTGACTTGTGGCCCGGCAACCGCGGCGACCTTGCTCCCAGTCAGCTCGCTCGGCTGGTCGCCGACTGCCTGGCAGACGAGGGGCACGTGATGGGCTACGAGACGGGCAAGGGGCAGGGCGTGCCCCGGGGTGCGGTGTACGCGGGGTTCGCCGGCCATCCGGACGGGGGCCGCTCACTTGCTTTGCGGATCGCGGCCGTCGGCCTGGCCGACTTCCAGGCCCCGCCCGCGGCGCCGGCCGCCGACGGCGGCGGTGTGCATCTGTGAGGACCCGGCTCCACCCCGCCGTGGTGGAGGGCTGGCAGCCCTACCAGTGGGCTGTTCCGGGCTGAGAGCGCCTTCTGTGGAGGCGAAGATCCGCCGAGTTGCCCGACTCCGCCGACTTCGCATGCCGGGGTGGCTCGGGCGCGGCCCGCCCTTCGGCGCCTGTGCCGAAGTGGTGAGCGCCGTAAGCAATCCGTATGAGGGATTGCCTACCGAACCGGAGCTCGCACGGTCGACGATGACGAGGCGATTCCCGGTCGAGGTGCTGGGTTCCTGCCGCAGGGGTCGACGGCAACCGAAACCGGCCACCCTGTCACGGTGAAAGGAACCATCACATGAAGCGCAATCGCGCACGGCGGCTGGGGCGATGGGCGGCGGTCGGCGCGTTCAGCACCGCCCTCGCCCTGGCCGCCTCCACCCCCGCATCGGCCTCCTCACCCAGAACGACCAGCCGCGTACCCGTTTACAACTCCCCCACTGCTCCGCAGACACTCCAGGGCACCCTCTGGGCCAACGTCTCGGTGACCATGACCTGCTGGAAGGACGGTGCCTGGGCGAACGGCACCAACCGCTGGTTCTTCGTCTACGGGAAGGGGTTCTACCCCTACCCGAGCGAAAACCCCACCGTCTTCGGTTACGTCTCCGCAGCCAAGATCGCCAACCAGGCC
Source organism: Streptomyces sp. NPDC090445 (assembly GCF_044769385.1). NCBI lineage: Bacteria > Bacillati > Actinomycetota > Actinomycetes > Kitasatosporales > Streptomycetaceae > Streptomyces > Streptomyces sp. NPDC090445. The sequence goes on along the minus strand of NZ_JBIVXV010000027.1, from coordinate 23,726 downwards.
AACGTCCCCCACTGCGACGCCAGGCGGTAACGGCCCGAGCCTGACCCCGGACGTGACGCGGGCGCGCGCCGACGCGCCCGCGCCACACCCCGGCCCCCGCCCTGCCTTGCCCGGCCCGCCGGCCTCCGGCCGCCACGACCACGACGGCCGGCTGCGCGCGGTCGGCCGGACGGTTCCGCTGCGTCCTGACGCGTCCCGCCAAGTCGGCGAGCACCTCGCCGCTGCCGACCCCCGACACCCCCGGACGAGGCTGCGGTTCGCCGCGGCGTGGGGCGGGCAGTCGGCTCCGCTTCGGTATAGCCGATGGGGACCACAGGGGTGTGTGCTTCCCTGCTTCTGCTGCTGGAGCCACCGGCCGATGTCGTCGCCGTCCATGAGCACGCCGGGGCGATGTCGGGCAGCTGGCCGTCGGCGTCGACCAGGTCTGCCAGGACGCGGTAGTGCCGTTGCCAGTCCAGGGGCCAGGGGCAGTTCCAGTCTTTGTCGATCGCGGCGAGCTGCGCGGCCCGGGTGGTGGCGGTGTCCTCGTTTTTCCCGAGTCCGTTCTTGGCGCCCTTGCGTCGGAGGTTGGCCATGTACTGGCCGATGGGCGCCATCTCGTCGTCTTCGCCCACATCGCGTCCTGCCGGGGCGCCAGGTGCCCGGTGGCCCGCCGATACGACCGCAGGACGGCGAGTTTGGCCTCCCGGGCTTCTCCGCCCGGTGGTCGACCTGGTGTGCGCGCAGGCGGATCATGCGCGCGCCTCCTTCTCCGAGTGGGCGGCCAGCGCGGACCGTGCGGTGTCGCCGGGGCCCGAAGCGGTCTCGGCGGCGGAGGCCTTGCGCCGGCGCCGGTGTACGCGTTGGGCCTGGGCGCGGGCGCATTCGAGGGTGCAGTACTTGGCGCCGGTGGTGCGGTTTTGTCCGTACTCGGCGCGGCCGCGTTGGCGTACGTAGGGCCGGCGGCAGGTTTCGTTGGCGCACTCGCGGATGGTGGCGTTCTCGGCGACGTGGTTGTAGAGCTGGAGGAAGGCCACGGACAGGAAGGTGGGGTAGCGGTCCTCGAGTCCGCCGATGCCGGTGCTGAAGCGCTCCAAGGCCGAGTTGAGGGTGCTGGCCAGGGCGCTGGTCTTCAGGCCCCGGAGTTCCTCGCGCATGTGGTCGAGGTCGCGTGGCCAGGCTTCGTCGTTGTCGCTGTTGGCGGCCTGCCATCGGGAGAGTTCCTCGGTGGCCTCCGCCTCGACGAGCGCGTCCAGCCCGCCCTCGCGCCGCAGTGCCAGCCAGGTGGTGATGGCGTCCTGGGCGCTTTCCAGATACAGAGTCGCCAGTTCGCCGTGGAGGGCGAACGGACCACGCTCGGGATGGAGCCGGCCAGCGTGGTGTAGTGCTCGTGGTCTTCCACGTCGAGGCTCAGCGACGGGACGTCACCGCCCAGGTGCCCGTAGGAGTGCATGATCGCCGCGACAGCGCCGAGGTCGGTGCAGTCCAGTTCCATGAGTTCGCGCAGGTAGAAGTCTTCCGGCAGGGACACCGTGCCGTCGCCGGGGGAGCGCAGCTGCGGGGTCCAGACGATCCACTCGCCCTCCACCCTCGCGTCGGGCAGGAGGGCCAACTGCGGTGCGGGGACAGGCGTTCTCTTCGCAGCTGTCGTGCCCGTACCGGACGACGCCCCGCTGCTGGACCGCACGGACGGGCTGAGTGGGCGCGAGCCGGGCTGGACGCCGTAAGCCTCATCCGTCCGGCAACTCGGTGTCCGACCGGCCCGCTGCGGCCAGCGCCCGCCGCCAGACCAGGAGCGCCACGGCCATGACCAGGATCAGCACGGTCAGGATGAGCAGTTCGACGCCCTGGACCTGCCACTCGAAGGACTTCTCCGACTCGGCTGTCACGATGAGCACCTTGCGGACGCCCGCGATTATGCCGACCACGAGGAACGGCTCGGCGTTGAGCGTCCGGTTCAGGATGGTCAGCCTGACCGTGTGCAGCAGCTCTGCGACGATGAAGAGCACCAGGCTGCTGTCCAGCGCCGCCAGCACGATCGTCTGCTCGTCGTAGGGCCCCTTGATGCCCCTGACGACGTCCCCGACGACCCCGGCGGTGAGCAGTACGGCGAGCAGGAGCAGGAACGCGGCGACGACCAGGTGGATACCGTCCTCCGCCACCTCCAGGAAGCGCTGGATCCGGGAGCTTTGCCGGTTCTGGGAAGCGGCCGTCATGCAGCGCATGCTAGACGCGCGCCGGCGGCCGGGGCGGATGCATGCCCTGTCCGAACGGGTGACGGACCACCCGGCCCGCCGCATCCGGGGCGGCGTACGCGGTACGCCGCCCCGGATGCGGCGGCTGATCACGCGAAGCGCAGGTGGCGGAGCACCTGGCCGCGGCCGGCCCCGGGCACCCCTGGACGGGTGTCCAGTTCGCTGCGGCGTGGGGGAGCCGTGACGTCCTGGACGCCGTACTCGTCCGCCCGGACCTGGTGGCGGAGTTCAGCGCCGATCGGGCCGTTGACCGGGGCGTTTTCCGTCACCCGCTCAGGTTCCAGCGGCTGCGCCTGGACGTGACCGTGGACGACGTCCCGCGGTTCGGGCAGGGGCCGGCCGCAGCAGCAGGCTGACCGCCGGCAGGGCCGCCCTCTGCGCGCTGGCGAACAGGTTTCTCCGGGGGCCGGCACCGATGGGGGCCGGCCCCCGCTTCGTGTTCTCCGCAGGGGTGAATCCGGGCCTCGCGTACGCGTAGGCGGCTTGTGCGGTGCGCTCCCAACTCGCCGCGAAATAAGGACTATTGACAGTAAATGGGGTCTTTCGGCATGTTTCCGGCGCGGCCTGATGGTCGGGCCGTCGATGTGTGATCGGAGTGCGTCTCATGGTGCGTTCGGTGTGTGAGGTCTATGACGAGGAGCAGGCGGCGGGGCGGCTGCGGGTGTCTGTGGCGGCTTGGCGGTGGGCGGTCGGTTCGGGCCTGGTCCCGTCGGCGGACGCAGGCCCGGGGGTGTGGTCGCGGGCGGTGGTGGAGGCCGCAGATGCGGAGGCGGTCCGCGCGGCTCTGCGGGGCCCGATCGGTGCCGGGGTGGCGGCGGACCGGTTGACGGAAGCCCTGGGGATGCCGTTGCGGTGCCGGCCGCGGGTGACCGCGGCGGCGGTCGGCCACCTCGCCCGTGCCGGCCTGCTGGTCCGCCTCGGCGGGGATGCCGAGTTTCCCGACGTCCATCCGGACCAGGTGGCCGCTCTCGCGCGCCGCCGCGACCTGCCGGTCCTGCTCGACCGGCACGTCCCTCTCGGTCCGGACCAGGCCGCACGGCGCCTCGGTGTCCGCCGCGTGGACTTCGACCAGATCGCCGGCCGGCTCGGTTGGCTGTCCCCGGTCGGATCGGTGGAGATCGACTACAAGCGCCAGGGTGGCGTGACCGCGGTCCCGCTCTACTCGGCGGAGTCCGTAGCCCTGCTCCCTGTCGTCCGCCCCCTGGTGGACTGGCGGGCGGTGCGCGCCGCCCGTGCGGGCCGCCGCTCCCCGCTGGCCGTTCTCGATCCGGTTGTCCCGGGCCGGGACCGGGTGCTGCGGGCGGAGGTGGCGCGGATGGCTCGGGTGGGTCGGGCCGCGGTGGTGAACTGGCGGCGCCGGAACGCCGACTTCCCCGCCCCGACCGGCGGCACGGGGGTGCATCCGCAGTTCGACCGGGCGGCGGTGGTTGCTTGGCTGCTTGCCCACGACAAGATCGGGGTGCCTGTGGCCATGCCGGCGGCGTCGCTGGTCGTGCATGGCGGGGTCGGGCGCGGTACGTCCCGGTTCCGGCTTGATGACCCGTACCTGGTCCTGGCCGACGAAGCCGAGGGGGAGGACGAGTTGTCGGGCTGGTCCACCGATGCGGACGCCGACGAGCTGGCCGCCCTGACGGCGGGGGGTTCGGGGCGTCGGTGGGCCAGCTGACTGCGCTGGGAGCGGTGCCGTTGGCGGTGCTGGGGGAGGTGCGGGTGATCGAGCGGTTCCGTTCGGGGTCGGGTGGTCTGCGGGTGACGCTGGCGTGGCCTGCCGGCCTGCGGGGCACCGCCGCGGAGGGGCTAGCGGGTGGGGTGGTCCGGCACGGTGTGCTGTCTGCCGGCTCGGCCCAGGGGTGTGCGTGCCACCGGTACGACTGCGGCGGCCTGGTCCCGGTCGACTGGTGCCCTGAGCACAGGCGGGCTGTCGGGCCGGTGATGGAGTGGCACCCCGGCGGCGGCATTCGCTGCGCGGAGCTGGCACGGAAGCGCCGCAGCGCCGTGACGGCGGCGGCCGCGCTCAGCACCGACGCCGGTGAGATCCGATGAGCTGGGAATGGGGCCACTACAGGGATCCGCCGGCGTAACTTCGGGCCCGCAGCTGGGGAGGCGCTGAGTGTAGCGGCGGGCATGCGGGCTTCGTGCCTGGCGCTGGCGCCCTGCGTCGTGGCGGACCGGGGCAGACCCCGTGGGCGGTGGCCCCGCTTGGGCCAAGGCGGTGTGATGGCGTCCGGGAGTGCGGGAGGATCGCCGGGTGACTACCGAGACCACCGTGGCGATACCCGACGCCCCAGCTTTACCGGGCGCCGCAGATCACTCCGAGCGCTGTACCGTCCCGTGGGGCGCATGCCCCGAGCGAGGCCGCGCTCGCCTCCAGCGCCGGCCGATCCTGGCGCACGGAGTCGGCGTGCTGCAACGTATGGGCGTATGACCGGCTGAGTGCACTGTGTACGGAGCCATCCCCGGCTCCGTGTTGGGGTGGCGCCCCGGCGGCGGCATCCGGTGCGTTGCGCTCGCATGGTGGCGTGACGACGTGACGGCCAGCCCCGCCTGATCCTTGGCTGGTTCGGGTGGTGATGTGCCGTCACCACGCGAACTCTGCAAAGCGAAGTGAGAGGACCCGCGCGAAGGGCGGACTCTGGGCTCACGAAGGGGAAGTCAGGATGCCCCTCGACGTGTGCCGGTGCAGCCGGCGTCGACCGCCTCGGCCGCGAAGCGGGCGGCGAGCCGGGACTTGCCCTGTCCGCCAGGGCCGTGCAGCCAGCGTGCGGCGAGCCGGGGACGGTCACGGCACCAGCGGTGCAGATCGGCCAGCTCGTCCTGTCGGCCGGTGAACTCGACGACGGCAACACGGGCGTTGAGCATCCGGCTCGGCAGCTTGCGGAGGAACTTCCGGGTCGACGTCTGGCGGCGGACGCCACTTCTCCAGCATGTAGAGCGGCACCCCCGTCGCCGAAGACATGGACGGAGGCGCCGATCACCCCGTATGCGAAACTGCCGACAACCGTGACGTTCTGCCGGACGGACGGGGCGTGCCGGGCTGACCGGTTCCCGGCATACCTGCTCACCCACGGTCCGCCTGCGTGGCTTCGTCGTCCGCCGGGGTGGCGGGGCCCGCATGGTAGTGGATGTCACCGCCCTGCACGCCGAACGCCGTGCCCCGGCCGTGCGCGGTGACGTGCTGCACCCAGCCGGCTCCTCCCTCCGGCAGGGCCGGGCGTACCTCCTCCAGTAGGGCCCGCAGCTCCCCCGCCGCCGCCGGGTTCTCGCGGAGGAAGGCGACCAGTCTGCGGTTCCAGACGGGGACGAGCTCCCGACGCACACCGGGACTGTCGGACTCGCTCAGGACCAGTTCGGCGTCGGCGTCCAACTGGTTCTCAATGGCCGCCTGCCGGGGCGGCTCGCCCCGGCCCAAGAGCCTGGCGGTCCCGGTCCGGGCCGCTTCCCAGGCCTCGGTAGCCATCGCGGCCACCACGGCCGTGGCACCGGACAGGGCAAGAGCCGCAAGGGTCTGGTCCAGCACAGGATCTCCTCCACATCGAGAGCACGGACGGGTGTCGACTCTGGGATCCGTCAGGGCAACGCGCGGGAGACCCGAAAGGATCCCGGGCCTGCGACCCGAGCAGCCGCACTCCGCGATTGCGAACACCCGGAGGACAGCTTGGCAGTTGGGCCGTGGGGCGGCAGAAGTGCGGGCGTCGGATGATCTTGTGCCTGGTGGCCTGTGGGAACGCGTCGCCCCGCTGCTTCCTCCGCGCCCGCCGCGGCGGCGGAACCCCGGCCGGCTGCCGGCCGATGATCGGGCGGCCTTGCGCGGGATCGTTTATGTGCTGTGCAAGGGCGTGAGCTGGGCGGATGTGCCGACCGAGAGAATCGGCTGCAGTGGGGTGACGTCCTGGCGGCGCCTGCGCGACCGGACCGAGGCCGGCGTCCGGCCTCGCCTGCACGCAGTGCTTGTGGTCGAGCTGCGCAAGGCCGGCTTGCCGGACATGGATGATGCCGCGATCGACGGCTCGCATGTCCGGGCGCTCAAAGGGGGGCTCACACCGGGCCTTCGCCGGTCGACGGCGCACGTCCGGGCAGCAAGCACCACCTGATCACCGACCGCCACGGAACACCCCTTGCGGTGTCGTTGACCAGCGGAAACCGTCACGATGTCACCCAACTCATGCCCTTGCTGGACGCGATACCCCGCATCCGCAGCCTGGTGGGCCGGCTCCGTCACCGACCGCGGCGGCTGTTCGCCGATCGAGGGTACGACTACGACAAGTACCGTCGCCTTCTCCGAGATCGTGGCATCACGCCGAAGATCGCCCGCAGGGACATCGCCCACGGATCCGGCCTGGGCAAGACCTGGTGGGTCGTCGAGCGGACCTTCGCCTGGCTCCACCAGTTCAAACGACTCCGCATCCGCTACGAGATACGAGCCGACCTCCACCTCGGACTGCCCCAAGAGCGGTTCCCCGGCGTGGGCCCGCGCATGGGCGACCGGGAGGGCCAGACCGGCCACGGCCTCCTGCCACCGCCCCTGCACGGCCTGCACCAGGGCCAGGTTCGTCAGCGCCTTGACCAGTTCGACCTCGTGGGCTCCGGGGGTGGCCTCGGCCATGGGGCGCAGTACGGACACGGCTTCGTCCAGCACGCGTTCGGCCGCCTCCTGCCGCTGCGCCATCACGAGCTGCAGACCGTGGTCGTTCAGCATTCGGGCGAACAGCCGGGTGTGGGCCGAGGGAACCTCGTGCGCCAGTTCGCGGGCCAGTTCCACCGCCTCCGCCATCACGGTCAGGGCCTCTTCCCGCCGTTCCGGTCCCGACATCCCCAGCACGAGGGCCAGGTTCTGCAGCGTCCGGGCCAGATCCGCTTTGTGGGCAGCCGGGTTCCGCGCGTACAGGGTGCGGCGGAGCGCTACGGCCTCCTCCGCGGCCTCCACGGCCCCGGCGGTGCGGCGCGCTATCCTCCTCAACCAGCCGAGGCTGTTCAGCGTCGTCGCGAGCGCCGGCGCGTAGGCGGCCGGATTGGCGGCGTGGAGCCGGCGGTTGAGCGCGACGGCCTCCTCCGCGGCTTCCACCGCCTCCGCCGGGCGCTGGAGGCGGTAGAGATCGTCGGCGAGGCTGTTCAGGGCGTTGGCGAGTTTGGGCCCGTGGGCGGCGGGGTTCGCCTCGGCCAGCGGCCGGAGCACGGCCACCGCCTCGCCTGTCGCCTCCAGAGCCGCCTCGCGGCGTCCCACCGCCGCACAGCTGTTGCCGAGGTTGACCAGGGCCTCCGCCAGTTCGAGGGTGCGGGCGGAGGGGTTGGCCTCGGCTTGTCGGCGGCGGAGCTCGACGGCCTGCTCCGCCGACTCCAGCGAGCGGGTGAACAGTCCCTCGTCGAGGAAGGTGGCGCCGCGGTGCTGCATGAAGTGCGGAAGGAGGTACTCGGCTTCGCCGTCCGCCAGCAGCCTCCGGAGGCCGGCGGCCTCCTCCGACGCGGCGAGGGCATCGGCCCGTCGTCCCACGGCGGCCAGCTGCGTGCTGAGATCCAGCAGGCCACCTACCAGGGCGGCTCGGACCGCCGGGTCCGAGGCAGCCAGCTCCCGCAGCAGGTCCACCGACTGCTCCGAGGCCGATAGGGCCTCCCACAGGCGGCCGGACTGGCCGAGCGCACTGCCCAGCCAGACCAGGGCGGTGGCGAGTTCGCGCTGGTGGCGGCCGGGCTCCCGCGCCTCCATGCGGCGGTAGAAGGCCACCGCGTACTCGTACTCCCGTACGGCCTGCTCATAGCGCCCGGCGTGGGACAGCCGCAGGCCGAGCACCATGCAGTGCCGGGCGTGGTCGGCCGGTCCGTCGGTCTCGGCGAACCAGTACCCGGCGAGGCGGGCGGTCACGGCCGCGATGCCGGGGTCGAGGTCCACGTGGCGGTCCGGCCAGGGGAAGAGGTTGTGGACGGCCTGGAGCAGGTGCGGGTCGATGTCGTCGAGTTCGGCGAGGGCCGTCAGGGCGGCGCTGCCGGCCGCCAGGGCGAGCCCGGGGTCGCGGCCGAGCAGCGGGTAGAGGTGGGGCCAGCGCCGGGCGGCGGCGGCGAGGAAGGTGACGGCTCGGGGCGTCCAGGCGGGGGCGGACCGGTCCGGGGACCGGGTGAGGAGGGTGCCCGCGGCGTGGCCCGCCCATTCCTGGGCGGGGTAGTCGGCCGGGTGCCCGGGCAGGGTGAGGGCCAGGAAGTCCTCGGCCAGCCGGTCGGGGTAGAGCGGCTCCAGGACGGTGGCTCGGGCGGGGTCGGCGGCCGGGTAGCAGACGGCGTGGTCCGCGAGGATCCGCCCGGTGTCGGGTCCGGGCACCCGTAAGGAGCCGAGGAGGGCGGCGCCGGCGGCGGGCGCGAGCGGGCCGGTGACGGCGGCGGCGAAGACGGCGCGGTGCATCGCGGGCGGCGGGGTGCGGTACGTGCTCCCGGCCGGGGCCGGTTTGTGCGTTCCGTCGCCGTACAGGAGGGCCCAGTGGAGGTGTTCGCGGTCCAGCAGGTAGACCGTGAGCCCGGCCGTCTCGGCGGGCGGCCGGGCGCCGGTGGCGTCGGCGTCGACGGCGACCAGCGCGGCCATGTGCACGGCGAGGACGAGCCCGAAGTCGGGGTGGTCCAGCGGGCCGGGCGGGGCGATGCGCGCCGCCACCGCCGGGCGGAGGCCGTAGCGGGCGGCGAAGGCGTCCCGGGCGGTGTCGAACATCGCCGTACGGGGCGTACAGGGGTCCGCCGGCGGCGGTGCCGCCCGGCCGGACTCGGGCTCCGCGGCCGGAAGCGGTTCGAGGAGGGCGGCCGAGGTGCCCGCCTGGTGGTTGGCCAGGGCGGCGCGGACTGCCGGCCAGGGGTCCGCGGTACGGGCGAGGAAGAGGATCCGGGTGGGCAAGCCGCCGTGGTGGAACAGCGCGTTGCTGAGCAGCCAGGTCAGGTGGGTCAGGGGCCAGCGGTCGGCGTAGTCGACGAGGAGCAGGATCCCGTGGGCGCCGTCGGGGCGCAGGTCCTGGCTGCCGGGCGGGGGCAGCACGGTTCCGGGGCCGTGGGTGGCGGCGACGACCTTCCACCCGGCGGCGGTCGACAGACCCGCGAAGTGGTCGGCCAGCCGGGTCTTGCCCTGGCCGCCTGGCCCGTGCAGCCAGCGGGCTGCCAGGCGGGGGCCCGCGTCGCGCCACCGGTGCAGGGCGGCGAGTTCGTCCGCGCGGCCGGTGAAGTCGACGACGGCGTGGCGGGCGTTGAGCATGCGGCTGGGCAGTTCGCGCAGCCAGTCCGGATCCGGCGGGGACGCCGGCCGCCAGTTCTCCAGCACGTACAGGGGCGTACCGTCGCCGAAGACGTGGATGTCGGCGCCGACGACGCCGTAGGCGAAGCCGCCCTCCGCCCGGACGCTCTGGTGGGTCCGGGGCCCCGGCCCCCCGCCGCCCGCTCCCGGACTCCCCCCGGCTCCTCCTGGCACCGCGCCTCCCCCAGAACGTACGACCCGACGATCACCCCGATGCGTCCCGGCCCGATGATTCCCGACGCGGCCCGCCCGGGCCACAGGCCGGCGCCCACCGCCCGTCGTGCGCGGGACGGAGACAGACGGGCGGAAGTCATCCGAAGGATGCAGTCGCTCGCTCGCCCCCGTGCCCGATGTCCGCGCCGGCGGAGGAGGGTGCTGCGGCCGGTCCGGACGAAGCCGCGCCATCCCGCGGTCACGAGGGTGGAGGCGGAGGTGGAGCCACTGCCGATGGGGCGCAGTACGCCCTGCATCGAGGAGGCTCGCGTCAACGGTTGGCTCGGCGAGGTCCACGGACTCCAGGCCAGCCTCGAAGCCGCCCGCAACAAACTCGCCTCCCTCGACCGACTCACCCGGAACCGCAACCGCAACCGCACCCCGATCACCCTGCGCATGCCGATCATCCCGGGCGAGACATGATGACGTGCCCATTCTCAGTCCAAAAGTGGCCGGAGCATTCGCCGCCCCTGAAGGGGGCAGCCGGTGCCGGCCTCCTGCGCCACCCGCTCCAATCGGCGCCGGTAGTCCTGCCACCACGCCTCATCACCCGGTGGCATGCTGTCCTTGCCCTTCAACTCCCCGGCAGAACCGTCGATGAGCTCGCGGACGATATCGGCGTGGCCAGCGTGCCGGTGGGTTTCAGCGATCACGCGGACCACTACATGGTGCAGGGTCACCTCTCGTCGTTCCTCAGAGGGCGTTAAGTCCGTTTCCTGTAGAGGCTTTCCGGGCTGGGTGAGGATGCCTTGGCTGCCGAGTGTCGGCGGCGGCTGAACTTGGCCGTCGTCGAGACCGAGTCGGGAGCGGGTGACGTTCACCGTGGAATTAGCTTCATGGCCAGGGCCGAGTCGCTTACGCGGCACCCTGCCTTTCCTGCGGCCCCGACGGATCGACAGCTGTGAACGTGGAGAAACGGCAAGTCAAAGGACTGCTCAGCTACCCAAGGCTTGCCACTGTGGCGCCAGCACCGACCAGACCTCGGCGTCGTGGCGGACCTCGCGGTAGAGGTAGGTTTCGCGCAGGACGCCCTCACGGGTCATGCCGAGTCGCTTGGCCACGTTGATGCTGGGCGTGTTGTTCGGCGACACCAGCCACTGCACGCGGTGGATGCCGCGTTCGTTGAATGCCCAGTCGATGATTAGCCGTGCGGCTCGTCCGACCAGGCCCCGGCCTGTGGCGGCAGGCTCCAGCCAGCAGCCTGCCTCGCAGGTGCCGGCGGCGGCGTCGAATTTCGGGAAGGAGATGCCACCCACGAGGGTGCCGTCGAGCCAGATTCCGTACAGTCGGCCGGTGTCGGAGGCTGCCTTGTCGGCGTAAAGCTGGAGATAGCTGCGGGCGGAGTCCAGGTCTGCGGCGAGGTCGGGCAGTTCCATGTGCGCACCGATGAAGTCACGGCCCCGCTCCATGTGCGCGAGGAACTCCTCGGCCCGCCACGGCTCCAAAGGCCGCAGCTCGGCCCCGTCCCCCAGGGAAATCGCGAACATAGCCATCCTTCAAGGTGCGCTTATCCGACCGTTGGATCTTCGCACGCTCACCCGCTACGGACGGCGGCGGGGGCTTGCCGCGCTATAGGGGGTGTTGCGTCCGTTTCTGGTAGCGGCCTCGTCCGGGTTGGGTAAGGAAGCCTTGTCGGACGAGGCGTCCGAGGCGGCTGCGGGTGACGTTGACGGTCGCCTCGTCGGTGGGCATACCGAGGAGTTCGTGCAGCTCGCGGGCTCGGAATGCCCGGCCGGCGTGCCGGTTGAAGGCGTTCACGATGGCCTGGTAGGCGGTGTTCGTCTCGGGCGGATCGTGCTCGGTCCCGGGCGGGATGCGTTCGGCGATGATCTTTCGGGTGGTGGCCAGGTCTGCGAGTCGTGCTTCGGTCTCGGCCAGGGCGGCAGTCAAGTGGTCGATCTGGTCGCGTAGTTCACCGGACCGGGCCGTGGTTTCGTCGTGCTGGTCCTGGAGGTCTGCCAGGAGCTCGCTGATGTTCACGCGGCCAGCCCGAGGGTGTCGCGCCAGGTGGGGGCGGGTGTGGTGAGGCGGCGGGCCATGTTCGCGATGGAAGCCCGGTAGACGCGCGAGCGGAGGTGTCGGGGCGGTGGTCGTACTCGCGGGCGAGGCGGCGGTGCAGCATCAACGTGCCGTTGACCTGCTCCACGATCCACCTCTTCGGTTGCGGGACGAAGCCTTTGCCCTGGTCTGCGGGGTTGCGGCGGACGACCTCGACGTCGATGTCCAGCAGGGCGCCGTGGATGAGAACCTCGTCCTTGAAGCCCTGGTCCACCAGGGCCTTCTCCAGACGCATCCCGCACCGCTCGGCCGCCTGATCGAGCAGGGCGGTGCCGGTGGCGTTGTCATGGGCGGAGGCGGCCAGCACCACGACGCCGATGATCAGCCCCAGAACGTCGACGGCCAGTCCCCGCTTGCGCCCCGACACCTTCTTGTTGGCGTCCAGTCCCGTCGTGGTCTTCGGGACACCCGCGGCCGCGCGGACGGACTGGGTGTCGATGATCACCAGGGACGGGTCCTCTAATCGCCGGGCTCTCTCCCGCACCTGGCAACGCAGGAGCTCCTGGATCCGCTGGTCGAGCCCGTCCTCGCGCCACAGGCCGAAGTAGTAGAACACCGCCGACCAGGCCGGGAAGTCATGGGGCAGATAGCGCCACTGGCAGCCCGTCCGGTTCTGATAGAAGATCGCGTTCACTACCTCCCGCAGATCGCAGGACCCGGGATCTCCGGTCGCTGACCGCGCCACCCTCTCCTGCTTCCAGGCCGTGATCATCGGCTCGATCAACGCCCATTGCTCGTCCGCTAAGTCGCTCGGGTACGGCTCTCGCTTCACGCCCCGCATCTCAACATGGACATGCCTAGCAGGCGCCCCGTGTGACGATCAGTACCACGATCAAGCGATCACGAACCGAGGAAGATCGGACTTAAAGTCCACTGAGATGATGTCTAAAGAACAAGCTAGACGAACCCGTCCGCTCAGATCAGTCGCGCCGAGACCCCGGGGGCATTCGGCCTTGGCGTACTCGTAGCCGATGGCACTGCGCTTCGCGACGCCGCCACCGCACTCGACCGTGACCCTGATGTCGCGGCGCGAGCCAGCGCAATTGAGGTGTCCGCGGCCGTGGCCAGCGGCCCAGTTGAGGTTGATCCCTGGGAGTGGACACCGGGTTTCATGCGACGAGTGACAGCGTACGTGTCGTGATCAGTTGTCGTTCGAACTCGGCTGGTGCGAGGTAGCCGAGTGCTGAGTGGCGACGGCGCTGGTTGTAGTACGACAGCCAGCGGAACAGCTCGAGCCTCGTCTGCGCCTTCGAGGTCCAGAGGCGTTCGTGGAGCAATTCGCGCTTGAGGCTCTGGAAGAACGACTCGGCGAGGGCCTTGTCGTAGCTCGAGCCGACCCGTCCCATGCTGCGGCGGATGCCGTGCCGGCGGCAGATGTCGGCGAAGGCTGCCGCACTGTACTGGGCGCCCCTGTCGGTGTGGAAAACAACGCCGTGGACCCGGCCGCCGCGGGCGGCCACGGCCATCTCGAGCGCGTCGGCGACCAGTGAGGTGCGCATGTGGTCGGCGATGGACCAGCCCACGATCTTCCTCGAGCAGATGTCGATCACCGTGGCGAGGTAGTGCCACGTCGCACCGACAGCTATGTAGGTGATGTCGCCGCACCACTTGGGGTTCAGTGTGTCGGTGGTGAAGTCGCGCATCACCAGGTCCGGCACGGGCGGCGCGGTCCTGTCCGCGATCGTCGTCCGCTTCTTCTTCCGCAGGTGTCTCGGCCGACGATGTGGTTGGTCCGCATCAGCCGGGTGACGCGCTTGCGGTTGATCCTGCGGCCTCTCGCGCGCAGTTCAGCGTGGACGCGCGGGGCGCCGTAGGCTCCCCGGTGCTCGGCGTGGATGGCGCGGATCTCGCTCACGGTCCGCTTCTCCTCGGCCTGGCGCTCAGCGCGGGCCTGCTCGGTGGCCAGGTGTCGGTGGTAGCCGGCGCGGGATGCTCCGAGCACACGGCAGATCCGCTTGACGCCGAAGTCGGCGCGGTTCTCGGAGATGAAGGCCCAGCGGCGGGATCTCACTTCACCTCCCGGGCGAAATAGGCGGCTGCCCGGCGCAGGATCTCGCGCTCCAGCCGCCACTCCTGCTCGGCCTTGAGCAGCCGAGCGTTCTCCAGCCGCAGCCGGGCCAGCTTCTCGTCCGCGTTCACGCTGCTGTCGCGGCCCTCGGGCAGGGCCCGGGCCTCGTCCTTGCGCACCCACGTCCGAAGCGACTCCGCGGTGATGCCGAGATCCGCGGCCACCGCCGCGTACGTCCGCTTCCCAGTCGCGGCGCGGTAGAGCGCTACCGCGTCCTTCCTGACCTCCTCCGGATACGGAGACTTCCGTCCCACCTGGACATCCCTCCCTGGACCATCAAGATCCGTTGTCAGGGTGTCCACTCCAAAGGATCAGCTTCAATGTGCGAGCTTGTTGTCACAAGCTCGGCGTCGCAGCGGAGTTGTCGCATCTTCGGCAGAACCTCGACGGCACACGGTTCGGTGCCGAGCTACGCGTGCCGGATGACGTTGTAGATCGTCTGGGAAGACGGTCCCGGATGCGGGGTGTTTTTCCAGCCGATCTCCTCGGCACGCTTCTCGATCGCCTTTGAGCTGCGGCTTCGTCCTCAAGGAAGGCGATAGACAGTCCATTGCCGGTCGCGGGATCGATGAGGTGATACACACCGTGGATACCGGGTGCGGTGGCGGCGGCCTCCAACACCCAGTCACGGTCGTCCGGTGGCATCGGTTCCCAAACGGTCACCCTCGCGATCATGCTGTCTCCTTTGTCGGCTCGCTGAGTCTTCCGGACGATGCAACCTTCGGTGGCTGCTATGGATGACACCGAACAACCGGACCTCGATCTTGTCGAATGGGCGCGCGGTGACGGTTTGGGTCGCGAGGTGACAGCTATCGCTGCGAGGCACAGCGGGCAAGCCTGGAGCGGGCACGGTCCTGCACGGGTTGCACCGGGAGGGGCTGGAGAGTTGTCTGCACGGTTGCACTAGGCGGGGGACCGCAGATGTGACCGGAGGTGGGACCCCCCCGAAGCTGGTGATCTTCCATTCGTGCAGGTCAGAGGCCGTGGGCAAGCCCCCTTTACCCACGCGATAGCCGGGGGAAGAGGTCTGGTCTGTGTCCGGGGGCGGCGGCGCCGCAGGGGTACATGTACCGGTATGGCTCGTGAACGGATCCGGAGGCCCCTCGTCGTGGAGCGCGCGCGGCAGATCGTGGACGGGTACGCGCCGCTGAAGGTCACGCTGCGACAGGTGATGTACCGCCTCGCCGCCGAGGGCGTCCTGCCGCACACGCCGCCGATGTACCGCCGGCTGTCTGCGCAGCTGGCTCAGGCCCGGGCGAGGGCTGCTTCCCCGACCTGATCGACACCGTCCGCGAAGTCCACGTTCCACCGGCCTGGCCGAGCGCGGACGCCTTCGTGCGGGAGATGCCCCACGGGTTTCGCCTGGACCGCTCCGCGGGCCAGAAGCAGGCCCTGTACGTGGCTCGGAGAAGGACACCCTCCGGCAGCAGCTGACCGGCTGGCTCGAGTTCGCGGGCATCCCCGTGCTCGTGGTCCGCGGATTCAGCTCCCAGTCCTACGCGACGTAGTCCGCGACCGCGTCGCCCACGAGCAACGCGAAGCCTGCCTTCTGGTGGTTGTTCTCCCGGGCTTCTCTGAGGTGGCGTGACGTCGCAGTAGTTGTTTGACCTGGGGTTTTCTCTAGCATCTCTGGGGCTGTCGTGCATGTTGCGGCACGTTGCACATGAGATCGGCGGAGACCCGTTGAGGGCGTTTCCCGTTCAACTTCCGTCCGGTGTCCGGTACTGGACCGTGGTGGACGACGACTTGGCCGTGGTCCCAGAGGCGGACGCGTTCCTGCGGCACGTACGGTCCGGCCGGGACCATGCCGAGCTGACGACCCGTACATATGCCGGGCACATCGCGTTGTACTTGCGGTGGTGCATACGGACGGGCCGGGACTGGTCGGTGGCCGCCGAGGAACTGGGGCTGTTCGTCGTGAGGCTGAAGTCCGGGCCGAAGCCGGTCATCGAGTGCGCCGCCTGTACTGTGCGCCGGCCTGCTCGTGGCCACCCCTCTCTGCTGTCTCGACCCGACCGTGGTGCTGATCCGTCGCGCTGGTGAGCCGGGCCGCCAGCGTCTTGATGTGCTCGACAAGTTCTGGGGGTTCGTGCACTTGGAAGTCGAAGCCTTTGGTTGTCACGTAGATGGCCAGCTCGTCCAGCGAGTTGGATCCGGCCCGCAGGGTGCAGCTGTGCTCGTCGATCGGTTCCAGCGCTGCGGTGGTGGGGGAAATCCGCTCGGCCGCGGTCTCGGCGCTGACGTACAGGGTGAACCGGGCCTGGTAGCGGTAGGCCGACGTGGAGATCGCCCGTGAGGTGTAGCCGCTGAGATCGGGGTCTGGCGGGGTGCGCGGGGTGAACCGGGGGCCGGTGGGTGTGCGCGGGGCGAGGCGGTCCACGCGGTAGGTGCGCCAGTCCTCGCGGTCGGTGTCCCAGCCGATGAGGTACCAGCGCCGGCCGGCGTGCACCAGGCGGTGGGGCTCGGTCGTGCGGATGCTGGTGGTTCCGTCGTGGGTGCGGTAGTCGAAGCGCAGGCGCAGCGAGTCGCGGCAGGCGGCGGCGATGGCGGTGAGGGTGCTTGGGTCGACGGTGGGGCCGGTGTTGGCCATCGGCACCGTCACCGACTGTAGGGCGTTGATCCGGTGGCTCAGCCGGGACGGCAGTACCTGTTCGAGCTTGGCCAGGGCCCGCACCGAGGTCTCCTCGATGCCGGTGATCGAACCGCCGGCGGCCGTGCGCAGGCCCATCGCGACCGCGACGGCTTCGTCGTCGTCGAGCAGCAGCGGCGGCAGGTCCGCGCCGGCACCCAGCCGGTAGCCAGCGGTGCCCGCGGTGGCCAGCACGGGGTAGCCGAGGTCGCGCAGCCGGTCGATATCGCGGCGCACGGTGCGCACAGTGATCTCCAGTCGCTCGGCCAGTTCGCCGCCTGACCAGTCGCGTCGGGTCTGCAGGAGCGAGAGCAGTCGCAGTAGCCGTGTCGAGGTTTCCCACATGGTGTGAAGTCTGCCATCGACCTAGGACCGGATCTGTCCTAACTGGCTCCTAGGGTTGTCGGCATGGACAACAACAGCGAGATCCGGCCTTTCACCATCGACATTCCCCAGGCTGACCTGGACGACCTGAGGGACCGGCTCGCCAGGACCCGGTGGGCCGCGGACCTGCCCGATGCCGGCTGGAGCCGCGGGGTACCGGTGAGCTACCTCAAGGGGCTGGCCGAGTACTGGCGCGATGGCTATGACTGGCGCGTCTACGAGCGGGAGCTGAACTCCTACCCGCAGTTCACCACCGAGATCGACGGGCAGAACATCCACTTCCTGCACGTGCGCTCGCCCGAGCCGGACGCGCTGCCGCTGATCCTGATCCACGGCTGGCCCGGCTCGATCGTGGAGTTCCTGAACGTCATCGGCCCGCTGACCGACCCCAGGGCACATGGCGGCGACCCGGCGGACGCGTTCCACCTGGTGATCCCGTCGATCCCCGGCAGCGGGTTCTCCGGGCCGACCTGCGAGGCCGGTTGGGACACCAACCGGGTGACCAGGGCGTTTGCCGAGCTGATGAACCGGCTTGGCTACGACCGCTACGGCGCGCAGGGCGGCGACACCGGCGCGGTCATCTCCCCGGGACTCGGCCGGCTCAACCCCGACAAGGTCGTCGGCGTGCATGCGAACGGGCTCTCCGCGTTCACAGAGGTCAACCCGGACGAGGTGGGAGAGCTGACCGAGGCCGAGCGGGCGCGGCTGCAGAACCTGCAGTACCTGGAGACTGAGCAGTCCGGCTACGCGATGATCCAGATCTCCCGGCCGCAGACCCTCGCGCACGGCCTGCACGACTCCCCGGTCGGGCAGTTGGCCTGGATCGTGGAGAAGTTCAAGGAGTGGACCGATCCCGCCGCCGAACTGCCCGAGGACGCGGTGGACCGGGATCTGTTGCTCACCAACGTGATGCTGTACTGGCTGACCGGCACCGCCGGGTCCTCGGCCAACAGCTACTACGAGACCGCGCATGCCGGAGCCTGGGGCGCCAGTGAGCGTTCCACGGTGCCGACCGGGGTCGCGGTGTTCCCCATGGACGTGTCGATCCGGCGCACTGTCGAGCTCGAACACACCGTCGTGCACTGGTCCGAGTTCGACCGCGGCGGCCACTTCGCTGCCATGGAGGCCCCCGACCTGCTCGTCGGCGACGTCCGGGAGTTCTTCCGCAAGCTGCGCTGAAACCACCGCGGCGCCGACCTCGATCAAGTCGGTGCCGCGGCAGCATTCGGTGCTCAGGCTCAGCGAACGACCGGGATGGGCATGGTCAGCGGGCTCCTGGGCCGCAGCGGCCTGGCCCGCAGCAATAGGCACCGTGCACCACACCCGTTGCATCAGAGCCCGACCTGCGCCTGCTCACCGCGGAGCCGGCCGGGGCGAAGGCTCCTGCGCAGGCCGTCGTTGACGGCCCGGCCGGTATTGGCACGACCGCGTCGTACACGACGGAGGTCCCGCTGCCCGCCACCGGCACATGGGGTGCGCCGGGCAAGGGCGGCGCCCAGGCCGACATCGTGCTCACCGCCCCGCAGGACGGGATCCCGCTGTTGTTCATCGAGGTCGACAACTGCCACGAGACCGCCGAGGAGATCGCGGCAAAGCTGCTGAAGTACTCCAGGTTCTTCAAGCGGCAGATCAAGGACACCGACGGCAAGGACAAGCCCATGTGGCGCACCCGCTGGATGGCCCGCGTTGCGGAGCGCGGTGAGGCCCCTCACCCGCCGGTCCTGATCGTCTTCAACCACATCGGCGTCCGCGATCCCAACCGCACCGTCCCGCGGCTGCAGGAGCTGACCCGGCCGCTGTGGGCGGGTGAGCAGGCCGACGGGTTCAGCAGCTACGACCGGAAGATCCCGATCATCGCGACCGGCCTGCGCAACCTGCGCGAGCACGGTCCGAACAGACATGCAGCCCCTGCGCGACGCGATCGGCAGCCCCCGCCGGGACGCCGTCCTCGCCCGCCGGGCAGAGCGGATAAATAAAGGCGCAACAGGCGGAGTACCAGGAGCAGCTGCGCCGCGCGGCCGAGAAGAGGAAGGCCGAGCGCGAGGCCGCCCGCCCTGCCTGCGCCGGCTGCGGCACGAAGTTCGACAACGACCGATGGGAGAACACCCAGCTGTCCCGGGAGCCGGGGCACCGGTGGCACCCGAGGCTGTGCGATCCGTGCGAGGCCAAGACCGTCGCGGCCGCGGACCAGGCCGAGCGCGGCCGCCTGGAGCAGGAGGCCGCAGCGACCGCCGAGAAGGCCCGCACCTGGCGCTCCCGCTTCCGCCCCGGGCAAGCCCCCTGAGCTTGTCGTTTACAGTAACGGCCGCACATCCGTCCCCAAGGCCAGCTCTCGCCTGAAGGCGCGGGGCACTGGAGGGCGGCTGCTCCGCTGCTGCGAGACTGCGCTGGTGAGCATCCTGCGCCGCCCTCTCGGGCACGGACCCGTCCCCCACGACGACGTCCAGAAAGAGCGTGCGGTCAGCGGGCGTACCGCCGCCGAGCGGGCCACCGAGGAAACACCCCAGCAACGGCCCGCCCCGCGTCCCGAGCCCGGTTATACATCCACCCGACGCAGCCCCGGAACCGGGTCCGGGCTCTGACCGGTTGACCCTATTGGGTCCAACAAGTCTGGCCCGGTACCGATGCGGAGCGCGCTCCGCCTGCTGCCGCTGGCGTGTCAGCGCTCTCAGCCTGTCTCGGTCATCTGAAGGGCCCTCATTGGCGTTCCGTCCTTCAGCCATCGGCAGAGGCGGAAACGGTCTTTAGTCCGTAGAGGGACGTACCGCGGCCTCGATGTCAGGCGGCAGCTTGGTTAGTGCGGTGATCTTTGCTGAGCAAGCCGTGGTCGTCGTCGGCTTCGGCGACGTCCTCCCAGTCGAGCAGGGCGGCCTCGGAGCTGCGGGCGGCGAGGGCGAACCCGGTGGTGAGGGCGGCGGCGTCGCGGGCGCCGATCAGGGTGGTGGTGTCGGTGGCGGCGATCATCTGCCGGAGCACGCGCGGGGTCGCGGCCGCGGCCTTGCGGATCTTGCCGCGGGGGTCCTTGGTCTTCTTCAGTTCGGCCTGGTAGCCGCGCAGTACCAGGCGGGCGCCGGTCTGGGAGGGCTGGGGTAGGCCGGCGGCCTGGTGGGCGACGGCGTGGCGGCCAGGGCGCGGTCGATGGAGGCCGGCTTGTAGGGGCGGCCGGTGCGCGGGCGCCGGGTCTGGGTGCACCAGGTGGCGTACTCGGTGAGGGTCTCGGCGCTGGCGGGCAGCGGGACCAGGCCGGCGGCCAGGGCCCACTGTTCGAACCTGGCCCAGTCGCCGCGGTAGCCGCGGGCGGTGGCGGCGGGGACGCCCTTGGCCATGGCGGCGAGCGCGGCCTCGGACAGCTGCTGCCGGGCGGCGGGGACGGCCGCCTCGCCCGCGCAGGCAGCGGCGGGGCCGAAGACGGCGGCGGGGCTTCCGGTTCGTTTCTCGACTGCGTGTCCCATGCCTGTCTCCCCGTCATCCGGCGCCGGTCTGCTGGTTCTTGATAAGGCAACTTAACAAGAACCAGAAGGGAAACCCCTCTACATTGCTGCGCCGCTGCCTGCTGTCAGGAGCGGGAGTTCCCCCGCGAAGGGGTGGAGCACGGACGGCGCCGTGCACACCGGACTTGCGGGCCTTGGCCCGCGGTCCCGCACTGTGCCGTCCGGTGATCAGCCCTCCGGGCCTTCGCTGCGCTCCGCCTCGATATCCGCACGTAGAAGAGGGACAGACAGACGATGTTGAACGGCATTTTCAGCAACTGGGCGGCGGACGTGCTCGCCGGGCTCACCCTCCTGGTGCTCGGCATCCTGGGACGCCACCTGCGCCGGCGGATGGGCCGGAGCGCCGGGGGCGGCCCGGCCGCGGCGCCGACGTCCGCGGCCGGCGTCCGCCTCTACACCCTCCTCGGCGCCCGGGCGGTCGTCGGCCAGCCCGTCCACCTGCCCAGCAGCAGGCCGGCCGGGACCGTCGTCTCCTGGACCGGTCCCGCCGGCCGGGAGCGGTTCGAGCTGACCAACGACGAACTGCCGGACGGCACGTACGCGGCCGAGCCGCTCTCCCTGTACCGGCGTCGATAGCACCCACCGCGAAACACGGCCTGTGAACGGGGCCGGACCGGTGCGACCGGTCCGGCCCCGCCCCATACCCGCGAACGGTGACTACCAACAAAACCCGGAGTAGGAATGCACCACTAGCAGGACATATCTGATGTTTCGGGGCGTGCTTACCGCGCGGTCTCGCTACTGCCACAGTTGTCGGAAACCCTGCTCCGACCTCCACGCGCCGTGCTGCCATACGAGGATGACAGAGACGAAGTTCCCGCGGCTGACCGCAGACTCTGATGCCCGGCGCGCGGCCCGCGACGTGATGGTCGAGATCATCAGGGGCTGGGCTGCCGAAGGGAAAACCAACACCTACGGCAGGTTGAGCGCGCTCATGAAGGAGTCAGGCTATTCAGTTCCGCCCCGCGGCACGCTGATGGGAGCTCTCCTCAAGGAGGCCTGCCTGGCAGAGGCAGACAGGGGTGTCCCCGTGATGCTGACCGCCATCGTGGTGAACGACCGCAGCAAGCGGCCCTCCGGGCAGTTCGAGGTGTTCGCCAAGGAGGCGCCGTTTCGGCGGGATGATCTGCCGAACTGGACGTGGAACGCGGAAAAGGACCGGGTGTTCGAGCACTACCGCCAGTAGGGCTGACGGCCGCCGAATGTGCGTTCCGCCGGCCACCCGCACAGCCTGCCCGAGCGGCTCCCAGGCCGCTGATCACTGCGTCACCCAACACGAAGGACATCGATGGACACCTCAGGCCAGTCCCAGACACCCAACATCCCGCAGGCAGTCCTGCTCAGCACCTATGTGGTGCTCCTCCTGGCGGGTGCCTCGGCGGCGCTGTACGGAACCGCTGAACAGAGTGAGCGCGGCTTCCGGCTGCTGAACTGGCTGTACCGCTTCAAGACCGAGGCCTCGCCCACAGAGTCAGACCTGTAACGGGGCTCCGGGAAACGGTCAGTAGCGGGAGCCTGACCCGTCCGTCCGGCTGCTGCCCGGATGCGACGACGGGGCACGGCCGTGAACCTGGTGGCATGGCCGTGCACCGCGTGATCGTCTATCCGCCCGACGACGAGGGGCTTCGACCACCCAGGGCCGCACCACCAGCTCCAAGTCCTGCGCGAACTGAACGGGTGCCTCCGGGTGGAGGACGATGGGATCGGGGGCCGGTTTTCGAGTCCCGGAGCCGCACTACGCAGGGCCCCACCCCTTTCGGCGGCGGGGCCCTGATCGTCTCCGGCTTGGGCTGCCTACACCTGCTGGTCCAGCAGGTCCGGCGTCAGCTCTCCCGGGATGCGCCGGACACGCGGTCGGCGTCGGTAGCGGCCGAACTTCAGCCGCTCCTGGTCGACCTCGATCTCCACCACCACGACGGGCTCTACCGGCAGGTACTGGACGGGGTCCGGGCCGGGCAGCCCGCCGAAACAGCGCGGGGTCAGCCCAGCGAATAGGGCAATCCAGGATGGCTCCGACGCCGTGATCACACCAGCCACACCAGATCATCTCACCTGTGACCAGCAGTTAGTAGCCGTTGTTGTACCGGGAGGTTCGCTTGGCGGTCGAACGAGGGTTCCCGGTCGGGTGTCAGTGGCACCACGTATGGTCGGCCACGCCGGTTGTTGATGGAGACGCAGGGGTGCGCGATGGCGTGGGTGGGGAATGCACGGCTGATGGCGGGGCCGGAGGTTGCGGAGTTTCTGGAGTCGGTCTTCTTGCCTGGCACGCGCCTTGGGGTGCGTGCCGACGACCCGCTGACCGCTGTCGAGGTCGTCGAGGTGGAGGAAGTCACCACGATCCGTGTCCCCAGCGGTCGGTTGATAGTCGACTCTCCGTGGTCCGAGGACCAAGGGCGCGAGATTGTGGCCCGCATCTCCCCGGGTACCTACCGCGTCGAGGCTGCTTGGACGGAGGCGCCGTACGAGCATGGCGGCGAGTACTTCGACGGACGGGAATGTGCCGCCACCCGCTTGCGCGTCAGTGACGACCCGGTGGTCGTCTGGGAGGCGGGTGTAGGGGTGAACGACGACATCGGGGATGCGGACGTCGCGGCAGCTGGGTTCCACTCTGACAGCGATGCCACGGGAGCCATTGCCGACGCCGAGGCTTGGGAAGCGCTGACAGCGCCATTCCACCACTTCCGACGTGCCACAGCCTCGTGGGGAACGACACCCGCCCCGGACCGAGACACTGAGAGCCTTTGCGACGGCTGGTTCGAGAAGAGCAGCAACGAGGGGTTCAAGGCCGACCTCATCGCGTTCGACGTCCCCGAAGGAGGGGCCCCGGTCTGGATCGGGCGTACTCGGACGGGCACCGTGGCCTCGATCATCGTGCCAGGCCAAATGGCCACGACCCCCCTGGCCTGAGCTTGGCGTTTAGTAGCCGTTGCCGCGCCGAGAGGTTCGCTTGACGGTCGAACGAGGGTTCCCGGTCGGGTGGTCTTCGGGTGGCACGGGCGTGAAGGCAGAGCCTCCTGCACAGCTCGTGGGTGTCGAATCCATCTGAGCAACAGGAGGCCCTGTTGTCGCAGTCTTCCGTGCCGACGCCCGCGGGGTCCAACTCGGGTGCCCGGTCGTGTAATTGTTTCGCACATCAGTACGGGAACGCGAGCGGCCATGCAGAGCGTGCCCCCGCCTATCCCTCCGACATAACGGATGAGGAGTGGACGGCGGTGCGCGATGAGCTGCCCGTGCCCGCGTGGATGAACGGGAAGGGCGGACAGCCGGAGGGCTATTGTCACCGGCAGATGATCGATCAATGCCACGAAGTTAAGGGCTCGTTGGCGGTGTCAAGGCATCGGGGAGCGTGATCTTGTAGGTGTTCGGTGCCGTGCGGGTGAGCCGGCCGTTG
>NZ_JBIVXV010000026.1:0-101103 GCF_044769385.1 Streptomyces sp. NPDC090445 | reverse complement strand
ACCCCCCAGGTCATCCCTTCGACAGGGGGCAGACAGCCATACCGGGCCCGGGGGCCAGGCGCCCCGTTTCGGGGCCACGAGAAAGGTAACGGGTCGTCGGCCCCATGCCGCCGGCGCAGTGCCGCCGGTGGTGGTGGTGGTGGTGAGGACCGTCTTCCCGGTGAACGGGGGGTCAGGCCGGTGCTCCCGTCCTCAGGGTCTGCGTGACGTGGTCGACGAGGCGGGGCAGCCAGTCGGCCCGGGCGTTGCCGAGGAGGTGGTCGCCGTGGGGGACGGACAGGTAGTCGCCGTGCGGTGCCAGAACGACCAGCGGCTCGCCGTTCGTCACGCCGGGTATGACGTCCTGGCCTCCGTCCACGACCAGCAGCGGGGCCGTGATGCGCGGTGCCAGGGCGGCGAGGTCCACGTGGTGGGCGAAGTCGCGGGCGGCGTCGGCCCCTCCGGCGCGTCGGGCCATGATGTCCCGTACCGGCGGGGGCAGCTCCTCCCAGTCGAGGCGGAACGGGCCGCTGACGGTCGCGACCGTTGCGACGCGCGGCTCCAGCGCCGCGGTCCGGGCCGCGAAATAGCCGCCCAGGCTCAAGCCGACGAGACCGACGCGTTCGACGCCGAGGGCGCCAAGGGCGCCGAGAGCCTCAAGGGCATCGATGGCCCGGCCCACGACCTGCTCGTAGTCCGGCCTCAGGGCCGTCGTGGCCGTCAGCACGCCCTGCCCGGGGCCGTCCATCGCGAACACCGCCAGGCCCCTGGCCAAGAGCGAGGATGCCAGATCGAGGAACTCCTCCTTGGCCGAGTCCAGGCCGGGGATGATGATCACGGTGCCCGGAGCATCCGCGGGGCCGCGCAGCCAGCCGGTGAATCCCTCGCCGCTCACACGCCGCGCACCGGGCTCCAGCACGGAGAACGCCCGGCTCAGGGCGTGGTCCGCCTCGATGGCGGCGCGCTGTGCCTCCGCGTCGTGCGCGAGCGTGGCGAGGTGGAACCACCGGGCCGCCATCAGCAGGTGCTCCCCGGCCGAGACGGACGATCCCGCCTGCTCCGCGCGCTCCAGGTAGCCGTATCCGGTGTGCAGGAAGGACGGGGCCCAGTCGGCGACGGAGGCGAGGCCGTCGGTGACGCGGCGGTATTCGTGCGGGTCGACTCCCGTGCCGGTGGCGCGTGTCCACTGGGCGGCGGCGAATTCGGGGACGTTCATCGGGTTCCTCCAGTCGTCAGGACGGCCTTGCCGCGGATCCGGCGTTCCCGCAGGTCGACCAGTGTGTCGGCGGTCTCCGTCCAGTGGGCGATCCGGCCGATCTCCGGGTGCAGCCGCTCCTGTTCCACGAGGCGCACCAGCGTCGCGAGATCGGGGCCGTAGGGGGCGCCCGCGTAGTGGAAGTGCTGGATCGTCACGCGCTCCGGCCCGCCCAGCAGCTGGAAGAAGTCGAGGGTCGCCGGGGTGCGGCTGGCCTGGCCGAACCAGACGAGCAGGCCGCCGGGGCGCGCCTTGGAGAGGGCGATCGGGAGGTCCGGCCCACCCGTGGACTCCAGGACGACGTCGAACGGTCCTGGAGCCGCCGCGACCTCGTGCACCACCTCCGCGCCCAGCTCTGCCAGTCGCTCGCCGCGCATCGGCGTGGCCGTCACCGCGGTCAGCTCCGCACCGGCCGCGACCGCCAGCTCGGTGACGTAGTGGCCGACCCCGCCCGAGGCACCGGTCAGCAGCACCCGCTTGCCGGCCGGGGAACCGGCTGTACGCAGCAGCCGCAGCGCGGTGATCCCGGCCAGGGGCAGGGCTGCCGCCCGTACGCTGTCGATGCTGTCCGGGAGCGCCGCGAGGGAGTGGGTGGGCACGGCCGCGTACTCGGCCCAGCCGCCCTGCGCCGGATGCCCGACCACGCGGGTGCCGATGCCGGGACCGGAGCCGTCGGCCGCCTCCTGCACGACGAGGCCGGTGATGTCCTTGCCGGGCAGCAGCCCCGGCCGGGGGTGTTCGAGGAGGAACGTCTCGCCCCGGTTCGGAGCGAACGCCTCGACCTTGATCAGTGCCTCGTCGGGCTCCGGGACGGGCTGGGGGACCTCGGCGAAGGCGACGGGATGCGCCGCGTCGCCCGTGGGAATCAGTCTTTGCATGCCGGGAATGCAACCTCCGCGGCCGCCCTGTGGTCCAACAACCCACGCACAAGGCCGACAACTTTTGGTTGTCGCCTAGGGTGGGAGCCATGGATCTCGACGTGGCGCAGGTACGTGCCTTCGTGCGCGTCGCAGAGGAACTGCACTTCGGGCGGGCGGCAGGGACGCTCGCCATCTCCCAGCAGGCGCTGTCCAAGAGGATCGCGCGGCTGGAATCCCTGCTCGGCACGGTGCTGCTCCAGCGCGGCGGCAACGGGGTACGGCTCACCGAGGCCGGACGGCGCTTCCTCCCGCCGGCCCGGCAGACCCTGGCCGCCGCCGACGCCGCGGTCGCGGCGGCGGTCGGCCGGGACCGTCCGCTGCGCGTCGACGCCTGGGGGCACCTGTACGCGCCGATGCGGACGCTGGCCCGGGTCGCCGGACGGGCCGGGGAGCTCGTGATGGGGCACGGGCGTGATCTGCCGTCGGTGACGGCAGCGCTGCTTCACGGCGACATCGACGCGGCCTTCGGCCGGGTGCACCCCCCGCTGCGGGCCGGGCTGGCGCACCGCCTCGTCCGCCTCGAACCGGTGGACGCCGTACTGAGCTCGGACCATCCGCTCGCGGCCCAACCGGCCCTGAGGCCGGAGCAGTTGGGCGACAGCGTGCTCTGGGCTCCCGGCGCACTGGACCGGCTCGACTTCCTCCACCGGTTCGCCGCCCGGTTCGACATCCGAAGCACTGCCACGGGCGTCAATCTGGGACTCACCCACTTCTTGGAAAGGGTGGTGGGCGACCCGCACGGCTTCTCGCTGCTGCCCGCCGACGTGCCCCTGCCGCAGATCCCCGGACTGCGCTCCGTCCCGCTGGTCAACCCCACGCCCCTGTACGCCTGGTCGCTCCTGTGGCGCACCGGCAACGAGCACCCGGGACTGGACGGGCTCACCGCCGCCTGCGCCGCGCAGGCACGGCAGAGCAGATGGCTGGAGTACGACCCGGCGCACGACTGGCTGCCCGAACCGCCCGTGTCTGTCTTGTTCGCGGTTCGCCGTCGTCCGGGCGGTGACACGTTCGGGTGAAGCAGCGTTCCTGCAATCTTCCGAACCACCGGCTCCGGTAGGAGCCTTGAGCCTTCCACCGCCACCACGGAGGCACAGCCGGTGACCAGCAGGGACTGCGACGAACAGGCAGCGGAAGAACTCTCCTTCGACTTCGATGGCGACAGCAGATGGGAAGCCACCAAACTCATCACCCTGCGTCACATGGCACGGCGTCTCCCCCACCTCATCAAGCGCTCGCTGAGCGTCGCCTGGGGCGTCGACCGCCGCTCGGTCATCGTCCTCATGGCCTGCCAGATCGTCTCCGGCATTGCCGCGGCCACCGGGCTGCTCGCCACGACCTCGACCATCACCGCCCTGATCTCCAGCGGCGACATCACCGACCGGCTGTGGGACGCGTGGCCGTCGGTCGCGGTCCTCGCCGCCGCGTCCGGAATCCGCGCCGCCCTCTCCATCGTCGTGACGTGGCTGTCCTCCCGCATCGCACCCCTCATGCAGCAGGAGTGCGAGCTCATGCTCCTCGACGCCGCGACCGCGTCCGAACTCGCCGCCTACGACAGTCCCGGCTTCAAGGACCGGTGGGACAACGCCGAACGCGGTGCCGTCGTCGCCAAGGACATCATCGAAGAGGGCCAGCAGCTGATCGCCGCGCTCGCGTCCTTCCTCGCCGGCGCCTTCGTCCTCGGCGCCCTCCACCCCCTCCTGATCCCCTTCCTGATCATCGCGAGCTTCCCGCAGGGCATCGCCCAGATCCACAGCGCCCGCGTCACCTACACCGCCGGCCTGAAGATGACCGGGCACAGCCGCATGCTCGGTGTGCTGCGCTGGCACCTGTCCGACAGCCACGCGGCCGACCAGATCCGCGCCGGAACGATGGCCCCCTTCCTCCTGGGCACCTACCGCCGCATCACCAACCGCGTCACCCAGGTTCACCAGCAGGCCGTCACCGACGGCGCCCGCACGGCCCTCCTCGGCGCCCTCGGCGGCGGCGCGGCATCCACGCTCGTCTGGGGCGTGCTGATCGCCCTCCTGGCCACCGGCCACCTGTCGGTCGCGGCCGCCGGGACCGCCGTCCTCGCCCTGCGCACCGTCACCGGCTCCGTCCAGAGCGTCGTCCGCATGTCCGCCGTCATCTTCCGCACCGGCATGTACATGGACGACTGGTCGCAGTTCCTGGAGGAGACCGGCGGCTACCGCTTGAAGGGCGGCGACATCCTCCCCGACAGCCCCGAGGAAATCCGCACCGAAAACCTGGTCTACCGCTACGAGGGCAGCGAGAAGAACGCCCTCCACGGCATCGACTTCACCGTCCGCCGCGGCGAGATCGTCGCTCTGGTCGGCGAGAACGGCTCCGGCAAGACCACCCTGGCCAACCTGCTCACCCGCCTGCACCTGCCCACCACCGGCACGGTCACCTGGGACGGCCGGCCCACCACCGCCCTCGACCCCCACGCCACGTGGAAACAGGTCGCCATGGTCCCGCAGCGCTACGCCTGCTGGCCCCTGACCGCCCGCGACAACATCACCCTCGGCCAGCCCAGCGGCAACCACCACCACGACGGCGACGACCACGACACCCACACCGACGCCGACGCACACACCGACGCACACACCCACACCGACGCCGACGCCGACATCTGGGACGCCTGCCGAGCGACCGGCGCCGACGAAGTCGTGGCAGAACTCCGCTCCGGCCTCGGCACCCTCCTCGCACGCGAATGGCTGGGCGGCACCGACCTCTCCGGCGGCCAATGGCAGCGGATCGCCCTCGCCCGCGCCTTCTACCGCCGCGCCGGTCTCCTCGTCCTCGACGAGCCCACCTCCGCCCTCGACCCGCGCGCCGAACACCGCATCTTCACCAACCTGCGCCGCGCCGCACGGGACCGCGCCGTCGTCCTCGTCACCCACCGCCTCGCCAACGTCGCCGTCGCAGACCGCATCGTCGTCCTCGACCACGGCCGCGTCGCCCAACAGGGGACCTACGCGGAACTCTCCGCCGCCCCCGGCCTGTTTCGCGAGCTCCTCGACCTCCAGAACGACCGCAGCATCCCCGCCCAACGCACCCCGACCGCGGAGGAGACCACGGCATGAGCGAGACGTCCTGGGACAGGTTCGGGCTACGGCAGGCGTCCGACAAGACGTGGAACAGGTTCTGCTGGACGCAGTACTCCGACCACGGGCCGGGGCTGGAACTCCTGCACACCGGCCCCGGAAAGCGCGTCCTGGAACTCGGCGCGGGCAAGGGCGACAACCTCGCCCAGGTTGCCCGTACGGGCGCCACGGCCGTCGGCGTGGACGTCTCCGCCGTCCAGGTCGCGGCGGCCCGCGAGCGGTTCGGGGACCTGATCGAGCTGCGGCACGCGCGTGCCGAGGAGTACCTGGCGGAACACGAGGCGGAGTTCGACTCCGTGTACTCGGTCTTCGGTGCGGTGTGGTTCACGGACCCCGCCGTGCTGCTCCCGCTGGTCCGGCGGGCCCTCGTGCCGGGAGGCCGGTTCGCGTTCTCGCACCTGCCGCCGTCAGGCGAATGCCCCGGCCCGCACGCGTACGACATGTACGGCCCCGACGATGAGCTGCTGCCCATCACCCGCTGGTGCTACCGGCCGTACATGTGGGAGGAGAAGCTGCTGGAAGCCGGCTTCACCTCGGCGACCGGGCAGCGGCTCCCCTGCCCGCGGGACCGGGAGACGATCGGCACCCTGATCGTGGAGGCCACCTCATGACCGCACGCTGGATCCCGCCCGAGGAGTACGTCAAGACCATCGCGAACGCGACCTCGTACGCGGGCTTCTACTTCACCGACACCGCCGGCCGCCCGATCCAGCTCCGCGCCGTACGCAACGAGGACGCGTGGCAATGGCCCGGCGGCAACATGGATCCCGGCGAGACGCCCTGGGAGTGCGCCCTCAGGGAATGCTTCGAGGAAACGCAGATGGCCTTCACTGGCCCGCAGAAGCTCCTCGCGGTCCACTTCATCACCCGGGGATCCCACTGGCCGCTCAACAAGTTCGGCGTCATCTTCGACGGCGGCCGGCTCACGGACGAGCAGATCGGGGCCATCGTCCTCGACCCGGGCGAACACACCGAGCTCCGCGTCCACACCCTTCAGGAGTGGGAGGAGCTCATGAGCCCCGTCGGCTTCGCCCGGCTCAAGGCCGCCGACCACGCCCGACACACGGAAACGGTGGCCTACCTGGAGCACTGACCACCCCGCCGACCAGCGCCCCTCTCTCCCGTGGCGGGTCAGCGGGTGGCGGTTCGCATCGTGGTGACTGCCAAGGTGGCGTACTGCATCGTGAAGCTGCCTCCCACCGCGTCGATGGCGGCGCCGACGCCGGCCAGTACGTCCTCCAGCTTGGCCTGCGGGAGCCGGGTGAAGGCGCCCTGGGTGGGCAGCTGGTCCAGCCACTCGTCCCGGGTGTAGGGCCGCTCCCAGCCGAATCGCCACTGCTCGGGTACGGCGAAACCGTCCACCTCCCGGATCCCGTCGGCTGCCTTGGTGCACAGTGCCGTGTACCCGTCCAGGGCCGGCACCGTCCCTTGACGTGCGGCGAGCGAGTCCGGCATCACCCGGCGGTACACCTCGGCGAAGGCTTCCGCCACGTCGGGCAAGGGCTGGCCCGCGTTCCAGAAGAGGGCCAGCAGACCGCGGGGGCGCAGAGCCTGTGCCGCCTTGGCGGCTCCAGCGACCGGGTCCACCCAGTGCCAGGTCTGTCCGGACACGACGGCATCGAACTCCCGGCCTGCCGGATCCCAGGCTTCGAACGCCGCCACCTCGACGTCGAGTCCACGCCGGCGTGCCCGGTCGGCCATCCGGGCGTCGACGTCGACGCCCAGCACCCGGCATCCGGCCGCTTCGAACTGCCGGGCGACGATGCCAGTGCCGCAGCCGACGTCCAGGACATCGCGGCCGGGGCCGGCGGCAACGATCCGGTCCACCAGCGCCTGGGGGTAGCCGGGCCGAGCCCGGTCATAGCGTTCGGCGTCCGAGCCGAACGACTCCGCTACCTGTCGGTTTTCATGGGATGCGCGTTCAGAGCGAGGAGCTCGCTCCGGCGGTAAAGTGGGCATGTGCCCACTATCAGTGGGCACATGCCCACTCGTCAATGCCCGCCCGCCGATCCAGACAGGCCGATCAAGAAAACGAGGAGATGCACGATGCCCACGGGAGTAGCCATCCGCGACGTGCGGGGCCAACTGTTCGACGCCGCCGAGCGCGTCCTGCACCGGGACGGACCGAGCGCGCTCACCAGCCGGGCGGTCACCATGGAGGCGGGCTGCGCCAAAGGCGTCCTGCACCGGCACTTCGCCGATTTCGACGCCTTCCTCGCCGAGCTCGTGCTGGACCGCATCGCCCGGATCGACGACCAGGCCGCCGCCCTGCGCAAGGCCGCCGGAACCGGAACCGTCGCCGACAACCTCACCCGGGCGCTGCTGGGCCTGTTCGAGTCGGTTGCGGTGGCCGTCGTCAGCCTCGTCACCTCGCGGGACGGCCTGCGCGCCCGACTGCGCGAGGCCAGGCCCGCCGGCGTCCCGATCCTGACCGATGCCGCAACCGCGATCGCCTCCTACCTCACTGCCGAGCGTGAACTCGGCCGCATCACCGCGGACGCTGACGTCGACACACTCGCTCCCACTCTCATCGGGGCCGCGCACATGCTGTTCGCCGACCGACAAGGCATCCCGCCGGAAGCCGGACACGTCCACAAAGTCGTCACCGCGGTCATGGCCGGCGCTGAGCAAGAACCGCCGCGGTGACCGGCCCCGCAGCGGGCACTGGTTACGGCAGCGGCTGGGACACCACGCCGAAGTAGTTCCCGACGACGCGCAGCACGCCCGGGGTCGCCTCGGTGCCGTAGGGGACGTTCATCAGGATCGGGCTGTTGTCGCCGTCGCGGCATGCCATCGTGGTGGAGCCGCCGCCGTCGAGGTTGAGCCCGGTGTTCGCGCCGGCGATGATCAGCCACTGCGCGATGTCGTAGAAGCCCCCTCCGTAGTGCCACTTGGCTTGTTCGTTCCCGTCGAGGGTGACGAGGTACAGGAACTGCTCGTCGGCGCTCAGGCCGACGGCAGTGCGCGCGGCGATCTCCTCGCCGGGGCTCGACTGGGGCGTCCCGCAATTGACCCCGTTGTCGACGAGCAGGAGCGGCCCCTCCACGTGGACCTGCGGAGGCCACCCCCCGGCGGGCTGCGGGCTGCCCGCGATCGCCGTGTACGCATCCGGCGGCAACACCGTGCTGTCCTTTTGGGTGACGACCTGGAAGGTCACCTTGTTCCCCTGCGTGATCCACATCGCCATCGCGCCGGCGTCGCCCTGGTCGCGCACGTCGGCCTGCGTCTGGCCGGGCGGTGCCGGCTTCGTGGGATCGCACACGACGTTCCCCTGCGAGACGGCGAGCCCCATCAGCGCGAAGGTGTCGCCGGCCTGGGCCGGGTTGGGCCAGGAGAAGTTCGCGTTGATCGCGACCATCACGGTCGGCGCGGTTCGGCGGTCTCGCCGGGGTCGCTGCGCTGCCGGTCGGCCAGGGCGGTGATTCCTGCTGTGGCGGCAGTGGCGAGGTCGGCGACCACGGCGTCGTCGACGGGGAGGTTGAGGATGTACAGGGCGGAGGCCAGGGAGCCGAGCAGCAGCAGGTGGGCCATCGCGGGGTCGACGGTCCCGGCCAGCTCGCCGCGGGCCACAGCCTGTTCGATGATTTCGGCGAAGGCGGCCTGTTCGGCGGCCAGGAAGGTGTCCTGGAACCGGGTGTTCAGTTCGGGATTGACGGCGAGTTCGCTGATCAGGGCCGGTGCCAGCTGTCGGGCTGCCGGGGCGGCCATGCGCACGTGAAACGAGCGGACCAGCACCAGCAGGTCCCCGTGCAGGGAGCCGGTGCCGGCCCATGGAGGCAGCTGCTGCTCGTGCATGGTGGCGACGAACGCCATCTCGGCCTTGGAGGCGTAGCGACGGTAGATCGCGGCCTTGCCCACCCCGGCGCGCGCCGCGACCTGGTCGACGGTCAGGGCCGGGTAGCCGACTTCGTCGATCAACTCACGTGTGGTCTGCAGGATGTTGTGATCCACGCGACTGTCCCGGGGGCGTCCACCCCGTTGCCTTCTCACCGCCATGCCCCCACTATACGGAACGGGAGTATCGGAACAGCAGTATCGAAACTGGAGGACGGGAGACCTCAGATGATCAAATGGGCTGGCTGGATCATCACGTTCTGCGGAACCGCACACACGCTCGGCGCCCTCACGGTGGAGAAGGCCGCACGCCACGCCGGGACATGGTTCAGCGGCGGACTGTGGAGCGAGGACTTTGCCGACATGAGCCCGGCGGGCAGCGCGTACTGGCTGAGCCTGGACAGCTTCGGCATACCGCTCGTCCTGGTCGGCCTGACGGTGCTGTGGCTGGACCGCCGCGGCATCACCCCGCCGGCATTCATCGCCTGGACGCTGGCGATCTGGACCGTCCTCGACGCCGTGGTCTTCCCGTTCACGCCCTGGCCGCTCTTCGCGCTCGCGTGCGCCCTGCTGCTGATCGGAACCCGCCGCGCCCGCCGCGACAACCCCGCGCCCGAGGCCGGGCTTCCACGAGCGCGAGCATGAGCCCGGCCCCTCCGTCCAGGGACGGAACCAAGGCCGTGGGGACGCGGTCCACCTCGCGAGGTCCTTGGCCGGCGTGAGGGTCAGGGGGAGGAGGACGAGGGCCCGGGGATGACGATCGGCGCCTCGGCCTCGGCCCGGGCGCGTGCGGTAGCGGCCTCGACCTCCTCACGGGTGACTTCTTTGCAGAACCGTTCCCCGTGCGCGTCGGTGATATCGATGACCAACTCGGTCCACTCCTCGGCGGGCTCCTCCGGCACGTGCCCGAGGTGGTACTCGGCGTCCCTGAGCAGCTCTTCCGTGAGCTGTACGCCAGTCAGCCGCTCGGCAAGGGCAAGGACCGCCGCCTTGGTGTCGGTGCTCGGACCGGTGCCGTCCTCGTCCTCGGTCAGGTCGAAGCCGATCTCGCGCATCATGGGGACCAGGTCGTCAGGGGTACTGCCATACCTGTCGACGGGCCGTTCGAAGCCGGTCCGAAGCTCACCGGCCTCGTACCAGTGGAACAGGTCGACAGGTGCGCCCCCGTTGGTGGAATGCGCCACGGCCCGGCCTCCCGCCGACAGGGCCTCCAGGAAGCGTGGCTGCATCCCCACGCCCCCGTCGAACTGCAGGACCAGCGTCCAATCGCCGTCCGTGCCCGGCACGGTGAAAGCGCCCGCGATGAAGGAGTCGTCCCAGTAATCCGTCGCATCACGCTGATCCAGATGCTGCTCGACCAGCGCGTCCAGTCCCGCACCCGTGCCCTGCGGCTCTGCCCCCATCACACGCAGTACGTCGCCGGGGGTGATGCCCTGTACAAGGGTCAGGCCGTATCCGCCCTCTATCGCGTTGCGGAACACCGGGGAGGAACGTATCCAGGAGTAATCCTGTGCGGTCACCAGAGTCATGCACCACAGTCTGTCCGCCACCACTGACATCGTTCCCTTTTACGCCCCCTCCTCCACCTCGCTCACGGCTCTACGCTGACCGCGGTCGGCTTCGGCACGCTCGCCTGGGCGGTTTGAGTATGTGCGCTCATGCGGATGCCGCGGGCGGGACGGTGCAATGGGGTCATGAACGCGACTCCTCCCCGAGTTCCCCCGGCCGCACCGCCCCTGGCCCTGCCGTGGTGGCTGGCCCCGGCCTTGTTCACCGTGGCGGCCGTGCTGGGCGGTGCGTGGACCTACCGCTCCTCCCCGATCGTCCACGGCACGGCGTGGCTGGCTCTGCCGTACGTCGTTCCGCTGGCCTTGGTGGCGGCCTCCTGGCAGCCGTCCTCCCACCCGGGCACACGGACCCGCGGCCTGGTCCTGGGCGGGGTCGGCGCCGTCGCCGCGCTGGCCTACGCGCACCTGGCCACCTTCGTGCTCTACACGGTGGCCTTCGTGCTGTGGGCCTTCCAAGGCGGTGGCTGAGGCCTGCCGGACGCTCCTTCCATGCCGGCGGGGGCGTCGAGTGAGCGCACGTCAGTACGTTCCGGTCCCGGGTGGCGTGCTCACGCACAAACCAGTGGACCAGCCGCCACCGTGACTTCGTACGCATCCGCGTTCGCGCCTGCGTCAAAGGTGTGACGATGCGATCGTCGTGTCCTCACCCGGCCGTGGCGGAGCAACCGCCCAGCCCGGCCCGGTGGCCTAACGCCGCATATCCGCACCGTCGCGCCCGCTCGGGTCCATCGTCAAGAGGTCTTCGTGAAGTCCCGAGAGGGGGCGGTCGGTGGGACGTCCGTCCTCGCCGGACTCCATGACCGCCCAGCCGGCATCGACCCCGGACACGTTCACGTCCCCGCCGCAGTCGAGCTCGTCCAACGCAACGAACACCGCTTCGTAGGCGATGGCCCGGGCCAGCAGCACCAGGTCGTCCCGGTCCGCCCCCGCGGCCAACAAGCGCCGAGCTGCCGCCACCTGTTCCAGAGCTCCCGGGTCTGCCCAGCCGTCGATCGCGCCCCGCCACAAGGAGCGGAGCAGCACGAACCGTGCCAGCTGCGGCCGGTCCTCATCGATCTCGGACCGCGCCCAATCCGGCGCATCAGCCGCACCGAGGGCCTCGAACTGCGTCCGAAGCGACTGCGCCGCGGCTCGCTTCGACGGTGCGAGTCCGGATAGCCACGACTGCCACGTCGCCTCGACATCATTCATCGCACCAGGATGCCCCACCAGACGCCGGCAACGACAACGACAACGGCAACGGCAACGGCAAGATCAGCAGTTCACGCAGCTCCCGGTCCTCGTCACGGTCGGGCGACGTCACTTCCGGGGTGCCGGCTCGCTTTCCGTGAATCACCACGCGGAGTGACGTTTGCCGGACGGGCGGGGTCAGGTATGCGGGCGCTGCGGCCCCGGCTGTGGCGGGCGCGGGTCAGAGCCAGCCCTTGTGGGCGGCTTTGATGCCGGCTTCGAAGCGGCTGCTGGCGCCCAGGCGTTCCATGATCGAGGCCATGTGGCGGCCGACTGTGCGGGAGGAGATGCCCAGGCGCTGGCCGGCGGCTTCGTCGGTGAGGCCGGAGCTGAGCAGGCGCATGAGTTCCCGCTCCGTGTGGGTGAGGCTGGTCTGCGGGTCCTCGGGGAGGGTGGCGCCGAGCGGGACGGCGGTGTTCCACGCCTGTTCGAAGAGGTCGAGCAAGGCGGCGAGGATGCCGGGTTCGGTGACGTGGAGGGCGCCCTTGCGGTTGTCGGCGGGGTCGATGGGGACCAGTGCCTGGGCGCGGTCGACGATGACCATGCGCTGCGGGATGGTGGGCGCGGTGCGGACCTCGCTGCCCTGGCTGAGCAGCCAGTGCGCGTAGGTGGCGACGTGCGGCTGCTTGCGGGTGGCGTCCTGGTAGAGGGTGCGCATGGTGATGCCGCGGCCCAGGGCTTCCGTGTCGGCGGGGCGGCTGGCGGCGAGGTCTTCGGGACGCTGGCTGCCGGGCTGGCTGCTGAGGACCTCGCCGGCCGCTGCGCGTCCCATGTGTTCGAGTCGGCTGTGGATGGCGTCCATGCCGAGGAGGCGTTCGCCGTGGGTCGAACGGTGTTCGGCGCGGTCGGCGACCATGCGGGTGACAGCGGCGCGCGAGGCGGCGAGCTGGGCCTGGCGGGCGGCGAGCTCGGCCTCCTGCCGGCTGAGCATGTCGGCGAGGCCGATCTCGGGGCTCACGGCGCGCATCCGGCCGGGGTGTTCGGCCGAGGCGCGTATGAGCATGAGGCCGCCGAGCGTGTCGAGGTGGTCGTGCACCTCGACGGGTGTCATGGCGCAGTGGGCGGCGAGCTCGTCGATGCCGTGGCCGGGATGGTCGAGCATGGCCTGATAGACGGCCTCGGCCGCGGCTGTGAGCCCCAGTACCTCCAGCATGTGTTCCCCCCTGGTAGTCGACCGGCGATGTGTCGGTGCACCGACCGTATCTTCACAGCACCGCCACACCGGTTCAAGATCACTTCGCGGCCCGGTCGGGCGGCCGGGGGCCCATGCGGTCGGGATGCCGTCCGTGTTGCGGATCCGAACCGCACAGCATGTTTTGACATGAGCAGCTCAACACGTCGGGATCAGGACTGTCCGGTAGGCGACAGCCGGAAGACCTTCCGGCCGTGTCGTGCAGCGACGAAGCTGTTCATCGCCGGCAGGGAAAAGCCCGAACGGCAGCCGGACGGAGCGTCAACCGCGGGACGCCACCGACCGGTAACGGAAACCCCTCGTTCCTCAGCAAAGGACCCGATCATGACCTGCACCCGTATCGCCCAGGCCTCCGCGGTCGTCATCGCCTCCCTGACGGCGCTCGTCCTCGCCCCCTCCGTCGCCGCGGCGGCGACCCCGGCCACGACCGCCACCGCCCCGGTCACCGCCACCGCCCTGGCCACGACCGCCACCGCCCCGGCCACCGCCACGGCTTCTCCCACGCTCGGCTGGGGCGGTACGGCCGCCATGAGCCTGGGCTGGGGCAGCTGAACCCTGATGGACTTCGTCTACGCCAGCCTGCACCGCAGGCAGCCGGCCGAGGCCGCGCCGGCCGCCGAGGCGGCCGAAGTCGTCGACGCCCTCTGGGCGCACGCCCTGCCCGGCGACGGTCTCCAGCACGTCAGTGCACGTGCCGAACCCGACCGGGTCGACGTCCTGCTCTACCTCCTGAGCACCGACTCGCCCGACGCCCTTGACGGTGTCGACCGCGCCCACACCCTGATCACCCGCAGCCGGCAGACCTCGTCAGTGCTCCGCCGGCGCTACCTGCCCCCGGAGCCGTCGTCCGCGCCGGCCGTGGACCGCGCGTCCCTCTGACCGGCGCGTCCCTCTGACCGGCGCGTCCTTCCGCCCGGCACTGCCCTGGCCCGACCACCCGCGACCGCTGTTCCTGCAGGACAGCAGTCCCGGCCGCGCCGGAGCCCCCGCCACTTCGCCGCACGCTGCTCCGTCTCCGCACCGGCGCCGTTGCGCGCCCCGCCCGACCTCCCGCTGCACCGCCCCAGGACCGGCTGCCGCCTCGCGCCGTCCTGCGCCCGCCGCAGCGCCCACACGTCCCGTTCCGATCCGCCCTGGAGTCACCATGCCGCAGTTCCGTGCCCGCCTCGCCGCCTCCGCCACCGCCGTCACGCTCGCCGCCTCCGGCCTCGGCATCCTCAACATCCCCACCGCCCAGGCCGCGTCCTTCGGCGAGTCCATCGCCGCCACGGCCACCGGGCAGCTCGGCAGCGACGCCTGCGGCAACGGTGGCGCCGGCTACCACGCCCCCGGCAGCAACCAGACGTCGAGCTGCCACAACGGACGCCGTACACAGGCGTGGTGCGCCGACTTCGCCGGCTGGGTCTGGGCGCGGAACGGCGTCAAGAACCTCGGCACCCTGAACAACCTCGCCAACAGCTTCCAGACCTACGCGAAGAAGAACAGCGGCGGACTGTCGTCGACTCCGCACGTCGGGGACGCGGTGTTCTTCCACCCGAAGTCCTTCAGCGGCTACGACTACGACCACGTCGCCATCGTGACCGCCGTCAACGCCGACGGCACGATCAGCTGGGTCGGCGGCAACCAGGGCGGGTATCCCGGTGCGGTCACCCGTGACAGCGGCCCGGGGAAGATCGGTGCGACGCAGTGGACCTCCCGCGGCTTCGCCGTCAGCATCGCCGGCTACGCCAGCCCGGTCGGCGGCACGGCCACCACGCCGCCGCCCGTCACCGACCCGGCACCGGACACCAGCGTCTCGGACGTCGCCCCGGCCACCGTCTACAACCCCGACACCAAGACCGCGGAGATCTTCGCCATCGGCACCGACGGCGTCCTCTCCCACGCCTACAGCACCAACGGCGGCCAGTGGACCGACTGGAGCACCCTCGACCCCTCGTTCCGCTTCACCGGCAAGCCCACCGCCGTCTACAACCCCGTCAACAAGACCACCGAGGTCTTCGCCATCGGCACCGACGGCGTCCTCTCCCACGCCTACAGCACCAACGGCGGCCAGTGGACCAACTGGTCCACCATGGACACCGGCTACCGCTTCACCGGCTCCCCGTCCGCGGTCTACAACGCCGCCGCCAACGCCGTGGAGCTGTTCGCGATCGGCACCGACGGCAAGCTCAACCGCAAGTACCACGCCAACGGCGCCTGGTCTTCCTGGAACACGATGGGGAACTGGACGTTCATCGGCTCCCCCGCGGCCCTCTACGAGCCGGACCTCAACACGGTCGAGGTCTTCGCCAACGGCGCCGACGGCGTCCTCTCCCACGCCTACAGCACCAACGGCGGCCAGTGGAGCGACTGGAGCACCCTCGACCCCTCGTTCCGCTTCACCGGCTCCCCCGCCGTGGTCTACAACCCGAACAACAAGACCGCCGAGGTCTTCGCGATCGGCGCCGCCGACGGCGTCCTCTCCCACGCCTACAGCACCAGCGGCGGCCAGTGGAGCGCCTGGTCCACCATGGACACCGGCTACCGCTTCACGGGCATCCCCTCGGCCGTCTACAACACCGCCACCAAGGCCGTCGAGCTGTTCGCGGCGGGTACGGACGGTGTGATGAACCACCGCTACTTCCACAACAACACCTGGTCGAGCTGGGAGCAGCTGGGCACGTGGAAGTTCGGCGGCTCCCCGTCCACGCTGAACGAGGCGGGCACCAACTCCGCCGAGGTCTTCGGCATCGGCACCGACGGCGTCGTCTCCCACGCCTACAGCAGCAACGGCAGCCGCTGGAGCGACTGGTACACGGTCGGCACCTGGAAGTTCAACACCCACTGACCGTCCGCTCCGCCCCGCCGCATTCCGCGTCGTGCCGGTCCCCGCAGGGGGCCGGCACGGCCGCGCTTCCACAGCGCGCCGCTGTGAAAGGACGCGAAGTGTGTGTCGCCTGCCACTCGTACGACGGGACCCGGGCCCTTGCCCGCCCGGCTCGCACGGTCGGCGGCCTGGCACTCCCGGTGTGGCGGACCCCCGCATCACCGTGCTGTGCTGCCCGTACGCCGCCTGCCGCCACCTGCTGCGGTCCGCCGACCTCGGCCCCGACAGGCGGTCGCGCAAGGCGAACCCGATCGCTCGGCCGGACTACGGCAGCGGCTGGGACACCACGCCGAAGCAGTTCCCGACGACGCGCAGCACGGCCGCGGTCACATGACCAGCGGCTCAGCCAGAAGGACGACCCGATCGGCCTCGACATCGAAGCCGAGTACCGGATGGCCGTAGCCGCCCTCCGGATCCATCAGGACGGGCTTGCCCAAGCATCGCCCGATCTCCCGCAAGAAGCCGCAGAACACATCAAGTCGCTCCTGTCCCTGCAGCTCCCACAGGTCAACGTCGAAGTCGATGACCTCGTCCTGATGGAAACGGAAGATCGCCAGAACATCGGCAATCGGCCAGACCCGCAGATCCGCGCACTCAGCGTCGGCCGGGCGGGACAGCACGCTCTCCGCCCGAGGCACCGGAAGCACCGTATCGCCTTCGGAGTACCGGCACTTCCAGCCCTTCGCCTCGACAAGATCGAGGACCGCCTGCCAGTCCTCCACCGAGGCATCCGGGACCCGCAGATCAGGCAACGACCCCATCAGGTCCGGATCGAAGAAACAGCGCACGTCATCCCACAGCAGATCAGCCACACCGTCATGCTGCCCGACTCCCCGACCCAACGCAGCCCCGTTTCCCTGGACCAAAGAGACAGGGCACCCCCTCCGCCCCGCCTTCGGACTCTGCGATGGGCGACTTCCGCTCGCCGAGGACCTCGTAGTCCTCGGCGACACTGACGGCCCCACCGCCGAAGAGATGCTCTCCCGGGAAGACGCCCGGCAACTGCGGGAGCTGCGCAGGGCCGCGTCACGCCGTGGGGGCGGTACCGGCGGAGGTGGCGGGAACGCCGCCGCGCTGCACCGGCGGAGGCGTGTGCGGCCATGGGGGCAGCCGTCTCGTCAGTCCTTGCGGGCCGCTCCGCGCCACACTGTGGCGTCCAGGATGGCGTACGTGCTGGGGTCGCCCTTCGGTGACTTGCCCTTGTAGGTGATCATCGCGATGCTCCCGCTTTCCGTCTTCACGCATATGCGACCTCCCTGCGGGATCGCCTCGACAGGGATGCGGGTGGTGTAGCGGGTCTCCTGGCGACAGGCCTGGAGGGAGCCGTCGGAGCCGCTGTCGAGCCGGGCGAGTTTGGCGCTGAAGGTGGCGAAATCGCAGCTGCCGAATGCGCAGGAGTAGAAGATGTCGCCTGAGCTGTGTTCGACAGGCTCCAGTGGGGTGTCGGCGAACTCCAAGTGGTAGTTCGATGCGAGTTTGATGTCCGTGTACGTCTCGGGCTGCGGGTCGGGGCGAGGCGTTGCCTTGGCGGAAGCGCTCGGGTCACCGCCGTCGGCGGCGCTGCGGTCGTCGGTCTCGCGGGACATCACGTTGATCACGGCTCCGCAGCCGGCGAGCAGCAGGAACAGCCCTCCGAGGACGGATACCAGGATGACGGCTGCGCGGTTGCGGGGGCGCGCGGGCGCCGGGACGGACGGGTAACCGGCCACGGGCATCGGGCGCGAGGGATAGCCGGTCTGTGGCGGATACGGCGCACCGTAGCCATCGGACGGGCCGTATCCC
The DNA here is from genome assembly GCF_044769385.1 of Streptomyces sp. NPDC090445. Lineage (NCBI taxonomy): Bacteria > Bacillati > Actinomycetota > Actinomycetes > Kitasatosporales > Streptomycetaceae > Streptomyces > Streptomyces sp. NPDC090445. Next base: position 83,370 of record NZ_JBIVXV010000026.1, on the reverse strand, counting down.
TGGGGTTGGTGTCCCATGGGCGGGGGCTGGTACTGCCCGGTGGGCTGCGGAGATCCGATGGGGTGCGCAATCGCAGGGGCGGTGGCCGGTGGCGTCGGCGGCGGGATGGCGGCGGGCCGTGACGTCGGCGGGGCAAGTGCGAAGTCCGGTGCGGTCGGCACGGGGTTCGGTACCGGGTTCGGCACGGGGTTCGGTACCGGGTTCGGTACCGGGTTCGGTACCGGGTTCGGTACCGGGTTCGGTACCGGGTTCGGTACCGGGTTCGGTACCGGGTTCGGTACCGGTGGGCGTTCGGCGATGCCTGCCGCAAGTCCGGCGGGGAGCCAGTCCTCGGGCCTGCGCAACTGGGTCTGGTCCGCGGCGGTACGGCACAGGTCGAGGATCTCGGTCAACGAGGCCCGACCCGCGGGGTCCTTGACGAGGCAGCGCGAGACGAGGGTCCGCAGTTCGGCGGAGAGCCCGCTCAGATCGGGTTCCTCGTGGACGATCCGGTAGAGCACCCCGTGCGAGGGGCCCTCGCCGTACGCGGGTGCGCCCAGGGCGGCGTACGCGGCCACCTGCCCGAGGGCGAACACGTCCGTGGCTCCGCTGATCTCCCCGCCTGCGGCCTGCTCGGGAGCCATGAAGGAGGGTGTTCCGATGGCGACCCCGCTGGCGGTCAGCGAGGTCGCGTCGGCGGCCCGTGCGATACCGAAGTCGATGACGCGGGGGCCGTCCGAGGCGAGCAGTACATTGGACGGTTTGAGGTCGCGGTGCACGATGCCGGCGCCGTGGATGACCTGGAGGGCCTCTGCGATCCCGGCGACGAGCATCAGAACGGTCCGGGCCGGGAGGCGGCCGTGCTCCGCCACCGCCGCGGCGATGGTGGGCCCCGGTACGTAGGCGGTGGCCAGCCAGGGAGTCGGCCCATCGACATCGCTGTCGATGACGGGGGCGGTATACAGCCCCTGTACCCGCTGGGCGGATTGGACTTCACGCCGGAACCTTCGGCGGAATTCGGGGTCCTCGGCGAACTCGGGCCGGATCACCTTGATGGCAACGGCTCGGCCTCCGGGCGTGTGGGACAGGTACACCTTGCCCATGCCGCCCGCGCCCAGCCTGGCGGCGATCCGGTACCCGGCGATCATCGGCGGATCGTCCGCCTCCAGTGCCTGAAAAATCCCGCCTGCCACGGACCCGCTCATCACATCACCCCGTTGTTTTCGATCTTGCATGTCCAGCCTATGCGGCTTGGACGGCGGTGCCCCGCAGACGCCTCCGGCCGCCGGCGCACCTCGGTCGCCTTGGCAGGAGGGGCTGCCGTCGGAGCGGGCGGCGCGTTCCCGCATCTGTTCACGGGCCGGAGCGATGCCGTCCGGGTGCGGGTCGGGCGGGGCCGAGAAGGCGAGTGCAGGAACGAAGGCCGCACGTGCTGAACAGCCGGTTCCGGAAGCCTGAACCAGAAACCCCTTGCCCAATGGTCAAGAAATGTTGACCATTGGGGGCATGCCTACCGATGACCTTCCCGAGACGTTCCACGTCACCACTGACGAGCAGCTGCGCGCTGTCTCCAACCTCACGCGTCACCGGATCATGGCCGTGCTCCGCTTCGAGCCGGCGACGATCACTCAGATCGCCGAGCGGGTTGGCCTTGCGAAGGGGAGTTCCAGCTATCACGTTCGGCTGTTGGAGCGGGCCGGCCTGGTGAAGGTGGTGCGGACGCGGAAGGTCCGGGGGGTCACCGAGCGGTACTACGCCATGGCCGCGCGGGCGATCGTGCTGCCGGATCCGGGCGAGGGGGGCCCGGACATGCTGATGCGGCATGCGGTGGCGGACCTGGAGGCAGCGCCGGCGGATGGCGAGCGGCACGTGCGGATGGCGCATCTGCGGCTCACCGAGGAGCAGTTCGCGGAGCTGGGGGCGCGGCTGCAGGCACTGGCGGACGAGTACCGGGAGCTGTCCGATCCGTCGCTGCCGGACGCGTCACTCGTCTTCGCACTGTTCCACCCGGCATGGCGCGAGCAGGCCGAAGGGGACGCCAAGTGACCTCAGACGTTCGGAAGCTGCCGACCGGGTTCGGACGGCTGTGGACCGCGCAGACGGTGTCCTCGCTCGGTGACGGGGTGTCGCATGCCGCGCTGCCGCTGCTCGCGCTGACGCTGACGCGGGATCCGATGGCGCTCGCCGTCGTCACGGCCGCCGGAACGCTGCCGTGGCTGCTGTTCGGGGTGCTCGGCGGTGCGCTGGTGGACCGCTGGGACCGTCGGCGCACGATGTGGGTCACGGACGCGGCGCGTGCGGTGCTGCTCGCGATACCGGCGGCAGCGGCCGCGCTCGACGTGCTGAGCATTCCACTGCTCGCGGCCGTCGCCTTCCTCCTCGGCCTCGGCGGACTCTTCTTCGACACGGCCGCCACGGCCTATCTACCGGATCTGCTCGGCCGCGACCCCGCGCTCCTGGAGCGCGCCAACTCCCGCCTGCGCGGCACCCAGACCGCCGCGTCCGGCTTCGCCGGGCCGCCCGCGGGCAGTGCCCTGCTCGCGCTCGGGCGGGCGGTTCCGCTGCTCGCCGACGCGGTCTCGTTCGCGCTCTCCGCACTCCTCGTACGGTCGCTGCCCGCCGCTCCCCGGCCCGCACCGCAGGCCCGTGAGTCGCTGCTGCGGCAGGCGCGGGCCGGCGCCTCGTACGTGTTCCGGGATCGGTTGCTGCTCGGGCTCGCGCTGCGCCCGGCGGTCGGGAACATCGCCTTCCTCGCCGTGGAGACCGTACTCGCCCTCTTCGCGCACGACCGGCTCGGCATCGACACCTTCGGCTTCGGCCTGCTCCTCACGGCGGAGGCCACCGGCGGCCTGCTCGGCGCGGGCATCGCCTCCTTCCTCGGCCGACGACTCGGCACCGGCACCGCACTGACCTGCATGGCCGCAGCCGAGGGACTCGCCATCCTGGGCCTTGCCGCCGCCCCGAACCCGTACGTCGCCGGCCTCGCGCTCGCCGTGTGCGGCGCGGGCATGGGCGCCACGATGGTGCTCGGCCCCTCCCTGCGACAGGCGATCGTCCCCGCCCACCTGATGGGCCGGGTCGCCTCCACCTCCCGCATGCTCGCCATGTGCGCCGCCCCGTTCGGCGCCTTCCTCGGCGGCTGGCTGACCACCGCCTACGACGTACGCACCCCGCTCTACACCGCCGCCGGCCTTCTCCTCACCATGACCGCCGTCACGTCGACCATGACCAGCAATCGCCGGGTCGAGGCGGCGCTGCGTGCCGCCGCCCCGGCCGGTGATCCAGATCGCCGGGAATCCGGGGAGCCCGTTCAGGGTGCCGTTTAGGGCTCCGCGCGTTCGTCGGTACGCCTGGCGGATCCGGCCCCGGCCGCCGTGGCAGATCGCGCGGGCCGGGCGGTGGCGGGACTGGGCGCGATACCCCGCTCCAAGCCTTCTCCAACGCCCTTTAGGTGCCGGGGTTGACGGGCCGCTTGTAGTACCGCCACGGGAACCATCCCGCACCGACCGGAACCCAGCCTTCCGATTGCATCCGCCGGTGTCGCGCGACGGAGGGGAGAGTGACCCGACAGTGCTCCCAGGGGTGGCCGGACGCCTCCACCTCGTGGAAGAAGGGGCCGTAGCCGACCATGTGCCAGCCGTCGCGGCCGGCCTCCTCCAGGGCGGCCATCTCGTTGAATGCGGACAACCCGCTGAGGGTGCGGCGCTTCGGGGTGTTCGGCCCCCCGGCGGGCGGCGCCGACGGGTCCGTGCCCGCGGCCTTGGCCGCGAAGCGCTGCTGGGCGGCCTGGCGGCTGACTCCCAGGACGCGGCCCACCGTGTCCCAGCTGTGGCCGGCGGCCCGGGCGCCCTGGACGGCCTCGCGCAGCAGCCGGCTCGCCTCCTCGGCACCGACGCGCGAGGCGTCCACCAGACGCAGGTACCCGTGGGCGTCGTGTTCCAGCGATTCGGCCAGCCCCTCGGGGGCACCGAGGACGGCTGCGGCGATCCCTTCCCGGATCCGGTCCACCTCCGCCGGGTGGAGCAGTGGTTCGTTGCTCATCGGCGCAGTCCGGCAAGGGGTTCGAGGGCGTCGAGAACTTCCTCGTCAGTGCGCGCCTGCTCGGCGGAGTTGCGGACCGCCGCTCGGGCGGCCATGCCGGCCGTGCCGGCCGTGCCGGCGATGAGCGCGAGGCCCACGACGATCAGGGCGATGGTGGCGAAGGTGCCAAGCCGGTCGCCGAACATCACCGTCGTGGCCGGCAGGCTCACGGCGAGCGGCAGCGCCGCGGCCATGGATGCGGTGGCAGGAAGGGGGTCCCGGTGTCGAGCCTTCAAGCTCAAGATCAACATACGTCAAGGAAACCTTGACGCGGCCGACTTGTCAAGAATTCCTTGACGCCTGCGTCTCACACCGCCGCATCCCCTGGACAGCAGGCAGCGCAGCGCGGTGCCAGCGAGCGCCGATTCTCTGACGGTTTTTCCGCGCTGGCCCGCCGGCCCGCCGGCCCGCCGGATCGCCGGATCGCCGGATCGCCCCTTTCGTAGCCGAGGTGTCGGTTCACCTCGACTTCCAGAGCCCGCTCCAGCACGGCCCGGGCGATCTCCGTCAGCAGCCCGCCCTCACCGACCAGAGCCATCGCGGTTGCCGGTCCGGGGCATGGGGTCAGTCCGACTGGCGGTGGGCGCGGGCCTCGGCGGTGGCCTTCAGGTCGCTCAGCCATGCTTCAAGCCCCTGGCGGAGGATGGCGGTCGCGGCGGGGACGTCCGCGTCGACCTGAGGGCCGGTATGGGTCTCCTCGGTGCTCACCCTGACGCCGCCCGGGGCCTTGGTGAAGTTCCACACGTGGACGCCGTCGATGTGCAGTCCCTCGCCGATCGCGGGGCCCGTCCAGCGGATGCAGGAATGGTGCCGGAGCTGTTCGACGGTCGAGGTGATCTCCAGGCTGGTGGCCGGAGTCGGGTTGGGGGGCACCGGGGTTGTCCACCGGAAGGCCGAGCCCTGGCGGAAGGGGCCGTGGTCGAGGCGTTCCGCGGCCGTCACGGGATCCTGCCAGGACGGCCAGCCCTCGACGTCGGTCTGCAGCTTCCAGACCGTACGCAGCGGCGCGTTGATGAGGATCTCGGCCCGGTGCCGGACGCGGGCTTCGGGGTCGACGCCGGCACCGCGGCAGGTGAGTGACCTGTCGGGGCGGGGACCGTGGGAGGCGGCTGCTCCGGCGGGTAACTCGGCGGCGCCGAGGAGGCCGACAACGAGCGGGACGGTGAACGAGGCGGCGCGGATGCCGGACATGGAGTTCCCCTCGTGGTACTCAGTGGGTGGGCGTGCCGATCGGCAGAGACTCAAGCGATGGGTAGAGGCGACAATTCGCGCTCGACCACGGCGTCGGCGCCCTCGCGGGACTGCCCGATCTGCACCCGCTCTTGGCCCATCGGAGATCGTCGGGGCATCCATCGGGTGGAACGCGCGGCCGACCCGGTTCGCCACGGCGTAAGCGTAGTCCGCGTACCCGGGCCGGGCCGCGTACCTATTTCGCCGTGATCCGCCCGTTGTCTGGCCAAGACCCGTCATGGTCGGTGTCGTTGATGCCCTTTGCCCGCACACGCACCTGCAGGCCGGCGCAGCCGCCGACGAGCGAAGCCCCCGGCCCGGGGGCCGGGTGCGGGTGACCGGCACCGGCCTCGGTGGAAGTGCTTGCGAACCGCCGGCCTGAAGACGGCCGTTCACAGCCGCACGCTCGGTGTGCCGGCCCTGGGCACCTGTGTGTGTGTGTGGGGGGGGAGCGGTGGAGCAGTGGCGGACGCCCGGGATGCTCCGAGGCAAGGCCCCGGGGCGTCAGCCGGTTCCTTCCATGCGGGCGACGGCCGCGCTCGTGGCAGCGCGAAGTGCCTCGTCGGGCCCCACACCGCCGCCGTGCCGCCACGGCGAGGCGAGCAGCGCCGCCAGCGCCGGCAGCGCGGCCACGGCCGGGCCGCCGATCTCCCCCAGCAGTTCCACCGCGCGCCGCTCGGGGAACCGCGGGTCGCGGAGGCCGCCGGGAGACACAGCCCCGAGCAGTGCGGGGACCGCCTCGGCGGGGTCGCCGGTCAGCCGCCACCACGCCTCGGCCGCGTACGTCCGGGCCCGCGGTCCGAGGGAGCCCGGAGCGGTCCTTGACCGCCGCAGGACGTCCCGCACGGCGTCCGCGTGGAGTCGGGCCGTCGGCCCGAGCTCGGCAAGGAGGTGGAGCGGGCCGCCCGCCCCCCGCCGCACGGCCGCGCCCAACACGGTGAGGGCCGGTTCCGGGTCGCCGGTGATGCGCCAGTACGCCCACGCCGCCGTCGGTGTCGCCGCTGGCCGGCTGGCGGTCGCTGGAGGGCAACTGGTGGTCGTCGAGCACGGGCCACGCCGTCGGCGGCGACACCGACGGCGACGGCCGGGCCGACCTCGCGTTCATGTACAACTACGTGGTCGGATCCACGCGCACGTTCACCTTCACCAGCCGCCCCGACGGCGGCTTCGACGGCGGCCGCGCGTCCTGGTACGCCGCACCCGGCATGTGGTGACCCCGGGTCTCCACAGCTGAAGCCCGGTGAATGCCCGGTCGGCCCCGTTCCTCGCTCAGCACGAGGAGCGGGGCCGACCGGTTGCCGCGGCGGACAGCCGTCCACCGGTCATCCAGATGCGTGCCATCACATCGGCCAGGGCCGGGTACCGGGCGGCTTCGCAGATCATTTCGGAGAGCACGAGCATTCCGTGTGCGGTGCACTTCGGATCGTGGTTCCGGTGCAGCGAGACCACCGCGTCGCCCAGCGGCCGGCGCCCCAGCAAGATGCCCAAACGCCGCACGGCGGCGGCCGTCTCCAGGTCGGAGCGGCCTCCGGCGAACGGCAGGACTTCGGCTCGGCGGATCCCCGGCGGCACGATGGAGTCCTGCACGTGGCGGACGCACGCTTCCGGCGGGGCCTGCCCGTCCTCGAAGGTGTTGCGGAATCCCACGATGCGCATGCGGGCATTCTGCAGGCGGAGCTCGATGTAGAGCTCGACGGACGAACCTCGCAGCCGAATGCGCAGGGGCAGGTACGCCTTTTCCTCCGGCCCTCGCGAGGCACCGCCGAAAAAGCCCTGGGCGTCCTCGGCCCTCGACCGAATGGTCGACGTCAGGAGCTGGTACTCGTCCACGGATGCGTGGGCCGGGAAGAACGACACCGGCTTCAGCACGGCGGCCCCCATCAGGGATGGCCGCCGATCATCGTCCCTCCCTGTAGTGATCTGACCGCGATCGGTTCGATCCTGCTGCCTTTACGCATACGCATCCACCGCCTTCGGCAATCAGCCCCGTGCAGGGTTCCGATCAGTTCGATCCTTTCTAGTCGCCTTGTCGGCGGCCGGGCAAATAATTCGCCTCGGATGCCAAGAAATCGGCGCGTGATCCCGGTGACCGTTCCCCCGCACGGAGGCGCGCGGGCGAACCGGTCAGGGCAGTGTCCAGATCTGCGTCGTCATGAGGTAGAAGACGGCGGCCCAGAGCACCGTTGCCGCGGCGACGATCCCGAGGCCGATGCGGTTGTTCCTCGCCGGCGGTTCGTCCGGAGGCGGTCGCAGCCACCGCTTGAGCAGCGGGTTCACGTAGTAGGGCATCGTGAGGAAGGTCATGAGGAGGCTGGAGAGCAGGTTGCCGACGAGCAGTCCGAGCCAGAGCGGCATGTGCAGCGGCGACAGGGCGAGCGTCAGGAACACGACGGTCGGGTACAGGCCGACCCAGACGGCGATGGCGGTCTTCGTCTCGGAAGGGGCGGGCGCCGCTTTGCCGTCCTCCTCGAAGGCGAACCAGCTGCCGAACGAGTTGTCGATCGTGCTCAGCTTGAAGTCCTTGAATTCCTTGCCCTCGGCCAGGACCTCCTTGCGCTTGGCCGAGGTCAGCCAGGCTTCGAGGTGCTGGGCGCTGTCGAAGCGGTACAGCGTTGTCCATTCGTCCTGAAGTCCGTCGATCGGCCTGAATATCTCGGTGCCGCGGAAGCCCTCGAACTTGCTCTCCTCTTCGCTCATGCGGCGCTGCCATCTGAGGAAGGCGTCCACGCGGTCCGGTCGGACCCGGTGGGTGATCACCACGGTGACCAGCGGATCCGGGGCCTTGGTGTGGCCGCTGAGGATCCGTTGGGTTCCCGGGCCGTCGAGATAGGTGTCGCCGACCTCCAGGAGCCGCTGCCTGGTCGCGCTGTTGATCCACGCCTGGAGGTGGGGTATCGAGTCGAACCGGTAGACGATGACCCATTCGGGTTGCAGGGATGTCGGCCGGGAGACCTCGACGCCGAGGTACCCGGGGTAGCCGGCCGCGGCGCCGTTGACCTGCTTCTGCCAGGCCTCGTAGTCACCCTCCCGGCCGGGCAGGACCTTCTGTCCGATGATGGCCGTCGCCACGGCGTCTTCGTGCTTGTCGGTGTCCATGGCTCAGGCCTTCGAAACGGGCCGCTTCTCGTTGAGCCGGCGGTAGATCCGTTCGGGGGTCAGGGGCAGCGCGCGGTAGCGGATGCCCGTGGCGTCGTGGAGCGCGTTCGCCAACGCGGGGGCCACCGGGTTGATGCTGCACTCCGCCATCCCCTTCGACCGCAGGGGGCCGACGGAGTCCGCCGAGTCCACGAGGAGCACCTCGGTGCGCGGGACGTCTGCGTAGGTGGGGATGCGGTAGTTGCGGAGGTTCGGGTTGGCCACGGCCCCGTCTGCGTCGACCTGGAAGTTCTCGGTCAGCGCGAAGCCGATGCCCTGGGCGATGGCGCCCTCCACCTGTCCCCGGACCTGCTGGGGGTTGATGACCACGCCCGCGTCGGTCGCCTGGACGCTGTACAGGATGCGGATCTCCCCCGTCACCCGGTGGACGGCGATCCGGAACCCCTGGGTATTGGAGGTGACGCTGCGGGGCGAGCCGTAGGCCTTGCGGGCGGCGGTGAACCGGATGCCACGCGCTCGGGCCAGTGCCACGAGCTCGGCCAGGGACACGCGCCGGTCGCCGCAGGTGACGCCGTCGTCGTCCATGGAGCACATCACGACGTGGACGCCGGTGTGGGCGGCGGCGAACTCCAGGATGCGGTCGCGTACGGCATTGGACGCCCGCAGGACTGCGTTGCCCGACACGAACAGGCCCGCGCTCGCGAAGGCGCCGGTGTCGAATCCGGTGCGGTCGGTGTCGGATTGCACCAGGCGGATCCGGGACGGCGTGGTGCCCAGTTGGCCGGCTGCGATCTGGACGTGGGCGGTCGAGGTGCCCTCGCCGAACTCGGCGGTGCCGACGGCCACTTCGTAGATGAGGTCGTCGCCGAGCGTGACCCAGGCCTCGGAGATGTGCTCGGTCGGGGGCGCGGTCTCGTGCATCGAGCTCGCGACGCCGGACCCGATGAGCCACCCCGGTCCCAGGTCCGGCTCCTCCGCCGGCCGGGCCATGGCCGTGTCCACCAGGTCGATGCACTTCGCCAGTCCGTCCTCGGTGAACGTCACGTCGTCCGGGCCTTCGTGCAGGGAGACGAGCGGGTCACCCGGCCGCACGATGTTGCGTCGCCGCAGTTCGAGCGGGTCCATGTGCAGGGCGACGGCGAGCTCGTGCAGGGCGGACTCCACGGCGAACGCCGGCTGCGTCATCCCGTAACCGCGCAGCGCCCCGCTCGGCACGGTGTTGGTGTAGACCGAGTACGCGTCGTACTTCTTGTTCGGGCAGCGGTAGATCATGACGGCGGCGCCGCCCGCGTACAGCGTTTCGCCGCCGTGGTTGCCGTAGGCGCCCGTGTTCGACACGTTGCGGACCTGGAGGGCCGTGAGCGTTCCGTCCGCCTTGGCGCCCAGTTTGACCGTCAGCGTCATCGGGTGCCGTGGCGAGGCGGTGGTGAACTCCTCCTCGCGGGTGTACTCGAAGCAGACGGGCCGCCCGGTGTCCAGCGCGGCGAGCGCCACCAGGTCCTCCGAGATCACCTCCTGTTTGCCGCCGAAGCCACCGCCCACGCGCTTGCAGAACACGCGGAGCCGGTCGGGGCGCAGCGCGAACAGGTAGCTCAACTTGACCTTCGCGATCGACGGTGACTGCGAGCTGGTGCGGACGTTCAGCCGCCCGTCCTCCATCCAGGCGATCGAGCCGTGCGTCTCCAAGTGGGCGTGCTGCACGCGTGGTGAGGAGTACGTGCCTTCGTGGATCACGTCGGCTTCGGCGAACCCCGCGTCCACGTCCCCGATGTGCGAATGGAGTTCGACGAGGATGTTGCGGACGGGATCGCGGACGAACGGATCGTGTGTGCCGTGTATCTGCGGAGCCCCGCCGGCCATGGCATCCTCGGGGTCGAACACCGCCGGCAGCCGCTCGTACTCGACGGCCACCTTGCGGCAGCCCTCCTCTGCCGCACCGGGCGTGTCGGCGAGCACCGCGACAACGCGCTGGCCCACGAAGCGGACCGTGTCGTCGAGGATGAAGGTGTCGTCCGGATCGACCAGGTGATCGGTGTGGATGGCCGTGGTGAAGCGCCTGCGCGGCACGTCCTGCCAGGTGTAGACGCGGTGCACACCGGGGACCGCGAGCGCGGCGGTCTTGTCGATCGAGAGGATCCGGGCGTGCGCGTGGGGTGAGTGCAGCACCTTGAGGTGCAGCATTCCCTCCATGTGGGTGTCCATCGTGAACTCGGCGCGGCCGGTCACCACGTCGTTGGCCGCGGGTGCGCCCACACTCGTTCCGACGGCCTTTCCCGGCTTGGCCGTCTCCACGCCGACGACGCCGTTCACCGCGTCCTCGACGGCCCGGTAGCCCGTGCAGCGGCAGAGGTTGCCCTTCAACGACCGGGGCAGGTCCGCCTTCTGCGCCTCGGTGAACGCCGCCGAAGTCATGATCATCCCGGCGGTGCAGAAGCCGCACTGAAATCCGGGCGCGTCGCGGAACCGGCGCTGCATCGGATGAAGGCTGCCGGGCGAGCCGAGGCCCTCGATGGTGGTCACCTCGTGGCCCTCCGCGCGGAACGCGGGGGTGATGCAGCTGTGGACCGGGCTCCCGTCCAGCCACACCGTACAGGCGCCGCAGTCGCCCGCGTCGCAGCCCTTCTTGACGCCGTAGTGCCCGAGCGAGCGGAGGAAAGTGCGCAGGCACTGGCCCGGCTCCGGCTCCCGGTCGAACGTCTTGCCGTTGACGCCGTACGTCATGACGGGTCCCCGTCCGCGAGTTCGCGGCGAATCTCCTCGACGAAGTGCTTCGTCAGATGGCGGCGGTGGTCGGGGGTTCCGTTGGGATCCGCGAACCAGACGTCGTCGGGGATGACGTCGATGCTCTGCTGGAGGGTGCGGGCATCGGGCATCGTGTCGAAGGCCATGCGCACCGGGCGTGTGGTGCCGGCCGTGACGGTCAGCAGCAGGTCGTTGGCGTCGGGCGTCCGCGTGCCGACGACGAAGACGGTGGAACGGCCGAGGTGGGTGAGCGTGAAGCGGCGGTGCGCGGTGCGTTTCCGCAGGGCGTTCGCCGGGATGCGGACGCGCCGCAGGATCTCGCCGGGGGTGAGGATGTTCTGGTGGTCGCCGGTCACGAAGTCGAGGGCGTCCACGGTGCGCGCGGACCCGTCAGGGGCCCGGAGTTCGTACGTGGCCTCCAGTGCCACCGTCAGCGTGATCATCGGGCCGGCCGGCAACGACATGCAGATGTTCCCGCCGACGGTCGCCGCGTTCCAGACCTTGAACGAGGACAGGAACGCCTCGCAGCTCGTGGTGAGCAGGGGACCCGCGGTCCAGTCGTCCGGATGGGCGAAGGCGTGCAGGTCGCGGATGGTGCACGTGGCGCCGATCTCAAGGCCCTTGTCGCTCGGGACGAGGGGATCCCAGCGCAGCGCCGTCAGATCGATCAGGCGGCGCAGGTCGGGCTGTTCCGCGGAGAACAGCCACGTTCCGCCCGCCAGCCAGGCGTCACCCTCGCGCCAGTCGGCGGCCGGACTCTCGGAGGGGCACCGGACGACTTCGGTGATGGTGGTCAGGTCCACGGAAACCGACCTCCCTCAGAGGGGCATCCTGCACTGGAGGGGCGGCCTGGCGACTCCGTTCCAGTCTAGGGCGAGGCGACAGGCGGCGCAGGGCGACCAGAAACCCTTCTGCCGCCGTGCTGCGCTTGCCCGGACAGGGCGGGGGTGCTCCTGCGCGGTTGCCGGGCCGATGCGGACGTCCACGACGGTGGGCAGCGCCACCGCACCGGCCCCCGCAAGGACCTGTGCAAGAGGCCACGTGGACAGGGAAAACGCAACTTCGACACGGCCCGCAGAGGCAGCTACCTTCACCTGGTCTTCGGCGGTCGCCCACGGTCGCACAGGGGTTCCTTCAGGCTGAGCCGTCCACGACGGGATGAGTTGATCACGCCCCACGAACCCCCTCGCCCCCGTGCGTAGGCCGCCGGAAAGAATCCGGGTCCACAGGTCCGCACCAGGCACCCCCAACCAGGGAGAGACGCGTGCCCCATCTTGCTCTGTACACATTCGGCGTCCTGAAGTCACCTCTCGCCGATCCCGCACCTCTCACGCGCGCATTGCACGACAGCGGCGAGGCCATCTACCGGAAGATCAGCCGGCACCCCGGATACCTCGCTCATGCCGAAGCGGGGGACGGCGACCGGGGCTCACACTTCGACTTGGACTGGGGTGCATGGGGAGAGTTCGCCGTACCGACCTGGTACGGCAAGGGCCGTACGGTGGAAACCACCGCCCTGGCCACGACCCTCTCGCTCTGGACCGGCCTGCGCCCCGCCTTCGACGCCATCTACACCGGCCTGCACCGTGAGGCGCTGAACAGGCGTTACGACTGGTTCGAGAGGACAGAGCACCCGAATTACGTGTTCTGGTGGGTCTCCGACGGCGTGATACCCACCTGGCAGGACGGGGTTTCCAGGCTGGAGCACCTCCACGACCACGGCTCCGCGCCGCACGCCTTCACCTTCCACCGCTCGTTCGCCCCGGACGGAACTCCGACCAGGACCAAAGGCATCGGGCCCGAGAGCGACCAGGTTCACTGAACTTCGACCGGTCCCGCCGCCGGCCTCCGCGCACAGCCGAGGACCGGTGAAGCGGCCGGTGACAGGCCGCGCGCGCCTCTCGGCGGAAGCATGCGGCCTTGCGCCAGGACGGCGGCCGGCGGGCCCTTGCGCCGTACGGCGCAAGGGCCCGGCTGCCCACCGTGCGTACCCCTTCTGACACTGGCCCCGGGCATCGGGCGCCCGGCGTCAGTCCTGCCAGACGTCCCACCACTGCTGCGACTGGAAGTTCTTCTGCCACAGCTGGACGCGGGCGCCGTTGCCCCAGACGTTCGCGTCGCGGTCCATGACGATATTGCCGCCGCCGAGGAAGCGGGCGTTGTAGATCGCGCGGTCGCCGGACGGGTGGGACCAGCTCTGCTGCGGGGTGTTGTTGCAGTCCCAGATCTGCACCTTGGTGCCGTTGCGGCCACCGCCGTTGAGATCGGCGTCCAGACACTTGCCGGGGAAGCGGTAGCTCTCCAACGCGCCGTTGTTCCAGAGGTACCAGCGTTGCTGGCTGGTGCCATTGCACGCCCACACCTGGACGACCGTGCCGTTGGCGCCGCCGTTCGCGTCGACGTCCAGGCACTGGGTGGTGGGGCGCTTCGCGAAGTCGCTGGTGATGCGCACGGGCATGTTCAGCAGCCGCTGCGGTGCGGGCGCGGCCAGGCCCGGGGTGGGTGCGGTCCAGTACACAGGCTGAGGGGCAGGGGCAGGGGCAGGCGCGGGCGCGGGCCTGGGCGCGGGCCTGGACGCGGACTGGGTCTGCGCGCTCACTGCGGAGGTGCCGGCCAGGGCGGTGGCGAAGGCCACGGCGGTCACCGCGAGCCAACGTGTGGTGCGGGGCATGTCCGCTCCTTGCTGCTCTGTGGTCGGTCCGTGCCGTACGGGTCGACTCCCGTACGGGGGCCACCCCAACACGGAACCGCGAGCGCGCGTGAGCCCCGATCAGGCCAAGGCAGACCTTGTCCGTGATCGCCGGGGGGTCAGCGCAGCGTTGCGGTGGCGATGTCGAGGAAGTCCGTCACAGGGCCCGCGCAGCTGCCCTCCGGTACCGCCAGGCAGGTTTCGACGGGCAGGGCGTCGGTGACTGCCAGGTATACGAGGTCAGGGCGGGAGTACGAGCCCGCGATGCTGACGGGGACGAGCGCGATGCCCTGACCGGAGGCGACGAGCTCGAACTTCTCCTCCAGAGAGGAAGTCCGCCGCGTCCGGCCGTCGAGGACCGGTTCGCCTTCAAGGTCACCCGACGTGAGGGCGCGACGTCCGGCCAGCGGATGCGTCACGGGCAGGCACGCCACCTTGGTCTCGTGGCCGATGGGGATGGTGCGCAACCCCGCGTCGTCGAAGGGACGTCGAAGGTACCCGACGTGCGCGCGGCCATCGCGCAGCGGCGCGTCCCGTTCCCACCAGTGCAGCGGGATGACATCGATCCCGACCTTCGGGTGGCTCGCCGTGAACGCCCGGATCGCCTCGGAGACGCGTAGGCCCGGCGAAAAGCCGACGGCGAGCCGCTGCTCGCCCCGCTGGGCCGCGTGCACGCGCTGCAGAGCCGCGTCCACCGCCGTGGTGATCCTTGGTGCTTCGTCGTACAACCGTTTCCCCGCGGGAGTCAGTTCGACGCTGCGCGTGGACCGCGTGAACAGCGTGCAGCCCAACTCCTGCTCGAACGCGCGGATCTGTCGGCTGAGGACCGGCTGCGCGATGTACAGCGCCTGTGCTGCCCGGCCGAAGTGCAGGTGCTCGGCCACCGCGACGAAGTAGCGGAGCTTTCGCAGATCCAGATCCAGATCCATGCCGTAACGGTATCAATGCGGTCCGAAGGGTATTGGACGTCCGCCCGAACCCCTCGCAGACTTGCGGCGTGATCGCAGCCCTCGCTCCGACCGTCGACTTCGACAGCCGGTTCCGGTGCGGCCTTCCGCCGGCGGACGGTCGCCGGCCAACGCCTCGCAACAGTCCTGACCCCCCTGCCTTGAGAGGAACCACATGAACGGCACCCGCAGGACAGCCCTCGTCATCGGGGCTTCGCGTACCCTGGGCCTCGGGCTCGCCGCCGAGTTCCTCCGTCGCGACTGGGACGTCATAGGCACCGTCCGCGGCAGGCAGCGGACCGGCCTCCACGATCTGGCCGAAGCATCCCGAGGGCGGCTGACCGTCGAATCGCTGGAGATGACCGCGCCGGAGCAGATCGCGGCACTGCGCGACCGGCTGGCGCAGCACACTCTCGACCTGCTCTTCGTGAACGCCGCCATCACACGCGGCGACATCCCGATCGGCGATGTTCCGACGGACATGTTCACCGAGGTCATGATCACCAACGCGCTCGGCCCGATGCGCGTCGTGGAACTTCTCGGCCCGCTCGTCGCGCCGGCCGGGACCATCGGCGTCATGTCCTCCGATCAGGGAAGCATCGCCCTGAACACCGAAGGCGGGCAGGACCTGTACCGGGCCAGCAAGTCCGCGCTGAACCAGTTGATGCGCAGCTACGCCGCCCGCCACGCCGACAGCTCGCGGACGCTGCTGCTCATGGACCCGGGCTGGGTCCGCACCGAACTCGGCGGACCCGACGCCGATCTGAGTGTCGAGGAGAGCGTTCCCGGGGTGGCGGAGACGATCGAACGCCACTGGGGACAGCGCGGCCTCCACTTCCTCGACCACAAGGGACAGGTCGTGCCCTGGTAGCCCCGCGGTCCCTGCGGGCCTGCCGGCCGGCGGGCGGCTGACGCCGGCGGGCGCCGGCGCGGCATCGCTCCGCTACGCCACCGGGTGCGGCACCCAGACGGCGGCATGGAAAGGGCCGTTGGCCGTGCCCGGGTCAGCGGACGGAAGCGCTGCGCTGCCTGCGACGACGCCGTGGCGGTTGGCCTGCCTCGCGGAGGAGTTGAGGCCGCCGAGGGAGGGGAGATAGGTGAAGTCGCCGTTGTCGACGCGGGCGACGAAGGCGAAGGAGTTGGGGGCGAAGTTGTCACCGACCATGAGGTTCCCGGCGATCTGCTTGACCTCGGTGACACCCCGCCCGGAGCCGATCACGGCACTCTTGTGCGTCACGAGGTCGAACGAGCTGGCGAGCAGGCCGTCACCGCCGGCCACGGTGCTCCCGCTGATCAGCTGCGCGGTCAGGAAGTGGGACCCCAGGTCCGTGCGGATGCCGGTGCGGAGGTCGTAGGCGTATCCGGTGAGGCCGTTGCCGACCGTTCGAGACTGACCGACCACGGTCGAACCGCTGATGTCGTTGGCCGTGCTGGTGCGTCCGCCGAGGGTGCCGAGGTCGGTCATCGTCCGGGTGCGCAGGTCGTACGCGAACCCGTGCACCGTGGTGGCGGGCGTGTCCGGCAGGGAGGAGCTGCCCACGACGACGGCACCGCTGACGGCCGCCCCGGTGCTGTTGCCCGACGGCCCGGCGAGGCTGCCGAGATCGGTCATGGTCCGGGTGCGCAGGCTGTACGCGAACGCGTGGCTGGCCACGTCGCCGGACAGCGACGACGTCCCCACCACGGTGTCGCCGTCGAGGCCGGTGATGCGGGTGCTGCTGCCGCCGAGAGTGCCGATGTCGACGAGCCGGCGGGTCCGGACGTCGTAGGCGAACCCGTGAGTCGGACCGTCGGCGGAGAGGTCTGATTCCCCGACGATGTAGTCCCCCTCCACACCGGTCGCCCGGCTGGAGTGACCCAGCGCGCCGAGGTCGGTCATGGTGCGCCGGCGCAGGTCGTATGCGAAGGCGTGCTCGGTGGCGTCGCCTTTCGTCAGTGAGCTCCCGACGACCGTGCTGCCGTCGATGGCGGTCGCCTTGCTGCGGGTGCCGCCCAGGGTGCCGAGGTCCTGCACGGTGTACCGTACGGACCCCGCCGCCGACGCGGCCGACGGCGTGTCGGCTCCGGACGCCGGAGCGGCGCCCACGACGAGCAGGCCCGCGGCGACCAGAATCCAGACACGTACACGTACACGTACACGTACACGTAGGCGCATGATGCCCCCTGAAGTGAACGATCGGGACGAGGACGGTTCGGCAGACCGCTGTGCCCTCCCCGAGCACGGGCCGACCGGGTTGCACAGCCCCCACTTGTACGTCAGTTCCGATCGACCAAACAGTGGGCCGTCGGCCACAAACACGTCGTCCGTCACCGCCGCCGGGACACGGGACGCCGAGCTCGCGGCGGCTCAGCTTGGAGGCTGGAGGCAGTTCTCCTCGAACTTGAGGACCTTGACCGTCACCGGCGTGCTGTTGTCGAGCGGCGTGCTGGCGGCCGGGGACTGGAAGCAGACGCGCCAGCCGCTCTCGTCGGCGGCGGTACGGCCCTGCGAACTCAGGTCCTGGACCTCGATGTTCGTACCGGACGGCAGCGCCGCGCGCGCGTCCTTCAGCGACCTGCCGACCAGTTTCGGCATGTGAGTGCCCGTCCAGGCCGAGGGAGTCGCTCCTCCGGTGCTCGGGCTGCTCGGCTGCGGTGATCCGGTGGACGAGGAAGAGGAGGAGGAAGAGGGGGAGGACGCGGCGGGGCCGGGCTTGTCCGTGCCAGTGTCCGCAGGCTGTGTCGTGCAGGCGGTGACGGCAAGGAGGGCGCCCGCGACCATGGGAATGACGTGGTGTGTCCGCATCGGAACATGCTCGCCGCAGTGCCGGCGCGATGCGGGCGTTGTGACGGTCCTGTGACGCTCCCGGCCTCGGTGGTGTCCCGCGGGAAATCCGACTCCGGCATGGGTGCCTGTCCGGCGCCGTCCGGACGGCGCCGGACAGGCACCGATGACCAGGCGGAACGCCGCCGGACTGTCCGGGACAGTCCATTCGCTTGCCCGCCCCGTCGGCTCGCGGCAAAGCTGGGCGGCGCCCGGCCCCGGCGTGACCGCGCCGACGGCGTGCGGCTCCTCCAGGCCATTTGCCTCGGAAACTCACCGACAACAAAGGAGAACACCTGTGCGCGCACGACTGCTGTTCACCGGTTTCGCCCTGACGGCCGCCGTACTGGCGGGCGGAGCCACCGCACACGCAACGCCCCTACCCTCCCAGGCCGGCGCCGCAGCGGAAGAAGCGGCGGAGACCGTTCGGGGCCGCTGGGTACGTGACGGCGTCTACTCGGAGTCGACCTGTTACTCGCTGGCGGCCTCCTATGCCGGCCCCGCCTACTGCACGCCGGCCTCCGGCAGGAACAGGTTCGCCCTCTACATCTGGGTCGAGGACAACGACCGGTAGAGCCCTGGTCTCCGGCCGGTCGAGCAAGGGAAGGAAGCCGGTCCGACGTTGGGGTCCTGCACACGCACCGTTCTCGCCGCCGGGGCCGTGGTCCCGGCGCCGAGGGTCATGGTCAAGCTCGCCAAGGAGGTCGCGGCCCCGCCCATCGGCGGGGCCGCTTCCATGCGGTAGGTGGCGGTGCGGGCCGTCAGTAGAGGCGGTTGACGACGTGATCCTTCGCATGCCTTCCGGATATCCTGCCTCGTCGTGAACAGGCCAAGGAGGTCCCCCACCATGACCGGCACCACGTCGTCCTTTCCCGAGCGGATCGAACTCTCGGGAGAGGGACTCGTCCTTCGTGACTGGGAGGAGGCCGACCTGGCCGTGATGCCCGAGCTGTTCGACCACCCCGACATCGCGTACTGGACGCCGATCGTGTCGCCCTTCGACGCCGCGGCCGCCCTCGCACGGCTTGACCGGGACCGGCAGCTGCGAGCGGCGGGCACGGCGATCCTGCTCGCGATCACCGTTGACGGCGGCGCACCACTCGGCGAGGTGATGCTGCGGCGCGCCCCCGAGGGCACCGAAATCGGCTACGCGGTCGGCCCGGCGCACCGCGGTCAGGGGCTGGCGGTCCGGGCCGTGCGGGTGATGGCCCCGTACGCCTTCGAGCAGCTGGGCGCGGAGCAGGTGATCCTGGAGCTGGAGGCCGAGAACGCGGCCAGCGTCGCCGTGGCCACCAAGGCGGGCTTCAGACTGCTCGAGGTGCCGCTGATCACGGGTGAGGAGAAGGGACGACCGTACTCCCTGCAGACATGGGGTCTGGACCGCCCCTGACCCTCCTCACCTCCACGACGAGCACCGTACCGAGCGCTCACTGTCACCGTGCTCTTCCCGTTCCTCGACGAGAGCCGCATCGATGCGCTCGTCCGCTCTGCACGCGCGGACGTGCTGGGCAGCCACCCGGCGGGCAGCCACCCGGCCTTTGACCTGCGGTTCGAGAGATGCGGGCGGTTCCCCGAAGCGTTGTATCTCGTCTTCGAGCCCGACACGCCGTTGCGGCAGCTCACGGAGGCGGTCGCTGATCGTTGGCCTGAGGCTCCGCCTTCCGGCAGCCGGTCTGCCGAGATCGGGCCATGGGGGGCGTACACGCGAAAGACGCCCGGCCGGGGTCCCGGCTGGGCGTCTGCGTGTGGCGTGTGTCTGCTGTCCGCTGGCGGCTTAGTACCAGTGGTTGGCCTGCCAGAAGTTCCAGGCCTCGACCGGGGAGCCGTAGCGCTCGTTCATGTAGTCCAGGCCCCACTTGATCTGGGTGGCCGGGTTGGTCTTCCAGTCGGTGCCGGCGGAGGACATCTTCGACGCCGGCAGGGCCTGGACCAGGCCGTACGCGCCGGAGGAGGCGTTGGTGGCGGTGTGGTTCCAGCCGCTCTCATGGGAGACGATCTTGTCGAAGGCGGCGAACTGGGCCGGGTCCTTGATCATCTGCTGTGCGATCGCCTTGGCACTCGTGGGCGCGGCCTGGGCCGGAACGGCGGCCAGCATGGAACCGGCGGCGGCAAGGCCGATCACGGTACCCGCGAGGGTCTTCTTGGAAGCGGCGATGCGGCGGATGACGGTGTTGGACACGGAGGGCCTTCCGTAGGGGACAAGGTCGGTCGCGGCATGCCGGAGGCATGCGTGAGCCACTCACGGGGTGGAGGGGTTCGTCCCGGCGGGGGGCTGTGCGCCCCGGCCGCCTCGGCGACAACACCAGTTAGCCAGGCCGCCGCCGCCCTGGCAAAGCCCCCCTCCTGCTACCGGGCCTCGTAGGCCGGGGTGGTCCGCGGGGTGCCGCGGGTGGTCGGGTCCGTGCAGGCGGGAGGGGGTTCGGGGCGGGGGCGGCGGGTGCCGCGCGGGCTACTAGGGCGGGCCGTATGTGACGTGGGTCCTGTGGGGCGCCTCACCGCCGGAGGGCCCAAATGTCACCTTCTGTGGCCGCTTGTACCTTTTTCAGGGTGTGTCCCGGCCCACTTCCGGCCCCTGAATCGAAGGAAACGGCGAGCTGCAGGCTGTCCTCCTGTGACCGCCCGCACGCCGCGAAGCGGCCCGGAGCCGGGACTCACGCCCGCCGTGTCCGGTCACGACCGCATCGCCGCGCGCTCGAACCACGCCGTGAGCAGCGTCGGCACCAGCGCCACCCAGAACAGCACCTGCGGCACCAGCCGCTCGGACCACGGCACGGCCACGATGACGACGGCGGTCAGCGTGACCCACGCCGCCTGGGCGAGGATCAGCCGCGCCCAGCCGAACTGCCGGACCAGCGCCCACAGGCTCAGCCGCACGCCGCTGCGCATCTTCCGGTAGCGGCGCCACGCGCCGAAGCCCCATACGGCAGCCATCAGGGCGAGCGCGTAGAGCCGGATGCCGAGCGGGGCGGGAAGGGCCGTCGGGGCGTCGCCGGTCGGGAAGAGCCGCCCGGCGACGGCGGCCATCAGCAGGCAGAGCACGGCGAGCCACCGGGTGCCGCGCAGCATCCGGAACACCGCCTTGTCCAGGTCCCTGCGCAGCCCGCTGTCCTGCGGGTCGGCGGCGAGCGCGGTGGCATAGGCGTCTGCGGCGGCCGGCAGCTTGGCGCCGGCGCCCCTCAGCGGCGGATCGGAAGCTTCCCATCCGGCCTGGGAGGCCCGCTCGTTGAGCGCCCACGCGTCGTGCGGGTCGATCCGCAGGACGTCGGCCACTGCCTGCCGCACCACGTCCGAGCGGCCGTTGATCAGCCCGGCTTTCCACAGTGCGTAGTGGGCGCTCGCGGAGTCCGGTGCGAGCCGCACGGCGGTCCGCGCGGGTTCGAGCGCCTCGGGCCAGCGGGGCTGCCACGCGCCCAGGGCCTCCGACAGGGCGGCGTAGCCCTTCCACCTCTGCGGGTCGAGCCGGATCGTCTCGTGGGCTTCGGCCAGCGCCTCGTCCGGGCGGCCCGTCCGCCGCAGCGCGTAGGTGCGTATGTAGTGGGCCTCGTACGTCTCCGGGGCGAGGGCCAGCGCTTCGCCGGTGGCGGTGAGCGCCTCCTCGAACTCGCGGGCCGTCAGGTGGCAGTGGGCGAGCCTCACCCAGGCGTCCACGTCGGCCGGGTCCTGCGCGAGCCGCCGTCCGAGCAGGGTCCGGGCCTCGTCGTAGCGGTCGAGTTGGATCAGGGCGTCCGCCTGCTCGACGAGCGGGTGCGTGAGTGCGGTCACAGCTTCCGTGCTTTCTTCAGGTAGGCGAGCAGCTCGTCGTACGTGCCGCCTTCGTTGGCGAACATCGCCACGTTGCGGGCCGCCGCGAACCACGGCTCGGTGGACGGCCGGATCGCCTTCGCGGCGCCCAGCAGGTCCTTGGTGTTGATCAGGCGTACGGTGCCGGTGCGGGCGGAGTCGAGCAGCGCCGCCTCGGCCGCGCCCTCGCACACGTGGGCCAGGTCGGCGCCGGAGAAGCCCTCGGTGGCCTTGACGAGCCTGCCCAGGTCGACCGACTCGATGGGGCGGTCCCGCAGGTGGTAGCGGAGGATCGCGTCGCGGGCCGGTCCGTCGGGCGGCAGCACGAGCAGCGTGCGGTCGAGCCGGCCCGGGCGGCGCAGCGCGATGTCCACGTCCCAGGGGACGTTGGTCGCGGCGAGCACGAACACGCCGTCGTTGGCGTCGGCGACGCCGTCCAGCTCGGTCAGGAGCTGGTTGACGGTGTTGCGCATGCCGCTGTGGTGGGTGCGGCTGCGCTTGGCGCCGAGCGCGTCCAGCTCGTCGAGGAAGACGACGCAGGGGGCCTGCCGGCGGGCGGTTTCGAACACCTCGTGCATGTTGCGCTCGGAGTTGCCGACCCACATGTCGAGGACGTCGTTGATGGACACGGAGACGAAGTTCGCGCCGAGCTCCCCGGCGACGGCCCGGGCGATGAACGTCTTGCCGCAGCCGGGCGGCCCGTACAGCAGCAGCCCGCCGCGCAGGCTCTTCCCGTACAGCCTGCGCAGTTCCGGATTGCGCATGGGCGCGAGGAAGGCGGCCTCCAGCCGGTCCTTGACCTCCCGCATGCCGCCGACGTCCGCCAGGCGCACCGCCCGGGGGCCGCCGGGTGCGTCCACGTCGTACGCACGCGCCCGCCCGGGGTCTCCGCTGCCGTCGGCGGCGAGCGGATCCTCCTGCGCGTCGGTGTCGGGCACCGCCGCGAACCGGGGCGGGACCGCGTCGCCGAGCTCCTGCTGGGCGGCCGCCCAGTCGAACCCACGGGCCCCCTGCCCGGCGGGGGCGGCGGGAGCCGCGGGCTGCCCGGCGGGGGGCGCGGCAGGAGGCGCGGGCTGGCCGGCGGGAGCCGCGGCGGGAGGCGCGGGCTGCCCGGCGGGAGCCGCGGCGGGAGGCGCGGGCTGCCCGGCGGGAGGCGCGGGCTGCCCGGCAGGGGTTGCCGGCGCCGGACCGCCCATGGCCCGCACCATCAGGGCCCGCGCCTGCGCGTCACCGGGCGCTCGGGTGAGGGCGGTGGCGGCCTCGGCCACGGCAGCGTCACCGTGCCCGGCATCCAGCAGCAGCTCGGCCAGGTGCAGCCGCAGGGGTACGTCCAGGGGCGCTGCGGCGACGGCTGCGCGCAGGCTGCCGATCAGCGGGGACTCGGCCGGCGCGGGACCGCTGTCGGTTCGGGTGGTTTCGTCGGGCATGGCCCTACCCTACGGACCGGCCCGGCACCGCCGTCGACCAGGTTCGGCAGCGGCTCCGAGCCCGACCCAGCGCTCCGCACGGCATCCTGACCTCCACTCACCGTATGCCCGGAGGAGGTCCGGGCCGCGGGCGGCGCGGTGCTGAGCAGGCGGCCGCAGCGCCGGTGGTGGCCGCTCGGGCAACTGCCGTGCGCCGGCGGGCGGAACGGCATCGGCTGCCCCTCATCACCCCACCCCACGCGGTACGAGGCCGCCGCAGCCCGGGCGGCTACGCGTACCGCCTCCGCCCGGGCCGGGCCGGGCCGGGCCGGTTCCCCTCCCGGGGCGTCGGCCGACGCTCCGTCAGCCGAGGCCCGGGCTGCCGAACGTGTCGGCCGGGGCGCCCGTCGCGGCGGTAGGGCTCGCGCACTGCGTCCGCAGTGCAGGCGTGCGGGTTTCCGTGCGCCTACGCGACGCCTCCCCGGCCTTCGATGACGGGAGTCAGGCCGTCGAGGAGTGTGGTGAGGCTGAACTCGAAGAGCGCGTCGAGACGCAGGTCGTAGCCGTCCTCGAAGGCTCCGACCACCTTCGCGAAGGTCGGGAAGCGGCCGGATTCCACCAGTTCCAGGAGGGCGGGGGCGCGGCTGTCCATCCACTGGTCTTCCGACTGGCCCGTGGCGGCTTCGGCGTGCGCCTCCATCTCCAGGTGCACCGCCAGGCCCTGGACGTGGCTGTAGAGCAGGACGTGGATGTCGAACTGAGTGGTGGGGTCGAGGCCGTGGCCGTCGAGGGCACCCAGCAACCACTCGCCGTGGACCATCAGATTGGGTACGAGCAACGGGCGTGTGAGGGAGCCGAGGTGGGCCAGCCACGGGTGCTTTCGGTACAGGCTCCACAGGGCCCGGGCGCCCAGCTCGATGCGGGTACGCCAATCCTCGGGGGCGTCCGCGCTGTAGGACTCCTCGCCGAACGCGGCGTCCGCCATGTGCAGGACGAGGTCTTCCTTGCTCGGGACGTACCGGTACGTCGACATCGCCGCGACGCCGAGCCGGGCCGCGACACCGCGCATGGTGAGCGCCGACAGCCCTTCGGCGTCGGCGATCTCGATGCCGGCGCGGACGATCCGGTCGAGGCTCAGCTCTTCCTCGGGGTGCAGGGCGTGCGACGGGCGCCTGCGGGCCGGCGCGGCGGGGGCCGCGGGGGCGGCGGGGGCGGTTTCGGCGACCACCGTGCCGATCCGGGGCCGGGCCTCGACAAGTCCCTCCAGGCGCAGGGTGGTCAGGGCCTTGGTGGCGGTGGCGAGTGCGACGCCCCATTCCCCGGCGATCTGCCGGGTCGAGGGAACCCGGTCACCGGGGGCGAGTTCACCCTCCGCGATGCGCCGCCGGATCGCGGCGACGATGCGCAGATAGGGCGGACTGCCGGCTGCTCCTGTGGCCTTCGTCACGTCCTGCCACCTTCCTGTCCTGTACTAGTGCAGAAGGTAGCAGCCACAACGCCGAAGGAGAGGCATCTGCCCTAGTACAGGTTCGGAGTTCGGCCAGTTGAGACCGCTGCGCGTACGACGTACGTTCAGGATGCGTACAGCGTACAAAGCACTGGAGGGCTTCCCATGCACACCGTACTCATCTCCGGCGGCGGAATCGCCGGCCCCGTTCTCGCCTACTGGCTGCGCCGCCACGGCTTTGCGCCCACCGTGGTCGAACACGCCCCGGGCCCGCGCCCCGGCGGTCAGGCCGTCGACATCCGCGGCGTGGCACTCGAAGTCGTGGAGCGGATGGGCCTGCTGGAACAGGCAAGCCGCGTACGGACCCGGATGCGCGGCATGTCGATCCTCGGCCCCGACGGCCATGAGGTGGACCGCTCCACCGAGGCGACCTTCAGCAGCGGCCGGCTCGACAGCGAAGACATCGAGGTGCTGCGCGAGGATCTGGTACGGATGGTGTACGAGCACACCCGCGCCGACGTCGAGTACCTCTTCGGCAACAGCATCACCGGCCTCGACGAGGACGCAACCGGCGTGCGCGTCGACTTCGTGCACGGGCCGTCCCGCGTCTTCGACCTCGTGGTCGGGGCGGACGGCCTCCACTCCACCGTACGGCGCCTGGCCTTCGGTCCGGAGGAGCGCTTCGCCCACCACCTGGGCAGCTACCTCTCGGTGTTCAGCGCGGACAACTTCCTCGCCCTGGACGACTGGCAGATGTGGCTGCGGGACGGCGACGCGGGCTTCGGCATCATGCCCGTACGCGACAACACCGAACTCAGGATCGCCTTCGGTTTCGAGTCCGCCCCCCTCACCCTCGACCGCCGCGACGGCGGTGCCCTCCGGCAGCTCGTCGTGGACAAGCTCGCATTGATGCGCTGGGAAGGGGCCCGCCTGGCCGAGGCCGCCCGGAAGGCACCCGACTTCTACTGCGACGCCATGGCCCAGATCCGCATGGACCAGTGGTCGCGAGGCCGGGTGACCCTGCTCGGAGACGCCGGCTACTGCCCTTCCCCCCTCTCGGGTCAGGGCACCAGCCTGGCCCTCGTGGGCGCCCACGCGCTGGCCGACTGCCTTGCCCGGGCCAACGGCGACCACCGCACCGCCTACGCCGACTACGAGCAGCGGATGCGTCCCTTCGTCACCCTCAACCAGGCCCTGGCCACCGAGAACCCCGGCGGGCCCGCCTCGGAGGAATCCGTCGCGCACGCCAAGAACGCATTCGCACTGGACAGCTGACCCCCTGAGCCGGCTTCCCCGCTCCACGTAGGCCGCGTGCCCGGGCTTCCGGGCCGCTTGTCCCGCATGCTGCCTGCCATGGCCGCACCTCCTTCGGGTACGCCCGCGCCTGCCCGGGACCGGTCCGGCCGACACCCGGTCCGGGCGACGAACTGCGTCCCCGGGGAGAACCGTCCGGGGTGTGACGACGGACACACATCTGATGTGTCACGTTCCCGGGGGCCCTCCTGTCTATGGGGTGTCGAGACGGACAAGGGGTCGAGGGGCCCGATTCGGGAGGCTGGTATGGGCGCGACGAGGGTGCTGCTGGCGGGGGCGACCGGGGCGGTCGGGCAGCCGCTGACCCGGGCGCTGGTCGGGGCGGGGTACGACGTCCTGGCGCTGGCTCGGTCCGAGGGGTCCGCGGCGGCGGTGCGTGCGATCGGGGCGACGCCGGTGCGAGCGGACGCGCTGGACCGGGACGGCTTGCTGAAGGCCGTGGAGGGGCTGGCGGCCGACGCGGTGATCCACCAGCTGACCGCGATGAAGGCGCCGTCGCGCAAGCTCACGGCGGACAATCCGACCAATGTGCTGCGCTCGACGGGATCGGCGAATCTGCTGGAGGCGGCGGGGGAGCTCGGGGCCCGCCGGTTCCTCACCCAATCCCTGGTGCTGGGCTACGGGTACCGGGACCACGGGGAGCGGTTCATCACCGAGGAGGACCCGTTCGGGGTCTACGGCGGCACGGTTGCCGACCACGTGGTCACCGGCCTGGTGGAGGCGGAGGAACGGCTGTTCTCGGCGGATCACGTGGCCGGGACGGCGCTGCGGTACGGGCTGTTCTACGGGCCGGGCACCTGGTTCGACCCGACGCCGGGCAGCCGGCCGATGCCGGTGCCGCTGAGCGGCGGCGGGGTGATGTCGTGGATCCACGTCGAAGACGCCGTGGCCGGCACCCTTGCCGCGCTGGAACACGGCCGGGCGGGCGAGGCGTACAACATCGTGGACGACCGGCCGGCCCGGTTCGGGGAGGTCGCGGCAGCGGCCCGGCAGGGTCGGCCGGGACTGCGGCTGCCGGGCTGGGCGCTGCGCACGGCGGTGCCGTACCTGGGCGACCTGATGCTGGACACCACGCTGCGGGTATCCAACGCGAAGGCCGCCCGCGAGCTGGCCTGGACCCCGCACCACCGGGACCACCGGGCCGGGATGGCCGCGCCCGCAGGCTCGAGGTTCTCTGCATGAGTTGCAGGACTCCGCTCGCGTCGCCATCAGGGCACGCGTTCTTGGTACCACTGCGGTGGTTCTGCGACCGCTGCTAGCCTGCCGTCCATGATCAAGAGCAGCCCGGCAAGCCGAATAGGCCGCATAGGCCGCATGGTGGGGGACAGCAGGCCGGAGCGCGTACTGATCGCCGCCAGTTTCGTCAACCGGGTCGGCAACGGTCTGTTCAACGCGGCGTCGGCGCTCTATTTCACCTTGGTCGTGGGCCTGCCCGCGGTGCAGGTCGGCGCCGCGCTCACCATCGCCGGAGTGATCGGCTTGTGCGCGGGCGTACCCGGAGGGCATCTCGCCGACCGGCGCGGGGCGCGCACGATCATGATGCTGGCCCTCGCAGTCCAGGCGGTGTCGATGGCGGCCCTCGTCCTCGTCGAGAGCTGGGCCGCGCTCACGATCCTCGCGACGGTCGACCAGATCGCCGCGGCGGCCGGTGGGGCGGCCTGGGGCGCTCTGGTGGCGCGGGTCGGGGGTGATCGCCCCGCCGTGTTCCGGGCGAAGTTGCGCACCTTCGTCAACCTGGGCGTCATTCTCGGAACGGTGGGTGCCGGGCTGGCACTGGCCGCGGGAACCCGCGGCGCCTATGTCACGCTGATCCTCGGCAACGCGGCGAGCTTCGCCCTGTGCGCGCTGCTCCTGCTCCGGCTGCCCCGGTATCCGGTGCTGGCAGCACCGCCGCAGCAGCATCGCTGGCTCGCTTTCACGGACCGCCCGTTCCTGGCGTTCACCGCCCTCTACGGGGCCATGGGACTGCAGTACCCGGTGGTCTCCCTGCTCCTGCCGATCTGGATCTCCGAGCACACCGAGGCACCGCGCTGGACGGTGGCCGCACTGTTCGCCGTCAATGCCGCCTTCTGCGTACTGATGCAGACCAGGATCGGCTCCCGTATCGAAACCCCGCAGGACGGCGGCAGGGCGTTTCGCACCGCGGGGCTGCTCTTCCTCGTCAGCTGCCCGGCGATGGCGCTGGCGGCGTACGCCCCTGTCTGGGCGGCGGCAGGACTGGTCCTGGCCGCGATCTTCGTCCACAGCCTGGGAGAGGTATGGGAGTCCTCGGCGGGCTTCGCCCTGGGTTTCGGTCTTGCCCCCGACCATGCCCAGGGTCAGTACCAAGGTGTCCTCGGCCTCGGCTTCAGCGCGGGCCAGGCCCTCGCCCCCGCGCTCCTCACCACGGTGGTGCTCGGCCTCGGCACGGCGGGCTGGCTGCTGCTGGCGTTGTTCTTCGCGGCGCTGGGTGCTGCCGGCCCGTCCCTTGCCCGCTGGGGCATGCGGACCCGGCCGCAGCCGGGTGTTGCTGCGGAAGTGGCGGGATGACCGGGGCGTAGGTGTCAGGAGTCTTCTGCCCGGCGTGGAAGAGTGCGCGTGCCTGTGCATCGCGCTGCCGCTGAGCAGTGAACGGCATGAGCGGTCAGGCCGCCTGGCCGCAGCCGTCCGCGCCCCGCGCCCGGCCCGGGCCGTGACGTCACGGATTCGTCTTCCGGGCGGACGGGCGCGGGCGTTGCACGCGGCCCTCGTCCCATACCGGCTCGGCCGACTCCCGCACCCGGCCGTCCTCGCCGAAGACGAGGAAGCGGTCGAACCCCTTGGCGAACCAGCGGTCGTGGGTGACCGCCACGACCGTTCCCTCGAAGGTGGACAGAGCCTGTTCGAGCGCCTCGACCGAGTGGAGGTCGAGGT
This sequence comes from Streptomyces sp. NPDC090445, assembly GCF_044769385.1. Taxonomy (NCBI): domain Bacteria; kingdom Bacillati; phylum Actinomycetota; class Actinomycetes; order Kitasatosporales; family Streptomycetaceae; genus Streptomyces; species Streptomyces sp. NPDC090445. The sequence goes on along the minus strand of NZ_JBIVXV010000026.1, from coordinate 54,965 downwards.
TGTCGGTCGGCTCGTCGAGCAGGAGCAGGGTGGCGCCGCTCAGTTCCAGCAGCAGGACCTGGAACCGGGCCTGCTGGCCTCCCGAGAGCGAGTCGAAGGTCTGCTCCGCGGAGCGGGCCAGTCCGTACCGGTCCACGGCACGGGCGGCCTCCTCGCGGTCCCGCCCGGCGCGGTGCTCGTCGCCGCGGTGGAGGATGTCGAGCAGGGTGCGGCCGTGCAGACCCGCGTGCTGGTGCGTCTGGGCGAACCATCCGGGCCGTACCCTCGACCCGAGCCGGATCCGGCCGCCGTGCTCCACCGGCTCGGGCCTGACGGTGCTGACGGGCTGGTGCTCGACGTCGGGGTCGGTGCCACCGCACGCCATCAGACGGAGGAAGTGGGACTTGCCCGATCCGTTGCCGCCGAGGATCCCGACGCGTTCGCCGAACCAGATCTCGGTGCTGAACGGCCGCATCAGTCCGGTGAGTTCGAGGTCCTCGGCGACGACGGCCCGCTTGGCGGTCCGTCCGCCCTCCAGCCGCAGCCGCATCCTCTGCGGCACGGGGATGGCCTCCGGCGGGCCGGCGGCCAGGAACCGCTGGAGGCGTGATTCCGTGGCGCGCAGGCGCGATGCCATGTCCGAGTTGTACTTCGCCTTCTCCCGGTACATGACGATCAATCCCTTGATCTTCGCGTGCTCCTCGTCCCAGCGCCGGCGCAGTTCGTCGAGCCGCTCGTTGCGCTGCTCGCGCGCCTCGTCGTAGGTGGCGTAGGTGCCCGTGTACGTCCATGCCCGCGCTCCGGCCGCCCCGGGCTCCAGGGTGACCATCTTCGTCGGCACCCGGCTGAGCAGTTCGCGGTCGTGGCTGATGATGAGGATGGACTTGTCCGTCTTCAACAGCTGTTCCTCAAGCCACTCCTTGCCGGGGACGTCGAGGTAGTTGTCGGGTTCGTCCAGCACGAGGACGTCTTCCTGCCCCCTCAGGAGCGTCTCCAGGACCAGCCGCTTCTGCTCGCCCCCGGACAGCGTGTTGACGCTCCGGAACCGGGCCTCCTCCCAGGGGAGGCCGAGGGCCGCGGTCGTGACGACGTCCCAGTGCGTCTCCTGGTCGTAGCCGCCGGCCTCGGCCCAGTCGGCTAACGCCTGGGCATAGGCCATCTGCTCCTCGTACGAGTCCCGCTCCATGATGGCGAGCTCGCTCGCCTCGATCTTCCGGGCGGCTTCGCGGATGCCCGGCGGAGCCACGGACAGGAGCAGGTCCCGCACGGTGCGGGCGTCCCGGAATCCGCCGACGAACTGGGTCATCACCCCGACGCGCCCGCCGTACGTGACCGCCCCGGCATGGGCTGCGATCTCCTCCGTGATGATCCTGGTCAGGGTGGTCTTACCGGCCCCGTTGGGCCCGACCAGTGCGACGCGGTCACCCTCGCCCACCTTGAAAGTGATGTCGGCCAGCAGGGGGCGGCCGTCGGGAAGATGGAACGACACCCGGTTGACATCGATGTGACCCATGTCTTCTCCTGCCTCTTCAGCTCAATGGGCCGCACGATAACAAGAGACCTCTGAGGCCTTCGTGGGGATTTCTGCGCTCGGCAGCCCGCGGCCGTTGACCACCGGCCCGCGGCCGTCGCTACGGTGGTCCCGTGACGACGATGCCGCCGAGGCTCCGGCCGGCGCTGCTGCTCGGCGTGCCCTCGGCACACCGGCTCCCTCCCCCGCCCGGCGGCGAGCCCCGGCTGTGGGAAGTGCCGACCCGGGCGTTCGCCCCGGCCGCCCACGCCCTGGCCGACGGAGTGCTCGACCCGGCGGAACGCCGGCGCGCGGCGGGGCTTGGGCACCGGGAGGACCGGGACGCGTACGTGGCGGCCCACGTCGCGCTGCGCGTCCTGCTCGGCGGGCAGCTCGGCGTCGACCCGGGGGAGGTCGTGCTGGGGCGCCGTCCCTGCCCGGGCTGCGGTGGTCCGCACGGGCGCCCCTGCGTGAGCGGCGACGCCGTGCACTTCTCCCTGTCCTACACGCGGGGCCGCGCCCTGATCGCCTTCGCGGCGGTGCCCGTGGGCGTGGACGTCGAGCGGGCGCCTGCCCCGGCCACCGTCGCGCACGTCTCGTCGGCCCTGCATCCCCGGGAGCGCGAGGAGTTGGCGGCGCTGCCGAGGGCCGAGCGGGCCGGCGCGTTCTGCCGCATCTGGGTCCGCAAGGAGGCGTACTTCAAGGGGCTGGGAACCGGGCTCGCGCGCGGGCTGGGGCACGACCGGCTCGGGGCCGACCCGGCAGGCTCCGTACAGCCCGACGGATGGCGCATCCACGACGTGGAGGTGGGGGACGGGTTCAGCGCGGCCGTGGCCGCGGCCGCGGACCCGGATGCGGACGCGGACGCCGATGCGGACGCGGACGCCGCGGGGGCCGGCAGCGGGTGAGGTGCTCGTAAGCAATCGGCCAACGACGGCCAACTCCCCTGCTGCCTCTGCGGTATGGGGGTAACGTCGGTGTATGACCGAGCCTCGACGTGTCAAGGAACCGAAGTGGCTGCTGCGCAAGCCCGACCCCGAAGCTGCCGCCAGGCTCTTCTGCTTCCCGTATTCGGGGTGCGGCGCCTCCATGTACCACCGCTGGCCCCGCCGCATCGGTGAGGTCGAGGTGTGCCTGGTCCAGCTGCCGCACCGGGAGAACCGCATCCGGGAGCCGCACTACGGCACCTACGGGGAACTCGCGCGTCATCTCGTCGGCTGTCTGGCGCCGTTCCTGGACAAGCCGTTCGCCTTTTTCGGCCACTGCGGGGGCGCGCTCCCCGGCGTCGAGCTGGCCGTACAGCTGCACGAGGCGGGGCTGCCCACGCCGGAGCGGCTGTTCATCTCGTCCCAGGTGGCCCCGCAGGACGGGCCGTACGGGCGGTTCCTGGACATGCAGGACGACGAGCTGGCCGAGCAGTTGAGCGAGCTGATCACCAGTCTCGGCGGCACCCCGGACCCCCGGCTGGTGCAGCTGGGACTCGGGCTGCTCGGCCAGGACCTCGAAGCCAACCGGCAGTACCACCGGGCGGACCCGGTGGTACTGCCGTCCGGGATCACGGTCATCGGCTGGACCGAGGACCGGGAGATCCCGATGGACCTCATGGGCGGTTGGAAGGCGTGGTCGGACGACTGCCGCCACGTGCTGCTGGAGGGCAGGCACTACGACTTCCTGCACGCCCCTCCGGCACTGCTGGACGTGCTCAGCACCGGGCTGTCACCTTCACCGGGAAGTGCTTGATCCCGGCGGTGAAGTTCGAGACCAGGTGCTCGACGGCGCCGGCCTGCTCGAAACGTTCGACCCGGTCGAAGATCTCCCGGAGCGTCAGCTCCAGGGTGATCTGCGCGGCGACGGCGCCGATGCAGCGGTGCGGGCCGTAGCCGAACGCGATCTCGCGGTTCGGCCTGCGGCCCACGTCGAAGCGGAACGGGTCGGTGAACACGTCCTCGTCGCGGTTGGCCGAAGGGATCCACGCGACGACGCCGTCGTCCTTGCGGATCTTCCGTCCGCGGATCTCCACGTCCTCCACCGCATAGCGCAGGAAGTGCACGACCGGGGACGACCAGCGCAGCGCCTCGCGGATGCCCGGCTTGAGCAGCGACCTGTCGTTCGCCCACTTCCCGTACTGCTCGGGAGAGTCCAGGAGCTTCAGGATCGCGGCGGACACGGCGTGCCCGGTGTTGACGTTCGCGCCGAGCAGGAGGCTGTAGCAGTTCGAGACGATCTCCCCCTCGCTGAGCCTGCTCCCCTCGACGCGCAGCGTCATCAGCCTGCCGATCAGGTCGCTGTCGGCGAGGTCCGGCGGCGGGTTGCGGCGGCGCCTGCGCACCTGGGCCGCGAAATAGGCGAACAGGTCGTGGTGCGCCTGGTGCAGCGTCGCCTCGGCGCTGCCGCCGGCCTGGAACTCCTCGTCGTCCGGCGCCACCGTCATCAACCCGCTGCGCACCAGGTCCGGGTGGTCCTCCTCCGGCAGCCCCATCAGGACCCCGGACACGATCATGGGCAGCGCCGTCATCGCGACGCCCATGTCCCAGGTGTCGCCGGACGTCATGGGCGCCAGCAGCTTCCGTACCGCCGCCTGGATCTCCGGTATCCGGGGGCGCAGCGCGGACGGGGTCATCAGCTGGTAGAGGGGGCGGCGGACGTGGGTGTGCCGCGGCGGATCGCTCACCGCCATCTGCCTGCCGCCCGCCGGGTCCGGGGTGCCCAGCATCTTCAGGATCGCGCCGCGCGACGACGTGAACGACTCGTGGTCGCCGAGGACCCGGCACACGTCGTCGTACTTCGTCACCGACCAGAACCCGCGCCCGTCGGGGAGCTGTTGCCAGAAGACGGGTTCCTCGTGGCGCAGGGTCCGCCAGATCGCGTGGGGGTCGCCCTCGCTGAAGGTGTGCGGGTCGTACAGGTCGATGTCCTCGACGGACACGGCCGATTCCGGGACGGTGATCCTCATCGTGCGACGCCTTCTGTGCCGAGCAGCTCGCCGATGGCGCCGGTGAACTCCTCCACGGTGGGGTGGTGGAGCAGCGCGCGGATCGGCAGCTCCACGCCGAAGACCAGCTCGGTGCGGCTGATCAGGTCCATGGCGAGCAGCGAGTTCCCGCCCAGCTCGAAGAAGTCGTCCAGCGCGCCGACCCGGTCCAGGCCGAGTGCCTCGGCCCACAGGTCGCACACCAGCTGCTCGGTCGCCGACCGCGCGGCGACGAACTCGTTGTCGGCGTCCCGCTGCACCCGCCCCGGGTCCGGCAGTGCCGCCGGGTCGATCTTGCCGTTGGCGGTGATCGGGAACTCGTCGACCGTCACGAAGGCGGCGGGGATCATCGCCGCCGGCAGGGTCGTCCGCAGCGTCCGGCGCACGCGTGCGGGCAGGGACTCCGGTTCGTCCTCGTCGAGGGCGGGCAGCAGGTACGCGGTCAGCCCGTTCTCGCCGGTGCCGTCCCGCCGCGCGACCACGACGGCCTGGCCCACTCCGGGCAGCGCGGCGACCTCGCGCTCCACTTCGGACGGCTCGACGCGGAAGCCCCTGATCTTGACCTGGCGGTCGCCGCGGCCGAGGAAGTCGATGCCGTCCGGTGTCTGCCGCACGAGGTCGCCGGTGCGGTACATCCGCGCGCCCGGTACCTCGGCGAACGGGTCGGGGACGAAGCTGACCGCGGTCGCCGACGGCTGCCCGACGTACCCGCGGCTCAGTCCGGCGCCGGTGACGTAGAGCTCCCCCGTCTCCGCGGGGTTCAGCGCCTTGTCCAGCACCCGTGCGCCGGTGCCCCGGAGGGGACGGCCGATCGGCACGGAACCCGCAACGGGGCCGGGGACCGTGTGGCATGTGGTGAAGGTGGTGTTCTCGGTCGGCCCGTATCCGTTGATCAGCCGGATCGACGGGTGGCGCGCCACGAACCGGTTGACATGGTCGACCGACAGCACGTCGCCGCCCGCGAGGAGCTGGCGCAGCCCGGCGAGGTCGTCGAGGTGGTGGTCGACCATGCGGTGGAAGAGGCCGGCCGTCAGCCACAGCGTGGTGACCTCCTGGTCGGCCAGGGTCGCCACGACTTCCTCGGACACCAGCGGGCCCGGTGGGTGGATGGCCAGCCTCCCACCGGTGAGCAGCGGCGCCCAGATCTCGAACGTCGACGCATCGAAGGACACGGGCGCCAGCTGAAGGAACGTCTCGTCCGGTCCGAGGTCCGCGAACCCGCCCCGGACGAGCCGCACGACGGCCCGGTGCGGCACGGCGACGCCCTTGGGCAGCCCGGTCGATCCCGAGGTGAAGCTGACGTACGCCAGGCCGTCCGGGTGGACCCGCCGTGCCGCGAGCGGGGGGTGCTCGCCCATGCCGTCCAACGCCAGCACCCGCAGCCCCTCGTCCGCGGTGCGGTCGCCTGCGGACACGACCGCGACCGCGCCGGCGGCAGCTGCCAGCCTGTCCCGGCGCACCTGGGGGATCCCGGCCTCCAGCGGGAGGTAGGCCGCGCCGGCCTTCAGCGTGCCGATCAGCACCGCGATCAGGTCGTGGCCGCGTTCCAGTTCGACCGCGACCACGTCCTCCGCGCCGACGCCGTGCGCGACGAGCCAGGCGGCGATCCGGTCGGAGCGCTCGTCCAGTTCGCCGAAGGTGGCGGTGGATCCGCCGGACACGACGGCGACCTCGTGCCGCCGGTCGTGCACCTGCGCGGCGAACAGCTCCGGGATGGTCGTCAGTGTGGGCATGTCAGTTCCTCTCTCCAGGCCGAAGCACGAACGTGCACGCCGTGCCCCGCGGGCGCGCCGCGGCGGCGGGGTTCGACCACCGCCCGTGGCGGTCGGCGAAGTGGATGCTCAACGGGTGGCCGGACTGGCCCCCCGGAAGTTCGAAGGAGGCGTCGCCGTCCGGCGACACCACGGCACGGCCGGCTGCCGCGAAGCCCGGCACGCACGTCCGGACGGTGTGCAGCGCGCCCGGCTGGGGCGTCGCCGCGATGCCCAGCAGCGGAGCCGCCCACGGCACCAGGGCGGCGAGCGGATGGTCGAGCCCCACCCGGTTGACCTCGCCCCACGTCGGCAGTCCGCCCGCGACGGCCTCGTCGACGCACTCCTCGACCAGACCGGGAGGCAGCACCGAGGGGTCGTCGGACCGCAGGACCGCGAGCAGCGGCCGGTCCACGCAGCGGAAGGCGTAGCGGAAGCCCGGTTCCAGCTCCTGGCACGAGGCGAAGAACGGCGACAGCACCCGTCGTGCGAGCACCTCCCTCAACCGCACCAAAAGCGCAAACGCACGGGAGTCGGCGCCGGACGTGCCGTCCCACGAGGCCAGCAGGGCGGCCGTGCCGTCGTCGCGCCCCTGCAGGACGCGCACCGCGATCTCGCGGTACGGCTCGTACAGCTCGGCTGCGGTGTCGTGCTGCAGGGCATGCATGTCCCGGGCGCCCTCGGCCAGCACCTGCCGGATCCGCCGGGCGCGGAAGCCGGGATCGCTGTCGTACCCGATCCGGAACGGGTCCTCGGGAAACGCGCTGTCGTTGGCGGACACCAGGACCCCGTCCGCCGGGTCGACGGACCGGGGGCGCTGGGCCCCGCTCAAGTGGCCCTCGCCCGGCCGCCGGGGCAGCAGTCCGGTCGCCATGTGCGCCATGTGTCCGGCCGAGTCCGTCATGAGCACGTTGAGCGCGATGCCCTCGGCCTCCTCCAGCACCTCGACGCCCTCTTCGACGCTCACCGCATGCGCGAGCCGCTGGAGCTTCAGGTCGCAGGCCCGCGGATCGTACCCGGTCCAGCGCACCGCGACCCGCTCTCCCATCAGCGTCCGGGGGGACACCGGCAGCGGGCCCGTCCAGGCGGTGCGGCACTCCACCTGCCGGCCGCCGCGCACCCGGATGCGCTCCGTGCGCTCCTCGGTCCCGCCGGCGGGCACGAGGTCGAGCACATCGGCGCTGAGGTTCGTGATGCCCCAGGCGATGTGCCCGTTGGTTCCGGTGAGCACGACCGGCAGGCCCGGCACGGCGAGCCCGCGCACCCGCCGGCCCGGCCACGCCAGGTCGACCTCGTACAGGAGGTTCGGCATGGCCAGCGGCAGGTGCGGATCGCAGGCGAGCCGGTCGCCCGTCGCCCAGCAGTTGGACCCGGCGACGGCCTTGTCCACCGTGACCAGGTCGTCGCCGGCACCGCGGAACCGCGCCAGCCCGTCGGGCACGCCTCCGCCGCCCGGCAGGAAGAACGCGGCGACGTCCTCGGGGAACGCCCGCCGCACCACGGCTTCCGCCCGCTTGTCCTGCTCGTTCCACGACAGCCCGTGGAACGTCGAGAGCACGATCAGCAGGCTGTCCTCGACGCTCCACGCGCGGGGCCGGTACGACAGGAACCGGGTCTCGAACGGCCGGTGGGCCAGCGCCGCGTTCACGCCGTCCGCGAAGGCCGTGAGCAGATCCCGTTCCGGCGCCTCCAGCTCCTTCGCCGCCGCCTTCGCCGCCCCGGCGAACCCGAGCCTGCGGTAGTGCTCGTCGACGGGCACGGCGGTCCTGCCCCACACCTCGGCGAGGCGCCCGGCCGCGGTACGGCGCATCAGATCCAGGTGGAAGCCCCGGTCGCGGCCCATGGCGAAGCCGAGCGCGCGTACGGCGTCCGGCCACGACGCGGCCTCGATCCGGGTCACTCCGTCCCCCTGCACCTCCGCCCGCGCCTCGGCCACGAGGCCGGGCAGCGCGGCGCCGCCGCAGTCCGGCCGGGACGCGACGAGCGCACGCGCCATGCGCACCTCGACGGCGACGCGGGCCCGGTTCCGCCGCAGGTACCCGGCGAGCGCCACGGTCGCGAGCGCCACCACCAGCCAGGGGCTCCAGGGCGGAGCGAGCAGACCGGCGAGAACGGCGAGCGTCCCCGCGGCGGCGGCCGCCGCGCCCACCACCCGCGCGGTCGGCAGCCGCCACAGCCGCCCGTACCTGGGCCGGTGGGCGGAGCAGGACGTCACCACCGGCTCAGATCTCCCCTTCGTGCGTCGCGCGCCCGTCGGCGGCCGGCAGGCGGTCCAGCTCGGCCGCGATGTCCTCGACCGTCCCCAGGTCGAAGAACGTCTCCAGCTCCAGCTCGGTCCCCGTCCTCTCCGCGATCTCGTGCACCGCTCGCACGGCGAGCATCGAGTGGCCGCCCAGCTCGAAGAAGTCGGCGTCCCGTCGGGCGGGCGGACTGCCGAGCAGCTCGCCGAACACGTCGGCGACCAGGGCCTCCGTCGGGGTACGCGGCTGCCCGGCCGCTTCCTCGGCGGCCGCTGGCAGTCGGTCTCGGTCCACTGTGCCTCCTGGGGCGAGCGGGGGTTCGCCGGCCGGCGGGCCTGCGCCGGGGTCTCGTGGCGAGTGGTCGGCGGGCTGATCGTCCAGCGGCACTTCAGGTCCTCCGGTGACGGACGGGTTCACGTGCGGACACCCCCTGCGCCGCGCAGCACGTCGCCGACCGCGGCCACCCACCGCCCGGCGGTCTCCGCATCGGTCACCTGGGGCCGGTAGACCAGCTCCAGCCGGAGTCTGCTCGCCTCCCCCGACACGTCGAGCAGCAGGTCGAGATCGGTCTCGGGCTCCGCCAGCTCCGTCGGGACCACCTCGATGTCGGGAAGCGACACTCCCGTGCGCCAGGCGCCCTGCTGGGTGACCTTCGCCTGGAAGAGCGGGAACCGCCCCGCCTTGCGCGGCGGGTTCACCGCGGCGACGATCCGGTGGAACGGCAGCCTCTCGTGCTCGTACGCGCCGAGGCACTGCCGGCGCGCGAGCTCCACCAGTTCGCGGAACGCCGTGGCGGGCGTGGCGAACCGCACCGGCAGCTGGTTCACGAACGTGCCGATCAGCTGCTCGCTGCCCGGCCACGACCGGTTCACCGAGTCCATGCCGATCACGATGTCGTCCGTACCGCTCGCCTCGCGCAGCACCTGGTAGAACGCGGCCATCACGGCCATGAACGGAGTCGCCTTCACTTCCCGTGCCAGCGCGGCGACCGCGGCGGTCTCGGCCTCGGTCAGCTCGTGCACGACGTGGGCCGCCGTGAAATCCGGGGACTGCGGCCGTTCCCGGTCCAGCGGCAGTTCGAGCACGGGCGGCGCTCCGGCCAGCCGGTCGGTCCAGTAGCGCTCGGCCTCGCCGGCCTCCGCGCTCTCCAGCCACTGCCTCTCCTGGCTGACGTAGCCGCCGAACGTCGTGTCCGGCAGCGGCACCTCCGTCTCGCCGTCCACCCACTGCTGGTAGTACTCGGCGATCTCCCGCGCCAGCACGACCAGCGACCAGCCGTCGGCGACGAGGTGGTGCAGCACCAGGGTCAGCACGTGCAGGCCGGGGCCGGTGCGCACCAGGCCCGCCGTCATCAGCGGCGGACGTGCGGTGTGCGACGACAGCCCGGGCCCGTCGCCCCGGGCCGGCCCGTCCACCGCGGCGGGGTCCTCCAGCGCCACCTGCGCCTTCGCCCACACGGTGCCCACCGGGACCCCGCGCTGCTGGGAGAAGACCGTCCGCAACGGCTCGTGCCGGATCACGACGGCGTCCAGGGCGTGCCGGAGGGCGCGCCGGTCCAGGTCCCCGCGGAGCGTGAGCTCCAGCCGGATGAGTTGCGGGGCCTTGCGCTTGTGCAGCTGCTCCAGGAACCACAGCCGCTCCTGTCCCGACGACAGCGCGCCCGGCGGCAGGTCCGCCGCCTGCTTCGGTGCGGCGGTCTCCAGTGCGGCGTGGAGTCCGCGCGCCGTCGGGTCCGCGAGGAACGCCCGCAGCGGCGTGCCCGGCGCGTCGAACCTCTTGCGTACGCGCGACACCAGCGCCATGGCCCGCAGCGAGTCGCCGCCGGCCTGGAAGAAGTCGTCGTCCGGGCCCACCGACGGCACGCCGAGCGCCTCGGCGACCACCGCCTGCACGTCCTCCAGCGTGGAGCCGGTCACCTCGGCGGGCGCGACCGCGACCTGCGTCAGCTCCTTCAGGGCCCGGTGGTCCGCCTTGCCGGAGGTGTTCGTGGGCATCCGTTCCAGTACGGTCACCCGGTGCGGCACCAGGTAGCCCGGTGCGGACGCGCGGACCAGCTCGTGCACCCGGGCGCCGTCCAGTCCGGCGTGGCCCGTGACGAAGGCGTGGAGCCGGTCGCCGGACAGCACGCACGCCGCGGCGACCACGCCCGGCACCCGCAGCAGCTGCGCCTCGGCGTCGCCCAGCTCGACGCGGTGCCCGCGCACCTTCACCTGGCGGTCGCGCCTGCCCAGGAAGTCGATCGCCCCGTCAGGCCTGCGGGTGCCGCGGTCCCCCGTGCGGTACAGCCGCTTCCCGGGCTCGCCGCCGAGGTGGTCCGGCACGAACGCGAGCGCGGTCCGCACCGGATCGGCGATGTATCCGCGGCCGACACCGATGCCGCCGACCAGCAGCTCGCCCTCGTCGCCGGGCTCGACCGCACGGCCGGCGGCATCCACGAGGTGGATCCGCGTGTGCTGGATCTCCCGGCCGATCGGCGGGAAGGTCCCGTTCGCGCACTCCTGCGCGGTGACGAAGTGGTGGGTGACGTCGTCCGAGCACTCGGTGGGTCCGTAGGCGTTGACCACCGGGATGTCGGGGCAGCATGCGTACCAGCGCCGCGCGACGTGTGAGGGCAGCGCCTCCCCGGTGGCGATCAGGAAGCGCAGCGAGCCGAGGGCGGCGCGCAGTCGGGCGTCGTCGCGCAACTGCTCCACCAGCACCGACAGGAACGACGGCACGATCTCCAGCACCGTGACTTGGTGCCGCCGCACCCACTCGGCCAGCTCGGCGGGCTCCGAGATGTTCAGCGGCGACGCGACCGCGACGGCCGCACCGACCGTCATGCCGGTGAAGCACTGCCACACCGAGATGTCGAAGGACAGCGGCGCCGTGAACCCGATGACGTCCGCAGCCCCGAGGCGGAGGTCGTGGACCTTGGCCGCGATGTGGTTGTCCATGCCCTCGTCCACGACCATCACGCCCTTCGGCGCGCCCGTGGAACCGGAAGTGAAGATGACGTACGCGAGGCCGCCGGGGTGCCGGACGGCGGCCTCCCCCGCCGCACCCCCGGGTGCGGCCGACAGCACGGCCGGTCCCAGCCCGGCCGCGTAGGCCTCGTGGCCCGGCCGCACGAACAGCAGGCGGACGCCCGCCGTGTCGCACACCTGGCGGGCCCGGCGCACGGGCGTGTGCGGCTCGACGGGTACGAACGCCGCGCCCGCCCGCAGCACGCCGAGCGCCATCGCCACGTACTGCGCGCAGCGGTCGGAGACGATCGCCACCACGGTCTCCGGCCCGACCCCGCGGGCGCGCAGCGCCTCGGCGTAGCCGGCCGACTCGCGGTCGAGGTCCGCGTAGGTGCGGGTCGCCCCGTCCTCCGCCACGGCCACCGCGGCCGGGTCCTGCGCCAGCCGCGCGTGGAACGAGGACAGCAGGTCCGTGTTCATCGTGCCTCCTCCCGGCAGAGCGACTCCGCGGTCGCCGACAGCGCGGCGCCGATGTCGTCCAGCAGTCCCCGCGCCGCCGCACGGCCGAGGGTCGCCGGCTTGTACCGCAGTTCCAGCACCAGTTCCCCGTCCTCCGGCACGGCGTTCAGCACCAGGTCGCAGGTCGTGGCGCTGATCGAGCCGGAGAACAGGCCGCCGTCGGACCGGTACGGCGCCATCCGGACACCCCCGATCGCGTCCGCCTCGCGGTACTCCTCCTGCATCACGAACATCACCTCGAACAAGGGGTCGACGCGCATCCGGTCCGGGTACTCGGCGTCGAGCGCGTCGAGCAGCTCCTCGAACGGAAACTCCTGGTGCTGCTGCGCCTCCACGCACACCCGGCGGCTCTGCGCGGCCAGCTCCAGCGGGGCGGCGTCCTCGTCGACGTGCAGCCGCAGCACCGCCGTGTTCGCGAGCAGGCCGACGGTGTCCTCCACTCCGTGGCCCACCCGGTTCGCGAGCATCGTGGCGATGCGGATGTCGTCCTGTCCGCTCCACGCGCGCAGCGTCGAGGCGTACGCGGTCAGCGCGACCATGAACTCCGTCATTCCGTGCCGCTTGGCGCCCTCGCTGACGCGTTCGGTGTCGGCGCGGGAGATCCGCAGCCGGCAGCTCGCCGAGCGCAGGCGTTCCGCCACGCCTCCCTCGCCGAACCGCGCGAACCTGGTCTCCTGCTTGCCGCCCAGCCGGGGCCACGGCGCGGCCAGCCTGCCGAGCCAGTGGTCGCGCTGGCGTGCGGCGGCGTCCCCGAGCAGCCAGTCCTGCCGCTCCACGGCCCACCGGCCGAGGCCCGGCGCGGGAGGCAGCCGGGCCGGCTGCTCACCGGCCGCGAGGCTCGTGTAGATGCGGCCGGCCTCGTCGAACAGCACCGCCAGCGACCAGCCGTCGCAGACGATGTGGTGGACGTTGAGGAAGAGCACGTGCCGTTCGTCGGCGACCCGGTAGACGACGGCCCGCATCAGCGGTGCCCGGCCGATGTCGATCGGTTCGCGCATGGCCTTCGCGATCAGCCTCTCGCAGCGGGCGGCCGGGGCCGGGCGGTGGCGCAGGTCGACGGTCTCCACCGCGAACTCCGCCGCGGGCTCCACGATCTGCACGACCTGTCCGTCTGCGGTGATGCGGGTCCGCAACGCCTCGTGCCTGCCGATCAGTTCGGCGAACGTCTTCTCCAACGCGGGCAGGTCGAGCGGGCCGTGCAGCTCCACGGCACCCGGCATGCCGAACAGCGGCAGCCCCGGCAGTTTCTGCTCCAGCAGCCACATCTGGTGCTGGGCCCGGGACAGCGGGTACCGCCCTGCGCCCGCCGGCGCCTCCACGGGCGCCGCCAGGGGTGCCCCGGCCAGCGCCCGGGCCGTGTCCTCGATCGTCGGCGCGTCCATGAACGACCCCAGCGGGAGCGTGGCGCCGTACCGGGCGCGCAGGCGGTTCACCACGCGTACGGCGGTCAGCGACGAGCCGCCGACCTCGAAGAAGTTGTCCTCCACGCCGAACGGCCCGGAGCCGAGCACCTGCGCCCAGACGTCGGCGACCTCCTGCTCGACCGGCGTCCGCGGTGCGGTCGCCCCGGAACCCGCGTCCGTGGACTCCAGCCGCGCCAGTGCCCGCCGGTCGGTCTTGCCGTCGGTGGTCACCGGGAACACGTCCAGGATCACGTAGCTGTGCGGCACCGCCGTGCGCGGCAGCCGCGGCCGCAGGTGGTCCCGGATCGCCCGCCCGTCCACCTCGGCGCCTTCGACCGGGCGTACGAACAGGGTGAGGACGGCCGTCCCGTCGGCGTGCTGCCGGTCCACTGCGGCGGCCTCGGCCACCGCCTCGTGCAGGCGGGCGTGGCTTTCGATCTCGCTCGGGTCGACGCGCACGCCGCCGATCGACAGGCGTCCGTCGAGCCTGCCGAGGAAGTCGACGTTCCCGTCCGCGTCCCACCGCGCCCGGTCGCCGGTCCGGTGCAGCCGCCCGCCGGGCCGGTCGCTCCACGGGTCGGGCACGAACTTCAGCGCCGTCAGTCCCGGTTCGCCTCCGTAGCCGTGGGCCACGCACGCGCCGCCGATGTACAGGTCGCCGGCCACGCCGTCGGGCACCGGGTTCAGATCGGCGTCGAGGATGAACAGGTCGACGTTGCCGACGGGCCTGCCGATCGGCACGTCGCCCCGGCCGCCCGCGGCCACCTCGCCGGCCGTGGCGTCGATCGCGGTCTCGGTGAGGCCGTAGATGTTCACCAGCCGCACGTCGCAGGTCTCCAGGAACCTGTTCGCCAGCGCGCGCGGCAGCACGTCGCCCGCGCATTGGACCAGGCGCAGCGTCGCCAGGTCCTCGGCGCACGTCGGCGAGTCGAGCAACGCATGGAGCAGGCTCGGCGCCACGTGCAGGCAGGTGATCCGGTGGTCGCGCACCGCCGCGGCGACGAGGTCCGCGTCCCGGCCCCCGTTGTCCGGCAGGGCGACCAGCGTGCCGCCCGCGACGACCGTCTCCAGCATCTCGATGATCGCCGCGTCGAAACCGGTGCTGCGGGTCATCAGCGTCCTGTCGACCTCGGCCCGGTCGAAGTAGCTCCTCCCCCACCGGAGCCGGTTGACGATCGCGTCCTGGCCGACGACGACGCCCTTGCGGTTCCCGGTCGAGCCGGAGGTGTAGACGATGTAGGAGGGCGCCCGTGCGGGCAGGGACGCCGCGGCCGGAACGGCCGCCGCCGGTGCGTCCGGGATTCCTTCCGCGAGCAGCAGGGGTGTGCCGCGCTCCTCCAGCCACGCCAGGCCGTCGCGGAACCTCGCCGCCGACACGACCACGCGGATCGACGCGCTCGCCAGGACGTGCTCGTGGTGCAGCCTGCCGTCGTCCGGGTTGAGCGGTACGTACACGGCGCCGATCCGCTGCGTGGCCATGAACGCCGCGACCTGGTCCTCGTTCGCGTGCATGAGGACGCCGACCGCGTCGCCCGGGCCGACGCCGTGTGCGGCGAGCCGCTCCGCGACGGCCTGCACGCGCAGGACCAGTTCGCGGTACGTCCACGCCCGCCCGGCGGTCTCGACCGCGTGCTTCTCCGGGTTCTCCAGCGCCTGCCGTTCGAACATGGCGTGGACGGAGTCGCCCGTGGCGGGCGTCCGTACGCCACGGCCGCGCGCGACCAGCCCCGCCTCCTCGCCGGCGCCGAGGAGACCCGTGGCGCGGCAGGAGGACTCCGGCCGGGCGAGGAGTCCGAGCAAGGCGCTGCGGTACGCCCGGACCGCGAGGTCGACCTTCGCGCGCGGCACCACGGAGGCGTCGTGTTCCAGCGACAGCCTGAGCTGTGCGGTGCGCATGTCCACGGTGAAGTCGGCGCCGAACGCGTAGTGCGTCGACTCCGACTCGGTGATGCCGGTGATCTCGAGCCGACCGGAGCGCACGAGGTCGTGCGTGACGTGGAAGTCGGTGAAGTTGAACCCGGTGTCCACGATCGGGCGGCTGCCGTACTGCTGCTGGATCGCCGCGTTCGGGTACCAGCGGTAGCGCATCAGCTCCAGCTCGGTCGCGTGGACCTCGCGGGCCAGCCCGGCCCATGACTGACCGCCGATCACCGCACGCAGCGGCAGGTTGTTCAGGAACAGCCCCAGCACCTTGTCGGCGTCCGGCTGCTCCGGGCGGCACGCCACCGTGAGGCCGGTGACCACGGTGTCGCTGCCGGACAGCCATGCCAGCACGCGCATGTGCACGGCCAGCAGCAGCGCCTTCGGCGGCACCCCCGCCTCGGCGGCGACCGCGTGCAGGTCCTCCACGAGGCCGTGCGGCAGGGGTACCGGCTCGTGCCGCATGTCCGGCGGGCCCGTGCGTTCTCCGGCCAGGTCCGTGGGGTTGGGCGTGGTCCGCTCGCGCCAGAAGTCCTGGTTCCCGCGGTCGTCGGCCGCCTGCCGTTCGACCGCCACGTAGTCCGCGAAACCACTGCGCAGCCTCGTGACAGGCCGTGCCGGCCTGCCTTCGAGGAGGTCCAGGTACCTGGACGCCAGCTCCTCGAAGAACAGGTTCACCGACCAGCCGTCGAGGATCGCGTGGTGGTGCGTGAAGACCAGCTGGAAGCTGCTCGGCGAGAGCACCACCACGACGAGCCGGAACAGCGGCGCCGCCGTGAGGTCGACCGGCCTGCTGCTCTCGTCCCGCAGCAGTTCCTCCAGGCGGGCGGCCTGCCCGTGCTCGTCGAGGTGCTCGATGTTCTCGAACCGCAACGGGAGCCCGACGCCGCGGTGCACGACCTGCATCGGCGCGAACCGGTGGCCCAGGTCGAAGCCGGTGCGCAGGATCTCGTGCGCGCCCACGACGGTCTCGGCGGCCTCGCGGAACACGGCCGGGTTCATCGGCGCGCGCAGGGTGTAGCTCAGCATGATGTGGTACTGGGCGGCCTCCGGTGCCAGTTCGCTGTGGTAGACCATGCCGGTCTGCAGCGCGGTCATCGGGTAGGCGTTCTCGACGGTGTCCGGGAACGACCTCGCCACCCGCTCCGGCAGCAGGCCGAACGGCGGCACCCGCGTCGGGGCCTGCTCGGGCGCGCCGGCGGCCGCGGCGAGTTCCGCGAGCACCGGCTTGGCGTAGACGTCCCGCACGGTCAGGTGGACACCGCGTTCGCGGGCCAGTGCCACCAGCCGGATCGCGCGCATGGAGTCGCCGCCCAGCTCGAAGAAGTCGTCCGCCGTCGAGACGGTGCCGGCGTCCAGCGCTTCCCGGTACGCCTCGACCAGCGCCTCCTCGGCCGGGCCGGCGGGCGCCACCGCGTCCTCGGCGGACGACACCGTCCGGAGGGCCGCGAGGGCGGCGCGGTCCAGCTTCCCGTTGGCCGTCAGGGGAAGGGCTTCGACCACCGACACCGCGGACGGCACCATGTAGCGCGGCAGCGTCAGGCGTACTGCGCGGAGCACGTCCGCGGCCTCGATGCGCTTGCCGTCGGCGGCCGCCACGGCGGCCACCAGTCGGCCGCCGGCCACCGCCGCGCCCGCGGTGGCGACGCCGGGCTGCGCCGTCAGGGCCTTCTCGACCTCGGCCAGTTCGATCCTGAACCCGTGGAGCTGTACCTGGCCGTCGGCGCGGCCGAGGTAGTGGAGGTGCCCGCCGCGCCGCCGGCCCAGATCGCCGGACCGGTACATGCGGGCGCCGGGGACGGGGCTGAACGGGTCGGGTACGAAGCGTTCGGCGGTGAGCCGCGCCAGGCCGGGGTACCCGTTGCCGACACCGGTTCCGCCGATGTGGATCTCGCCGGCGCAGCGGTCCGCACAGGGCCGGCCGTCACGGTCGAGGAGGTACAGCGCACCGCCGGGCAGCGGCCCGCCGATGTCACCGGCCTGCCACACGGCGGGGCCCGGTGCGATCCGCTGCCAGGACGCGTGGACGGTGGTCTCGGTGATGCCGTACATGTTGACCAGTTCGCCGCCTGCGATCTCGTACCAGCGCTCGGCGAGCCGGTGCTCGAACGCCTCGCCGCCGAAGATCACGTACCGGATGTCGCGCACCCGGTCCGGGTGCTCGGCCGCCACCGGCAACAGCACGGAGAACACCGACGGGGTCAGGTTGAGCACGGTCACCTGCTCGCGCTGCAGCAGCCGGCAGAGCGCTTCCGGCTCCCGCGTGACCCACGACGGCACCACGACGAGCGTGCCGCCCGTGGTCAGGCAGCCGAACACCTCCCACACCGAGAAGTCGAACGAGCACGAGTGGAAGAGCGTCCACGTGTCCTGTGCGCCGAACCCGAACCCGGCGGCCGTGCCGTCCATCAGGCCCAGCACGTTCCGGTGGGTGACGTGCACGCCCTTCGGCCGCCCCGTCGAGCCGGAGGTGTAGATGACGTAGGCGACGGCGTCGAGCGGCACCGGCGGACACTCCGGTGCGGCAAGGCCCTCCTCGGCCAGTGACGTCAGGGCATCGGCGTCGATCAGGTGGCGGACGCCGGCGTCCTCGACGACGCCGTCGATCCGCGCCTGCGGCCACGCCTCGTCCAGCACCAGGTACGCACCCCCGCTGCGCACCACGCCGAGCAGCGCCACGACGAGGTCGATGCCGCGCGGCAGCGACACCGCGACGACGTCGCCGCCGCGCACGCCCCGCGCGCGCAGGCCTCGTGCGACGGCGTCGGTGCGCACGCCCAGATCGCGGTAGGACAGCGACTCGCCCATGTGCCGCAGCGCCACGGCGTCGCCGCGCTCCTCGACGGCCCCGGCGAGGCGGCCGGCCAGCGAGTCGTGCGGGGCGGGCGTCCTGCGCGGTGCGGCGCCGACGCCCCAGGCGTGGCCGTCGCCGACGGGCAGCTCGGCGACCGGACGGTCCGCATCCGGTACGGCCAGGCGGACGATCCGGTCGAGCAGCCCGCCGAGTGCGGCGGCGTCGTCGTCCGCGACGGCCCGGCGGTCGAACTCGATCGCCACCGACAGCGTGTCGCCGTCGTCCTGGACGAGGAAGTTCAGGTCGTACTTGGCGCTGTTGTGGTCGACGTCGAGCAACGACGCATCGAGGCCGTCGAACAGCGGCGCCGGCACGGCCGGGCCGACGTCGGTGACGACGACGTTGAACAGGCCGCCCTCCCGTGTCACGGGCGGGATGCCCAGCTCGTCGCGCACCACCTCGACCGGCAGCCGTGCGTGGTCGAGGGAGGTCAGCACGGCCGACCTGACGCGTGCGACGAGGTCGCGGAACGCGGGGCGTCCGGTCAGGTCCACCCGGACCGGGACCATCGCGACGAGGTGCCCGATCAGTGTCCCGAGGCCCTCGCGGTCCCGGTTGGCGACCGGCGTGCCGACGACCAGTTCACGCCGATCGGTCACGTGCGCCAGCAACAGCGAGACCGCGGCGGACATGACGACGAACGGGCTGGCGCGGCACGACTCCGCGAGCCCGCGCAGGGCGGCCGTGGTCGCGGCGTCGAACCGCACCGTGTGCTGGCCGCCGCCCTGTCCGGCGGCGGGTTGCGGCAACGGCAGGAGTCCCAGTCCCGGATCGGCCAGTCGGTCGCGCCAGAACCGCCGGGCGGCGCCGAGGTCCGCACGGCGCAGCCACTCGTGCTGCCAGTTCGCGTAGCCGACCATGCCGAAGTCGCCCGTGGACGGTTCGAGCCCGTTGTAGCAGCGCGCCAGCTCGTCGACCAGCACACGCACGGCCTCGCCGTCGGCGATCAGGTGGTGGACGGCGACGAAGAGCACGTGCTCCTCGGGCGCCAGCCGGAACAGCCGGACGCGCAGGGGCGGTTCGGTGCCGAGTTCGAACGGTGTGCCCGCCAGCTCCGCGCACCGCCGCAGGCACTCGTCCTCGGTGGCGTCCTCCACTGCGACGGGTGCTGCGGCGCACGGCAGCACCTCCTGGCGGGGCACACCGCGTTCGGCCCGGAAGACGGTCCGCAGCGAGGGGTGCGCCGAGCGGACCCGGTCGAGCGCCGCACCGAAGGCGGCGACGTCGAGCGCACCGCGCAGCCGGACCGCGCCGCAGATGTGGTAGACGCTGCTGTCGGCGACGAGCTGGTCGGACGACCACAGGCCGCGCTGGCCCCAGGTCAGCTCGCCGAGGTCGCCGCCCGCGGCAGGCGGCCACGGGGACGCGGCCCGTCCCGCCAGCAGGCGCACCAGGTCGTCGCGGTGTGCCTTCATCTCCGCCAGCAGTTCCGGCGGAACTGCGGCTCCGGCCGAGCGGAACTTGATCTTTCCGTCCTCCAGCCGCAGTGCCACGCCCAGGTAGTCCAGGCGCCTCATCACGTCGTGCGCGGTCATCGCTCCCCCTCGATGGCGTCTTCCGGGTGCGCCGCGCCCGCGGCGAGCACCCTCAGGTAGCGCTCGGCCAGCCGCGCGATCCCCGCGGTGCCGTACCGGTCCCCCGCGTACCGCAGGGAGCAGCGGTAGCCGCCCCCGCCGGGCTCGATGTCGAGCATGAGCGGGTACGGCGAGGTGCCGTTGTCGATCTCGATCAGCTCGGTGGTGACTCCGGCGAACTCGGGCGTCCCGTCGGCCGGCGGCTGCATCACGACCATGACGTCGAAGGGCGTGCTCGTCGGATCCGCGTCCGGCGCCACTGCCTTCACCAGGTGCTGGAACGGCAGGTACCGCGACCGGTAGGCGCGCAGCGAGCTGTCCCGCATCCGCTTGAGCGCGTCGTGGAAGGAGTCGGTCGGCCCGATCGCGACGGGCAGCAGCGACACGTTGAGCAGGGGCCCGACGACCTCCTGCAGTTCGGGGCGGTCCCGGTTCCCGATCAGTGTGCCCAGTACGACCGTCTCCGGTTCGCCGCCCCCGCGCAGTACGGCGGCCAGCGCCGTCGCGAAGACCATGAACGGCGTGGTCCCGGTCCTGCCCGCGCACTCCCGGACGGCCGCGGCCGTCCGCTCGTCGACCTCGAACCAGTGCCGTGTCGCGCCGGCGGCTCCTCCCGGCTCCCCGGGGGGCGCGGTGACGAGGGGCCCCGAGAGCACGCCCTGCCATTCGTCCGCGAGTCCGGTCGCGCCGGACAGCCAGGCGTGCTCGTCCACGCAGTACTGCGCGTACGTGTAGTCCGGGCCGGCCGGCGGCCGCCCGTTGTGGTGGTCGGCCAGCCGGCGCAGGAAGACGGGCAGCGACGGTCCGTCGCAGACGATGTGGTCGATGGTGACGACCAGCTGCCACTCCTCGTGTCCGCTGCGGACGAGCAGCGCCCTGAAGGGGAGTTCGCGCGGCAGCCCGAACGGGGTGCCCGCCTCCTGCGCGACCACCTGTTCGACGGCCTCGGGCCCGAACTCGGCGACGGCGCCCCGCAGGTCGGCGTGGGCCAGTGCGAACTCCTCGGCCGGTGCGGGCGCCCAGTGGAGCACGCCGTCGGTCTCGGTGAACCTCGCGAGCAGCACGGGGTGCGCGGCGAGCACGGCCCGCAGGCTCCGCTCCAGCGCCTCGGGGTCCAGCGGGCCGGTGAACCTCAGTACGCCCGGCATGTTGTAGACGGGGCTGCCCGCGTCGAGCTCGCGCAGGAACCAGAACCGCTGCTGTGCGGCGCTCGCGGGCACCGGCCAGGCCACGGATGCGGCGGTCGGACGGAACGGTGCCCCGGCGCGGGGGCCCGCGCGCCGGACCGCCTCCACGAACTCGTCCAGGCACGGGTTCGTGAACACGGACTCCACGTCCAGTTCGACCGACAGCGTGCGCGAGACCCGGTCGAGCATCCGCAGGGCGAGCAGCGAATGCCCGCCCAGCAGGAAGAAGTTGTCGCGCCAGCCGATCTCCCGGCGCTCCAGGAGATCGCACCAGACGGCCCGCACCGCAGCGGCGGCCTGGTCCTCGCGGACCTCCGCGGCCTCGTCCGACACCGCGGGGACGTAGCGGAGCGCCGCGTAGTCGACCTTGCCGTTGCCGAGCCGGGGCAGGCTCCCCAGCCGTACGAACACCGACGGGACCATGTGCCGGGGCAGCCGGTCCCGCAGCGCCTGCCGGATGCGCGCGTACTCGCCGGCGTCCGGTACCCGTGACCGCTCGCCGTCGCCGAACGCCAGGTGCGCCACCAGGGACACGCCGTGGGGCGTCTCGTGGGTCCTCGCCGCCGCGTCCACCACGCCGGGGAGCTCGCGCAGCGCCGCCTCCACCTCGCCCGGCTCGATGCGCAGGCCGCGCACGGCGATCTGGCGGTCCGCCCGGCCGAGGTATTCGAGCACCCCGTCCGCGGTGCGCCTGCCCAGGTCACCGGTCCGGTACAGCCGGGCGCCGGGCGCCGCGAAGGGGTCCGGTACGAAGGCCAGCGCGGTCCGGCGCGGGTCACCGAGGTACCCGCGCCCCACACCGTCGCCGCCCACGCAGATCTCGCCGGCGGCACCGAACGGCACGGCGGCCAGCTCGGCGTCCAGCACGTGGACCGAGGTGTTCGGCAGCGGTGCCCCGATCGGCACCGGCCGCATCTGGTCGTCCTGCCGGGTGACCTCGGAGATCGTCACGTCGTCCGCGCACTCGGCGGGGCCGTAGGCGTTGTACAGACCGACGGACGGGCACTCGGAGTGCCACCGCCGGGCGATGTCCCAGGTCAGCTCCTCACCCGTGGAGACGAGCGCACGCAGCCGGTTCGGCTCGCAGTGGAAGCCCTCGTCCAGCAGTGCCGAGATCGTCACCGGCACGACCTGCAGCACGGTGATTCCGTCACCGTCGATCGCGCCCTTGAGCCGGGCCGGGGACGCCGCATCGGCGATCCGGGTCCGCGCACCCGCCACCAGCCCGGTGAGCAGCTGCCACACCGAGATGTCGAACGACGCGGGCGCGGTCTGGCCGATGCAGTCGTCCGGGCCCAGGCCGAAGTACTCGACCATCTGCCACAGGTGGTTGGTCAGCCCCCTGGTCGTGACGACGGCGGGCTTCGGCACACCGGTCGAGCCCGAGGTGTGGATGACGTAGGAGCTGTGCAGAGCGGACGCCCGGAGGGCCGGCCGGTGCGCGGATTCGCCGCGCAGCAGTTCGTCCACGTCGAGCACCGGCACGCCGCCGTGGTCGACGAGGTGGCGGCTCGGGGCGTCGGTGACGGCCACGTGGGCGTCGAGGGCCGAGAGCATGCGTGCGGCGCGCACGGGAGCCTCGGAGGGTGCGATCGGCACGTAGCAGCCGCCGGCCTTGTGGACGCCGACCACGACCGCGACGTAGCCCGCGTCCCTTGCGGCGCACACCACGACGTTCGTGTCGGGGCCCACGCCTGCTTCGGCCAGCACCGCCGCCACGTGGTTCGCGCGCCGGTCGAGTTCGGCGTAGGTCAGCGTCCTGGTGCCGTCGTCCACCGCAACGGCGTCCGGCCTGTCGGCGACGTGCCGGTGGAACGCCGTCAGGTAGTGCTCCTCGCGCTCGGCACGGGCTCCCGTGCCGCCGGCGACCACCGCGGCCAGGCCCTCCGCGTCCAGCAGCGGAAGCCGCAGCACGTCGGCAGCGGGGTCCTTCACCAGCGCGCTCAGCACGGCCGCGTACGAGGCGGCGAACTGCTCGGCCTGTGCCCGGGGCAGGAGGGCGCTGTCGTACTGGAGCCCGAACTCCAGCCCGTCGCCGAGTTCGGCGACGTTCAACGCGATGTCCGTCTGTGCGGCCCGGTCCGCCACGGGGTGGGCGCGCAGGCTGCCGTCGCCGAGGGCCAGCGCCGCCGACGCGTCGCCGAGCACGAGCCCGGCCGCGTCCTCGCCGCCCGGCAGCGCCCGGGTGTAGTAGCCGAACATCGCCTGGAACACCGGCGGCGCACCGGATTCGCGGTCCACGTCCAGCTGCCCCGCCAGCAGCGGGAACGGCAGCTCCTGGTGGTCGAGGGCGTCCAGCACGCGCCGCTGCACGGTCCGGGCGAACGTGCGGAAGCCTTCGCGTCGTAACGAGGACCGGACGGGCAGCGTGTTCACCAGGTAGCCGACGTGCGAGGCGAGCTGCTGATCGGCCCGCCCCGCCACGGGCACACCGGTCACCAGGTCCGCCTGGCCGGACAGGCGGTGCAGCAGCACCTGGAAGGCGGCCAGCAGCACGTTGTGCCGGGTCAGTCCTTCCCGGCGGGCGAATGCCGCCAGCCCTGCGGACACGTCGGCGGGCACCCGGAACGGGATCGTCGTGCCCGCCCAGCCCCGGCGGCGGGTCGCCGACGGGAGCGACAGGACCGGCAGCCGGCCGTCGAGTTGCCCGCGCCAGAAGGCGCCCAGCTCCTCGGCGCGGGTGAGCGCGGCGGCCTCCAGCTCGGCCGGCAGCTCGCTGTACGGCGCGGCCGGAACCGGGGCGTCGCGCTCGTACTCCTCGACCAGGTGGGACAGGAGGACCGACAGCGACGAGACGTCGCAGACGATGTGGTGCAGGGACAGTACGAGCACCTGCCGATCGCGGCGCTGGAGCAGTCCGGCCCGCACCGGCCAGTCGTGTTCCAGGTCGAACGGAGTGGTCGCCCACCGCGTGGTCCACGCGTCGGCCTGCTCGTCCGTCCAGGACCGCGCGTCCACGATGTCCGGGACGACAGCGGCTTCGGGCCGCACCTCGG
This sequence comes from Streptomyces sp. NPDC090445, assembly GCF_044769385.1. NCBI lineage: Bacteria > Bacillati > Actinomycetota > Actinomycetes > Kitasatosporales > Streptomycetaceae > Streptomyces > Streptomyces sp. NPDC090445. The sequence goes on along the minus strand of NZ_JBIVXV010000026.1, from coordinate 31,116 downwards.
CAACGGGTGCGCCGTCGACGTCACGGACCTTCAGCCGCAGGGAGGCATGGCGGTTGACGACGGCGTTGAGGGCGCGCGTCAGCCGGTCGGCGTCGGCGGTGAGCGTGAAGGCGCGGGTGACGTTGTAGGCGTAACTGCCCGGGTTGGTGCGCTGGATGAACCACAGCGCCCGCTGGGCCTCGGTGAGGCGGGGACCGTTCGATGCGGCGGCCGCGGCGATGTGGGCACGTGCGTCCAGCGCGGTCCGGGCGAGCTCGGCGATCGACTCGGTCCGCAGCACGGCGCTGGGCAGCAGCCGCACGCCGAGCAGGCTCTCGATCTCGTGCTGGAGGCGCACCGCGACCAGCGATTCGACGCCCAGTGACGCCGGCGAGTCCCGGACGTCCAGGTCGCGTGTGCCGAACAGGTCCCGCAGGTGCGCGGCGATCGCCTCGGCCAGCCATTCGGCCCGCGCTTCGTCGTCCGCCGCACCGAACCCGCCGGCGCTCACCTCGGCGACCCGGTCGGCCAGCGGCGCCGAGCCGGTCCCGGCGTCCGGAGTGGACCGCACCAGGTGGGGCAGCTCGCCGGACAGGAACCGCTGCTTCGCGGCGAACCGCTGGACCTTGCCGCTGGAGGTCTTCGTGACCGCGCCGGGCGGCGCCAGCACGACCGTGTGCGCGCGGACGCCGTAGTTCCGCGCCAGCACACCGCGGATGCGCTGGATGACGTGCCGGTACTGCCCTTCGGGCGTGTCCGCCCGCACCTCGTGGACGACCACCAGCACGTCGTCGTCATCCGTGCCGAAGACGGCCCCGCACCCCGGCCGCAGCGCCGGGTGGGCGGCGGCCACGTCGGCCTCCATGTCCTCGGGGTGCAGGTTCCGGCCGCGGGAGATCACCAGGTCCTTGAGCCGGCCGGTGACGTGCAGCCGGCCGTCGACGACGAACCCGAGGTCCCCGGTGCGCAGGAACGGCTTCCCGTCCACGCGGAGGCCGAAGGTCCGGCGGGTCGCCTCGGGGTCGCCCCAGTAGCCCGCGCCGTTGCCGGCCCCGGCCACGCATATCTCGCCGATCCGGCCGTCGGGCACCCGCTCGCCCGTGTCGCGGTCCACGATCCGCAGGGTCGCGTGGTCGGGCAGCCGGTACGAGATCAGCTCCCTGGCCGTCGCCGCACCGTCCGGGCGCGCCACCGCCGTGCCGGCTTCGAGCGAGGCCACGTCGAACAGCCGGCTCTCGCTCGGCTCGTCCGCTTCCGTGCTCGCCACCAGCAGGGTCGCCTCGGCGAGCCCGTAGCACGGCGTGTGCGCCGCGGCCCGGAACCCGCTGACCGCGAAGGCCTCCGTGAACGTGCGCAGTGTCTGCGGCAGCACCGGCGAGGCGCCGTTGAAGGCCACCCGCCACGAACTCAGGTCCAGCCCCTCCCGCTCCTGCGCGGAGGACTTCCGGACGCACAGGTCGTAGGCGAAGTTCGGACCGCCGCTGACGTCCGCCTGCTCCGCCGAGATCGTCTCCAGCCACGACATCGGCCTTCGCAGGAACGTGAGCGGGTCGAGGATCACCGCCCGCGCCCCGGCGTACAGGGGCTGCAGCAGCCCGCCGATCAACCCCATGTCGTGGTGCAGCGGCAGCCAGCTGACGACCGTGGAGTCGGGCCGTACTCCGAAGGCCCGGTTGATCGCAGCCTCGTTGTCCATGAGGTTCCCGTGCGTGACGATCACGCCGCGGGGAGCCCGGGTCGACCCTGAGGTGTACTGCAGGAACGCCACGTCGTCGGAGGCGATGTCGGGCACGGCGGCAGCAGGTCCCGACAGCGTCTCCACGTCGACCCATGTGAGGTCCAGCGCGCCGACCGGTGTGGCGGCGAGGTACTCCCGCAGCGGTGCGACGGACAGGATCACGCGGGCGCCGCAGTCGCGCGCCACACCGGCCACGCGCTGCAGTGCGGACTCGTTGGCGGGCAGTGACAGGGGCACCGCGATCACGCCTGCCTGCAGACAGCCGAGGAACGCGTACGCGAACTCGGCCGTGGGAGGCAGCAACAACAGCACCCGGTCTCCCGGGCCCGCCAGCTCGCGCAATGCGCCCGCCGCCGCCGAGACGCCCTCGCTCAGCTCGCCGTAGGTGAGCGAGCCGCCCCGGCCGAGCTCCGGTGCGAACGTCAGCGCCCGCTCCGACCCCCGCCTCTCGGCGTGCTCGTGCAGGGTGGTGATCAGATTGCCGTGCATGGGCTCCCCCGTCGGTCCCTCGCCTGTGGCGCCGGATCGCTACTTGATGTCCGAGTTGCCGTACGAGAAGTCGCCCCGCCGCACCAGGTCGTACAGCCGCTTGCCGGTGCTGGAGGGGCTGAAGAAGAACTTCATCGGCTCCGGCCGGTCCAGCAGGCCGTGCTTCACGAAGTCCCGCACCGCGGCGGCCCAGTGCACCGGGCCGAGCTTCAGGACCTGCATCGCGTACTCCTGGAACGGCATCGGCGGCCCGAACCAGTGGTTCACCGAGACCGACGGCGCGAGGGCGCGGAAGTCGTGCCAGCAGCCGCGCGGAACGAACAGCACGTCACCCGGCCGCACGGTCGTTCCGTACAGCGCCGCGTCCTTCAGCAGCGGGTTCTTCCGGAGGTCCACGGCGGCCAGGTCGAGGCTGCTGTTCACGATGTTGTCCGGGAACGGGTAGGCGGCGGCCGTCTGGTCCCACGGGATCATCACGACCTCCTTCTCACCCCAGATCTGGACGAAGAGGTTGTCGTTCAGGTCGGAGTGCAGCATGGACCTCGTGCCGGCCGACCCGATCCACGCCCGGGTGTCCACGGCTTCCTGGGCCGGGTCCAACAGCGCCCGGAAGTCGTAGTCCCCGGGTGGCAGGATCTCCTCGACCCGTACGTGCGCGAGGTAGCACGGCGGCTTCGGCGCTTCTTCGAGCATCTCCTCCAGGAACTCGCGGAAGGTCAGCTCCTTCTCGTAGTCGTGCTGGTCGCCGGGGTACAGCACGCCGCTGGTCGGCAGGCCCATCAACGCGGTGACCTGCTTGTCGCCGTGGTCCTCCGCAAGCCTCTCCGGCGTCCAGTTCCGCACTGCCGGCCACGCGTCGATCAGCCCGGCGAAGAGCATCGGGCTGCGCGCCTCGCTGATCGCCCACTGCAGGTCGGACGGCGTCGCCTCCGTCAGCCGCGGGATCGGGCGCACGTCCACGCCCTGGGAGCGCAGCCTGTCGCGCAGCAGGTTTCCCGGAGCTGCCCGCTCCGCCTGCGCCACGCCGGTGTCCATCATGAGCCTCCGTTCAAGCAGTTCGACGGGTTCGCGGGGTCCGAGGGGCCCCAGCGGTCCGAGGGGTCCCAGCAGTCCGAGGGGTCCCAGCAGTCCGAGGCGGTCCGGTGCGTTCGGCTACACCGACAGATAGGTGCCTCCCCGGCCGCGGCGCCGCACGTCCAAGGTGGCGCAGTGGAAGGAGCCGCCGAAGCTGTAGACGTGCCGGAAGTCCACGGGCACGCAGGTGAAGCCCCAGTCGGTCAGCGCGTCCAGCAGCGGCCTCTCCTGGCGCTCCACGACGACGGTCTTCTCGTCCAGGGACAGGACGTTCATGCTCAGCCAGGGGCTGCAGAAGTACATCGGCCAGTCCGGCCCCAGCGCCGGCTTCGGCGCCTCGAGGATCTCCCAGTCGCGGAACAGCGGGTGCGGCACGTACCGGTCCGGGTTCACCAGCAGCTTCCCCGGGGCGAGCGGCACCATCGTGGCGTCGATGTGCATGGCGTGCGGATCGTTCACCGGCACCTGGTGCACCCGGAACCGGGAGCCGAGCGCACGGCGCATCCACTCGATGCCGAACTCGTTCGTCACGTGGCTGCGCTGCACGACCAGGTCGTCACCGAACCGCATGAAGTCGGCCGCGTCGAACACCGGCTCGAACTCCGTGATCGCGTAGCCCGTCTCGGTCTCCTCGTCGAAGTCCCCGTCGAAGAGCGCCTGCGTCAACTCCGGCTGGGGCGCGGCGAGCCAGCCGCCGCCGCGGCGGAAGTAGGACTTGATCAGACCGCGGAACGCGTCCACCTCGTGCTTGCGGCAGCGCCACGACATCGGCGTCTCCACGATGGTGTCGCCGACGACGATCAGGAGGTCGCGGGGCATGCCGGACGAGTTGCCGCCGCTCTCCCACTCGGGCGTGCCGAACCGCTTCGTCTGGTCGGCGAAGTCCGGCCGCACGACCTTGATTCCGCGTGCCTCCATGGCGGCCGCGAACTGGCTCAGCTCCTCCTCGGCCGCGGCGGCGTGCTCCGCGGGCAGGGGCGTGCCCCCCTGCTCCCGGAAGATCCGCACGGAGTCGTGCGGAAGGGTCGGAGCCATGGACTCCTGCCAGGTCGGGAACACGCCGCCGACGAGGCTGCCGACGACGACTTCCTCCAGCGGATCCCATTCGGTGTAGGAGTTGACGACAGGAGCGGTTCCCTCTGGACGAACAGACAATGTCTTCCCTATTCCTTCGGAGCGGTCAGGCCGCGCACACGCGGAATCCCACGTCGTAGCAGGTGTAAAGAAGCAGCGAGTACAGCCTCAGGGTGACCCGCATGGTGGCGGGGTTGCAGTCGTTGAAGAAGGAGCCGCCGCGCACGACACCGAGTTCCCGGGCGCCCTGCCTGGTCTTCAGCAGCTGCGTCCTGTCCGCACGGAAGGGGTACGGGTGCCAGCCCGTCGACACCCATTCCCACACGTTTCCCGCGATGTCGTGCAGGCCGAAGGGGCCGGAGGCCGACGGGTACTTCCCGACCGGGGTCGTGTCGCCGACGAACATGCTGTGGTTGCAGACGTCCGGTGTCGGCTCGTCGTTCCCCCACGCGTACATCCGCCGGTCCGGGCCGCGGGCGGCCTTCTCCCACTCCGCCTCGGTGGGCAGGCGGACGCCCGCCCACGCGCAGAACGCGAGGCAGTCCACCCGGCTCACATGGGTGACCGGATGGTCGTCCTTCGCCGCGATGCCGGAGCCCGGGCCGCGCGGCGTGCTCCATGCGGCGCCCTCGACCTCCAGCCACAGGTCGTCCTGGCCGGGTGTGGTGGTGTCCTCGCCGCCGACCCACACCCAGCTCCGGCCGGCCCGTTCGGCGGTCGACCGGTAGCCGGTCGCCGCGACGAACCGCGAGAAGTCGGCGACCGTCACGGGCGAGCGGGCGATCCGGAACCCCGGCACGTCGACCTCGTGGGCCGGCGAGGCGGGGTCCGGTGTGCCGTCCGGGCGCACACGGTCGAGGCCCATGGTGAAGGGCCCGCCCGGGATCCGGACCCAGTCGAATTCTGTGCGCACGTCGCTTCCCCCCGCATCGGTCATGTCGCCGCCGCCTCCTGTTCCTCGTCCTCTTCGTCCGCGCTCGGCGCACGCACGTCCCGGATGGGGCCGAAGAAGACGAAGACCGCGGACACGGTGGACACCAGCGCACCGAGGAAGATCGTCGTCGGCACGCTCGTCCACACGGCCAGAGCGCCGCCCAGGAGGTAGCCGAGCGGCCGGGGACCCGAGAAGATCATGCGCATCGTCGCGTTCACCCGGCCGAGCAGGTGGTCCGGTGTGACCGTCTGCCGCAAGGTGTACTGGTTGATGTCGTACCAGGCGTTGGTGAAGCCGGCGATCACGTTGATGACGACGATCACGGCGATCGCGGCGCCCATCTGCGACAGCGGGATGAACAGGTACGCCACACCGCCCGCCAGGATCGAGCAGACGAGCGTCGGGCCGAGGCCGAACCGCGCGACCACCCGGGAGATCGTCATGGCCCCCAGCACGTTCGAGACTCCGGTGACCGCCGCGAGCAGACCCACCTGCCACGGCGAGAAGTCCAGCGTCTGGTACAGGAAGACCAGGTACACGGACTGGAAGATCGCGACGCCGAAGTCGAAGGTCGAGTTCGCCACCGCGAGCCGCGCCAGCACCGGGTGCCCGACCACGAACCGGAGCCCCTCGCGGATCTCCGCCAGCATCGTGCGCGCATCGAGCTTCGGCTTGTTCCTGGCTTCCTCCTCCGTCTTCATGAGGAGCAGCGCCACCACGGAGACCGCATAGGACAGGGCGTCGACGAACACCGCCCTGGCCGGACCGATCGCGGCGACCAGCGCGCCGCCGATGGCGGGGCCGGCGGTCTCGGCGACCGAGTCCGTGGCGCTGAGCTTCGCGTTCGCGCCGAGCAGCCCCTTCTCCCCGACGACCTGCGGCACCAGCGACAGGTAGGCGATGTCGAACACCACGGTGAACGTGCCCGTCACGACGGCCGCCAGGTAGATGACCCACATCTCCCGGTATCCGGCGAGGTACGCGAGCACCAGCCCGCCGGAGGCGAGCGCGCGGCCGACGTCGCACACGATCAGCGTCCTGCGCCGGGGCCACCTGTCCACCAGCGTCCCCGCCGGCAGCGCGAACAGCGCGAACGGCACCACTTGGGCGGCACCGATCACGCTGACCTGGAAGGGCGTCGCGTGGTAGACCAGGATGGCGAGCGTGGGGATCGCCAGCATGGAGACCTGGGTGCCGAACTGGCTGACCCCCTGCCCCACCCACAGCTTGAGGAAATCCCCGCCCGAACTCGACTTCACTTGGCAACTCCTGTTGTGGCCTCGGCCGATCGGGCCGACCAGTACTCCCCGACGGTTGCCAGCGGGGCGAAGCCCGCCCGCAGGACTCTGTCGTGGAACGTCTTCAGCTCACCGCCCGCCTCCGCCCGCCAGCGCCGGATCACCAGCTTGCCGAGGCAGTACATGGCGGAGTCGAGGTCGGTCGGGACGATCAGCGCCTCGCGCGTCGCCTCCTGCGGCGCCCACCCGCACACGCGCACGAGGTGTTCCGCCGCCTCCTGGAACTTCCACCGCCGCGAGTGGACGGACAGGAAGATCAGCAGTCGGGACGCGGACACGAGCGCGGTCCGCAGCTGCGCCAGCTCCACGAGGGGGCGCCCGTCGGCCAGCCCGTGTTCGACGGCGAGTTCTTCGGCGTAGTGCGCCCAGCCCTCGGTGAACCCGCTGCTGCGGAAGCAGGTGCGGACGATGCTGCGCGAGCTCTCGCTCGTCCTCGCGTGCAGGTAGTGTCCCGCGAACGTCTCGTGCACGGCGATGACTTCGAGCATCGGCTCGTTGAGGTACTGCCGCCACACCCGTGCGCTCGGGCCGCCCGACGCCAGGTCGGGGTCGGGTACGTACAGCACGTGGGGCCTGCGCACTTCCTCCAGCGGGCCGGAGATCACGATCTCGACGGCGGCCGTGCCGTCGAGCTGCCGCATCCGCCGGATCTCCGGCAGCCCGGTGGGGTCGACCGTCACCAGGTCGGCATCCCGCCAGAAGTCGCGCAGCCGCCGGACGATCGCCTCCGTCGTGTCCAGCACCGGACCGCGCAGTGCCTGCGCACTCAGCAGTTCGGCCACCGTGCCCCCCAGGGCGCGGGACCTCCGGTCCAGCTCGTCCGCACACCGGTCGACCTCGTCGCGCGCCTCGGCCAGCAGTTCCTCGACCGGGGACTCGATGCCTTCCTGGGCGCGCAGCAGGCCGGCGAGGCGTTCCGGGCCGAGCAGCGCGGCGATCGGCTTGGCGTCGGACACCGTCGCGGCATAGCGCCGTAAGGCACGGGCGGCCGCCTCGGCGCCCGGCGCCGCCCGGAGTTCGCCTTCCAGGTACGCGGCGGAGCCCCGGGCCCGTTCCGCCGCGCGCAGCCGCAGCCCCGCGGGCAGCCTGTCGTCCAGCTGCCCGGCGGTGCCGTCGAGGTAGCCGGGCAGTGCGCGCAGGTGCGCGGCCAGCGCCTCGTCCCGCCGCGCGGCCGGCAGGTCCAGGTACACGTCGACGTCGGTCTCCGCGAGCGGTCCCAGCGGATCGGTGTGGGCCGTGCGCAGTTCCTCGGCCCGGAACCGCTCGGCTTCGACCAGTCGTGCCGCGGCACTCAGGTCGGCCCGTTCTTCCGGATCGTCGGAGTCCACCGCGTCCAGCCGTACGGCCAACGACGCCCACGCGGCGGGGCCCGGGCCCGTGCCCGGCAGCACGCCGTCGTATGCGCGCGCACCCGCGAGCCTCGCCTTGTGCGGGTGGCACGCGAACAGCGACGAGACCGCCTCGGACACCGCGCGGGTGTCCGGTTCGGCAGCGGGCAGACCGTACCGGTCGACAGTGAACACCTACGCGTCCTCGTCCTCGTCCTCGTCCTCGTCCTCGTCCTCGAACGCGACCTCGTTGTCGACTTCCTGCAGCATCGTCTGCAGTTCCTCGTTGGACACGGAATCAAGCTGTTCCGCGTCGACAAGCTGGGACAGGATCATCTTCATCCTCCGTATCGGGACAGCTCATGGAAGAAGTCGTCGACGACCACGCCGTCGGCGGTGCGGTCGTAGACGTGCCGCGAGACGACGAGGTCCAGCACGCCGAGCCCGAAGGGCGAGAACACCACGGTGCGGTCCTTCGGCGGGGTGAACGCCCCGGTCAGCACCTCGTGCAGGGTGGCGTGCACGTGGTCGCGGTTGTTCGCGACCTGCTCGGCGAGGTGTACCGAGGTGGAGGCCTTGAGGCAGTGTTCGACGTCGTCCACGACGTTGCAGCTGTCCAGCACGACTCCCGGCGAGAGGTCCCGCAGCGACACGTGCAGCACCAGCGGGTGGTGTGCGAACCATCCGGGGTCCTCGACGTGCGGTGTGCCCGCGGTCGTCGCGAAGAGCAGCAGGTCCGACGTCCGCACCAGGCCTTCCATGTCCTCGTGGACGTTCGTCCGGCCGGCGCCGGCGCGTTCCAGGTGGCCGGCGAAGCCCCGGGCGTGTTCGGCACTGTGGTCGAAGAGGCCGATCTCCTCGAACTCGAACCCGGCCGCCTTGAGGTACGTGTGCACGAACCGGGCGATCAGGCCGGTGCCGACGATGCCGAGCTTCCTGGGTTCCGGGCGGCCCGCGCCCAGCTTGACGGCGGCGAGCGCGGCGGACGCGGCCGTGCGCACCGCGCTGATGATCGAGCCTTCCAGGCACGCCAGCGGGTAGCCGGTCTCCCGGTCGTTCAGCACGACGACCGCGGATGCCCGGGGGATGCCCTTGTCCACGTTCGCGGGAAAGCTGGAGATCCACTTGATGCCGGAGACCGCGACGTCACCGCCCACCGACGACGGCAGCGCGATGATGCGGTTGGCGGGCTCGTCCGGGAACCGCAGGAAGTAGGACGGCGGGTTGACCGTCCCGCCCTCGCCGTGCAGCCGGTAGCCGTGCTCGACGAGGTCGATCAGTTCCCTCTCGCAGCCGTGGACGGCGTCGTGCACCGCCTTGCCGGAGATCACCACGAAGGGCCGCGGTGTGGTGGTGTCAGCCATGCCCTGTCCTTCGATTCGTGCGGAGCGCGGGGCTGCCGGCGCCGAAGCGCTGTGCGACCCACGCATCGTCGTAGACGGTGTCGGCGTACCGGTCGGCGAGGTCGGGCGCGATCGCCACGGCGCGCAGCCTCCGTTGCGGGTCCTTCTCGCCGAGCCAGCGCAGCGCGCCGCTGACGACGGTCCCGGTGGAGCCGCCGAACAGGAACCCGCTGCGGGCCAGCTCGCGGCAGCGCCGCACGGTGTCCTCCTCGGCGACGTGCACGACGTCCGCGAACAGGTCGGGGTCCAGCAGCGGCGGCCGGACACTGGCCCCGAGACCGGGGATGGAACGCGGCCCCGGTGCGCCGCCGAAGCTCACCGAGCCCTCCGCGTCCACCGCGATCACCTTCACCTCCCCGCCGTTGTCCCGGAAGTACCTGGCGCAACCCGTTGCCGTGCCCCCGGTCCCGACGCCGACGAAGAGCGCGTCCAGGTCCGGGAACTCCTTCGCGATCTCGGGCGCCGTGGTCTCGTAGTGCGCGATCCAGTTGGCCGGGTTCGCGTACTGGTTCAGCCACAGGTACCGGGGGTCCTCCTTGCTCCGGGCCCGGACGTAGTCCAGCCGGGTCTGCAGGTACCCGCCGTTCCCGTCCTGTTCGGTGACGACCACCGGTTCGGCGCCGAGCGACCGCAGCAGGTTCAGCGTGCTCGGGTTGCAGCGCGGGTCGGTGACGCAGACGAACCGCAAGCCCTTGCTCGCCGCTATCACCGCGAGCGCGAGGCCGAGGTTCCCGGACGACGATTCGATGAGGATCGAGTCGTCCTTGAGCCGTCCGCTCTGCTCCGCGGCCGCCACCAGCCCGGCCGCGGCGCGCAGCTTCAGGGAGCCCGCAAAGTTGAAGCCCTCGACGCGCAGCTTGAGGTCGTGCCCGAACGCCGGCCGCAGGTCCACGTAGACCTGGTTCTCGAGCGGCTCGTACGGGGCCGTGACGACGCGCAGACCCGCTGTTCCGCCGGCGGCCTCGCTCACACGCTCGCTTCCCGGACGCTCTTGGGCCGCATGTCCGTCCACACGGCTTCGATGTGGTCCAGGCACGCCGCTCGCGACCTGGCCGGCCCGTCCGCGCGCCAGCCGTTCGGCAGCTCGCGGTCCGCGGGCCACAGCGAGTACTGCTCCTCCTCGTTGACCACCACGAAGTACTCGGCGTTCTCGTCGTCGAACATGGTTGATGTCACCCACCCAGAATCGGATTTGTCAGCAGAGGCGTTGTCATGCGGCGGTGCAGGAAGCGGCCAGCAGGTCCAGTCCCTGTTCCAGCTCGTCCACGGTGGTCGTCAGCGGCGGCATGAGCTTCACGACCTGGCCGTGCCTGCCCGCCGTCTCCACCAGCAGGCCGCGTTCGAACGCGGCGGTGCACACCGCACGGGCCTGCTCGCCCGTGGGGAATTCGAGTCCGTTGATGAGTCCGGCGCCCCGGACGCCCCAGGGGGTGCCGGCGGTCAGCTCGGCCAGCCGTTCCCGGACGAGGTCCCCCTTGGCCAGGGTGTCCTTCTCCAGTGTTTCGTCGGCCCAGTACGTCTCGAGTGCCTTGGCCGCGGTGACGAACGCGAGGTTGTTGCCGCGGAAGGTGCCGCTGTGCTCGCCGGGTGACCAGACGTCCAGGTCGGGGCGGATCAGTGTGAGCGCGAGCGGCAGCCCGTAGCCGCCGATGGACTTGGACAGGCAGACGATGTCCGGCACGACGCCGTCGGCGGACTCGAAGCTGAAGAACGGGCCGGTGCGGCCGCAGCCGACCTGGACGTCGTCGACGATCAGCAGCACGCCGTGCTCGCGGCACAGCGCCGACAACCCGCGCAGCCACTCGGCGGGTCCGACGTTGACGCCGCCCTCGCCCTGCACGGTCTCGACGATCACCGCCGCCGGCCGCTTCTCGGCGAACACCTCGGCGAGCCCGTCCAGCTCGCCGTGCACCAGCGGCACCTGCCCTTGCCTGGCCGGCGAGGCGCCGTGGGCCGACCGGCTGATCGGGTTGTCGCTCACCGTCATGGCGCCGAGGCTCATGCCGTGGAAGGAGTTCTCGAACCCGAGCACGAGATGTCGCCCGGTGAATTTCCGGGCCAGTTCGAGTGCGGACTCGACGGTGGCCGCGCCGGTCGGGGCGGTGAACTGGACGCGGTAGTCGAGGCCGCGCGGTCCGAGCAGGTAGCGGGTGAGCGCCTCCAGCAGAGCCCGCTTGGCGGACGTGCTCATGTCGAGGGAGTGCACCACGCGGTTGTCGGTGATGTAGTCGAGCAGTCCGTCCTTGAGGAGTGGATTGTTGTGCCCGTAGTTGACACCCCCTGCGCCCGCGAAGAAATCGAGATACCGGTTGCCGCTCTCATCGGTGATCCAACTTCCCTCGGCCCGGTCGAAAACCACGGGCCAGGTCCGGCAATAACTCCGGACGGCCGATTCGACAGCGTCAAAAATTGCGATCATCCCCCAGATCCCCGACTCGCATTTCCGATGGGCATGCCACACGTGAGCTTGCCCGCCGCCGTCTTCGGCATGCTAGGCACAGTGAAGTCCGCCCAGTCAACGGGGTAACTCCAGCCATACAAGCCCCACTTGACCACTACAGTCACTTCCGTCGCCGTGGCCGACGGATCGCCCCGCGACGGCGGAGTGAACGGCCGGCCACCCTGGTCAGGGGGTTCGCGGAATGAAAATCGCACCCCGGTGGGGGTGTCTGCCGCAGCGTCCGCCCCGGACGCCCGTGGAATCCCCGCCGGGGGGCGAAAACCACGGGGCGGCTCACCCCCGGCCGGCGCGCGGAGGCCAGGCGGCAGAAGACGAACACCGAAACGGGCGCGTCGCGAAGCCGGTGATCATCTCGGTGAGAACGGAGCCGATCCGGCCCCGCAGAGCCATAGGGGCAACTTCAAGCCAATATCGGTGTCCAATGCGTTGCGTGCGTGCGTCCGTCCTGTCCTCGGGGCAGCGTCCCTCGGCCCCGGTCGCACAGACGGGGTGACCTCAGGAGTGGAGCACGGTGCAGTTGACGGTGGTCCCGTTGGCCGCCTTGACGACGTACTTGCTCCCGCTGAGGCCGCCGACGTCGAACCTTCCCTCCTTCGTGGGGACGGTGCCCGAGGCGGATCCGGTGTAGGTCACCGTTCCGCTGGGGAACCCTTCACCCCACAGGTGGTACTTGCCGGCCGAGTCCACTTCGACTTTGCACGTCGCGGCGGACGCGACCCCGGGCGCGGCCGTGGTCGAGGCGTGTGCGGCGACCGCGGGGCCCACCGCGAGCGCAGGGGCGACCAGGAGCGTGAGTGCTGCAAGACGACGTGTCCGGTTCATCATTCAACCTGCCTTGGGCGTTGGCGGTGCGGCCGGTGGGGCGTGACGGCTCCGGTACCCGCGGCAGCGGCCGCACAGGACTCCGGGGGAAGGTCTCGCAGGACTCCGGGGAGGTCTCGCACCGTTACGCCGTGCGCATGTCGCCCCACATGGATCGCGCTTCGGTCCGGTCGCCGGCGCAGTCCGTGAGGCCTGATGCCGTTTTCATCCTATCGTTCGGCTTGTCACACGGCATCCCGCGGCCTGTTGACGGATGGATGAGTACGGGTACTCAGGCCATGGCGAACCTCTTGCTGCAGGCTGAGGGCATGCACCAGCGTGAATGGAAGCCCGCCGACCACCGGCTCGGCGTTGAACGTGCCGGTATCGCCCTCCTGGCCGTGGTCGCAGCACTCTTCGCCGCAGGAGCCATCGCCGTGGTCTCCGTGATCACGGCCTACGCCCTCGCCTGAGCCAGGCCCCCTTCCGGGGCGATCGCGTTCACCGGGTGTCGGGCTGCGCGACGTCTCCGGGTGCCCCCGCGCCCGTGCCGTCTTTCTTTCGCGGGCGCCCTGGTGTGCGCGCGTAGGCCTGCTGCCATTCGTCGGCCGCCCGGACCATGGCCCGGCCGACGTGCTCGAAGAAGTCGCCGATGTCCTGCAGGCGTGTCCCGGCAGGAGTGGTCGCGCCGAGGAGCCGGGCGCCCTGCCGGGTGAAGTCGGCCAGCATGGTGTTCTGGCGGGCGCTGGCCATCCAGCCGCGGAACCAGGCGTCGGAGTCGATGACGTACCGGTCGCGCCGTCGGCGGGGGTCGCGTTCGCGCCTGATGAGTTCCTGCTGTTCGAGTTCACCGACGGCCTTGGAGACGGAGGCGGGGCTGACCCGCAGGCGCTGTGCGAGCTCGGCGGCGGTCAGGCTGCCGTCGTCGGTGACGTACAGGCAGGTCAGCACGCGGGCCGTCATCCGCGGTAGACCCGTGCCGACCATCATCGCGGTGAACTGCTCCTCCAACTGCCGAACGGCCTCGGGATCGCGCCCGTGGGGAGCGGTGGCGGAGGCCGGCGCGGAAGGGTCGGGGGTCCCGTCCGGTTTGCGGCGGCGCGCCCGCCCCTGGGTCGCCCGGTGCGCCGCGTCGGCCCGGTAGCCGTCGGGGCCGCCGTTGCGGGCCACTTCCCTGGTCACCGTGGAGATGGGTCGGTCCAGGCGCCCCGCGATCTCGGTGTAGGTGAGCCCCTCCGACAGCCCCTCTGCGATGGCGTGCCGGTCCTGGTGGGTCAGCCTGCCTCCGGGCATCGGCGTCGCCTCCTCATCCTCGTCGTCGTCTTCGTCTTCGTCTTCGTCGTCGTCATGACTTCCGGTGGGGCCACTATTGCGTTCAGAGACACCTCATTGCAAGTACTTGCCGGCCACTTTTACCTTCAGCTTCATTGCCATTGCAAGATGAGACCGACTCCCACCTGCATATTTAAGGATTGACGGTGCGATTCAATTGACGAATCAGTGAAAGCAATTTAGCTTTCAGCCATCCGCAAACCAGCGGAGCCTTCTGCACCACCCCGCACGCCGACCCTCCGAAAGGACGCATGACATGACCAGCTCCTTCTCCGCCAAGGCCGGGCTACTCCTCACCTCGATGGCGCTGGCCGGCGGTGCCCTGGCCACCCCTGCGGCGGCCGCTCCGTCCCCTTCCGGCCATGCCGCGGTGCAGCGGGCCCTCGACGACGCCGTGGTCGAGGGCGGTGCTCCGGGCATCGTCGCCGAGGTCGGCGACAGCCGCGGGAGGTGGTTCGGCTCGGCGGGCGCGTCCGACACCGCAACCGGGCAGAAGCGCGGGCCGTCCGAGCAGTTCCGGATCGGGAGCGCCACCAAGGCCTTCACTGCCGCCGTGGTCCTGCGTCTGGTGGCCGAGGGCAAGCTGGGCCTGGACGACACGGTGGAGCAGTGGCTCCCCGGCCTGGTCGCGGGCAACGGCTACGACGGCCGTGAGATCACCGTGCGGCAGCTGCTCAACCACACCAGCGGTGTCTTCAACTACGGCAACGATGCGGAGTTCTTCAAGAAGGGCGTCGGCGCGGAGTGGTTCCGCAACCGCCATGCGACCTACACGCCCGAGCAGCTGGTCAGGATCGGCCTGGCCAACCCGCCGCTCTTCGCCCCCGGCAAGGCCTTCCTCTACTCCAACACCAACTACATCCTGGCCGCGATGATCGTCGAGAAGGCCACGGGCCTGACCTTCGGCGCGGAGCTCGACCGGCTGGTCCTCAGGCCGCTCAGACTGCACCACACGTATCTGCCGGACACCGAGCCGGCGATCCGCGGCCGGCACCCCCGGCACTACTCCACCCTCTTCTCCACCGACGACCGGCCCGCGATCCACGACGCGACCGAGATGAACCAGTCCTTCGCCTGGGCCGCCGGCGCCGTCGTCTCGACCACCGGCGACCTGCAGCGGTTCTTCGGCGCGCTGCTCGGCGGACGCCTGCTGCCCGCCGAGCAGCAGCGGGAGATGTTCACCACCGTCGAGACCGAAGGCCCCGTCCCGTGGATCCCCGGCACGCGCTACGGCCTCGGCGTGTTCTCCCGGACGCTGCCGTGCGGCGCCACGCTCTGGGGCAACGCGGGGGCGACGTACGGCTCATGGACGTACGCCATGGGGTCCCGCGACGGCAAGCACCTGCTCACCAGCCAGGTCAACGGCGACTGGAGCGGCCTCGGCGTCTTCGAAGCCCTGCTCACCGCCGAGTTCTGCCCGACCGGGTCCCGGTAGGAACCGCCGGCGTCGCGCAGTGTCGTGTCCGTCGGACGGTGACAGGACAACGACAGATTTCTGACACCACTGCTTGAAAACCTTCGGGGGTCGAGGCGAGAAGGGCCTCACCGCAGAACCGAAGGAGAACACCATGACCAGGAGCGTCCGCCGTCTCGCCGCCAAGGCCGTCGAGGCCGTGCTGCCGCAGACCACCGCCTCGGCCGGCTGCGCCAAGGAGTGCTGGAGGGTGATGAAGACGTCCGGCAAGCAGGTGTACGGGCAGTGGTGCTGCATCTGGGAGGACTGCCGCATGCGCTGCAACTAGAACCGCCCAGGGGCCGCAGGCCCCCGGACTGTCCACATCAGCGTGCCTTCGGCTGCCGCGTCCCACGGGCGCGGCAGCCGAGCCCGGCTTCCAGGCGAAACCATGACCCGTGCCCTCCTCTTCGGCCAACTCGTGCTCGCATCGGTGTTCGCTGTCTCAGCGGTGCCCAAGGCCCGCGGCTTCGCCGCCTTCCGTGCTCATGTGGAGACGACCGTGCTCCTGCCGCGCGGCGTCGCCGGGCTCGTGTCCGCCGTCGCGTTGGCGGCCGAAGTCCTCGCCGCGGCCGCGCTCCTGCATCCCGGCACGGCACGGGCGGGATCCGCACTGGCGCTCGTCCTGCTCGCCGGGTTCACCGTGTACCTCGCCCGGCTGATCGCCCAGGGCAGCGGAGCGCCCTGCGGATGCGCGGGAAGCAGCGATGATCAGGCCGCCTCCGGCGTCCACCTCCTGCGCAACGGCCTCCTGCTGGCACTCGCCACCGCCCTGCTCGCCGCCTCGTTGGCCGGGGCTGACTCCGCACCGCGGGCCGTGGAGTACGCGGTGCTGGCCGCACCGGCCGCAGTCACCGGCGCGGTGCTGCTCTACCTGCCCGATGTTCTGACGTTCTTCCGGACCTCCTTGCGCCCGGGTTCTTGAAAGGTGCGTCCCGTGCTGACTTCTGTGACCCTCCTCGCGCTGCTCCTCGCCTCCGCGAGCTGCGCTCTCTCCCTGGCCGTCGCCCTGCGGGTGAAGAAGCTCCTGGACCCGATGGTCCAGGAAGGCCTGCTGGGCCGGAGGCGGCCGGACGTCGTTCCGGTCGGAGCCGTGGTCCCGGCCCGACCGGCGCTCACCGATGTGAGCGGTGACCGTGTCGAGCTGCCGACGGACCCCGAGGACGGACCCTGGATCCTCACCTTCCAGGCGGTCGGCTGTGCCGGCTGCAAGGAGCAGCTGCCCGACTACCGCCGCTACCTGCAGAGCACCGGGCTGCCCCGGCACCGGGTGGTCTCGGTGATCCACGGTGATGCCTCCGAGGCAGAGCTCTACCGCGAGCAGCTGGGTGACCTCGCCACCCTGGTGCCCGCCGACGGTCCCGGGCCGGCCGCCGACCTCGTCGCGGATCTGGGGGTCAGCATCTTCCCCACCTACCTGGTCGTCTCTCCGGAAGGCACCGTGCTCCGCTCGGAGGTGAGTTCCGCCCGGCTGCGCCAGGCGGGCAGCCTGTCGGGAACCGGTACGCGGCCCGCCGCCACCGCCGTCGGCCTGTGAGCCCCGTATGTTCCGTCCGAACCCCGAAACAGAGCCACAGCCCGCGGACGCTCCCGGCAGCCGGCCCCGCCGCCCCGACCGGCGCCGAGTGCGCACCCTCGCGGCAGCCTTCGGGCTGGCCTTCGCGGCCGCGCCCGCACTCGTCCCCGTCCATGCCGTCCTCGTGCTCCTGTCGGGCACCTTCCCCGTCGTCACCGGCTGGGCGACCAAGCTGACTTTGGACGCCCTGGCGGAGGACGACGGCCTCGCCGCCGCGGCCGTCCCCGTCCTGTGCCTGGCAGCCGCAGGCATTGTGCAGTCAGCCACCCCGCACGTCCTCGGCTATCTGCGCGCCGAGCTCAACCGGTCCATCGGCATGCTCGCCCAGCACCGTCTGTTCACCGCCGTGGGCAGGATCGTGGGGCTCGGGCCCTTCGAGGACCCGGTCTTCCTCGACCGTCTCAGGCTGGCCAAGCAGTCGGGGCGCCACTCGCCGGGCGCGGCCACCGACGGCTTGCTCGCCGCTGTCGGCGCGGCGGTCACCCTCCTCGGCTTCGTGGCGTCGCTCGCCGTCATAGCCCCGGTCATGGCCGTCTTCGTCCTCGTCTTCAGCATCCCGGTCCTGGTGGCTGAGGTGCTGCTCGCGCGGCGCCGGGCAGGTGCCATGTGGGCCGTCGGCCCGGCGGAACGCCGAGAGCTGTTCTACGACCAGCTTCTGACGAGCGAGGCGGCGGTGAAGGAGATCCGCCTGCTCGGTATCGGCGACTTCTTCCTCAAGCGCATGCGCGCCGAGCGCCGGACCGCCGACGCCGGCATCCGGCGGGAGGACCGGCGCGAGGTGTACACCCAGTCGGCTCTGGCGGTCCTCGCCGCATGCGTGGCCGGTGCCGGGATGCTGTGGGCGGTGCGCTCCGCCGTGGCCGGGACCCTGTCCGTCGGCGACGTGGCCATCTTCATGGCGGCCGTCGCGGGCGTGCAGAGCGCATCGGCTCATCTGGCCGGCGAAGTCGGCAAGACGCACCAGGCGGTGGTGCTCCTCGATCACTACCGGGTCGTCACCACGGCCGAACCGGATCTTCCCGTTCTCGCGGCCCCCCGGGCCCTGCCCCGCCTGTCGCGCGGCATCGAGTTCCGCAATGTTTCGTTCCGCTACTCCCCGGAGCACCCGTGGGCGCTGCGCGACGTCAACCTCACCATCCCCTTCGGCCGTGCCGTCGCTCTCGTCGGACTCAACGGTGCGGGGAAGTCCACGCTCGTCAAACTGCTCTGCCGGTTCTACGACCCCACCGAAGGCCGGATCCTGTGGGACGGAGTGGACCTCCGCGACGTCGATCCCGCCGCCCTGCGCGAGCAGCTCGGAGCTGTCTTCCAGGACTTCATGCACTACGACCTGACCGCCCACGAGGCCATCGGGCTCGGCGACCTTCCCGCCCTGGACGAGCGCCCGCGTGTCGAAGCGGCGGCCCGCAGGGCCGGCGTCCACCAGACGCTCCGCGCCCTGCCCCACGGCTACGACACCCTCCTGACCCGCACCTTCTTCGCCGGCCAGGACCTCGACGAGGACGAGGCGCAGACCGGGGTGATGCTCTCCGGCGGTCAGAGCCAACGCCTCGCGCTCGCCCGTGCCTTCCTGCGCGAGGACCGCGACCTGCTCATCCTCGACGAGCCGTCGTCGGGTCTCGACGCCGAAGCCGAGTACGAGATCCACACGGCCCTGACCCGGTTGCGCGGCGGCCGGACCAGCGTGTTGATCTCGCACCGCCTCGGAGCCGTACGCGAGGCCGACCACATAGTCGTCCTGGCCGGCGGGCGCGTCGCGGAGGTAGGGACCCACGCCGATCTGATGGCCCGCGGTGGCCCCTACGCCCGCTTGTTCACCCTCCAGGCATCCGGCTACCGACCCCAGGAACTGCCCGTATGACCGTCCTCCGTACGACACCCGTGTGCGCCGCGGCGGCGCTCGCCGCCGCAGCGGTGGTCGCGGTGGGCCTGCGCCGGCTGCGTCGACGCCTCGTCGTCGTCACCGTCCAGGGCCTGAGCATGCAGCCCACCTACCAGCCCGGGGACCGGGTCCTGGTCAGACGCGGCCACGTCCCCGGGCGCGGCGGGATCATCGTCGTGGAACGCCCGGCGGCCGACGAACCGCACTGGGCGGGACCTGCTGCGGGCCTCGGCTGCCCGACGGGCGGTGTCGACGCCCGGGCATGGCTGATCAAGCGGGTGGCCGCGGTGCCGGGAGATCCCACCCCGGCACCGCAGGCGGCAACGGCTGCTTGCACGGCGCCGCAGGTACCCGCCGACGCGCTCTACCTCCTCGGCGACCACGCCCGGGTCAGCTTCGACTCCCGCCAGTTCGGATTCTTCCCCTGCGACCGGGTCCTGGGCAGCGTCCTGCGAAAGCTCTGACCCCGTGTCACTGCGTGGAACCGCGGCCGTCGGCACTCAGGACGGAATCACGGCGCAGCACAAGATCGTGCAGATCGCGCAGCGCCGGCCCCGGTTCCTGGCCGAGCTGGTCGACGAGCAGGCCTCGGATCAACCGGTAGCGGCCGAGAGCATCCCCCTGTCTGCCCGACAGGTACAACGCACGGATCAGTGTCTCCGCCACCGCCTCGTCCAGCGGGTGCCGGTCCGCGAGCTCCAAAAGCGTGGCCAGAACCTCCGCGCACCGGCCCGACGCCAGCGCCAGCTGCGCGTGCTGGAGGCGCGCCGTCAGCAGCTCCAGTTCCATCGACCATCGGACCCGATCGGCCCAGGGCGAGCTCAGGTCGGCCAGCGGCACACCGTGGGCCGACCTGAGCGCTTCGTCGAACAGCTCGTACGCCTCCTCGGGCCGACCGGCGCGCCGAGCGGACCGGCCCGCCCGGACGAGCTGCCTCAGCCCGTGCAGATCCACCTGGCCGGGGTCGGCGACGAGCATGTAGCCGCCGTCGCGGCGCACCAGCGAGCAGCCCGGATCCTGCCGCCCGGAGTCGGCGGTCCCCATCAGGCGACGCAGTCGGCTCGCCCACGTGTACAGGGTCGCCCGGGGGTCCTTGGGGTGGTCCTCACCCCAGATCTGCGCGATGGCTTCGTCGTCGGAGACGAAGGAGTTGGGCTTCCATGCGAGCAGGGCCAGCAGATGGCGCATTTTGGTGGAGGGAAGCAGACGGAGCGTTCCCGACTGCCCTGTGGAGACCCGGACCGGGCCCAGGAGCTGAATGTGCAAGGTGATCCCCCATGACGAGCGAAATACTGGAGTACTGGCACGCAGGCGGGTCCGCACGGTGACGTCCAGCTCGGCGCCGGGCCGGCAAGGTCCGGTGACACCGGCAGAGAGCTGGGAGGTGTGGACCTTCCGGAGAAGACAACCGCTGGTCAGGCGGAAGCCCGTCCGAGGGCCTGCTCAGAAGGAACCCTGCCGCCCGCGGCAGGTTCGTGCCAGGTGGCGGCGGTGGCACAGTGTTCTCGTGACACATTCGTGCCACGAGAACACTGTGGTCTCCGCCCGGGCCGCGCCGAGCCGCCCGGCCCGGCGCGGCCCGGCCCCGGCGCGGTGCGGCCCCGGCGCGGCCCGGCCCCCGGAGCCTTTCGGCCAACGCGTCTACAGGACACCCAGTTCGGCTGCGCGCTGCCCGAGCTGGAACCGGCTGGTCGCTCCCAGCCGCTTCGACAGCTCTGTGATCATCCGCCGCTCCGTACGCAGCGAGACTCCGAGCCTTCGCGCCGCGGCCTCGTCGGTCAGCCCCTCGGCAAGCAGCTGGAGCAGCGCCACCTCCTGCCGCCCCACCGTGTCGGCCGACACCGGCACCACCGCCTCTCCCAGCGGCTGAGCCCTCGCCCACACCTGGTCGAAGAGGGCACACAGGCCGGCCAGCGCCCCGGCCTCCCGGATGACGACGGCTCCCTGGGAGGAGTCAGCCGGATCCAGGGGGAGGAGCACCACCTCCCGGTCCACGATCTGCATCCGCATGGGCAGCGAGGGAACGGTCCTCGACTCGCCCCCCATGGACGCCATCCGGGCGATGTGCTCCCGGCTCCCGGGGTCGTTCGCAACGCTGTCGAGGTAGACGGTCTGCACCCGTACGCCCCGCGCCAGCAGCGCCTCGGACAGAGGCCGGCTGGCGGCGCGGTTGGCCGGCGTCTGCGCACCGCCGGGCGCGAACGCGTGCGTCTCGCGGCGGGCGCGGAAGGCCAGTTCCTCCAGCCTGACGCGGATGGCGTCCAACCCCACCACCCGCTCGACACCACCGGCGTTCTGGCCGGCCTGCAGCGAGGCGTAGTTCGACAGCATGGCCGCCATGGCGGTGCGGCTCTCCTCGATCTCCTTCTGCCTGCGGGCGAACTCCGCCTGCTGCCGGGCGAGCATCGTGTCCACAGCGATCTCCGGCGGTACCGGCCGAAGCGCCTCCGGATCGTTCAACGACGACCTCAGAAACGCGAGATCCGCCAGCCGGTCCCGTGTCGCCACGACCGAAGCCCTGTCCATCCCCAATGCGACGGAGAGCTCGGCCACCCCCCACCCCGGGTTCTCCAGCATCATCCTGTAAACGGACTCACTCTCCCGGTCAAGCCCCAGTGCCCCGTACACCAAGCTCCCCTTCGTTGCACGGTATGCCGTTGCACATTCAAGCCGAGGCCGGAAACTGCCACGGCATCGAGGCATCCGCAGTCGGCTCCGAAATCCTCCACGCCGATCCGAAAGAAGCGTGAAAGCCCCGCGACAGGCCCCCTGACCAGCATGGAGTCACGCCGGACCGACGGCGTACGACCGAAGGAGACCGCCATGAACGAGACGTCCCGCGACGAGTCCGTCAGCCAGGGGGCAGCCGCCGAGCACCCGGAGCCGGGGACCATCGAGATCCGCCTGCTCGACAAGATCGAGACCATTCAGAACAAGGCCAACGAGACCTGATCGCGGCAGGCCCGTTCTCTGTGGCGGAACGGGTCACCCGTTCCGCCACATCCCGCTCGAAGGGTGATGCACCGGTGATGCACCAATGAGACGGCCCAGGGTGAAAACCGAACACCTGGCGCACCAGCTCGATGACGGAACCGTCCGCATCGGCGGCGAGCTGTACGGGATCTCCGCGGAGATCGCGGATCCGAACGGTTGGGCGTGGAGCGCCCTGCGGCTGATGGACGGCGAGAACCCTCCCGACCGGATCGAGGCCCAGGTCGCCGCTCTCCACCCCGACCTGGGGACGGCCGGTGCGCGACGGCTGGTGACCGCCCTCCTGGACTCCGGCTACGTGGAAGACGCCGCGGCCGGCCCCGCCGCCCTGCCCCCGGCCGAAGCCGCACGCTACAGCCGCAACCACGCCTACTTCAGGCGGGTCGACCTCAGACCGCGCAACGATCCGTGGGAGAACCAGCGGGCACTGGGGCGGGCGCGGGTACTCGTCGTGGGCCTGGGCGGAACGGGCTCCCACGCGGCGTGGGCGCTGGCCGCAGCCGGCGTGGGCTCGCTGACGTGCGTCGACGCGGACGTGGTCGAGGAGTCCAACCTGACCCGGCAGGTGCTGTACACCGAGTCGGACATCGGCCGCCCCAAGGCCGAAGCCGCCGCCGACCGCCTGACTGCCGTCAATTCGGCAGGAACGTACACCGCGGTCCGGCGCCACGTGGACGCCGCCCCGGAACTCGAAGAACTGCTGCAAGGGTGCGACGCCCTCGCCCTCTGTGCCGACGAGCCCCGCGTGGACGTACTGGCCCACTGGGCCAACGAGGTCTGCACCCGCCTCCGAGTCCCGTGGGTCTCGGCCGGCTACAACGGCCCGCTCGTGGCCGTCGGTACGTACGGGCCGGACGGACCGTGCTACCTGTGCGTGGCAGCCGGGGAGGAGGCCCGGCTCAAGCCCGGCGCCCACCCGAGGATGGGAGGCAAGGGCGTCCTCGCCCCCGTCGCGGGCATCTCCGGACAGCTGATCGCCTACGAAGTCATCGCGCTCCTCACGGGAATCAACCGGGAACCGCTCGGCTACGTGCGCGGCATGAACCTGATAGCCCCGGACCAGCACGTCCACGTCCGACACCCCTCACGGCCCGACTGCCCCGTGTGCGGGCGATGAACCGGAACGGCATCGTCCTTCCCGTCCTGGAGATGCGCCCGCACGGCCACGAATGGCTCGTCGGGCGCCAGGACACGGGGGCGGCCATAGCCCTCCCCCCGGAAGGGCTCGACGCACTCCTCCTGCTGGCCGCCGGCTGCCCGCCGGACGAGGCCCGCTCCGCGCTGCGCCACACCGCCGGCCGCGACCTGGACGTGCAGGCGTTCGCGGAGGGACTGGGTGCGGCAGGCCTCGCCGACACCGTCGGAAGCAGGCGGTACGACCACCGGCCGGTACGGGAAACCCTTCCGGCCGTGCGGCGCCGGCACCTCCGCTGGACCGTGCACCCCGCACTGCACGCGGTGCTGTTGCTGCTCGCCCTCTGCGGTCCCGTGGTCGCCGTGGCCGAGCCGAGCGCACGGCCCGCGTGGAGCGACCTGCTCGCACCGCAGTACGGAACCGTCACCCTGGCCATGCAGGCGATCACGACATGGACACTGATCCTCCTGCACGAACTGGCCCATCTGTTCACCGCACGAGCCGTCGGGGTGCGAGGACGGCTGAGCCTGGGCACACGGCTCCAGTTCCTCGTGGCACAGACAGAGGTCTCGGGCATCTGGCTCAAGGGACGCCGCGAACGCCTCACCGTCTACCTCTCGGGGCTCGTACTGGACGCCGCGATCGCGGGCGCGTGTCTGATCGCCAGAGCAGCCGGAGCAGACGATCCGGTCCTGTCGGTGGCCGTGCTCACACTGATGTACTCGTCAGCCGTGCAGTGCCTCGTGTTCATGCGCACCGACCTCTACTTCGTCCTTCAAGACCTGTCGGGCAGCCACAACCTGTACGCCGAGGCGACCGCGCTGCTGCGCCGTTCCTCCTCGGCGAAGCACCGCGCCTCCGGCGTCGGCGTGCACGTCTACGCCCTGCTCGTGGTGGTCGGGTCCACGGCATGCGTCATCTTCGGACTGGCGATGCTGCACGAGGTGACCCTGCCGCTCGCGGGCCGGTCGATCGAGGCCCTCGCCCATGGGGAAGGGCTGCCCGAGCGGGCCGACGCACTCGCCACGCTGGCCGTGCTGCTGTTCGTACAGGGTCTCTGGGCCCGGGCGTGGTGGCACAAACACCGCCAGAAAATCCGCAGCTGGTGCACCCGCCGCAGGCGGCATACGCACCGGTCGGACAGATGAGTGCCTGGAGATCGAGAACGGGTGGAAATACAACGGCGCCCCCGCACAGCAGCGGACATGCGTGCCCGGTGCGAGTGGGGCCCGTGCGCTAGCACGCGGGGGACGAGCCCTTCTGGCCGGTGAGGTCGCGGTTGTACAGCCACCCGGTGGTGTTCGTGCCGTCCACGCGCACGTACGTCCACTGGTTTCCGTACTGGTTGACGATGTAGCAGTGGTACCAGAGCTTCGTGCCGTTCTTGACGAGGGCGCCGGCGGTGCAGTTCTGGTACGGCGCGGCCAGCAGGTGGTGGTCGCCGGAGATGTAGCCGTACGTGCCCGGCTTCGGGTCCTTGTGGGTCCAGCCGGCGCAGCCCGTCGGTACGGGGCCCGGCTGGGCCGGGGCAGCCGAGGACGCCTTCGGGGAGGGCGTTGCCGTGCCCGGCTTCTTCGAGGCAGTGGCGGACGGCTTGGCCTGGGTCCCGGAGGGGGAAGGGCCCGGGCCGGCTGTGTCCGGCAGGTCGCCGGACGCCTGCGGTGCGGGCTCGGCCGCCGGCGGCGTCACCGACGCCCGGGGCTGGTTCCCGCCGCCCCCGCTGGTCACGGCGTACGTGACGCCTCCCGCGGCGAGGACGGCGGCCACCGCCACGGCGATCGCTACCCGGCTGCGGCGGCGTGCCCGGGCCGTGGCCGCCTCCTCGGTGGTGCGTACGGCGGTGGGCGGCTGGCCCGACGGCCCGCCCTGCAGAGGGAATCCGGGGTACGGAGCCGGGGCGTGAGGCGGCTGCTGAAACGATACGGCGGCGGGTGGCGGGCCGAAGCCGGGAGACGGCCCGGCGACGGGCCCGGCGGCCGGCGCCGCAGCGGCGGCAGGGGCAGCGGCAACCGGTACGGCGGCAGGGGCGGCGGAGGGCGCGGCGGCGGCGGAGGGTGGAGCGGCGGCGGAGGGTGGGGCGGTGGCCGGAGCCGTGGGGGTGGGCGCGGCGGCGACCGGAGCCGGTGGCACGGCCGGAGCCGGCTGCCGCGGGTCCTCCCCGGCGGCGGCGGCGCCGGACGCCACCTGCTCCAGCATCGCGCGGGCCTGGTCGGCGGTGGGCCGGTTCTCCGGCTCCTTCGCCATCAGGGCCGACAGCACCGGCCCGAGCGGCCCCGCCCGCCGGGGCTCGGGCAGCGGTTCGGCGACGATGGCGGACAGCGTCGACCACACGGAGGTCCGGCGGAACGGCGAGACGCCCTCCACCGCCGCGTACAGGGTCATCCCCAGCGACCAGATGTCCGAGGCGGGTCCGGGTTCCCGGCCCTGGGCGCGCTCCGGCGGCAAGTAGTCGAGCGAGCCGACGATTTCGCCCTTGCGGGTGAGCTTCGCCAGCTCCTCGTCGTCGGCAGCCTGCATGCTGGCGATGCCGAAGTCGGTAAGCACGACCCGGCCGCCGCGCTCCAGCAGCACGTTGCCCGGCTTCACGTCCCGGTGCAGGACGCCCGCTCGGTGCGCGGCGTCGAGCGCGTCCATCAGCCTGGCGCCGATGGCGGCGGCCTCGTACGGGTCCAGCGCGCCGCGCTCGGCCACGACTCGGTCGAGCGAAGGCCCGTCGACGAGCTCCATCACGATGACCGGTCGGCCCTGCTCCTCGGTCACGTCGTGCACGGTGACCACGCCGGTGTGCCGGATGCGCGCGGCGGCCTGTGCCTCGCGCCGCATCCGGTTCCGCAGGTCGGCCTGTTCGGCGGGGGTGGCATCGGTGTAAGCGCGCAGCAGCTTGACGGCGACCTCCCGGCCCAACACCTCGTCGACCGCCCGCGCGACCACGCCCATGCCGCCGCGGCCGACCACCTCGGTCACCCGGTAGCGCCCCCCGAGTGCCCTGCCGACCAGGCCTCCGTCGTTCGCCTGCTCCGATGGCACCGGCACCGCCCGCTCCGTTCCTCACCGGCCGTCCGTCGACAGCCTGCCGGGGCCCAAGCGTAAGGGCATGGCCACGCCAGGGTTTCACCCGCCCGCTGACAGCGCCTCAGCCGGGGCCGCTCCGGGGCGGCTCGGAGGTGGCGTCCTCGTACGGGACCCGCCCGGTGCCGCCCGGTGCCGCCCAGGGTGATCAGCGCCAGTGGTCCCCGGCAGCGCAGGCAGCCGTGGTCGGGTCGGCCGAGGCCGGGCGGGCGGCCGGGCGGGCGGGCGGGCGGGCGGGCGAGGACTTCGTGCCGGGGACGGTGTACCGGGCCGCCGGAAGCACCCGGCTGCTTCCCCGGCTTCTCCCCCGGCTGCTCAAGGTCAGCCCCCGCGGGGCCGTACCGCACCCTCCGCCGGTGTAGCGGCGTCAGACGGCAGGCGTCAGGCGTCTCGTGTCGCGATTGGCTTGTGCGGGTGGCTGCTGATGGCCTTGATCGACCGGATCGCCGCTCTGGCGGCATCCGGCCCGGTGCGGGCCCGTACTCACAGTTGTCAGGCGGGGGTGCGCAGTCCCGCCAGGAGCCGGTCGAGCGCCTGCTCCGCGGCGTGCGGGTCCCCGCCTCGCGCGATCCAGAGCGCGGCCTCGTTCATCGCCCCCGAGAGCAGCCTGGACAGGGCCTCCACCGGCTCGTCGGCGATGACCCCGGCTGCGGCGAGCGCCGCCAGGACCTCTGCGAGGTGCCGGGCGGAGGACTCCTCGTCCAAGGCCCGCCACTCGTCCCAGCCCAGCACGGTCGGCGCGTCGACCAGCAGGATCTGTCGCACCGCCGGGTCGGTTCCCGCGGCCAGGAAGGCCCGGCAGCCGGCCCGGAGCTGCTCCCAGAGGTCCTCGTGCTGCTCGGCCGCGGCCGCGACCTGCTCGCCCAGTTCCTGCTGGATCTCGGCGACGACGGCCCGGAAGAGGCCCGCTTTGCTGTCGAAGTGGTGGTAGGCGGCCCCTTTGGTGACCCCGGCGGCCCGCGCCACCTCGGACAGCACGACGTTGTGGTATCCGTCGGCGGCGAACTGCCGCCGTCCTTCGGCCAGCAGCGCCCGCCGCGTGGCCGCTCGCTGCTCCGCCCGGTTGACCGCCATTACGCGCACCGCCCTTCCCTTTTCGCATACCCGGGGTATGCTAACGCGACAGTTCGCATACCCGGAGTACGCGAAAAGGAAGGGCCCTCCTCTGCCATGACGAACGACATCACGACAGGACCCGCGACCAAGCTCGGCGGCTTCTACCCGGTGCTCGCCACCCGGGACGTGGCGGCCTCCCGCGACTTCTACACCCGCCACCTCGGGTTCGAGGTGACCTTCGAGTCGGACTGGTACGTCAGCCTGCGCCGGCCCGACGCCCCGCAGTACGAGCTGGCCCTCCTCGACCACGCCCACCCGACCGTCCCCGAGGGTCACCGGGTCGCGCTCCGGGGCGGCCTGCTGCTGAACTTCGAGGTGGACGACGTGGACTCCGAGCACCAGCGGCTCGTGGCGGGGGCCGGCCTGCCCGAGGTACTGCCACTGCGCACGGAGGAGTTCGGCCAGCGCCACTTCATCGTCGCCGCACCCGACGGTGTGCTGATCGACGTCATCACCGTCGTCCCGCCCAGCGAGGAGTACGCCGCCCACTACGCCAACGCCTGAAACCCCGGTGGCGAGCGAGCGCCACTCGCCGAAGGGACGGCGCCTCAGCGCCTGGACGGGGGTGGCGATTCCGCGTCGGCAGGCCTGCGGGACCGGAGGGCGGCGAGGCCGAAGGCCAGTCCTCCGGCGATGAACCAGGGGTTCCAGAGGGTCAGCGTCCAGGCCCGCTGCCCCGCGCTCACGGAGGTGTCCAGGTGCGTTGCGTCGGTCAGCAGCAGCACCTCGACACCGATGCCGCGGGCCAGCAGGAGGGCGCTGACGCCCCAGCCCAGCCACCGTGCCAGCAGAGCGGGAACGCCCCGGAGCCTGGACCGGGCGAGCAGCCACGCCAGCAGTGCGCCGAGGAGGCAGAGCCCGCCCACCCCCCACAAGCCGGCCACGACGAACCACAGCGGGCGCTCGGCGGCCAACGGACCGGCGGAGATGCTCAACCCCACATCACCGCCGACGGCCCAGTAGAAGTGCAGCCCGGCGAACGCGGCCGCCCACACGCACGCGATACGCCCCCACAGCATGGACGGCTCTGCGACCGCCCCCTCCGGTTCGCGCTTCACCGCCGGCCGCCTTCAAGGGCATCGCACCTGTCAGCGCGCGGGGCAGCCGCTGCCCGCGGCAACACGATGAACGCGGTGCCCTCGGTCAGGTCGATGCTGGAGCGAGGCGGCGCGCCGTCGCTCTCGTCGTCCCGCTGCAGGAGTTCCACCCGCCGCTGCTCCAGCTCTGCCGCCTTGTTCCCGTTCACGACCGCCGTGAATTCGTCGAAGACCGTGTTCGACAACGACCGCCCCGTGCGCCTGCGCAGCCACGGCATCAAGCCCAGCCCCGTGAACCATCGCCACGCGCTCTCCACCAGGGCGAACAAGACCAGCAGACACACGAACGCCGGGAACGACATGAGCCACAGCGTCACAGATGGCCCCTCATCGTCCGCGTCCGCACACACGGTTGGCTGCGGGCCGTGCGCACTTCCCGGAGCGGCACAGGCCGCTCGGGCCGCCCGGTCCCCTCGACCGCCGCCGTTGGGCTCGCCTCGCTGATTTCCACGGGTTCACTGTTCCGGATCCGCAGCGCGCAGGAATCGGGCCGGGGCATGATCCGCCTCCCCCGTGCGGGGGAGGCTCTTCGACTGGCCCACCACACCGGCCCTCACACCCGGCGAGTTCGTCATGCGTACCGGTGGCCATGCCGACGCCGGATCCAGCCCAGGGCCGAGCCGATGGCCAACAGCCCGACCAGGACCCGGATGGCCCACTCCGGCGGTGCCTCGGGGTGTGCCCCGGGTGGTGCGGTCTCCCTCACCGTCGTGTCCTCCACGTTCACGTCAGACCCTTCCCCCAGCGCAGCGCTTCCAGCAATACGTCCAGGAATCTTAATGGGACATGCATGTCCTAAAATTGGAGAGCCAAGCTCCAAGATGGATGATGATCTGCTACGTTCAGGACATGAGCAGTGCAGCTGTGGAATCCGGAACGCGGAGTCGGACGCGTCGCGCCATCCTGGGCGCGGCCGCGGAGGTGCTGGCCCGGGACCGTGCCGCAACGCTCGCCGACATTGCCAAGGCCGCTCAGGTCGGGCGCAGTACGCTGCACCGCTATTTCCCCGACCGGGAGGTGCTGGTCAGGGCGGCCGTCGCCGATGCCTATGTGGTGATCCGGGAGTCGGTCCTGGGTGCGGCGGTGGACGAGGGGCCGCCTCTGGAGGCGATGCGTCGGCTGGTCGCGGCGATGGTCGGTGCGGGGGATCGGCTGTTGTTCCTGTACGGCGACTCCACCGTCCTCGAGGGCTTCGAGGCGGGTGGCGAGCCGGATTCCGTGGACCGGATGGTGGGCGATCTGATCGCGCGCGGCCAGGCGGAGGGGGTGTTCGACCCGGATGTCGCGGTGCAGTGGATCCAGGGAACGTTGTGGGCGCTCGTCTACGCCGGCTGTGACTCGGCGAGTCGCGGTGTCCTGCCGCGGCACGGTGTCGCCGCAGCGGTCGTCCGCACGCTCGAGAACGGCATCCGAGGGAAGAGCTGAAGGGGACGTGGTGTGTGATGACGGTCCTGGTGACCGGTGCGACCGGGAACATGGGACGGCGCGTGGTCGGACGACTGCTGGAGGCCGGTGAGAGCGTACGCGCGCTGACGCGCAGGCCGGACGGTGCCGGGCTGCCCGCCGGGGCCCGGGTCGTCGCGGGTGACCTGGCTCAGCCTCGCACGCTGGCGGACGCCCTGGCGGGGGTGGAGAAGATGTTCCTGTTCCCCGTCCCGGAGACGGCGCAGGAGGTCGTGGACCTGGCGGTGAGGGCGGGGGTGCGCCGTGTCGTGGTGCTCTCGTCCGCGACCGTCACCGCCGGCTGGGACACCGAGTACCACCTGCCCGTCGAACGGGCCGTGGAGGCCTCCGGCCTGGAGTGGACCCATGTCCGGCCCGGCGAGTTCGCCGTCAACTCCCTGCACATGTGGGGTCCGTCGATCCGTGCCCGGCGCACCGTCGTCGAGCCGTACCCCGGCCGGCTCAGCACCCCGGTCCACGAGTGGGACATCGCCGATGTCGCCGCTGCCGCGCTGGCCGAGGACCGGCACGTCAACACCGCCTACACGCTGGCCGGCCCGCAGACGCTCAGCCAGCGCGAGCAGGTGGCGGCCATCGCCGAAGCCCTCGGCGAGGAGATCCGGCTGGAGGAGGCCACCGTCGCCGAGGCCCGTGCCTTCTACCACCGGCAGGGCGGCTGGGCCGCGGCGAACGCCGACTTCCTCCTCGGCTACGAGGACTACTCCGGAGTCGAGTCGACCCCCGACGAACCCGCCGCCCAGGAAGGCGCCGAACCCCCGCAGGCCCCCGGGACGGTCACCGCCGACGCGGTCACCGGCAGGCCCCCGCGCCCGTACACCGAATGGGCCCGCGACCACACCGCCGACTTCCGCTGACCCGCCCCGCGTACGGTGCCCGGCGGTTCAGCCGTCGAGGAGTTCGGCGAGGGCCTCGGCCGGGTCGTGGTGCGGTGCGGCGGCCGGCCACCACCGGCCGTCCCGCTGCCGGTAGGGGTACCAGCGGCCGTCCCGGCCGTAGCGGAGCTGGAGCCCGCTGCCGGCCGGCGTGAAGCGGTTGTCCCGCACCTCCAGCTCGGGCAGTTCGTCCTGCTCCCAGCCCGCGGTGAGCACGGTGCGGGCCCGGGCGGTGTCCTGCTTCGGCGGCGTCCAGGCCTCCTCCAGCACGTCCAGCCCGGCGCTCCCGCCCAGCCGCCACGCCTCGGCCGCCCGGTCCAGCCGGTCCGGGCTGCCGCAGGCCTCCCGCAGGCGGGCCAGGACCCGCCCCCGGGCGGGCCGCCGCGATCCGTACGCAGTCCCGCCAGAGGTCGAGCGGTGCCGGCGGCTCGGCGGTGAAACCGTGGGTGTAGGCGCAATACCAGTGACTTAAGAATCCCGGGTGCGTGGGACCTTCACAGGTGGGTTGATCGGGGCCGTTTTGTGGTGCGGGGCGATGGCTACGGCCTCG